>NZ_JBIUYE010000004.1:238203-337087 GCF_044744365.1 Kitasatospora sp. NPDC087314
ACGGGCCAGCCGGGGGCGGCGGGGCAGGTCGGCGCCGTGTCGATGGTGTTCTTCGTGTTCGTGCCCGCCGTGTACGGGCCGAGGCTCGGCGCCGTGATGGTCGTGGTGAGCTGCGGGCCGTTGCCGGTGCCGGCGATCTGACGCACGCAGTTGTTCAGATTCAGGTAGCGGTTCCCGAGCATGTCCAGTGGCTGGGTCCCGGAGATGTTGACGGGCCAGCCGGGGGCGGCGGGGCAGGTCGGCGCCGTGTCGATGGTGTTCTTCGTGTTCGTGCCCGCCGTGTACGGGCCGAGGCTCGGCGCCGTGATGCTCGTGGTGAGCTGCGGGCCGTTGGCGAAGAGCTGGCGGTCGCAGTTGTTCATGTTGATGTAGCGCCGCCCGAGCAGGTCAAGCGCCTGGGTGCCTTGCAAGTTGATCGGCCAGCCGGGGGCGGCGGGGCAGGTCGGCACCGTATCCGCCGAGTTCGAGACGTTCGACCCCGCAACAAAGGGACCGAGGCCCGGCGCCGTGATGCTCGTCATGAGCTGCGGGCCGTTGGCGGAGAGCTGGCGGTCGCAGTTGTTCATGTTGAAGTAGCGCTTTTTGCCGAACTCCATGACACCGCTGGTCGCACCGACGGGCTGGCCGAACAGGCCTGCCGTCGGGGAGATCGTGAGCGTCGAGCCGGTCCAGACGGCGGCCTCGTTGATCGCGCCGGACTGCCCCGTATCGGTGTTGCACACCAGGGAGGAGGTCCTGCCGTCGGCTTCGGTCAGGGTGGGTGTGGCCTCGGAGCCGGCAGGAGTCGTCGGGTTCAGGCACACCATGGTGGAGTTGGGCGCCAGGGTGAAGCCGGGCGGGAGCGTCGTGGACACCTGCGCGCCCGCGTGCCCGACCGGGTCGGAGTTGTTGTACCAGGCGCGCACCAGCACCGTGGTGCCAGGGGGGACAGTGGGGTTGGACGACCAGGTTGCTCCGTTGTCCGTGGAGTACAACAGGGTGCCGGTCGTGGCGGCCGTCGCCGGGGCGGCCGCAAACAGCGGCGCCCCCACGAGCCCCAGGGCCATCGTGGCAGCCGCGACTCGGCGGGTCCACGACCTCGAAGTGTTCGGTTGCACGATGTCCTCTCCGGCTCCGCGGCCGGAGACGGTGGTGGCCTGCACGCCGGTGAGCCGGCAGGCGGATCCCAGGGTGGTGGTGACAGCCCAGCGGGGGAACTTCATGGTGACTCCGAGGAGTTGCGTGGAGTTGGCAGCACAATTGATAGCTGAGCCACCGGCCTAGCGTGGCTTTTCATCCCCTACGGCACTCAAAATGGTGATTCGCAATCAAATTACGGTTAAGGCTTGGAAAGTCGGTAGTCCTGAGCAATCTCATCGTCCTTGCTGGTCAACGACATCCAGATCGGGTGCTGCCCCCTTCACGATCACAGTAGGCAGCCCTCTCCCGTACGGCACCGGCATCATCTTCGACCTCGGTCCAGACGCACCTCTGAATTCCCTGCGCACCGCCATCACAAGGGCTTTCGAGATCGTGCGAGGAGCCGACGCCACGTCCTACGACGCCGGCGTCCTGCACCTAACCGAGTCGTACGCCACAGCCGAGGTGCCCCGGAGCAATTCCACCAGATCCACCGACGCGTACGCCGAGTCGGCCTCGGCCGCGCATCTCTCCCACATCGACAGTTCACCTCGTCGACGTCACTGCTGACGACACGGCCAAGACCATCACCTGGGAGAACCTCGCGGAGATTCCGCTCGGCCATACCAGGGGACAAGATCGTGAGACGGAATGCGATGGCCTCTGAATGAGACAGCGGGAAAGAGCCCAGGTCGGCACGCCGGAATAGGACATTCCGATTGCGGGCCGCACGCGGCCACCGACGCGACGCCCTTCCCGCAGGGCCGGGCTCAGCAGGTCACCATCGACCTGCAGCCCGTCGCGGTGCTGTTCCGGGCCGGCGAGCGGATCCGGCTCACCGTCGCCGCCGCCGACCCCGACTCCTTCCAGCTGCTCCCGGCCGACGGCCGGGCGAGCTACCGGATCGGGCACGGCGGCGCCCGCCCGTCGTACGTGGAGCTGCCCGTGGTGCGGTGACCGGGGCGCGGCGGCCCGGGGTGCCGTGACCGGGACGCGGTGACGGCGGCGCGGTGAACAGGCCGCGCCGTCCGGCCCGTCGTCCGGGAACGGTCCCGGGAACCCGGGAACCGCCCCGGGAGCCCGGGTATGCGGCGAGCCGTCAGGCGCGCCTCAGCGCGGTGCCTCCAGGCCGAGGGCCCAGCGGTGGGTGGTGTACCGGCCCATCCGGGTCGGATGGCGCTCCACGAGTGTCACGGCCAGGCCGTCGGCCGTACGGCGCAGCGTGCCGGTGAACCGGTGCAGGTCCTCGTCGGCCAGGGGGAGCAACTCGACGAGCACGGTGTCGTCCAGGTCGCGCCCGACGGCGCGCAGCACTCCCGCGTCCAGCACCAGGACGGTGCCGTCGGCCAGCACCACCGGCGCGGGGGCCTGCGGGTCGGTGAGCAGCGGGCCGTGCTCGATCCCGCCGCCGGGCAGCAGCCGCACCACCCGGCTCCCGGTGGGCCGGCGGCGGTCGGTCTCGACCACGCGCAGGCCGCTGCCGACCACGTAGTGGCCGTAGCTGCGCCAGGAGTCGACCAGGGCGCCGTCCGGGTCGTACGCCCAGGTGTCGAAGCCGCCGTAGCCCTCCAGGCCGAGCACGAAGCGGCCGCCGCCCAGGGCCGCGCCGCGCTCGCCGCGCAGCTCGGCGACCAGGGCGCCGTCGTCGAGGTTCAGCAGCAGGGCCGGGCCGAGGTGGCCCCAGGCGGTGTACTCGAAGGAGTCGGTGGTGACCAGCACCCGGCCGGAGGAGAGGTGGGCCGCGTTCGGGCGCCCCGCGCAGGCGTGCCGCCAGCGGACCCGGCCCGCTTCGTCGACGCAGCTGATCTCGCCGTCCCGGCCGTGCAGCTGCAGGTCGTCCCGCCGGGCCAGCGGCCCCTCCGGGCGCCCCTGCGGCCGCCCGCCGCCCCGTCGATGGTGGTTCCGGACCGTGACACGCCAACTCCCCATGATCCGGATGCTAACGGACGCCACCGGGCCGCGGAGGGCGTTTGCGGAGGGTGCCCGGACGGCCTGGACGACGGACAATCTCCCCAGGAGCCGAGGAGGAGGCCGCGGTGGAGTTCGAGGTGATGATCGAGACCCCGCAGGGGTCGCGGAACAAGTACGTGATGGATTTCGCGGTGGGCCGGATCCGCCTCGACCGCACCCTGTTCACCGCCACCCGGTACCCCGCGGACTACGGCTACGTCGAGGGCACCCTGGCCGGCGACGGGGAGCCGCTGGACGCGCTGGTGCTCGGCGGGGAACCGGCCGTGCCGGGGTGCGTGCTCACCTGCCGGGCGGTCGGCATGTGGGTGATGCGGGACGAACGCGGGCCGGACCAGAAGGTGTTGTGCGTCCCCGCCCACGACCCGCGCTACGCCGACCTGTGCGACATCGAGGACCTGCGCAGGCTCGACCTGCTGGAGATCACCCACTTCTTCCAGGTCTACAAGGACCTGGAGCACGGCAAGTCGGTGGTGGGCTCGCACTGGGCGGACCGGGCGGCCGCGTACACGCAGATCGCCGAGTCCCGGGACCGCGCGGCCGGCACGCGCTACGCCGACCGGGCGTAGGTGCCGCCGTGCGCGCGGCCCCGGGACTCGGGGTCAGAACCGGGCGTGACGCAGGATCTCGCGGACCTGGTCGGCGATGGCGGCCTCGTTCCGCTCGAACTCCGGGGCGGTGAGGCGGTCCGGTTGCGCGGGCAGGCCGGTGAGGACGGGGGTGTGCAGGTGGCCGCCGGGGAGGTCGGGGGCGAGGTCGAGGCGGAGGCGGTTGGAGCGGTAGGCGACCTCGTTGGAGAGGTACCCGCCGCCGCCTCCGGAGACCGCGCGGGAGCCGGGGGTCGGCCCGTCCTCGCGGTCGACGGGCAGGACGGCGCCCTCGGGGATCTCGGTGACGGTGGTGTTGAGGCGGACGGGGTAGGGCTGCTGGACGGCCGTCATGGCGTCGGTCGGCAGGGTGGTGCGGATGAACTCCGGGCCGTCGCCCAGGCCCGGGGCGGTGACCGGGTGCTCCCGGGTGCCGCCGGAGAGCGTGCCGGTGTTGTCGGTGGCCGGGTCGGCGGAGCGGGCCCGCCCGGCCCAGGCCTCCAGGGTGAACAGGCCCGGGTAGCCCTGGCTGATGCTGGTGATCAGGTCCGCGGCCTGCCGGCCGGGGACGAGGTGCGGGCCGAAGGCGCGCTCGACGATCCCGTCGTCGAAGTCGCCGTAGCGGACCGGCAGGAGGACGGCCCGGACCTCGGCCGGGCTGCCGTCGGCGAGGGTGATCCGCCGACCGTGCAGGTGCAGGACGGCCGCGCCGGAGGGGTTGGCGCGGCGCGGTTCGGTGTCGAGGCCGTACGGGTCGAAGCCGCTGACGAAGATCCGCCGGACCCCCGGGGCGGCGGTGAAGCCGTCGTCGAGGCCTCGGGAGGCGTCCTCGAAGCGGGCCCGCAGGGCGGTCGGGTCGACCTCGAACCCGGGCTGCCAGCGGGCCAGTTGGACGGTCATGGCGAGCCTGGTCCAGTACAGCGGGCGGTCGTCGCGGGCGGGCAGTTCGCCGCCCGGGCGTCGGCCCTGGGCGCGGTCCACCCCGGCCTGCCAGAGCGCCCGCCCCCACCGGTCCGCGACCCGTTCCGCCTGGCCGGCGTCCCGGGCGGCGCACAGGGCGGCGGGGAAGCCCCGGAGCAGGTCGCGCAGGCCGGAGCGTTCGGTGAAGGCGGCCGTCCGCTGGTCCTGGAGCCGGGCCTGTTCGGCGTCCACCGGCGCCGTGCCGACGGTCGGGCAGCCGCCCTGGGCGGCCTGGGCGGTGACCGGGGCGAGCAGGGCGGCGAGCGTGCCGGCGAGGGTGGCGGCCAGGGGCGCGACGCGGCGCAATGATGTCATGTCACCTGACAATAGGTTCGGGGGCTGACGCCCCGCCAGAGGGCGTCGCCGTACCCGTAGGCTGACCAGGTGACACCCCGTGACCTGAGCATGAAGGCCCTGATCGCCGACCCCTACGGCGGCTACACCCAGCTGCGCGCCGATGCGCCCGTCCACCGGGTCGTCGGACCGGACGGACTGCCCGTCTGGCTGGTGACCCGCTACCCGGACGTGCGCCAGGCCCTCGCCGACCCCCGGCTGGCCCTCGACAAGGCGCACGCCGCGCCCGGCAACTACCGGGGCTTCGCGCTGCCGCCCGCGCTGGACGCCAACCTGCTGAACATGGACCCGCCCGACCACACCCGCATCCGCCGCCTCGTCGTCCAGGCCTTCACCCCGCGCCGGATCAGCGCCCTGCGTGGGCCGATCGAGCGCGTCGCCGAGCGACTGCTCGACACCGTGGCACCCCTGGGCCGCACCGACCTGCTCGCCGCCTACGCCGCGCCCCTGCCGATCACCGTCATCTGCGACCTGCTCGGCGTCCCCGAGGACGACCGGCACGACTTCCGGGCCTGGACCGACACGCTGATCACCCCGGACCCCTCGCGCCCCGAGGAGGCCCGCGCCGCCGTCAAGGCGATGCTCGGCTTCTTCACCGGCCTGATCGACCGCAAGCGCACCGAGCCGGGCGACGACCTGCTCTCCGACCTGATCGCCGTCCGCGACGAACAGGACCGGCTCAGCGAGGACGAACTGACGTCCCTCGCCTTCCTCATCCTCTTCGCCGGCTACGAGAACACCGTCCACCTCATCACCAACGCCGTCCTCGCGCTGCTCACCCACCCCGAGCAGCTCGCCGCCCTGCGCGACGAACCGGAGCTCATCGCCGGCGCCGTCGAGGAGTTCGCCCGCTTCGACGGCCCCGCGCCGCTGGCCATCCGCCGCTTCCCGCGCGAGGACGTCACCATCGGCGACGTCACCGTCCCGGCCGGCGAGACCGTGCTGCTCGCCCTCGCCTCCGCCAACCGGGACCCCGAGCAGTTCACCGACCCCGACCGGCTCGACCTGCGCCGCCGCGAGAACGGCCATCTCGCCCTCGGTCACGGCATCCACTACTGCCTGGGCGCGCCGCTGGCCCGGATGGAGACCGCTGTCGCGCTGACCGTGCTGCTGCGCCGCTTCCCCGACCTCGCCCTGGACGTACCGGCCGAGCAGCTGCGCCACCGCCCGACTCTGAGGGCCCGTGGCCTGCTGGAACTTCCCGTCCGGTACTGAGATCGCGGTCGGGAACCGGCGTGAGTTCTACAGCGTTGTCGTGGTCGAACGGCGCAAGCAGCGGTATTCGGACGGTTGTGGAGGAAGTCCCATGAGTGTGGCCCTGACGAAGGGCGGCAACGTCTCCCTGGGTAAGCAGGCCCCCGGGGTGCGGGTCGTCCGGGTCGGCCTCGGCTGGACGGTCGGCGCCGGGTACGACCTGGACGCCAGCGCGCTGCTCTGCGACGCCTCCGGGAAGGTCGTCTCGGACCAGCACTTCGTCTTCTTCAACAACCTGCAGAGCCCGGACGGCTCGGTCCGCCACCAGGGCGGCAGCGCCGACGGCGGTGACCAGGAGCAGATCGACGTCCGGCTCGCGGACGTCGCCGCCGGGGTGGAGAAGATCGTCTTCGCGGTGGCGATCTACGACGCGGCGCAGCGGCGCCAGAGCTTCGGGCAGGTCCGGGGCGCGTACGTCCGGCTCGCCGACCCGGACGGCGGCGTCGAGGTGGCCCGGTACGACGTGGTGTCGGAGTCCGGCAGCGAGACGGCGATGGTGTTCGGCGAGCTCTACCGGCACGGCACGGACTGGAAGTTCCGGGCCGTCGGGCAGGGGTACGCGTCGGGGCTCGCGGGCATCGCCGGTGACTTCGGCGTGGACGTCCTGCAGCCGGCGCCCGCCGCGGCCCCGGCCCCCATCGCGGCCGCCGTGCGGGCTTTGCCCGCCGCGCCGCCCGCTGTCCCGATGACCCGGCCAGTAGCAGGGAGTTCCCCGGTGACGTGTTTCTTCGACCCCTCGCACGGCCTCGGCTCGACGGCGGTGCTGTGGTCGCCGCAGTGGGGCGTGCCGCGCCAGATCGAGGCCTGCGCCGCCTGCGCCCAGCGGGTGCAGACCACCGTGCCGCCGTTCTACACCCCGCCGCAGGCCGGCTACCCACAGCCGGTCCAGCAGGGGTACCCGCAGGTGCCGGGCCAGGGCCAGCCCGCCCAGGGCGGCCGCCGCTTCGGCACCGGCGCCCTGATCGGCGCGGGCGCGGCCGGCCTGGTCGGTGGCGCGCTGCTCAACGAGGCGTTCAGCGACGACGCGCCCGAGGTGGTCGTGAACAACTACTACGAGGGCGACGACGACAGCTTCTTCTAGACCGCTCCCGTCGCCGGCCGCACAGCGTTCGTACGCTGTGCGGCCGTTCGCGTTCCAGGGCTTCTCTGACCATTCGCGTCGCATCAGCGCGCGGCGGGAATGGTCGGACAAGCCCTAGCGTCGGTACGCCCCCGCTCGGGCGGCGGCCTCGGCGGCGGCTGCGGCGCGGTCCGCGGCGGCCTCGTCGAGGGGCTCGGCGGTGGTGAGCATCCGGTGGTAGAGGGGTGCGGAGACGGCTCGGACCGCCTCGAACTCATCGGTGTCGGAAGGGAGTTCGCCGCGCTCGACGGCCTCGGTGACGCACGGCGCCCACTCCTCGACCCGACGCAGGTAGAAGCGCCGCAGGGCCTCGGCGGCGCCCGGGTCGCAGGTGGCGGCCACGATCACCGCGCGGAACAGCGCCCCCTGTCGGGGGTCGGCGAGCGTGCGCTGGACGAGCCGGGCGTTGGCCCGCAGGTCCTCGGCGAGGGAACCGGTGCGGGTGCGCGGCAGCGACTGTTCGGCCATGTCCGTGAGCAGGTCGGCGACCAGCGCGGAGGTGGTGCCCCAGCGGCGGTAGACGGTGGTCCGGCCGACCTCGGCCCGCTGGGCGACGTCGCCGAGGTCGAGGCCGCTGAAGCCGTGCTCGACCAGGGCGTCCTCGGCGGCCCGCAGGACGGCGGCGCGGACCCGGGCGGTACGGCCGCCTGGGCGGACCGTCCCGGGGGTGGCCGTTCCAGGGGTGGCCGTCCCGGGGGCGGGGGTCTCCGGAGTGTCCGGCGTGGGGGGCTCGACAGCCATTAACGGGATTCCTGTTCCATTAGGTCGGCGCACCCTGTTAGGGTTGGACCATCCTAACGGAATGGGAATCCCGTTAAGGGGTTCCGAGGGGAGAGCTGTCATGGAAACCGCCATGGAATACCGCCGACTCGGCTCGTCCGGACTCAAGGTCCCCGCGCTCAGCCTCGGCACCGGCACCTTCGGCGGCCGCGGACCGCTGTTCGGCGCCTGGGGCACCACCGACGTCCAGGAGGCCCGCCGCCTGCTCGACATCGCCATCGACGCCGGAGTCACCCTGTTCGACACCGCCGACGTCTACTCCGACGGCGCCTCCGAGGAGGTCCTCGGCCAGGCCATCCGCGGCCGTCGCGACCAGGTGCTCGTCTCCACCAAGGCCGGCCTGCCCACCGGCGACGGCCCGCAGGACGCCGGCACCTCCCGGGCCCGCCTCACCAAGGCCGTTGACGACGCGCTGCGCCGCCTCGACACCGACTACCTCGACCTCTTCCAGCTCCACGCCTTCGACGCCGGCACCCCGATCGAGGAGGTGCTGGCCACCCTGGACGACCTGGTCCGGGCCGGCAAGATCCGCTACACCGGCGTCTCCAACTTCTCCGGCTGGCAGCTGATGAAGTCCCTGGCCGTCTCCGAGCGCTACGGCCGCCCCCGCTACGCCGCCCACCAGGTCTACTACTCGCTGGTCGGCCGCGACTACGAGTGGGAGCTCATGCCGCTCGCCCAGGAGGAGGGCGTCGGCGCCCTGGTCTGGAGCCCGCTCGGCTGGGGCCGCCTCACCGGCCGGATCCGGCGCGGCCGGCCGCTCCCGGCCGGCAGTCGCCTGCACGACACCGCCGACTACGGCCCGCCGGTCGAGGACGAGCTGCTGTACCAGGTGGTCGACGTGCTCGACGAGATCGCCGCCGAGACCGGCCGCAGCATCCCGCAGATCGCGATCAACTGGCTGCTGCGCCGCCCGACCGTCTCCTCGGTCATCATCGGCGCCCGCAACGAGGAGCAGCTGCGGCAGAACCTCGGCGCGGTCGGCTGGTCGCTGACCGACGAGCAGGTCGCCCGGCTGGACGCGGCGAGCGCCCGCACCGCGCCGTACCCGTACTTCCCCTATCGGCGCCAGGAGGCCTTCGCCCGGCTGAACCCGCCGCTGGCTGGCTGACCTGCGAAAACCGTGCTCACTGGTTTTCACCGGTCGGCAGCCTTTTCGCTCCCAGGTGCCCGGAGAGTGCCCTCCGCGGGCCTCCCGGGGCGCGGGGCCGTGGGCAGCCGTCAGGTGCTCTCCTCGTCGAGAACCTCGCACGGCGGACGCACCCGCGTCCGCCGGCACTGCCCAATCGGCATCTGTCATCTGTCCACCGTGTCGGTGAATTCCGACATGTCTATTTCTGTCCGCGTGGACGAGTGCCGGAGGGGCCCGGTCGCGTCCGGGTGAACGGATGTGGCGGATTCTTCGGTTCAACATCCCGGGCGGAGAATTCCTGAAAGAGGAGTCCCCTGGTGAAAAGGGGTGCGAGGCGGCCCGGACCGTGAAGTGCGCATGGCATTTCCATGGATTGTCCCCGGTGGAGCCGAGGCCAATATAAGGAATTTGCTCATTCCTCACGCGATTCGCGCAAGTCCCTTCCGTTCCCGGATCGAATCTGACAGCATCGTCCGCTATCCGGCGACCGAATGTCGGTGATCACTGCGCCGGTGCGCCCGTGGGGTGTCCGTCCGTGGCCCACGTGCCCGGACCGGATCGACGGGTGGGACCGGGATGCGACCGGGGACGCGAACCGGGGGAGGAACTTGATGCTCGGCTTCGTCGTGCGCAGGCTGCGCGGGCGACTGCCGCTGGCTGCTGCCGTCCTGCTGACGGTACTGGTCACCACGGCGGTGCTGACCGCCCTGGTGACCTTCAACAGCGGCGTCGGCCAGGCCGGCCTGCGGCAGGCGCTCCAGGGGCCGGGCCACGCCCGGACCGCCGTGGTGGTGACCGCCGAACACGGCCTCGACCAGCGGCAGAAGGACGAGGAGGCCCTCGCCTCCTACCGGCAGAAGCTCTTCGGTGATCTGCCCGTCCACACCGACAGCCTGCTCCGCAGCCGCTCCTACGGCCTGCCGGGCGGCGACGCCGCGGCGGCCGGGGCTCCGGCGGGCGGTCAGAGCGGCACCGCCAGGGCCGACCTGACGGTGCTCGCCGATCTCGACCGCACCCGGGTCGGCCTGGTCTCCGGCGCCTGGCCGGGCGCCGTCACCGGGCCCGTCCGCTCCGCAGCACCGCAGGTCGCCGTCCCGCAGACCATGCTGGCCCGACTCGGGCTCACCGGCCGGGCACTGCCCGCGGACGTCCAGCTCACCGACCGGCTCGACGGCGCGCCGCTCACCGTCCGGGTCACCGGCACCTACCGGGCCGTCGACCCGTTCGCCGCGTACTGGCACATCGACCCGGTCGGCGGCCACGAGGTCGAGATCCGCGGGTTCACCACCTACGGACCGATGATGGTCGACCAGAGCGCCTTCGCGGCGGGTGGCCTGCTGCAAAGCAGCCGCGGCTGGCTGCTCGACGCCGACTTCGCGGGCGTCGACCAGCACACGGCCGAGGCCATCGGTGGCCGGGCCCAGCCCCTGGCCGACGGCCTGCGGAATACCTCCAGCCTCGCCGCCAGCACCGAACTTCAGGACGTCGTCCACGAATTGACGTCCAGTCTGATGGTCGCCCGGTCCACCCTGCTGATCGGAGCCCTGCAACTCGCCGTGCTCGCCACGGCGGCCCTGCTGCTGGTCGTCCGGCTGATCTCGACCCGCCAGGAGCGGGAGAACGAACTGCTCGCCGCCCGCGGCGCCTCCGGCACCCGGCTCGGCGGCTTCACCGCCCTGGAGTCGGTGCTGCTCGCCCTCCCGGCGGCGGTGTTCGCCCCCCTGCTCACGCCGTTCCTGGTCCGCGTCCTGGCCGGCCTCGGCCGTACCCACCAGGTCGCCCTGGACACCCGACTGAGCTGGACGCTCTGGCCGGTGGCCGTGGTCTGCGCCCTCCTCTGCATCGCGCTGGCCAGCCTGCCCAGCCTGCTGCGGGGCGCCGGCGCCGCGCTGCGCCGCAGGGCCGGCCGCCGCCAGGCGGTGGTGTCCGGCGTCGCCCGTAACGGCGGGGACCTCGCGGTGCTCGCCCTTGCCGTGCTCGCCTACCAGCAACTCGACCAGTACGGCGGCGGACTGTCCACCGACTCCTCCGGCCGGCTCGGCGTCGACCCGCTGCTGGTCGCCACCCCGACCCTGGCGCTGTGCGCGGGGACCCTGGTGGTGCTGCGCCTGTTGCCGCTGGTCGCCCGGCTGGGCGCCCGGGTCGCCGCCCGGGGCCGCGGCCTCGGCCCCGCCATGGTCGGCTGGCAGCTGGCCCGTCAGCCCGCCCGGGCCACCGGGCCCGTGCTGCTGCTGGTGATGGCCGTGGCCACCGGGGTGCTCGCGCTCGGCCAGCACGCCACCTGGACCGCCTCCCAGTACGACCAGGCCTCCTTCGACACGGCCGGCGGACTGCGCATCTCCGCCTCGCACACCGCGTTGATGGGCCAGAGCGGCCGCTACGGCGCACTACCCGGCGGCGACCGGCTGATCCCGGTGGACCGCGAGGACCAGGTGCTGCCGAACGGCAACGGGCAGGTGCTCGCGGTGGACACCGCCGCCCTCGCCGACCGCGTCCCGTTCCGCGACGACCTGCTCGGCGGGGTCGACCGGGCGAAGGCGTTCGGCACGCTCGCCCAGCCGGCGCCCACCGGTGCGAAGGCCGGCGTCACGCTGCCCGGACGCCCGCTGCGGATCGACGCCGACCTGGTCATCCGGCAGGTGTTCGACGGCAACGACCCGCACCCGCCGGTCCCGTCCCCGCCGGAGGTGACGCTCCTGCTGCGGGACCGCTTCGGTTATGTCCACAAGGCCCCGTTCACCGCTCTCCCGGTCAGCGGCGAGCAGCGCGCCTCGGCCCCGCTGAGCACGCTGGTCGACGCCCCGGTGGGCTCCGTCGCCGCACCGCTGACCCTGGTCGGGGCGACCGTCTCCTTCAGCGACCGGGTCGTGGGCGAGGTGACCGTCGGTCGGCTGGGCGTCTCGGACAGCGCGGACGGCCCCGCGACCGACGTCCCGGTGCCGGCCGGCCTCTCCTGGAAGGGGGACGCGGTCGACGGGCCGGCCCTCAAGCCCGGGGCCGCGCCGCCGGTCACCGTGCAGGCCGAACCGGCCGACGACGGGCGGCTGTTCACCGTCGACTACGTATCGTCGAGGGTCCCCCTGCGGGCCGTCCTGGGCATCGTGGGAGCAGAGGTGCCGAGCGTCGTGACCGGCGTCGCCACCCGGGACTACCTGAAGCTCGTCGGAGCCTCGGTCGGCGACGTCGTCCGGGTGCCGTTCGCCGGGGCCGTCGTCCAGGTCAGGATCACCGGGGCGGTCCGGGCCGTGCCGGCGACCGGTCGCGACGCACTGGTCGTCGACCTGGCCACCACCGCGCGGCTGCTGGCCGCCCAGGGCCGCACCCTGCCCAGCCGCACCGAGTGGTGGCTGCCCGCCACGGGACCGGGCGACCGCGCTCCGGCCGAGCTGGCCGCCGCCCTGCGGGCCGCCCCGGGCTCCCAGGACGTCCAGCTCTACGACGAGGTCGCCGAAGGAATGCTCAGCGACCCGGTGGGCGCCGCCCCGCAGAACGCGCTGATGGCCATCGCGCTCGTCACCGCCCTGCTCGCCGCGATCGGCTTCGTCGCCGCCGTGGCCGGCTCCGCCCACGAGCGCGCCCGGGACGCCGCACTGCTGCTCGCCCTGGGCGCGCCGCGCAAGCAGGTGACCCGCACCGTCGCGGCCGAACAGGCGCTGCTGGTCGGACTCGGCGGGACGGCCGGGCTCGCCCTCGGCGCCCTGCTCGTCCACTTGATCGTCCCGTTCGTCGTCCTGACGCCCGCCGCCCGCCCACCGATGCCCGAGGCGCTGGTCGAGCTCCCCCTCGGCCGGGCTCTGCTGTTCGCGGCCGCGATCGCCGTCGCGCCACTGCTGTCGGCCTTCCTCACCGGACGCCGCCGTCGAGACGTGGCCAACCGGCTGCGCCACGTGGAGGAGATGTGACCACCCAGGCCGGCACCCGTGTGCCCACCGCCGACACCGCCCACCGCCCCGCGCGCTGGGTCCGCACCAGGCTGCGGGCGAGCCCGCCGGCCGCGCTGCTCATGGCGGCGCTCGCCTTCGTCACCGTCTTCCTGGCGGCGGCCTTCCCCCGCGTCACGGACCGGGGAGCGGACGCGGCGCTCCAGGACTTCGTCAGCCAGAAGGGCCTCAACGCGACCAGCCTGCAGACCACCTCCAAGACCCGGGAGGAGGACAACGCCGTCGAACTCGACCGGGTGCAGCGGCAGCTCGCCGAGAAGGTCGGCCGACAGCTGGCGCTGACCCAGCCGGGCCAGGCCTACGGCGCCCGCGCCCTGGGCGACCGCGGCATGGGCAATCCGGAGTACGTCCGGATCGCGGAAAAGCGGACCGACCCGGTCCTCGGCCTGCTCTACCTGCACGACCTGGCCGCCCGGGCCACCCTCACCGACGGCACCTGGCCGAGCCCCGGCGCCGTCGGCGGTCCGCTGCCGATCGTGATCAGCAAGAAGGCCGCCGAGACCATCCACATCGAGCTCGGTGACGTCATCGACAACGGCGTCGAGGGCTCAGGCGCCAGGCGGACCACCGTGGTGGTCGGCCTCTACCAGGTCAACGACCCCCAGGACCCGTTCTGGGACGACCTCGGCTGCCCGGCCCGCGCCTGCCTGCGGACCGACCCCGAGCACGAGCACTGGATGACCAGCGGGTTCGTCGACGGCGGCAGCCTGCCCGCGATGGCCCGCTGGGGTTCGAACGCCGAGAACTTCTGGCGGCTGCCCGTCGACCCCGCCTCGCTGCACGCCGACCGGCTCGACCGCACCCGCAGCGTCATCGGCTCCTTCCTGACCGGGCACGACGCCACTGCCCTGGCCGGGGCGACCGGGCGCGCGGACCTGCACACCAGCTCGGACCTGCCCGGCATCCTCATCCGGGCGGACGAGCGCTACCAGGCCTCGCTGCCGCTCAGCGCCATCGGCCCGGCCGGCGTAGCGGGCGTCGCCACCGTGGTGCTGTTCCTGGCCGCCGCGCTCACCACCGACCGGCGCACCGCCGAGATCCGGTTGCTCCAGGCCCGCGGCGGCTCCCGCACCGGGGTGCTGGGGCGGCTGATCGGCGAGGTCGCGGTCACCGTCCTGCCCGCCGCCGCGCTCGGCACGGCCCTCGCCCTGGTGCTGCTGCCCACCCCCCGGTGGGACCGCTCGGTGCTGGCGGCCCTGGTCGCGACCCTGATCGCGCTGCTGGCCTTCCCGGCCCGTGCGGCCCTGCTGTGGGCACGCCGGCGGGCGGCCGGCGGCCGGCGCCGACTGGTCGGCGAACTCACCGTCCTGGCGGTCACTGCCGTGGCCGTGGCGGAGGTCCGGCGCCGGGGCGTCGGCACCGGCTCCGGACTGGATCCGCTGCTGGTCGCCGCCCCGCTCCTGCTCGCCGTCACCGGCGGTCTGCTGCTGGCCAGGATCGAGCCGGTGGCGGTCGGCCGGCTCGCCGCCCTCGCCGGCCGGGGCCGTGGCCTGATCGGCTTCCTCGGCCTGGCCCGGGCCGCCCGCGACAGCTCGGGCCGCCGCAAGCCCTCCGTGCTGCCACTGCTCGCCCTGCTGATCGCCGTCACCACGACCGGCTTCGGCGCCACCGTGCTCGACACCGTCGATCAGGTGCGGACCCGCGCCGCGCGCATCGCCACGGGCGGGGACATCGGCGTCTCCCTCCCGGGCTACGCCGCCCTGACCGAGTCGTTCACCGAGGCCGCCGGCGCCCTGCCGGGCGTCCGGGCCTCGACCGCGGCCTGGGTCGAGCCCAAGGCCCGCGTCCTCGGCGCCGACCAGGACTACACCGAGGCCTACCTGGTGATGGTGGTCGATCCGGCGGCGTACGCGGAGATCGCCCGGACCCTCGGGGTCGGCGAGTTCGATCCGGCGAAGCTGGCCGGGACGTCCGGCGGCCGGGACACCCCGGTGCCCGCGCTGGTCAGCCCCGACCTGGCCAAGCGCCTGGCCGCAGGGTCTTCCCAGGTGCGCACGCCCAACGGCAACGACCTGCGCCTCACCGTCGCCGGGACCGTCGGCGTCACCCCCGCGCTGCCGGATCCGGGCAAGCCGTTCGTCGTCGTTCCCGCTGGCCCCGCCTGGGAGCGACTGCCGGATGCCAAGCGGGTGAACGAGTGGTTCGCCGTCGGCGATGTCGACCCCGAAGGGGTCAGGACGGCCCTGCGGGACAACAGCGGGGCCCGTCCGGTCGGTCTGGCCAAGCTGATCGCGGACGGCGCCGCGGCCGTCGGCAAGGCCACCCACGGCCTGCCCGCGGGATACACGGTGCACAGCAGCCGGGAGACCACCGCCGAGCTCGCCGACGACCCGCTGCAGCACGCCGCCGGGCGGCTGTTCTGGTACGCGGCCGCCGCCGGCGCGGGCTTCGCCCTGCTCGCCGTGCTGCTGACGCTGTTCCGGGCCGCGCCCGACCGCACGGCGCTGCTCGCCCGGCTGCGCACCATGGGTCTGCGGCCCCGCCAGGGGCTGGCGCTGATCATCACCGAGGCGCTGCCGCAGACCCTGACGGCGGCCGTCGGCGGCGGACTGGTCGCGGTGGCGGCGGTCGCCCTGCTGGGCGGTGCCTTCGACATCTCGACGCTGGTCGGCGCCGAGGTCGGGGAGGTCATCACCCCCGTGCTGATGCCGGTGCTGCTGCCCACCGCGGGCCTGGCCCTGCTGGTCGGCCTCGGGGTGGTGGTGGAGACGCTGGTCGCCGGCCGGCGCCAGATCGCCACCGAGCTGCGGGCGGGGGAGCAGTCATGATGACAGCGGGAGCAGCGGTACGGGCCGCGACCGTGGACGGGGTGAGCCGGACAAGCGGGTCGCCGATAATCGGGTTGCCGCGGCGGCCGGGCGTACGGCAGGGTCCGCACCATGTCTGAACTGCGCGAACTGCCTGAACTGCACGAACCCGAGCGGCCCGGCCCCGAACTGCGCCGCCTCACCTCCGACGACTGGCCGCTCTGGCGCGAGCTGCGCCTGGCCGCGCTGACCGAGGCGCCGTACGCCTTCGGCTCGACCCTGGCCGACTGGCAGGGCGCCGGCGACCACGAGGCCCGCTGGCGTGCCCGGCTGGAGATCCCCGGCGCCCTGGACCTGGTGGCGGTGCTGGACGGCCGCCCGGTCGCGATGGCCAGCGGCGTGCCCGCCGACGAGGAGCGGACCGCCGCCGAGCTGATCTCCCTGTGGGTCGGCCCGGCGGCGCGCGGCCGGGGCGTCGGGGACCGGCTGATCGGCGAGATCGCCCGCTGGGCCGCCGAGCAGGGGTACACCACCCTCAAGCTGGCGGTGAACCCGGACAACGACGCCGCCATCGCCCTCTACCGCCGCAACGGCTTCGCCGACACCGACGAGCCCGGCGACCTGATGGCCGACGGCGAGCGGCGCGAGCTGGTCCTGGCGCGGAAGCCCTGACACCGGGTGGGCTGGATCTCAGGTCCGGCTGGTCACCTTCGAACGGGCGTGGGACGGGAGGCCGTTGGCGAGGTCCTCGATCATCAGACGCCAGGCGATGGCGTCCGCCGCGGTGCGCAGTTGGGCGCTGCGCGGGCGTCCGGCGTCGGCGTCCAGGCGGGCGTTGAGCCAGTCCGACCAGGCCCGGGCCAGGGCGCGGACCTCCCGGGTGCCGGCCTCGGTGGGGGAGAGCCGGTCGCCGTCGCGGGTGAGGTAGCCCTCGGCGGCCATCCGGTCGAAGACCGGCTCCAGCACCTCGGGCGGTACCCGCTTGCGGGTGGCGATGAGGTCCAGGGAGGCCTGGCCGACGGCCTTGGTGTGGCCGGCGACCTCCATCAGCGCCCAGGCCCCGGCCAGGTCGACCCGGGTGTCGGCGTCGTCGACGATCGCGCGGACGGTGTCGAGGTCCACGCCGCGGAGGAGTGTGCCGACCGCGAACTCCAGGTGCGGGTCGGAGTCGCTGGTGGTCGGCTGGGCGAAGCCCTCGCCGATGTCGGTGGAGCCGGCCCGGGCGGTGTCCCGCAGCTGCACCTGCTTGAGGAAGAGCGCGACCACGAAGCCGACCAGGGCGACCGGCACCGTCCACAGGAACACGGTGTGCAGGGCGTCGGAGTAGCCCTGGACGATCGGCGCCGCCTGCGCGGCGGGCAGTCCGTGCAGGCCCTGCGGGCTCTCGGCGGCGCGGGCGATCAGCGCCGGGTCCGCGCCGGTGAGACGGGCCGAGGCGGCCACGCCCTCGGCCAGTTCGGTCTTGAGGCTGTTGGCGTAGATGGTGCCGAAGACGGCGGTGCCGAAGGAACTGCCGATGGTGCGGAAGAAGGTCACCCCTGAGGTGGCGGTGCCGAGGTCCGCGTAGTCGACGGTGTTCTGCACGGCGATGGTGAGCACCTGCATGCTCAGCCCGATGCCGACGCCGAGGACGAACATGTAGAAGGAGGCGAGCGCGGTGCCCGTCCCGGGTTCGAGCCGGGAGAGCAGGTAGAGGCCGACGGCCATCACCAGGGTGCCGACGATCGGGAACAGCCGGTACTGCCCGGTCCTGCTGACGGCGGTGCCGCTGCCGATCGAGGCGAGCAGCAGCCCGATCACCATCGGCAGCATCCGTACGCCGGAGACGGTCGCGGAGTCGCCGTCGACGTACTGCAGGTAGGTCGGCAGGAAGGTCAGCGCGCCGAGCATCGCGAAGCCGACGATGAAGCTGAGCACCGAGCAGACCGCGAACACCGGGTTGCGGAACAGCCGCATCGGCAGCATCGGTTCGGCGGCCCTGGTCTCGGCCCAGCAGAACAGGCCGAGGGCGACGGCGCCGCCGGCGAACAGGGCGATGATCACCCCGGAGCCCCAGGCGTACTCGTTGCCGCCCCAACTGGTCGCCAGGATCAGGGCGCTGGCGCCGACCGCGACCAGCGCGATCCCCAGGTAGTCGACGACCGGGCGCAGCGCCGAGCGCACCGAGGGGATCGTCCGGGCGGCCGCGGCCACCACCACGATCGCGATCGGCACGTTGACGTAGAACGCCCAGCGCCAGGACAGGTGGTCGGTGAACAGCCCGCCCAGCAGCGGCCCGATCACCGTCGCCACGCCGAACACCGCGCCGATCGCGCCCTGGTACTTGCCGCGCTCGCGCAGCGGGATGACGTCCGCGATCAGGGCCATGGCCGTCACCATCAGACCGCCCGCGCCGATGCCCTGGAGCGCCCGCCAGGCGATCAGCAGCGTCATGTTGGTCGCCAGGCCGCAGAAGAACGAGCCGGTGATGAAGACGATCGCCGAGACCTGGAACAGCAGCTTGCGCCCGTACAGGTCGCCGAACTTGCCGGCCAGCACGGTGGCCACCGTCTCGGCCAGCAGATAGGCCGTCACCACCCAGGACATGTGCGCGGCCCCGCCGAGGTCCGCGACGATGGTGGGCAGCGCGGTGCCGACGATGGTCTGGTCCAGGGCGGCCAGCAGCATGCCGAGCACGATGGTGGCGAAGACGACGTTCCGCTGCCGGATGTCCAGCACCGGCGGGGCGGACGGCGGGGATTCGGTGGCGGCGCTCATTCCCCCAGCGTCCGGGGCGCGCGAGCCGGACGCGATCGGGCTCGGCCGTCCGGGTGAACGGGCCGCGCGGGCGGGCCAGCCCGCCTGGCGGTGGCGGGCGGCGCGGGCGCACGATGGCCGGACGGCGTGTGCCCGGTGCCCGCCCGGCGCTCTCGTCCGGTCGTCGACGTGCCCGCCTGACTCTCTCGTCCGGACGGCGCAGTGTCCGCCGGACGTTCGGAAGGGGCGCCCATGACGGCCCAACCCTCGCGCAGGATCCCGGACGGCCCACCGCCCAGTGCCTCCGCCGTCAGCGGTCGGGCCGCGGCGCGGCGCTGGCGGGCGCTCGCGGTCTGCCTGGTGGCCGGGTTCATGACGTTGTTGGACGTCAGCATCGTCAACGTCGCCCTGCCGACCGTCCGGGCCGGGCTGCACATGTCCGACAGCGGCCTGCAGTGGGTGCTGAGCGGCTACGCGCTCGCCTTCGGCCTGGTGCTCGTCCCGGCCGGGCGGCTGGGGGACGCGCGTAGCCGGCGGGCCGTCTTCCTCACCGGGCTGGCCCTGTTCACGCTGGCCAGCGCGCTGGCCGGGGCGGCGCGCAACCAGGACTGGCTGGTGCTGGCCCGGCTGTTCCAGGGCGCGGCGGGCGGTGTGCTCGTCCCGCAGGTGTCCGGGTTCATCCAGGTCCTCTTCCAGGGCGCCGAGCGCGGCCGGGCCTTCGGCGCGCTCGGCGCGACCGTCGGTCTGTCCACCGCCGTCGGCCCGCTGCTCGGGGGGCTGCTGATCCATCTGTTCGGCCCGCACGACGGCTGGCGCTGGGTGTTCTACGTCAACCTGCCGATCGGCGTGGCCGCCCTTCCGCTGGCCTACCGGCTGCTTCCGGCGCCGCCGCCGGCCACCGCGCGGGCCGGGCACCGCGACTTCGACCCGGTCGGGATGCTGCTGCTCGGCTCCGGGACGGTCGCGGTGCTGCTGCCGTTCGTCCAGGAGCAGCAGTGGCACAGCGCGGTCCGCTGGCTGCTGCTGCCGTTGGCGGCGGTGCTGCTCGTGGCCTTCGTCGGCTGGGAGCGGTACTACGCGCGGGGTCGGGAGCCGCTGGTGAGCATGGAGCTGTTCGCGGTCCGCCCGTACGCGGCGGGGGTGACGCTGTCGCTGGTGTACTTCGCCGGGTTCACCGCGATCTTCTTCATCTTCACGCTGTACCTGCAGACGGGCCTGCACTACTCGGCGCTCGCGGCAGGTGTGGCGGTCACGCCGTTCGCGCTCGGCTCGGCCGTGGCCGCGGCGGTGGGCGGGCGGCTGGTCGGGCGGCTGGGGCGGCGGCTGGTGCTGGCCGGGCTGCTGCTGGTGCTGCTCGGCCTGCTGACCTCGGCGCTGGCGGTGCAGCAGTGGCCGGGACAGTCGGTGGCCTGGGCGACGGCCCTGCCGCTGCTGGTCGCCGGGGTGGGCAGCGGGCTGGTGATCTCCCCGAACCAGACGCTGACCCTCCAGCAGGTGCCGGTCGCCCGCGCCGGCAGCGCGGGTGGTGTGCTGCAGACCGCGCAGCGGGTCGGCTCGGCGGTGGGCATCGCGGTCGTCGGCTCGGTGTTCTTCGCCCACGCCCAGGGCCCGCGCCCGGACTGGGCGTGGGCCTTCCAACTGGGCGTGGCCGTCGCGGCGGGCCTGGTGCTGGCGGCGCTGCTGGTCGCGGTGGCGGACGTGGCGGCGGGCTGGCACGGCGGTTAGAAATCCGGGGTCGGTCAGTGGTCGCGCCGGTGGACCACCGCCACGGCGACCGCCACCGAGACGAGCGCCCAGACCGCGTAGGTGGCCCAGGACCCGGCGACGGTGGCCGGGTGTGCCACCGGGAACGTGTGCGTCAGGTCGACCCGGGCCAGTCGCCGCCAGGCCTGCAGCGGCATGGCGTGCAGGAGGTCGGCCGACCAGCGGTAGCGCTCGTTGAAGAACGCGGGCAGGAAGAACAGCACCAGGACGGTGGACACCACGGCGCCGGCGGTGTGCCGGATCAGCGCGCCGAGGGCGAACCCGGCCAGGGCGCAGACCGGGGCGAACAGCGCGGCGGCCGCGACGAAGCGCGGCGCGGCCGGGTCGGCGAGGGACAGACCGATGTGCGTGTCGGCGAGGACGGCCTGGCAGGCGACGAAGGAGACGCCCGCGGTGAGGACGCCGTAGCCGAGCATGACCACGGTCAGCACGCAGGCCTTGGCGGTGATCACCGCCCGGCGGTCCGGGACGGCCACCAGCGTGGTGCGGATCAGCCCGCTCGCGTACTCGCCGACCAGGGCGAGGGCACCGACGCTGCCCGCGACGATCATCACGACGTCGGCCGCGATGACGGTGAAGGAGTCGCCGAGCGCGACCTGCAGCATGGTGGCCGGATCGCCCTCGCCGACGGTGTAGTGGTCGTAGGTGTACCGGGCCGCCTTGAGGTTGGCGGCGATGATGAACAGGGCGCTCAGACCCAGGACCCAGGCGGTCGAGCGCAGCGACCAGAGCTTGATCCACTCGGCGGCGAGCAGGTCGCGGAAGCGGGTGCGCAGGGCGGAGCCGGTGCCGGTCGAGGGCATGGCGGTGGTGGTGGGGGGCGGGGTGGTCATCGGGGCTCTCCGGCGAGGTATTCGACGCTGTCGGCGGTCAGTTCCATGAACGCCTCCTCCAGGGAGGCGGTGCGGGTGGTCAGGGAGTTCAGCAACAGGCGGTGTTCCAGGGCGAGTTCGCCGATCCGGGTGGCGTCGAGACCGGTCACGGCCAGCGCGCCGTCCGGGCCGGGCCGGACGGTGGCGCCCGCCGCGGCCAACACGCCGGCCAGCCGGTCGGGTTCGGCCGCCCGGACGGTGACGTCGGTGTGGCCGGCCCGGGCGGCGAACTCGGTGAGGCTCTCGTCGGCGATCAGCCGGCCCCGGCCGATCACCACCAGCCGGTCGGCGGTGTGCTCCATCTCCGCCATCATGTGGCTGGAGACGAAGACCGTCCGCCCCTCGGCGGCGAGGCGGCGGAACAGCCCGCGCACCCACAGCACGCCCTCCGGGTCCAGGCCGTTGAGCGGCTCGTCGAACAGCAGCACCGGCGGGTCGCCCAGCAGCGCACCGGCGATGCCGAGCCGCTGCCGCATCCCGAGCGAGTACCCGCGGATCCGGCGCCCGGCGGCCTTGGTGAGCCCGACCTCGTGCAGTACCTCCTCGACCCGCGCGGCCGGGATCGCGTTGCTGCGGGCCAGCGCCCGCAGATGGGCCGCTCCGCTGCGCCCGCCGTGGACGTCGCCCGCGTCGAGCAGCGCGCCGACGTCGCGCAGCCCGCGCGACCGGGCCCGGAACGGGCGGCCGTCGACGGTGGCGGTGCCGCCGGTCGGGTCGTTGAGGCCGAGGATCAGTCGCAGGGTGGTGGACTTGCCCGCGCCGTTCGGGCCCAGGAAGCCGGTGACGTGGCCGGGCCGGACGGTGAAGGTGAGGCGGTCGACGGCAGTGGTGCGGCCGAAGCGCTTGGTCAGCTCGGTGACTTCGATCATGGGCTCAACGGTGCCGGGCAGGGCCCGGCCGCCGCATCGGACCGGCGCTGACATCCCGCGCTCCCGGCCGTCACCCCCGGTCGTACAACCACGGTCCGATGACGGGACCCCGGTCCGTCGTTACGATCTTCACATGCCTGCGACGCCCTCTCCGCCGCTGTTCCGGCGCGTCCCGCCCGAGGTCTGGGTCGGGGCCGCCTGGTGCGTGGCCGCCGCCTACCCCGCCGTCCTGCTCGGCGGCACCGCCCGCCAGCACCACGGCGCCGCCGCGCACGGCGGACTGGCGTTCACCCTGGCCACCACGGCGGTGGCCTTCGCCGGCGCCGCGCTGGTGCGCCGTTTGCCGGTGCTCTCGATCGTCCTGCTGCTCGTCGCCGCCTTCACCGAGACCGACGGCTGGGCCGCGAACACCCAGGTGCCCCCGGCCGCGCTGCTGGCCGTGGACGTCGCGCTCTGCCTGATCACCGCCACCCGGCCGCGCCGCAGCTCCCGGGCCGCGTTCGCGCTGGTGATGACCTTCCTGGTGCTGCACATCGGCCTGGTGCACGGCAACACCGTCGGCATCTTCACCGGCACCCACATCGGCTCCGCCGACGGCGCCGCGCTGCTCGCCCTGATCGCCTGGCTGGTCGGCCGCTCGATGCGCGAGAACCGCGAGCACGCCCGGGCGTTGAGCACCCGGGCGGCCGCCGACGCGGTCACCGCCGAACGGCTGCGGATCGCCCGTGAGATGCACGACACCGTCGCCCACAGCATCGGCATCGTCGCCCTGCAGGCCGGCGCCGCCCGCCGGGTCATCGACACCCGGCCCGACCGGGCCCGGGAGGCGCTGGCCGAGATCGAGAACGCCGGACGGGAGACCCTGGCCGGGCTGCGCCGGATGCTCGTCGCGCTGCGCCGGGCCGACGGCGAGGCGTCCGCGATCGTCCCGCAGGGCCTGGCCGACCTCGACCGGCTGGCCGCCGCGACCACCGCCGCCGGCGTCCGGGTCGAGGTCCGGCGCCAGGGCGACCAGGGCCCGCTGCCATCGGAGGTCGACCTGTCGGCCTTCCGCGTCATCCAGGAGTCCGTCACCAACGTGGTGCGGCACGCGGACACCCGCTCCTGCGTGGTCCGGGTCGACCGCCGGACGGCGGGCGAGGTGTCCGTGGAGATCACCGACCGGGGCCGGGGCCGGGGCGGCGAGCCGGGCGGCGGCTTCGGCCTGGCCGGGCTGCGCGAGCGGGTCGCCCTGCTGCACGGCGAGTTCGACGCCGGGCCGCGCCCCGAGGGCGGCTTCCGGGTCACCGCCCGGCTGCCGCTCGCCGTGGAGGTGGGCGCGTGATCCGCGTCCTGCTGGTCGACGACCAGCCGCTGGTCCGGGCCGCGCTGGAGATGGTCATCACGGAGACCACCGACGCCGAGGTGGTCGGCGAGGCCGGCACCGGCGCCGAGGCCGTCCGGCTGGCCGGGGAACTGCGGCCCGACGTGGTCGTGATGGACCTGCGGATGCCCGGCATGGACGGCATCGAGGCCACCCGCCTGATCACCGGCGGCGGCGGGCCGGCCAGGGTCGTCGTGCTCACCACCTTCGACGACGACGACCACGTGTACGCGGCGCTGCGCGCCGGGGCGTCCGGCTTCCTGGTCAAGGACATGGCGCTGGACGACATCCTGGCCGCCGTCCGGGTGGTCGCGGCCGGGGACGCCCTGATCGCGCCGAGCGTCACCCGTCGGCTGATCTCCTCCTTCGCGGACCGGCGGCCGGCCCGGGCGCCGTCCGCCGCGCCGGCCCGGGCCGGTGCCCCGGGCGCCATCCCGGGCGCCGTACCGTCCGCCGCACCGGGGCAGACCCCGGCCGCCCGGCGGCTCGACGCGATCACCGACCGCGAGCGGGAGATCCTCACCCTGGTCGGCCGGGGCCTGTCCAACACCGAGATCGCCGCCGAACTGGTCCTCAGCATCGCCACCGTGAAGACCTACATGACCCGGCTGCTCGCCAAACTCGACGCCCGCGACCGGGTCCACCTCGTCATCCTGGCCTACGAGGCGGGCCTGGTCTCCGTAACGAGCTAGGGAGTGCCTGACACGCCCTGAGGAGGCTCAGCGCTTGATCGCCACGCCCGCGTACATCGCGATGTCCTGGTCGCGGATCGGCGCGGCGCCGGCGTCCGGGCGCCAGTGGTGGACCAGGGTGACGCCGGGGTCGAGGAGTTCGTAGCCGTCGAAGAAGGCCGTGGTCTCCGCCCGGTCCCGGATCTGCAGCGGGATCCCGCGCGCGTTGTACTCCCAGCCGACGCCGCCCACGCCCACCGGGTCGGTGTCGCCGGTGAACACGGTCAGGGCGAGGAAGCTGCCCGGGGCGAGGGCGTCCATGAAGCGGCGCACGATGCCCTGCGGGTCGTCCCGGTCGAGCACGAAGTGGACGATGGCGATCAGCGACAGCGCCACCGGCTGGGACAGGTCGAGGACTTCGCGCAGCCGGGGGTTCTGGATGATCGACTCCGGGTCGCGGAAGTCGGCGTCCACGTAACAGGTGCGGCCCTCGGCCGTGCTGGACATCAGGGCCCGCGCGTGGGTGAGCACGATCGGGTCGTTGTCGACGTAGGCGACCCGGGCGTCCGGGGTGATCCTCTGGGCGATCTCGTGCACGTTGGGCGAGGTCGGGATGCCGGTGCCGATGTCCAGGAACTGCCGGACGCCGTGCTCCTCGGCGAGGTGGCGGACGGCGCGCTGCATGAACTCCCGGGTGGTGCGCATCGAGATCGGCAGCGACGGCCAGGCCTGCACCGAGGCGTGCGCGGCGACGCGGTCCGCCTCGAAGTTGGTCTTGCCGCCGATGAGGTAGTCGTAGACCCGCGCCGAGTGCGGTACGTCCATCCGCAGATCCACCGAGGGGTACTCCTCCTGCGGACCGCGCTCCGCCCGGACCTCGTTCGACATGCTCGTCCTCCCGTTGCTGGGGTGCCGTCACCGGCCGCCACGGTGGCGGGCCATGGTGCGCATGGTAACGGTGTTCCGGGACGACAAGATGACGATCACTCATCCTCCGGGTCGCCCCGCCGGGCTGCCGGCGGGGCGACCCGGCCGACTACCGGGGCTGGGCCGTCGGGTTGTCGGCGGTGAGGGCGCCGGTCTGCCCCGGGAGGACCGGGTGCTTCCCGTACGATCCGCCGGCGGCGGCGAGTTCGCACGCCGCGCCCGTCCAGGCGGCGCCGAAGGCCCAGGTCGAGAACCACTCGCAGAGGTACAGCGGCCGGACGGCCCAGTTCGAGCCGATGCCGGTCACCCCGGCGACGACGGCGAGCAGCAGGAGGACCAGGATCAGCACCCCGGCCGCCAGGTACGCCCAGCCGACCCGGGACGGCTGGGCCGAACTCGGGTTCCGGAAGGAGAAGAGGCAGAACATCGCCAACACGAACAGCAGCAGGCTCGCGAAGACGAGGTGCAGCACGCCGACCGTGGCCTGGAACGTCGTCGCGTCCCGGGGTGCGGTCGGGCACAGGGCGACCCCGAGCGCGAACACGCCGGCGGCGGTGCTCCAGCGGTCGTCGCGGCGGTCGAAGCGGTAGCAGATCAGGAACACCCCGAGTGCGCACAGGCCGCCCACGAAGAGGTTCCGGGTGCTGGTGTAGTACGAGCCGCTCATCGAGGCCGGCCAGAAGTCCGCCGTGCTCTGGCCTCGGAACTCGGCGAACAGCCAGTTCCCCAGCGGCAGCGCGAGCGGCAGCAGAATGCCGATCAGGCCGACGCCGAGCCGTAGGAACGTGATGGTCCGTTCGTCCTGATTGGTGTGGGTGCCTCCCCGGGCGGCGACCTCGTCGCGCCCCGGGGCTTCCTCCGTCCGTCCGTCGTGAGTCACGGACGCCTCCTTGCCCTCCGTACGGTGACCGGCTGTCACCTGGTGTACCCGCCCCGCCGCCCGCCGCACCCCGGGTGACCGGGCGGTTTCGCGAAGTGTCACGAGATGGGCGGCGGGGCCGGAAGGGGAGTCAACCGGTGGGGCTGGCGGCCCTGGAGATGAGGGAGTCGAGCAGCGCCGCGCCGCGCTCGGCGTCGTCGACGCTGACGGCGAACTCGCCGCCGCGCCGGGTGCGGACCACCAGGCAGGCCCCTCGGCGCAGCATCACCGTGGTGCCGAGGCCGTTGACACGGTAGCCCCAGCCGCCGGCCTGGGCGGGGGTGCGGGTCTCGGCGCGGGCCGATTCGAGGTCGGCGGGGGACCAGCGCCGGCTGGGCCGACCGAAGGGGCCGAAGCCGACGGACAGGCCCCGGTCGGTCACCCGGGCCTGCACCGAGGAGCAGGCGAGCACGAGGACGGAGGTGGAGGCGAACGGCACGATCAGCGACCAGTTGAGCGCGATCAGCCCGCTGGCCGGGGCCAGCACGCCGCCCACCGCGCCCAGCCCGAGGACGGCGGCGGCCAGCTGCATCCAGGGGTTGACGGCCCGGGAGAGCCAGACCAGCTGCTCGCCCGGGGCGGCCGCCGGCACCGTCGCCCCCGTCGCCGGGGGTGCCCCGGCCGGGGAGGCGTGGTGCGGGCGGGTGGCCAGCCAGGTCAGCAGACCGGCCAGGCCCGCAGCCGCGATGACGAGGACCACCTCGACGCCCATCGGCGCGGCGTCCTGCCAGCGGGTGCGGTCCAGGTTGGCGTGCACGATGGAGGTCTGCGCCCCGGTCAGGAGCACGCCGCCGGTGGCCAGTGTCACCCCGGTGGCGCCGCGCGAGTGGGCGGGCCAGAACCGGAAGGCGGCGGCGGTGGCCAGCACCAGCACCAGCCAGGTGGCCGCCGGGAACAGCGCGGCGGCCGTGAGCGACATGGCACCGTCCGGGTTCCGCCCGCTCCAGTGGGTGGCGAGCCGGTCCGGCAGCCGGGAGCGGGCGGCCCACGGCAGCGCGATCAGCAGTCCCAGCACGCCGACCGACCAGGCCGCCGCACCCCAGACCGCGCCGCGCTGCGGCCCGTTCCCCCGACGCGTGCTCTCCCGACGCCCGTTCGCCACGGGCCCCTCGTCCGTCACGACATCCCCCTGATCATGTCCACGAGATCGTTCGCGCTGTAGCCGGCCCGGGCCGCATCGGCGACCAACTGCCGCATCCGCTCGGTGAGTTCGGAGCGGGTGTCGGCCTCCGCCGCGACGGTGATGCCGCGGCCCCGGCGGAACTCCAGCACGCCCTCGTCCCGCAGCGTGCGCAGCCCGCGCAGGATGGTGTTGGTGTTCACCCCGAGCGCCCGGGAGAGTTCCCGGGCCGGGGGCAGTCTGTCCCCGGGCGCGCACTCGCCCTCGGCGACGGCTCGCCGGATCGCACCCGCGACCTGCTCGTGCAGGGGGCGGGCGTCGCCGGTGTCCAGCTTCAGCAACATGGTGCTACTGACGATAGCACCATCCGGATCATCCGGCGTCGGCGTGCAGGCGGGACCTGGTCGCCGGACCCCGGCCGTCCCCTCGCGCACCCCGGCGCCCGGGCGGAGCATGGACACCGAGGAGGTGGCGGCGCGGCGGTGAGCGGACGACTGCGGGTGTTCCTGGGGGCGGCGCCGGGGGTCGGCAAGACGTACGCCATGCTCGCCGAGGGCCGCCGGCTGCGCGACGAGGAGGGCCTGGACGTCATCGTCGGACTGGTCGAGACCTACGGCCGCCGGGGCACCGAGCAGCAACTCGGCGACCTGCCCGTCCTGCCCCGCCGGACGGTCGGCCACCGCGGCGCCACCTTCACCGAACTCGACGTCCACGCCCTGCTCGCCCGCCGCCCCCAACTCGCGCTCGTCGACGAACTCGCCCACACCAACGCCCCCGGCAGCAGCCACGACAAACGCTGGCAGGACGTCCGCGAACTCCTCGACGCCGACATCGACGTGGCCACCACCGTCAACATCCAGCACCTGGAGAGCCTCAACGACGTCGTCGAACAGATCACCGGCGTCGCCCAGCGCGAGCGGATCCCCGACGAGGTGGTCCGCGCCGCCGACCGGATCGAACTCGTCGACCTCAGCCCGCAGGCCCTGCGCACCCGGATGGCCCAGGGCGCCGTCTACCCGCCCGACCGGATCGACGTCGCCCTCGACCACTACTTCCGGGCCGGAAACCTCGGCGCCCTGCGCGAACTCGCCCTGCTCTGGCTGGCCGACCGGGTCGAGGAGGAACTCGCCGACTACCGCGCCCGGCACGGCATCCGGGCGCCCTGGGAGACCAAGGAACGCATCGTCGTCGCCCTCAACGGGGCCCCGCAGGGCGAGCACCTGATCCGCCGCGGCGCCCGCACCGCCACCCGGGTGCACGGCGATCTGATCGGCGTGCACGTCCGGCTCGACGACGGCACCGCCGTCCGCGAGCCGTCCGCGCTCGCCGGGCAGCGCGCGCTGTTGCACGAACTCCACGGCGGCTACGTCGAGGTGAGCGGCGGCGACGCCGCCCGCGCCCTGGTGGACTTCGCCCACGCCGAGAGCGCCACCCAGATCCTGCTCGGCCCGACCAGCCGCAGCCGCCTGCGCGAACTGGTGTCCGGCTCGGTGATCAACCGCGTCATCCGGCTGGCCGGACCGATCGACGTCCGGGTCGTGCCCCCGCCCGGACCCGGCCTGCTGGCCGTCCCGCCCGCGCCCCGGCGCCGGCGCCCGGCCGCCGTCTCGGCACGCCGCCGACGCCTCGCCTGGCTGGCCGGACCGGCCGGGACGGCAGCCCTGGCCTGGGCGCTCTCCCCGTTGCGCGACGCGCTCGCACTGCCCGGCGCCCTGCTCTGCCTGCTGCTCGCCGTCGCCGCCACCGCCCGGCTCGGCGGCCTGCTGCCCGCCGCCGGCAGCACCGCCGCCGCGCTGCTCGCCGCCGACTACTTCTTCACCCGGCCCTGGCACAGCCTCGCCGTCGCCCGCGGCGCCGACCTCGCGGCACTGCTGCTCTTCCTCGCCGTCGCCGGGATCATCGCCCACCTCATCGACGGCCTCGCCCGCCGGTCCCAGCAGGCCGACCGGGCCCGCGCGGAGGCGGCTGTGCTGGCCCGGCTGGCCGGCGACACGGTCGACGGCGGGGCCCGGGCCCTGCCCGACCTGGTCGCCGACCTGCGCCAGGTGTTCGGCCTGGAGGGCGCCGTCGTCCTGGTCCGCTCCGGTCCGCTCTGGCGCCCGGTCGCCGCCTCCGGCGCCGCCCTCCCGCAGCGCCCCGACGAGGCCTCACTCGCCGTCGACCTCGGCGCGGACACCGTCCTGGCGCTGCGCGGACCGGCGCTCACCGAGGAGGACGCCCGGCTGCTGGGCCCCTACGTCACCCAGCTGCGGCTGGCCCGGGAGCGCGAGCGGCTGGCCGTCCAGGCCGCGGCGGCCGAGACCCTCGCCCACGCCGACGCCCTGCACACCGCGCTGCTGGAGGCCGCCGGGCAGGACCTGCGCGCGCCGCTCACGGCGCTGCGTCGCGAGGCCGCCGCCCTGCCGGGACCGCCGGGGCGGCGGATCGCCGCCGAGGCGCGGCGGATGGAACGCCTGGTCGCCGACCTGCTGGACCTCATCCGGCTGCGGGCCGGCGAGAAGCCGGTGCTGCTGCGCCCCACCGCCCTCGCCCCGGTGCTCGCCGCCGCCCTCGCCGCCCTGCCCGGCGAGCAGGGCGGCGTGCGGCTCACCCTCGCGGACGACCTGCCGCCCGTGCTCGCCGACGCGGGCCTGCTGGAACGCGCCCTCGCGGACGTCCTCACGGCGGCCGCCCGGCCCGCCCTGGTCGACGCGGGAGCGGTGGCCGGGCGGGTCCACCTCCGGGTGACGGCTCCCGGCCCGGCCGTCGAGGGCACCGGCCTCGTCGTGGCACGCGGCTTCGTCGAGGCGATGAACGGCGAACTGACCGTCGAACCCGCCCCCGGCGGCGGCACCGCCTACACCCTCGACCTCGCCGAGCCGGTCAGACCTGGTTGAGGCCGCCGTCGACGAAGAGTTCGGCTCCGGTGGTGAAGGAGCTCTGGTCCGAGGCGAGGAAGAGGGCCGCGGCGGCGACCTCGTCGGGGCGTCCGATCCGGCCCAGCGGAACCCTGGCGATGAGCTCGTCCAGCAGCGGCGTCTCCTCCGCGCTCAGACTGCGGATGGCGGGAGTCTCGATCGGGCCGGGGCTGATGGCGTTGACCCGGATGCCGCGGCCCGCGAGCTCGGCGGCCCACGTGCGGACGAGGTTGCGGTCGGCGGCCTTGGTGGCGCTGTAGACACTCATCGCCTGGACGCCCGTCGACGCGTTGGTGGAGGCGAGCACGATCACCGAGGCGCCGTCCGGCAACAGGGGCAGCGCCTTCTGGACGGTGAAGACCGCCCCCTTGACGTTGATGCCGAAGGTCCTGTCGTAGTGCTCCTCGGTGATCTTCCCGAGCCGGGCGAGCTCGCCGACGCCGGCGTTGGCCACCACGACGTCCAGCCGTCCGCTGCGTGCCTCGATCGCCGCGAAGAGCCGGTCGAGGTCATCGAGATTCGACACATCGCCCTGGACGCCGATGGCCCGTTCGCCGATGGCTTCCACGGCCTCGTCCAGCTCGGCCTTGCGCCGGCCGGTGAGGTAGACGGTGGCACCTTCGTCGGCGAACCGACGGACGACGGCGAGACCGATCCCGGCCGAGCCCCCGGTCACCAGGGCGATCTTCCCATCCAGCTGTCCCATGGTTTCCACTCCCTTGCCCATCACTGGAGTTGCTACTTCTGCTGGGAGCTCCGAAGTCCCCGCCGAGAATTCCCACGGGCGTTCCGTGTCCACCGGCGCCGCCCGGCCTCGGAAGCCGTCCGAGGCGGCTTCCCCGGCTCGTTCTCCTCGGCCGCGTGGCCGGTGAGGAAGAGGAAGACGTCGTCGAGGGTGGGCCTGCGCAGGCCGATGTCGTCGATGAGGACGCCCAGCCCGTCCAGCTCGCGGATGACGTCGGCGAGCACCCGGGCGCCCCCGCCCACCGGCACGAGGATTCGTCGGGTGTGCTGCTCCACGCTGAGCGGGCCCCCACCGTACGGGGTGAGCGCCGCGACGGCCGTACCGATCTGCTCGCGGTCGTGGACCACCACCTCCACCCGCTCGCCGCCGGTCCTGGTCTTGAGGTCGTCGGCGGATCCGCGTGCGATCACCCGGCCGTGGTCGACCACGACGATGTCGTGCGCCAGCCGGTCGGCCTCCTCCAGGTACTGGGTGGTGAGCAGCAGGGTGGTGCCCTCCGCCGCCAGCATCTCGATGACCTCCCACAGCGCCAGCCGGTTGCGCGGGTCCAGACCGGTGGTGGGTTCATCGAGGAACATCACCGGGGGCCGCACCACCAGCGCGGCCGCCAGGTCGAGCCGGCGGCGCATGCCACCGGAGTAGGTCCTGGCCAGCCGGTCGGCCGCCTCGGCGAGGTCGAACCACTCCAGCAGCTCCCGGGCTCGCGCCTTGGCGTCCCGGGCCCGCATCTGGTAGAGCTCGCCGACCATCTGGAGGTTCTCCCGGCCGGTGAGGTACTCGTCGACCGCCGCGTACTGGCCGCAGAGGCCCAGCAGGCTGCGGACCCGGCCGGGGTGCTTGAGCACGTCCACCCCCGCCACGTGGGCGCTGCCCGCGTCGGGCCGCAGCAGGGTGGTGAGCACCCGTACCGTGGTGCTCTTGCCGGCGCCGTTGGGGCCGAGCAGGCCCAGCACCGTCCCCTCCGGCACGTCCAGGTCGACCCCGTCCAGGGCCCGTACGTCGCCGAAGTCCTTCACCAGGCCCTCGGCCCGGATGGCCGCCCTCATGTGCCCCTCCTTCTCCTGGAACCAGCCGGGAACCACCTGACGGCCGACACTGGCAGGATCCCCCCGGAGCGCCCGACGTGCTCTTCGGCGGGGGAGCGGAGGCACCGCGTGCCCGGCCGCCGGGATGCGAGCCACCCGGGGGTGGTGGAAATGTGGAAGAGAGAGCCCGGTCCGGCCCGGCCCCTGCCCCGGCCGCGCCAGCGGGTTCCCGAAGGCCGGGTGCACCGGATGAGCAGGACCGAGGACTCGCACAGACCCGCGGCGGTCACACGCCGGCCGCCCGGAGACCCCCCGTCGGCTCACCTTCCGTGGCGCGAATCGATACCGGGTGCGTCCCCTGCCGAATCGAGGCGGTAGCAGTGGATCTCAGGATGTCGGTCGAAGCCCGGGAGGCGTTCCTCGCCAGCCCGCACGTGGGAATCCTGGGGGTGGACGACGCGCGCGACGGCGGCGGACCGCTGCTCGTCCCGCTCTGGTACTCCTACCGGCCCGGCGGGCTGGTGACGATCCAGACGGGGCGGAAGACGTTGAAGGCCCGGCTCATCCGCAGCGCGGGCCGGTTCAGCCTCTGCGCGCAGGTCGAGTCGGCGCCCTACCGCTACGTCAGCGTGGAGGGGCCGGTGGTGGCCGTCGAGGACCCGCTGCCGCCGGCCGAACGCGAGGAGCTGGCCCGCCGGTACCTGGACGCGGACACGGCGGCGGCGTACCTGGACGCCAACCGGCGGCAGCTGGCCGACGACGTCCTCATCCGCATGAGGCCCGAGAGATGGCGGACCGCCGACTTCGCCGCCTTCGCCAAGGAGTTCGAACCGTAGCTTCCCGCGCGCGGCCCGTGTGCGGCAGAGAGCGTGACGTCCCGATGAACACCCGAACAACGACGCATCAGGCGACGGCCGAGCACGCCGCGGCGGTGCCGTATCCACGCGATCGCTGCCTTCACGAGCTGTTCGACGCCCGGGCGGCGCACCGCCCGCGGGCCATCGCCTCCGTACAGCACGGCCGCGGCGTCAGCTACGGCGAACTCAAGCTCCGCTCCGACGCGGTGGCGGCCCGGCTGTACGACTCCGGCGTGCGGTACGGGGACACGGTCGGGGTGTGCGGGGCCCGCTCTCCGGAGGCGCTGGTCGCGTTCCTGGGCATCCTCAAGACCGGTGCGGCCTACGTCCCGCTCGACGACGCCGCACCGCCCGCGCGTCTGCAGGCGATGGCCGAGGACGCGGGGGTGCACACCGTCGTCACGCTGCCCGGCAGCTCCCGCCGCATCCGGCGCGTGCGTTCCCGCATCGAGCTGGGTGGCCTGGCCCCGACCGCCCCGACCGCGGTACCGCAGGCCCGGGCGCTCCCCGCGGACTGCGCCTACGTGATGTTCACGTCCGGCTCGACCGGCCGCCCCAAACCCGTGGCGATCCCGCACCGCGGAATCGTCCGGCTGGCCGCCTCCGACCTGGTCCGGCAGCGGCCGCGGCCCGGTGAGCGGGTGCTGCACGCCTACGGCCTCTCCTCGGACGCCTCCACGATCGAGATCTGGCCCGCGCTGCTCGCCGGCGCCTGCATCGTGATCGCCGACCAGGAGGAACTGCTGTCGCCGACCGCCCTGGAATCGCTGCTGCTCTCCGAGCGGGTCAGCATCGCCTACCTGACCACCGGGGTGTTCCACCACATCGCGCGCACCAGGCCCTCGGCGCTGCGGTCCCTGCGGTTCGCCTCGGCCGGAGGCGAGGCGATGGACGCGGAACTGGCCCGCGCGATCCTGGCGGCCTGCCCGGACACCACCGTGGTCAACTTCTACGGCCCGACCGAGAACAGCGTGGTATCCACCGCACACGCGCTGCACGACCTGCCTCCCGAGACGACGGCCGTGCCGATCGGCCTCCCCCTGGAGAACTCCACCTGTCACGTGCTGTGCCCGGACGGCACGCTCGCCGACACCGGCGAGGAGGGCGAGCTCCTCGTCGGCGGGGACGGGCTCGCACTGGGGTACCTCGGCGACCCCGGGCTGACCGCCGAGCGCTTCGTCGACGACCTCGTCGAGCCCGGTACGCGCCTCTACCGCACCGGTGACCGCGTGGTCCGGCGCCCGGACGGCGTACTGGAGTACCGGGCCCGGGTGGACCGGCAGATCAAACTGCGCGGGCACCGCATCGAGCCGGACGAGGTGGAGGCGCGGCTGCGCGCGGACGACGCGGTGGGCGAGGCCGTCGTCGAACGGGAGGGCGACGCCCTGATCGGGTACGTGACCCCGGCCCGCCCCGGCCGGGCACTGCCCCTGGACCGCATCCGCAGCGGTCTCGCCACCTGGCTGCCCGCGGCCGCGGTGCCCGCGCGGCTGGTGGAACTCGCGCGGTTCCCGGTGACGGCCGGGGGCAAGGTCGACCGCGACCGGCTGCGCGGGCTGACGGCGACCGAGAAGGCTGCCGTCCCGGCGGCGGTGAACGGCACCGCGTTCGGCCCGCAGGACACGGTGGCCCGGATCTGGCAGGTGGTGCTGGGTGTGCACCCGGCGCCGGGCGACAGCTTCTTCGACATCGGCGGTGACTCCCTGCTCGCAGCCGAGGCCGTCACCCGTGCGCTGACCGCCTTCGGCCTCGACGCCCGGCACGGCCGCACCCTCGTCCACAGCCTGCTGCGCTCCCCGACACTGGAGGACTTCACCGCCGCCGTCGCCGCCGTCCAGGGCCGGCACGGCAGGGTGAACGCCGACGCGGGCCCGGTGGACTTCCGCGCCGAGGCACGGCTGGGCTTCACCCTCCCGCCGACGCGCGGGCCGGAGCCGGACTGGCACCACCCGGCGGAGGTGCTGCTCACCGGCGCCTCCGGCTTCGTCGGCGCCTTCCTCCTGGCCGCGCTGCTGCGCCGCACCGACGCCCGGGTGTGCTGCCCGGTGCGGAGCCGGGCCCCCGCCCACGCCCGGCAGAAGGTGATGCGCAACCTCGCCCGCTTCGGCCTCGCCACCCCCGAAGCCGCCGACCGCATCGTGTGCCTCCCCGCCGACCTCGCCGAGCCCGGCCTCGGACTGGAGCCGGGCTGCGCCGACGAACTCGCCGACACCGTCGACCTGGTGATCCACTCGGCCGCGCAGGTCAACTTCATCTATCCGTACGACGCGCTGCGCCGCACCAATGTGGAAGGCACCAGGGAGCTCATCCGACTGGCGGCCGGGCGCCGGGTGCCGGTGCACTTCCTCTCCACCATCGCGGTGCTCGCCGGCTTCGGAACCGCCGGCGTACGGCACGTCGACGAGGACCTGCCGCTCGACCACGCCGACGGGCTCACCATGGGCTACGCCGAGAGCAAGTGGGTCGCCGAGGAGGTGCTGCGCGACGCCGCGGACCAGGACCAGGGCCTGCCGGTGGCGGTCTACCGTCCGTACGAGATCACCGGCGACCGGCACACCGGCGCCTGCAACACCGACACCGCGATCTGCTCGCTGTTCAAGACCATCAGCGAGACCGGGCTCGCCCCCGACATCCCGCTGCCGCTGGACTTCGTCCCGGTGGACTTCCTCTCCGAGGCTCTGGTGCACATCGCCACCACCCACCGCGCCACCCGCCGGACCTACCACATGACCAACCCCCGCGCCGCGAGCCTGTGCGACATGCTCGACCGGATGGACACGGCCGGCCACCGGATCTCCCGGCTCCCCTACGAGGAGTGGGTGGGCGAGCTCGTCCGCCACGTCGCGCAGCACCCCACGAGCCCCACGGCCCCGTTCGTCTCGCTGTGCGTGGACCGCTGCAAGCAGGCCGACATGTCCGTCAAGGAGATGTACTTCGAGGGCACCTTCCCGACCGTCGGGCGGACCAACGTCGAGCGCGACCTGGCCACCTCGGGCCTGCACTGCCCTCCCGTCGACGCGGAGCTGCTGGACCGCTACCTGGAGTACTTCTACACCACCGGTTACCTCGAACGCCCCGGCCCCGGCCACCCGGAAGGGGCGCCGGCATGAGCGCACAGCCGCCCGGTGCGCGGGGGGCCGGCGCCGAGCCGGACGTCCTGGACTTCCCGCTCCCGCCGCCGGGCACCATGGGGCCGCCCGAGGAGTCCGCGCGGCTGCGCGAGACCTGCCCCCTGGCCAGGGTCAGGCTGCCGATGGACGCGACCGCCTGGTACGCCACCCGGCACGAGGACGTCCGGATGCTCTTCGCGGACCCCCGGCTGATCAGGCCGACCATCAACGACTGGCCGCCGCGTCCCGGGCAACCCGCGGACGACGGTCCGCGCCTGGTCACGATCGCCGAACTCGACGGCCCCCGGCACGCGGCCCTGCGCCGGGCGCTGGCCGAGCCGTTCAGCTCCCGGGCCGTGCGCGACCACCTGCCGCGCATCCGCGGGCTGGCCGGGCGACTGCTGCGGGCGTTCGAGGAGAACGGCTCGCCCGGCGACCTGGTCGCCGGCTTCACCGACCCCTTCCCCCTGCTCGTGCTCTGCGACCTGGTGGGCATCCCCTTCGAGGACCGGGACCGGTTCCTCCCGGTGCTGGACGCGGCCCTCGGCGGCATGGTGACCTCGCCGGAGGGGCGCCGGGTCACCGACCTGCTGCGCGAGTACGTCGCCGGACTGATCGCCCGGAAGCGGGACCGGCCCGGCGACGACGTCCTGACCCGGCTGGTCCGCCGGTGCGACGACGGCGAGCTGACCCACGACGACGTGATGGCCTTCGGGTTGTCCATGCTCACCGTCGGCTTCGGCATCAGCAGCTTCTTCCTGGCCGACACCGTGCACACCCTGCTCGACCGGCCGGGCCTGTGGGCCCGCCTGCGCGACGACCGGGAGCTGATGCCCGGCGCGGTGGAGGAGTTCCTGCGCTACATGCCGGTGATGAACGGCACCGTGATCCTCCTGGCGACCGAGGACATCGAACTGCACGGGCGGACGATCCGCGAGGGCGACGCCGTCATCCCCGTACCGGCCTCCGCCAACCGCGACGAGCGGGTCTTCGCCGACGCCGACCGGCTCGATCTGGACCGGGCCGGCGCGACCACGGGCCGCGGGGGCCACCTCGCCTTCGGACGGGGAGCCCACAACTGCCTCGGCGCCCACCTGGCCCGCGCCGAACTGGCCGCGGGAGTCGAGGCGTTGCTCGACCACTTCCCGCGGCTGCGCCTCGCCGGAGGACAGGAACCCGCCTGGGACGACGAATCCGTGACCAAGTCGCCGCTGACCCTCCCGGTCAGCTGGTGAGACCCAACCGGCCACCTCGCACGCGATCACCTCGTACGCGACCAGGGAGCACCGTCAGTGAGCAGCCCACCGCCGCAACCCGCCGCCGACCCGCCCGTCATCGACCTGCCCCTCCCGCCGCCGGGCACCATGGGCCCGCCCACGCAGTACGGGTGGCTGCGCCGGGAGTGCCCGCTCGCGGAGGTCCGGCTGCCGATCGGCGCCACCGCCTGGTACGCCACCCGCTACGAGGACGTCCGGGACCTGATCGCGGACCCCCGGCTGATCCGGCCGACCATCAACGACTGGCCGCCCCGACCGGACCGGGCCGCCGACGACGACCGGGGCCTGATCACGATGATGGAACTGAACGGCCCCCGCCACGAGGCCCTGCGTCGCGCGCTGGCCGAGCCGTTCAGCGTCCGTTCCGTCCGGCGCCGGCTGCCGCGACTGCGCCGGTCGGCCGATGAGCTGCTGGACGACTTCACGGCCGCCGGGCAGCCCGGCGACCTGGTCGGCGGCTTCCTGGAGCCCTTCCCGCTGCTGGCCATGTGCGAACTGGTGGGCATCCCCTACGAGGACCGCGAGTACTTCCTGCCCAGGGCGGACGCCGCCCTCGGGGCGATGGTCACCCTGGACGAGGGCCGCGAGGTCACCTCCGAACTGCGCGAGTACATCGCGTCACTGCTCGACCGCAAGCGGCGCGAGCCCGCCGACGACGTCCTCACCGGGCTGGTCCACGCGTGCGGGTCCGGCACCCTGGACGGGGAGAGCGTGGTGAACTTCGGGCTCTCGATGCTGGTCGCCGGCTACCGCACGAGCACCATGTTCCTGGCCGACGCCGTGGTGACCCTGCTGACCGCGCCCGACCGGTACGCCCGGCTCCGCGACGACCGCGGTCTCCTCCCCGGCGCGGTGGAGGAACTCCTGCGGTACATACCGGTCATGAACGGCGTCGTGGTCCTCCAGGCCGTCGAGGACATCGAGTTGCACGACCGCAGGATCCGCGCGGGCGACGCCGTTCTGCCCGTCCTCGCCTCGGCCAACCGCGACGAGCGGGTGTTCGCCGACGCCGACCGGCTCGACCTGTGCCGGGCGGAGAACCCGCACCTCACCTTCGGCCGGGGTGCGCACAACTGCATCGGCGCGCACCTGGCCCGGGCCCAGATGACCGTGGGACTGGAGGCCCTGCTCGACCGCTTCCCGCGACTGCACCGCGCCGACGGACAGGAACCCGCCTGGGACGACGGATCCCCGAGCAAGTCACCGCTCACCCTCCCCGTCAGTTGGCACGTCACCACCGCTGCCGCTCAAGGGGGCGGCGATCCACCGGAACGACCGCGAAGCCGCCGGCCCCCGCCGCCGTGAGGACACCGCCGAGCGTTGCGCTCACCGCCGGGCCGGGAGGAAGGGCCCTCCTGCCGGTCGGTCTTAGACAACCGCTCCGCGGGGAGCGCGCGTATGGAGTGCGTTGGGAAGGCGGCCCCGGGCGTCAGGAAGGCGTCAAGGACGGGCGGCGGGCGGCGGGCGCGGCGGTTGGGTGGAGGGCGACGGAGCAGGCACGCAACGGACGACGCGAGGACGGATCATGCACGGCAACGGACGGCACGAGGGCAGCGGCGGCGGCAGGGTGGTGGTCGGGGTCAGCGGATCGCTGGGCAGCCTCGCCGCCCTGCACCGTGGCGTGGCGGAAGCTCGTCACCGCGGCGCCGAACTCGTACCGGTGCTGGCCTGGGAGCCGCCCGGCGGTGAGTTCGGATACCGCCGGTCGCCGTGCCCGCCGCTGCTCGCCGCGGTGCGCGAGGCGGCCGAGCGGCGGCTGCTGGACGCCCTCGACGCGGCGTTCGGCGGCGCCGACCCGGGCGTGCCGTTGCGCCCGCTGGTGATCCGGGGTGAGACCGGGCCCGCCCTCGTCCAGGCCGCCGACCGGCCGGAGGACCTGCTGGTCCTCGGCCAGAGCGGCGGACTGCTGCGCCGCCGGTTGCGGGGCTCGGTGCCGGCGTACTGCGCGCGGAAGGCGGACTGCCCGGTGCTGACCGTCCCGGTGCCCGAGCTGCTGCACGAGCTGGAGGCCATGAACCGGCGCACCCGGTGGCACCTGCCGGTCGGCGAGATGTCCGAACTCCTCTTCGTGAAGGGCTAGTTCGCGGTGCGGATGTACGCGGCGCGGCCCGGCGGGCGGCGCTACCACCCGGTGCTGGAGCGGCTGTCCGTGCCGACCTCGGGCACGGTGGCCCTGCTGGCCGGTGGCGCCCTGGCGCTGGGCCTCGGCGGGCTCGGCGAACTGCACTCCGGCTGGCTCGCCCACGTCGCCTACCTCGCGCTGTGCGGAATCGTCGGCGGCTTCTCCCGGCCCCGGGCGGCGCCGCTGATCGGACTGGCGGCCTGGCTCTGCTGCAACGCCTTCGCCGAGCACCGGCACGGCGAACTGGGCTGGTCCGGGCCGTGGCCGGAGGGCGGGCACCTCGCGATGTTCGCCGCCACCGCCCTGCTGGTGGCCCTGCCCACCGCCCTGCCGCGCCGGACGGTCCGGGCGGCGCGGCTGCGCCTCGACACTCCCGTCTGAGGCACTGAGACGGCCCGTCACCGGCCTTCGGGTCGGCCGGCGGACCACACCGAACCCCGGGCTCCGGCCGGTACTCCGGAGCCCTCGGCAACCGGTGGAACACAGGTAGGCGGCGCGCGGCGCCGTGGCGGCGGAGCGGTCGCCGTTCGGACAGCGGTCCCGTCGAGCCGGGCGGGCACCGCCGCGACCGCACCACCGCCCCGCGCCGCGCGCCCCGTCCGCCTCCCACCCCGGGCCCCCGCCGCCGCCCGGCCGCCCGCCGCGGTGGGCGTTACGCTGAGACGACCAGATCGGTCCTCGCGGCCCCCGCTGCGCACCCAAGGGGGTGGGACCCGTGTCGGCCTCCCCGACCAGCCCCCCAACCGGCGTTCCGACCGGTTCCGGCGCGGGTGAGAAGGGCCTGAAGAGCGGCGCCCTGGGCCTGCTCTCCTCGGTGTGCATCGGCCTCGCCTCCACCGCCCCCGCCTACAGCCTGGCCGCGACCCTCGGCATCGTCGTGGTCGGCGTCGGCCTCCAGGCGCCGATCGTCACCGTCCTGGCGTTCATCCCGATGCTGCTGATCGCCTACGCCTACAAGGAGCTCAACGCCGCCGACCCGGACTGCGGCACCACCTTCACCTGGGCCGCCCGCGCGTTCGGCCCGCGCACCGGCTGGATGGGCGGCTGGGGCATCGTCGTCGCCGACGTCATCGTGATGGCCAACCTGGCGCAGATCGCCGGGGTGTACGGCTTCCGGCTGGTCGGCCTGGACTCGCTCGCGGCCAGCCGGGTGTGGACGACCACGGCGGGGGTGGTGTGGATCGTCCTGATGACGGCCATCTGCTACGTCGGCATCGAGCTGTCCGCCGCCCTGCAGCGGTGGCTGCTGGCCGTCGAGGTGGTGGTGCTGGTCCTCTTCTCGGTCACCGCGCTCGTCAAGTCGTACGGCTCCGGCGCGCCCGCGACCGCCGTCCCGGTCGACGCCTCCTGGTTCAACCCGTTCAACGTGCCCTCGACATCCGCCTTCACCGCAGGGATGCTCGCTGCGGTCTTCATCTACTGGGGCTGGGACACCGCGGTGTCCGTCAACGAGGAGACCGCCGACTCCGCGCGCACCCCCGGCCGCGCGGCGGTCATCTCCACCGTGCTGTTGCTCTTCATCTACGCCCTGGTCGCCACCTCGGCGCAGTCCTTCGCCGGGGTCGGTGCCGACGGCATCGGGCTCGGCAACCCGCAGCACTCGGGGGACGTGCTGTCCGGCCTCGGCGACGCGGTGTTCGGCACCGCCGGCTTCGGCGCGGTGCTCAGCCGGCTGCTGATCCTGATGGTGCTGACCTCGGCTGCGGCCTCCACCCAGACGACGATCCTGCCCACGGCCCGCACCACCTTCTCGATGGCCAGCCACCGGGCCATCCCCAGCGGCTTCGCCCGGGTGCACCCGCGCCACCGGACCCCGACCTGGTCGACGATCGCCATGGGCCTGGCGTCGATCGGTTTCTACGTGCTGCTCACCGCGATCAGCGGCAACGTGCTGGCCGACTCGATCGCCTCGGTCGGCCTCGGCATCGCCTTCTACTACGGTCTGACCGGCTTCGCCTGCGTCTGGTACTACCGCCGGGTGCTCACCCGCAGTGTCCGGGACTTCGTGGGCAAGGGCGTGCTTCCGCTGGCCGGCGGCCTGATGCTGCTGTACTTCTTCGCCTACGGCGCCTTCGACGTCTACGCCGACCCGGACTACGGCGCCACCTCGATCGACCTGCCGGTGATCGGCCGGGTCGGCGGGGTGACGGTGATCGGCCTGGGCGCGCTGCTGCTCGGAGCGGTGTTGATGCTGGTGCAGCGGGTGCTGCAGGGGTCCTGGTTCCGCCACCCGGACGTCCCGGTGAGCGCCGCCGACCCGGCCTCGGCGCCCTGAGCCGGGCGACGGCCCCGAATCGGCCGGTTCTGACGCCTCCTTGACGCACGGCCACGTGTAAAGGGTGAGTAAAGCAGGCATATAGTTCCGGCAAATGACCGTTGCGGGAGGGGCCGGTATGGAGACGACGCTGGAACCGGACTGGCGCACGCTCGGCGTCCTGGGCGCGGCCCGGGCCGCGCGCGGCGGCGGCGACGGCCGACTGGGGACGGAACACCTGCTGGCCGCCGTCGCCGGGACGAAGGGCCCCGCCGGCGAGGCCCTGGCGGCCGCCGGGGCGACCGCGACCGCCCTGCTCGCCGCGCTGCGTGACCGCCAGGGCGGGATCGGCGCGGCGCGCTGGAGCTCGGACGACGAGGCCGGCGCGAGCGTGCCCGCCCGGGACGCGCTCGGCCCGACCGGGGACCGCGGCCTGCTGCTCAGCGGCGCCGCCGCCCGCGCCCTGACCGGCGCGATGGACCGGGCCCGGCAGGGCGGCGAGCGGAAGTTCACCGCCGAACACCTGCTGCGCGCCCTGCTCGCCGACCGGCACGCCCGGGCCGTCGAACTGCTGTACGCGGCCGGCGCCGCACCCCGGGCGGTCCGCGACCGCCTGGACGCCGACGACCCGGAGGCTCCCGGTACCGCCCCTGACGGCCCCGACGCCCCCGTCGACGGCCTCGACCCGCTGCTGCGCCCCACCCGGGACGCGCTGCTCGGCCGCCGCCCGTACCCGCTCCCGCGCTGGAAGCGGCTGCTGGGGCGGGGCTCCGCCAAGGCGAACATCGCCACCACGCCGATGGCCTGGGTCCGGCTGGAGACCGACGAACAGGCGCAGCGCCTCGGCCGCCGCGCGCCGGGCACCGAGCACGTCCTGCTGGCCGTCCTGGCCGTACACGAAGTCGCCTGCCGGCACCCGCAGTTGGCCGGCGAGGGCGGCGCCGACCCGGCCGAGCGGCACGCGGGCGGGGTGCTGCTGGCCCGACTCGGCCTCGACTACGCCCGGGCCCATGCCGCGCTGACCGCCGGCCAGGTGCGGCTCCCGGCCGACCCGCGCGCCGTGGACGCCTACCTGGACGGCGCCCCCGCCGGACAGGGCACCGGGCCGCTGGTCCGCACCCTGCTGGGGGAGGACACCCGGGCCCGCCGCCTGGCGGACACCCTGTGCACCGACCCCGACGGCCTCCAGCGCGCGCTCGCCGCAGCCCTGCCGGACCGGCCCTCGGGCACGCCCTAGTACTCCAGCAGGACGTCGATCTGCTCAACAGTCGTTTCGAGTTGTGAGTAGGCGAGGTAGTCGGCGATCTCGTCGGGCCGGCTCAGGCTGTGGCGGGCCAGTGCCCACCGCTGGCGGACCTGGGCCTCGCCCTGGTAGTCGAACTCCGCCACGGCGGGCAGCCGGATGGCCGCCCAGTCGTAGATACGCGGTCCCTTTGCGCCGGCACCGCACGAGATCCGCTGCCAGGCGTCGGCCGGGGCCTGGAGAGCAGCTGGTCGATGCGTGGGCAGCCCACGCTGAACTGGGACTTGGGCGCTGCCAGGACCTGGCCGACACCGGACGGTTCCAGCAGTCGGCGGAAGCGTCCTTCCTGTCCGTAGACCGAGCCGGCGGTGACCCGGGCGATGGGCAGCGGGGAGGCGAGTGCGCGTAGGACCAGGGCCTTGGCGAGCTCTGGCCCTTGGTGTGGAACTCCCGCCCGGCGGGGATCTTCGCCGCGCGGCAGCGGTCCCGATCCTCGGTCCAGGACCTGGGCAGGTAGAGCTCGCGGTCGACAAGGGCCCGCAGACAGAAAGCCCCCGCTACCCGCCTCCCGTGCGCGCGGTGACCAGGCCGGACTCGTAGGCCGCGATGACCGCCTGGGCGCGGTCCCGGACGTCGAGCTTGCCGAAGATGCTGGTGATGTAGTTCTTCACCGTCGACAGGCTGATGTCCAGGGCCCGGGCGATCTCGGTGTTGTCGAGGCCGGTGGCCATCAGCCGCCACACCTCGACCTCCCGGGGCGTCAGCCCGCCCGTGTCGGTGACCGGCGGCGGGGCGCCGACCGGGGCCCGGACGTAGGTGGAGATCAGCCGGGTGAGCAGGCGCGGGGCGACCACCGCCTCGCCGGCGTGGACGGTGCGGATCGCCGCGCCCAGTTCCTCCGGCGAGACGTCCTTGGGCAGGAACCCGTGGGCGCCGGCGCGCAGCGCGGCCACCACGTACTCGTCCATGTCGAAGGTGCTGAGGGCGAGGACTCGGCAGGAGGGGAGGGTGCGGGCCAGCTCCCGGGTCGCGCCGACCCCGTCGAGCACGGGCATCCGGATGTCCATCACCACGACGTCGGGGCGCAGCAGGCGGGCGGCGGTGACGGCCTGCTCCCCGTTCTCGGCCTCGCCCACCACCTCGAAGGACGGGTCGGGGGAGAGGATCAGGGACAGGCCGCGCCGCACCAGCGGCTGGTCGTCCGCGATGAGGACCCGGATGTCCGGTGCCACCGCGCCCACCGGGGCGCCGTCGTTCGACCTCACCGGGCCGTCCCCGTCCCCGCTCACCGGGCCGTCGCCGTTCCGTGCTGGACGGCCGCGTCGGCCGTCTCCTCCGGGGCCAGTGGCAGGTCGGCCAGGACGGCGAAGCCGCCCTCCGGACGTGGTCCGGTCCGCAGGGTGCCGCCGTGCAGGGCGACGCGCTCGCGCATGCCGATCAGGCCGTACCCGCTCCGGCCGCCGGCCGGCACCGCCTCCTGCGGTGCGGCGCCGCCCGTGCCCGCCGTGCCCCCGTCGTCGCGCACCTCGACGGTGACCCGGTCCGGGCCGTACGTCAGGGTGACGGTCGCGCGGGCGGGCCCGGCGTGCTTGCGGGCGTTGGTGAGGCCCTCCTGGACGATCCGGAACACGGTCAGGCCGACGGTGGGCGGCAGCGGGCGGCGGGGCCCGTGGACGCCGAAGTCGGTCGGCAGGCCGGCCACCCGGGACTCGTCCACCAGCCGGCCGAGGTCCTCGGCCCCGGGCTGGGGCGAGGGCGGGGCGGTGTCCGGTTCGTCGCCGGCCCGCAGGACGTCCAGGAGCTGGCGCATCTCCCGCAGGGCCAGTCGCCCGGAGGACTCCAGGGTGACCAGGGCGTCCCGGACCACCTCCGGGTGGGCGAGGTTGGCCCGGGCGCCGCCGGCCATCAGCTGCATGGTGGTGATGTGGTGCGCCACGATGTCGTGCAACTCCCGTGCGATGCGGCGGCGTTCGTCGGCCACCGCGCGGTCGGCCAGCAGTTTGCGGTTGGCCGCGACCTCCCGCTGCCAGCGCGCCACGGCGAGGCCGGCGCCGGCCACGAGCAGGGTGGAGCAGGAGGTGCCGGCGAGCGCCTGCCAGGAGGGGACGCGCAGGTGGCTCTGGCTCAGCGTGGTCAGCACCGTCGTCGCCGCCGCGGCGGCCGCCGTCACCGGGGCGGGGCGGGCCCGGGCGACCGAGTACAGGCTGACCATCAGGACGGCGCCGAAGTGGGTGCTCGCCGGTGTGGACAGGTCGATCGCGGCCTCGACGGCCAGGACCACGGCGAGCGCCGGCACCGGGTGGCGGCGCCGGACGAGCAGCGGCAGGGCCGACAGCGCGACGAGGAGCAGGCCCGGCGGGGTCACCCGGCGTACCCCGTCCATCTCGCTGAAGAGCAGGTAGTTGAGCAGGTCGAGCGTGCAGGCGCCGGCGGCCACCAGCGCGTCGGTGTGGGTCCACGGCGTGCCGTCGGTCTCCGGCGGCGCGTCCGCCACCCCGCCGGGCCCCGGGCTCCCGCTCGCCCGGTGTGCCGGGTGCGCCGGGTCCGCCCCGAGTGCCGCGTCCATCGCGGGGCGCTGATGACCGCCCATGTCCGTTCCCCCTCCGTGCCCGGCCCGCGCCGCGCCTCACCGATGAGCCCTGACGAGCCCCGATGAGCCCGATCAGGCCCTGTTTCAGACCCTGAACAGGCTCTGAACAGGCCCGATGACCCCATTCTGGCATCGGCCCGCCCCGCCCCGGCATGGTCCCCACGGCCGATCACGGGGGCCCGGACCAGGACCACGGTCCCGGGTCCGGGCCCGGCCGAGGAGCAGGGGCCCCGGTGCGGATCGTCCGTCGCAGGGACGTCCGCGGCCCACCCCGGGTGATGGTCTGGAACCCGGCCGGGAACCCCCGGAGCCGAGACCGACCTTGCGGACGCTCGCGTCCACCGCCGGAGGAAACCGTGATCCGCGCACTGACCGGATACTCCACCAGGAACCCGTGGAAGGTGATCACCCTCTGGGTGGTGATGGGAATCTCGCTGGCCCTGCTGAGCCCGATGCTGCTCGCCCGCGTCACCCAGTCCCAGACCGGGGACTTCCTGCCCAAGAGCTACGACTCGGCCGCCGCGCTGCGGATCGCCGAGGAGAACTTCGGGATGAAGCCCGACGCCACCACGGTCACGGTGCTAGTCGCCAGGACCGACGGCCAGGCGCTCACCGCCGCCGACCAGCAGCGGGTCGAGGCCGAGGCGGCGAAGCTCGCCCAGCGCCGGGTCGTCATGCCCAGGAAGGACGACGAGCCGGCCTTCCTCGTCCCCGACCGGTCCCAGACCCCCCGGGTCGCCCCGGCCATGGTGGCGCCCGACCGCGGCTTCGAACTGCTCTCCGTCGAACTGACCGGCAACGCCGCGGACGAGGGCGTCCAGGGCGTCTACCGGGCGTTCCGGGACGCCACCCGGGCCCAGTTCGCCGACGCCGGGATGCGCACCGGGTTCACCGGGGGACTGGCCGACGCCGTGGACACCGCCGACTCCCACCGCACCGCCGCGACGGTCGGCAGCGCGCTCGTCATGGGGCTGATCGTCCTGCTCAACGTGCTGGTGTTCCGCAGCGTGGCGGCGGCCCTGCTGCCGCTGCTCGCCGTCGCCATGATCGGCAGCGTGGCCGGCGGAGCCGTGGCCGTCGCCGCGACGCTGACCGGCCTCAAGCTCGACGCCGGCACCCCCGGGCTGGTCTCCGTGGTCCTGCTCGGCATCGGCGTCGACTACCTGCTCTTCCTGCTCTTCCGCTTCCGCGAGCACCTGCGGGCCCGGCCCGAGCAGCCCGCCCGCGAAGCCGCCGCCCAGGTGACCGCCCGGGTGGGCACCGCGATCACCTCGGCCGCGCTGACCATCGTCGCCGCCTTCGCCACCCTCGGCGTGGCCAGCTTCGGCCAGTTCCGCTCGCTCGGCCCGGCCATCGCCGTCGCCGTCCTGGTCATGCTGCTGGGCAGCCTCACCATGATGCCCGCCCTGCTCGCCGCCTGCGGCCGCGGCATGTTCTGGCCCTCCCGCAGCCTGCGCCGCCAGCCGGGCGAGGGCTTCGCCGCCCGCTTCGGCACGCTCGTCGCCCGGCGGCCGCTGCCGATGCTGCTCGCCGCCCTCGCCCTGCTCGGCGCGCTGGCCGCCGGGATGACCGGGATCCGGATGGACTACGGCCTCGGCGGCGCCGGCGACCGGACCCCGGCCGCCGCCACCGCCGCCGAGATCTCCCGCACCCTGCCGGCCGGCGTCTCCGACCCGACGAGCGTCTACGTCGTCACCACGGACGGCACCACCCTCACCCCCGGCCGGCTCGACGGCCTCTCCCACGCCCTCACCCAGGTCGAGGGCGTCGGCAAGACGGGCGGCACCGTCCTCAACGGGGACCGGCGCGCCGCCCGGATCGACCTCTACCTGACCGCAGACCCGCAGAGCCGGCGCGCCCGCGACCTGGCCTCCGGCCCGGTCCGCGCCGCGGTCGCCGCCCACACACCCGCCGGGACCAGCGCCCACGTGGGCGGCACGGCGGCGATCTTCGCCGACATCTCCACCGCCGTCGACCACGACCTGGCGATCGTCTTCCCGGTCGCGGCCGCCCTGATCGCCCTGATCCTGCTGCTGCTCCTGCGCAGCCTGCTCGCCCCGCTGGTCCTGATGCTCTCGGTCGGGCTCGGCTTCGCCGCCACCCTCGGCGCCGCGACCCTGCTGTTCCAGCACGGGCTGGGCGAACCGGGCGTCAGCTTCACCCTCCCGCTGGTGCTGTTCCTGTTCGTCGTGGCGCTGGGCACCGACTACAACATCCTCATCACCGACCGGATCCGCGAGGAGATGCAGCGCCCCGGCCCGCCCCGCGCCGCCGTCGCCCGCGCCGTACGGCACACCACGCCCGCCATCGCCACGGCCGGCCTGGTCCTGGCCGGTTCCTTCGCGACCCTCGCCGCCACCCCGGGCAGTGAACAGGTCGCCTTCGCGCTGACGCTCGGCATCCTGCTCTCCGCCGTCGTCCTGTCCCTGGTCCTGGTGCCCGCCGTCGCCGCCCTGCTCGGCCGCGCCCTCTGGTGGCCGCTCCGCCCGGCCCGTCACCACCACCGGGCCGAGCCGGCCCCGGAGCCGTACCGCGTCCCGGTGCCCTGATCGGCGAGCCGCTGGTACTCCCGCACGACTTCGATGTTTTGCCTGCTCAGAGGCTGCGCGCGGGGTGTGTGGCGGCCTGATGTCCCATCAGGGGCGGTCTTCATGAGACCGCCCCTCGATCGTGTGCAGCCGACGTTGATAGTGACAGCGGCGGGGCAGCCTCTCATCGTGATCAACGAGCCTGCAGCCGAGACCTGGGACAACGAACTCGAAGACCTCTTCCTCCGCATCGGCCACCGCTTCGGCCGTGTGGCGCCACGCCGGCGGATGCGCGACTACGTCCGCGGCCTGCTCGGCCCGGTCGGCCGCAAGAACGGCTGGCAGCTGGCCGAGTACGCCGGCCACACCACCCCCGACGGCCTCCAGCACCTGCTCGCCGGCGCCCGCTGGAACGCGGACGAGATCCGCGACGAGCTCCAGCACTACGTCGCCGAACACCTCGGCGAGAACGACGGAGTCCTGATCATCGACGACACCGGCTTCGCCAAGAAGGGCACCACCTCCGCAGGCGTGCAGCGCCAGTACTCCGGCACCGCCGGACGCACCGAGAACTGCCAGATCGGAGTCTTCGCCGCCTACGCCACCAGCCGCGGACGGGCCCTTGTCGACCGCGAGCTCTACCTGCCCAGGTCCTGGACCGAGGATCGGGACCGCTGTCGCGCGGCGAAGATCCCCGCCGGGCGGGAGTTCCACACCAAGGGCCAGAGCTCGCCAAGGCCCTGGTCCTACGCGCACTCGCCTCCCCGCTGCCCATCGCCCGGGTCACCGCCGGCTCGGTCTACGGACAGGAAGGACGCTTCCGCCGACTGCTGGAACCGTCCGGTGTCGGCTAGGTCCTGGCAGTGCCCAAGTCCCAGTTCAGCGTGGGCTGTCCACGCATCGACTGGCTGTTCTCCCAGGCACCGGCCGGCGCCTGGCAGCGGATCTCGTGCGGTGCCGGCGCAAAGGGGCCGCGTATCTACGACTGGGCGGCCATCCGGCTGCCCGCCGTGGCGGAGGTCCGTCGCTGCACCGGCTGGATGCGGCACATCACCCTGGCCATGCTCGCCCACGCCTTCCTGGCCGCGATGGCGGCGGCATCAAAGGGGGCTGCAGAAACGGTTCCCGCGCCTTGGTGGACCTGACCGTGGCAGAGATCCGGCGGCTCCTGGCGGCTGGCCGCCCCCACGGGCCGTGTCCGCCACGGTGCTCGCCCCGCGCTCACTCCTTGAACTGGTCTACCTGGCGCCGACAACGCCAGGCCATCGCCCGCCGCTGTCACTACCAACGTCGGCTGCACACGATCGAGGGGCGGTCTCATGAAGACCGTCCCTGATGGGACATCAGGCCGCCACACACCCCGCGCGCAGCCTCTGAGCAGGCAAGACATCGAAGTCCTGCTGGAGTACCAGGTGTGCATCTGGCCGGGGAGCCTCAGAGGACGGCGAGTGCCAGGGTGATCGCGGTCAGCACCATCAGCAGCCCGAGCGCCACGAAGGCGTACTCCAGCGGCCTGCGCTCGCGGCCGTCCACCAGGACCTGCCGGGGATCGGCCGGGTCGTAGCGGACCGGCACGTGGCCGCCGTCCGGCAGCGGGTGGCGCGGGGTGGACGGGACGGGGGAGAAGACCTCCACCACCCGGCCGTCCGCGGTCTCGAACTGCAGCAGCGGGCGCGGCGGAAGCGCGCGGTCCTCAGGCGTGGGGACGCGGGCGCGCACCAGCGCCAGGGCCGGGACGCCGACCCGGCGCAGCCGTCGCAGCTCGCGCAGCCCGACGACCCCGGCGAGGTAGGCGACCACGCCGCCCAGCGCACCGAACACCACCACGGCGAACCCGGCCGTACCGCCCACCGCGCCTCCCTGCTCGTGCCGTCCCCGGAATCCCAGTATCGCGGACCGCAGGCGGTCTTGACGCCCGAAATGGTCCAGTCCATTGTGGGGCCCCGGCCTGTTCCTTCCCCCTCACCCCGTAGGAGCATCGTCCGTGACCTCCTTCACCTCCGCCCGCCGTACCCTCGCCGTCGGCGCCGCGCTGACCGCACTCGCCCTCGGCTGCGCGCCCTCCGCCGTCGCCGCCGATCCGACGGCGGCCGCCGTCGTCAAGGTCACCACCACCAAGCAGCTCCAGGCGGCGCTCGCGGCCGCGGTGCCCGGTCAGACCATCCAACTCGCGGACGGCACCTACACCGGCAACTTCAAGGCCACCGCGCCCGGCACCGCCGCCGCCCGGATCACCCTCAGCGGCTCGGCCAAGGCCGTGCTCACCACCTCGACCGGCGGCGGCTACGGCCTCTACCTCAACGGCGCGAGTTACTGGACCGTCCAGGGCCTGACCGTCACCGGCGCCCAGAAGGGCATCATGATGGACGCCGCGAACTACGTGGTGATCGACGGCGTGACGGTCCATCACACCACCATGGAGGGCGTGCACTTCCGCAACTCCAGCGCGCACGGCACGCTGCGCAACTCGCGCATCCACGACACCGGCCTGAACCGGGACGGCATGGGCGAGGGCGTCTACGTCGGCACCGCCAACACCCTCGCCGACCGCAGCGACTACGTGCAGATCATCGGCAACACCTTCGGCCCGAACATCGGCGCCGAGAACGTCGACCTCAAGGAGGGCACCACCGGCGGCCTGGTCTCCGGCAACTCCTTCGACGGCGACGGCCTCACCGGCCGCAACTACGACGACTCCTGGGTCGACGTGAAGGGCAACGGCTACGTCGTCGAGAACAACACCGGCGTGCGCACCACCGACGACGGCTTCCAGACCCACAGCGTCCAACCCGGCTGGGGCTGCGGCACGGTGTTCCGGGGCAACCGCTCCGACCTCACCGGTGCCACCGGGCCGGACCGGTACGCGATCGACGTGACCAACTACGCCGCCGCCTGCCCGGTGACGATCGGCCCGGGCAACACCGTCACCGGGGGGCGGGGTCTGGTCAACCCCGGCATCCCGGTCAGCTGACCCCTCGGGAGTCCGGGCGGCGGGTGGGGGTTCCCCCGCGATCGGGTCGGGCGGCGGCAGCCGTCCGGTCGGCATGCCGGGCGACCGCCCCGGTGGTCCCGACGGGCGGCACCAGGCCTGCGGGCCGCCGGTCGGGCACGGGCGAGGTGTGTCACCCGGACGGGGGATGTTGGCGGGCGATTTGATGGATTTGCCCGGACTTCCCGCCTCAACCGGCCGTACGGGGCGGTACGTTCGCTGGTCATGGCGGACGGTGGCGCGGCGGTGGGCCTGCGTGCGGTGACCAAGAGCTTCGGCGTGGTGCGGGCCGTCGACGGGGTGGACCTGGAGATCCGGTCGGGCGAGTTCTTCTCGATGCTCGGGCCCTCCGGATCCGGGAAGACCACGGTGCTGCGCCTGATCGCCGGATTCGAGGAGCCGTCGTCGGGCCGGGTGCTGCTGAACGGGCGGGACGTGACCCGGGCCGCGCCCTTCGACCGTGACGTCAACACCGTCTTCCAGGACTACGCGCTCTTCCCCCACCTGTCGGTTCACCGGAACGTGGAGTACGGGCTGAGGGTGAAACGGGTGCCGCGCGCCGAGCGGGCGGAGCGCATCGCCGCGGCACTCGCCATGGTCCGCCTCGACGGTCTCGCCGACCGCCGCCCGGCCGGGCTCTCCGGCGGGCAGCGCCAACGCGTGGCCCTGGCACGGGCCTTGGTCAACCGCCCCCCGGTGCTGCTGCTGGACGAGCCGCTCGGCGCGCTCGACCTCAAACTGCGGCTGGAGATGCAGACCGAGCTCAAGCGGATCCAGCGCCAGGCGCGCATCACCTTCGTCCTCGTCACCCACGACCAGGACGAGGCGGTGACCATGAGCGACCGGATCGCGGTCTTCAACGCCGGCCGGATCGAGCAGGTCGGCACCCCCGCCGAGGTGTACGAGCGCCCGGCGACACCGTTCGTCGCCGGCTTCGTCGGCACCGCGAACCTGCTGAGCGGCGAGGAGGCCGTGCGGGTCCTCGGCTCGCCGGGCAGGTGGGCGATCCGGCCGGAGAAGATCCGCATGTGCCGCCCGGACGATCCGGCCGGCCCGGACGAGGTCCGGGCGGCGGGCCGGATCACGGACGTCGTCTACGCCGGCGCGCAGACCCGGTTCGCGGTCGACCTGGCGAGCGGCGGCCGGCTCGTGGCCCTGCGGCAGAACCGGGACGGCTCCGGCGAGGACCTGGCCGGACTGCTGGGCTCCTCCGTGGTGCTGGCCTGGCGCCGCGGCCACAGCATCGCGTTGCGCGAGTGAGTGGCCGCGCCGTTCCCGCACCGCTGTCCGGTTCCGGCACCGCGGTCCCGTCCCCGTAGCGCCCTCCCGTCCCCGCACCGCCGTCCCGTCCTGTCCCGAAGCGAACCGAAGAGAGGCACCGCATGCGCGCCTTCCGTCCCCTGACCGCGCTCGCCGCGACGGCGGCCCTGCTGTTGACGGCGGCCTGTTCGTCGTCGACGGGCGGGGATTTCGCAGCCCAGGGAATCAACCCGCCGAAGATCCCGATGCGGCAGTCCCTGGGCCAGGGCGAGGGCACCGTCAACATCGTCGCCTGGGCCGGCTACGTCGAGTACGGCCAGGACAGCAAGACCGTCGACTGGGTCACCCCGTTCACCCAGCAGACCGGCTGCAAGGTCAACCTCAAGGTCGCCGGCACCTCGGACGAGATGGTCGCGCTCATGAAGACCGGCCAGTACGACACCGTCTCCGCCTCGGGTGACGCGACCCTGCGGCTGATCGCCGCCGGCGACGTGGCCCCCGTCAACACCGAGCTGGTGCCCAACTACGCCACCATCTACCCGGATCTGAAGGTGCAGCCGTGGAACTCCGTGGGGGGCGTCCCCTACGGCGTCCCGCACGGCCGCGGGGCCAACCTGCTGATGTACAACGAGGCCAAGGTCTCTCCCGCACCGACCAGTTGGGGCACGGTCTTCGACTCCGACCCCCGCTACGCGGGCCACCTCACCGCCTACGACTCGGCGATCTACATCGCCGACGCGGCGCTGTACCTGATGAAGACGCAGCCGTCGCTGGGCATCAAGAACCCCTACGCGCTCACCCGGTCGCAGCTCGACCAGGCCGTCGCGCTGCTCAAGGGCCAGAAGAAGAACATCTCCTCCTACTGGAACGACTACACCAAGGCGCAGGCCGCGTTCGACTCGGGCGACTACTGGCTCGGCACCACCTGGGAGGTGATCCACCAGGCGGTCGCGGCCGACGGCAAGGTCAAGACCGCCGCGGTCCTGCCGAGTGAGGGCGCCACCGGCTGGTCCGACACCTGGATGGTCTCCGCCCACGCCCAGCATCCCGACTGCGCCTACAAGTGGATGGACTACATCGTCTCGCCGACCGTCAACGCCCAGGTCGCCGAGTACTTCGGCGAGGCCCCGGCCAACTCCCAGGCCTGCTCGTCCATCAAGGACAACCCGAACTTCTGCGCCGACTACCACGCCGCCGACGAGTCCTGGTGGAAGAACGTCTACTTCTGGAACACCCCGACCAGGCAGTGCGTCGACGGCAGCGGCAAGGACGACTGCACCGACTACGCGCAGTGGGTGACCGCCTGGAACGAGATCAAGAGCTGATGCCCGCCCCCGTGCGCAGGCTGGCCGGGGCGCTCCACCGGCGCCCCGGCCTGCGCCTGGCCGCCCTGCTCGGCGCACCGATGGCGTGGCTGGCGCTGGCCTACCTCGGCTCGCTGACGGTGCTGCTGCTGTCGGCGTTCTGGACCACCAACCCCTTCACCTCCACCGTCGAACACGTCTGGAACACCGACAACTTCAGGCAGTTGGTGAGCAGCCCGTTCTACCGGACGGTGGCCCTGCGCACGCTCGGCATCGCGGCCGGCGTCACCGTGCTCGACGCGGCACTGGCGCTGCCGATGGCCTTCTACCTGGCACGCGTCGCCCGCCCGGCCGGCCGCAGGCTGCTGCTGGTCGCGGTCACCGCGCCGCTGTGGGCGGGCTACCTGGTCAAGGCGTACGCCTGGTGGGTGATGCTCAGCCACGGCGGGGTGCTGGACCGGCTGGGCGGCACGCCCGGCTTCGGGGTGCCGGCCGTGGTCGTCACTCTGGCGTACCTGTGGCTGCCCTACATGGTGCTGCCGCTCTACGCGGGGCTGGCGCAGTTGCCGGACAGCTACCTGGAGGCCTCGGCGGACCTGGGCGCGCGACCGTGGGCGACCTTCCGCACGGTCGTCCTGCCGCTGCTGAAGCCGGCGCTGCTCGCGGGATCGGTCTTCACCTTCTCGCTCAGCCTGGGCGACTACCTGGCGGTGCGGATCGTCGGCGGCACCACGCAGATGATCGGGAACGTGATCGCCGACAACGTGACCCTCAACCTGCCCTTGGCGGCGGCCGTCTCCTGCGTCCCGGTGCTGCTGGTCGTCGGCTACCTACTGGCCGTGCGGCGCACCGGTGCGCTGGAGAGCCTGTAGCGCGGCTGGAGAACCCGTAGGACCGCCGGAGAACTGTAGGACCGGGGAGCGAATCCTGATGCATCTCACTCGCGGGGCCCGCCTCGCCCTGCGCCTGGCCACGGCCCTCGGGTTGGCCGTGCTCTATGCGCCGCTGCTGGTCGTGGTGGTGAACTCGTTCAACGCCTCCCGCTCCTTCGCGTGGCCGCCCACCGGCTTCAGCCTGCGCTGGTGGTCCGCGGCGTGGCGGGAGGCGGGTCTGCGGGACGCGCTGTGGACGTCCGTACGCGCCGGGCTGGGCGCGACCGCGGTGGCGCTGGTACTCGGCACCACGGCCGCGTTCGCGGCGACGCGCTACCGCTTCTTCGGACGGCAGACGGTGTCGTTCCTGCTGATCCTGCCGATCGCGCTGCCGGGCATCGTCACCGGCATCGCGTTGAACGCCGCGTTCCGTACCGTGCTGGTGCCGCTCGGGATCGGCTTCGGCATGTTCACCGTCGTCGTCGGCCATGCGACGTTCTGCATCGTGGTGGTCTTCAACAACGTCTCGGCACGGCTGCGCCGGCTGCCGTCGAGCAGCGAGGACGCGTCGGCGGACCTGGGGGCGCACACCTTCCAGACGTTCTGGTACGTGACGCTCCCCGCGGTGCGCGGCGCGCTCCTCGCGGGCGCGCTGCTGGCCTTCGCGCTGTCCTTCGACGAGATCGTGGTGACGACCTTCACCGCGGGCCCCGGCACCCGGACCCTGCCGCTGTGGATCTACGACAACCTGGCCCGGCCGAACCAGGGGCCGGTGGTGGACGTGGTCGCCTCCGCACTCATCGTGCTGTCGGCGCTGCCGGTCTACCTGGCGCACCGGATGAGCGAGGAGGCGGACCCCGCACTGCCCGGCCGCCGTAGGTCGAGGCGGGGCAGGGGGGTCGTGGCGGAGACCGTCGCGGGAGGAAACGGCGACGGTCCGAGCCGAGGACCCGCCGGTGGGCACCTCGTGGACTCCGGCCAGGTGTGAACCGCCGGATCCGCCACCGACGGGGGGCCGGCGACAGGCCCTACAACTCGCCGAGCGGTACGCCCGGGTCGGCGAGCGCCTTCGGGTCCACCGCCCGCCCGGAGCGGACCAGTTCGCGGATCGGGTCGGTGACGTCCCAGACATTGACGTTCATCCCCGCCAGCACCCGGCCGTCGGCCAGCCAGAACGCGATGAACTCGCGGGTGGCCGGGTCGCCGCGGAACACCACCCGGTCGTAGCCGCCCGGTTCGGCGTAGCCGACGTACTCCATGCCCAGGTCGTACTGGTCGCTGAAGAAGTAGGGCACCCGGTCGTAGACCGCGTCCGGCTGCCCGAGCATCGCGCGGGCGGCAGTCTGCGGCTGGTTGACGGCATTGGCCCAGTGCTCGACCCGGATGTGCTTGCCGAACAGCGGGTGGAAGGCGTTGGCGGCGTCGCCGGCCGCGTAGACGTCCGGGTCGGAGGTGCGCAGGTGCTGGTCGGTCTTCACCCCGTTGTCGACCTCCAGCCCGGCGGCCTCGGCCAGGCCGGTCGCGGGGGAGATGCCGATGCCGACGACCACCGCGTCGGCCGCCACCGTCGTGCCGTCGCCCAGCCGTACGCCGCTCACCGTGCCGCCGGTGCCGGTCAGTTCGGCCACCTGGACGCCGAAGCGCAGGTCCACGCCGTGGTCGCGGTGCAGGTCGGCGAAGACCTGCGCGACCTCGCGGCCCAGCACCCGCAGCAGCGGCAGCTCGGCCGCCTCCAGCACCGTCACCTCGGCGCCCGCCGCCCGGGCCGCGGCCGCCACCTCCAGGCCGATCCAGCCCGCGCCGATCACGGCGATCCGGGCGCCCGGCCGCAGCACCTCCTTGATCCGCTCGCTGTCCTCGACCCGGCGCAGGTAGAGCACGCCGTCCTGCTCCTCACCCGGCACCGGCAGCCGGCGCGGCACCGAGCCGGTGGTGAGCAGCAGCTTGGCGTACTCCACCTGGCCGTCGTCGGCGAGCGTCACGGTGTGCCCGGCCGGGTCGATCGCGACCACCGGGGTGCCCAGCCGCAGCGTGATGTCGTTCTCCCCGTACCACTGCGGCGGGTGGACGTAGATCTTCTCCCGGGGCGTCGTGCCGAGCAGGTACCCCTTCGACAGCGGCGGCCGTTCGTACGGGCGCTCGTGCTCCTCGCCGATCAGGACGATGCCGCCCTGGTGGCCGGCCGCGCGCAGCGCCTCCGCGGCCTTGGCGCCGCCCAGGGACGCCCCGACGATCACGATCGGGCGCTCGCGCCCGCCGCCCTCCGCCGTTCCCGCCGTACCCGTGCCCATGCTGAACTCCTCGCTCTCCGGCCGGAACCAGGGCCCGTCCTCGGACTCCCGCTCTCCGGGGACTCCCGTCCTCCGGACGCACGGCGGGAGTGTGCCGGCGGGCCCTCGGGGTCAGCCTGCCGCCGTCCGGGTGGCGTGTCGAGGCCGGACCGGGCGCGCCGCGCCGTGCTCCCCCGGACGAGTGAACGCGGGCCGCTAGGGGTGAGGGTGGGCCGCTACGGGTTCATGGCCTTCCTGACCAGCGCGGTGTCGGTGAACTGCTCGAAGCGGACGATCCGGCCGCCGCGCACCGTGAAGTGGTGGGCGACCCGCACCGCGAGCGGCCTTCCGGTGGCCTTGTGCACGGCCGTGTAGCGGGCCAGCACGACCACGTTCTCGCCGTCGACGACGTACGTGTCGTCGTGCGCCGTCCAGTTGTCCCACTCGGCCGCCAGGCGCTCCATCACATTGGCGGTGACGCCCTTCGGGGTGCGGTAGGTGCCGGCCAGCGGGAAGCCGGCCATCTCGGTCCACTCGACGTCGTCGGCGAGCGTGGAGCGCAGCGCGGCCAGGTCGCCCCGGGCCGAGGCCAGGTACTGGCGGCGCACCACGTCGGCGGGGGCGGAGGACTCGGCGAACGAGGCGGTGTCCCTCGGGATCTCGATCATCGCGGCTCAGCCCCAGGCCATCTCGCCCATGACGACCTTGGTGCCGATGTCGACGGCGATCCGCAGCCCCAGGTCCGGGAAGCGCCGTTCCAGCGCCTCCTTGGCGGCGGCCGCGTCCGGGGCCCGGTCGATCTCGGTCTCGAAGGCGCGCAGGTAGTCCCGGGTCTGGTCGACGGAGGTCAGGTCGGTGGGCGTCCCGGCGATCCGGTGGCCGGCCGCCACGAACTGCGGCTGGAGGGCCTCGATGCCGTCCAACAGGTCGATCCAGGCGGACCGCTGGGCGTAGGAGGGGGTGTCGGCCGTCCACACGTGCAGGCCCTCGAAGAGCAGCACGCCGCCGAGCACCGCGTGGTGGTGGTGCTGCCAGAGGTAGTGCCGGTCGGGCAGGTGGAAGTCGGCGCCGCGCAGCTCGAACCGGTGGCCCTCGAAGACGATCTCGTCGCCGTGCATCACCTCGGGCCGGACCAGCCGGGTGGGCAGCTCGGGGCCGAGGTGGGCCCAGGCCTTGAGCTTGCCCTCGTACGTCTCCTGGATGTGCTCGACGGTGTCGGCGGTGGCCAGGAACCGGGCCTGCGGGAAGGCGTCCTGGACCTCCTGGGCGCCGAAGTAGAAGTCCGGGTCGCCGTGGCTGATGAAGACGGTGGACAGCCGCTTGCCGGTGGCGCGGATCCGCTCCACCAGGCGGCGGCCGTCGGAGCGGGCGAACCCGGCGTCCACCAGCAGGACGTCCTTGGGGCCGGTGACCAGCACGGAGGTCTTGTTGAGCGAGCTGTCGGGGCTGTCGATGATCTCGAAGTCGAGTGCGCTCATGGGGGAGTTCCTTCCTCTGGGCCGGGCACGCCTCGCCGCCAGCATCGGCGCTGGGCGCCCCGCCCGCATCCGGAGTGACCCGACGCTCGAAAGGCCCCAGCGCTAGGCGCGGCTCCAGAGGGTGAGGTCGCTGCTGGTGGCCACGGCGAGGGTGCGGCCGGAGGGGGAGAAGCCGGCGGCGCGGAAGGTGGACCAGCTGGAGTCGAAGACGTGCCACCAGGTCTCGCCGTGGGTCCCCTTCCAGGCCGGTGCCGCGCCGCCGACGAGCAGCACCCGGTGGTGCGGCCACTCCGGGGCGACCACCTCGACCTCCCAGCCGTCGGCGCTGGTGTGCAGGCCGCCGCCCCACAGCCCGGCCACCGGGATCCGGAGGTCCGCGACCGGGCCGAGTCCGGGGCAGGAGAGGTCCGGGCCGTCCGGGTCCTCCTCCGGGTCGTACTCGCGCTCCAGCTTCTCGCCGGTGACCGCGTCGAACAGGCCGTGCCCGCTGCTGGAGACCACCAGCACCAGGTCGTGGCCGGTGCCCGGGTCGGTGGCGAAACCGATGCCGAGCAGCCCGCCGACCGGGACCATCCCCCGGCCCACGGGCCGCCAGGGCTCCGGCGGGGCCGTCACCTCGGCATCGAGGACCCGGTCGCGAAGCTGCTGCTGGAAGGGGGTGAGCGCCATGCGGACGATCATGCCATCGCACCCGGCCGGGCCACCGCGCAGGCGGGGGTGCGAGACGGCGGGGTGCCCGCCCTCGGCGTCGAGGCCGGGTCACCGCGCAGGCGGGGGCGTACGGACGGGCCCCAGCCGCAGCACCGCCAGTGCCCCCAGCAGCGTGGCGCCGGCGAGCACCGGCCACAGCAGCCCGGGACCGACCGCCAGCAGCGCCGTCAGCACCGCCGGCGCCGCCGCCCGGCCCACGCCCGACGACACCTCCCAGCGTGCCAGGGCCCGCCCCAGCAGGTGCGGCGGGGCGACCGCCGCGACCAGGGCCGTGCCCGAGCCGGTGTAGAGGATCTCGCCCAGCGTGTACAGCACCGAGACCACCGCGACGCCCGCCGCCCCCGGCACCCCGCCCAGCGACCCGGCCGCCCAGAACCCCAGGTAGGACAGCGCCAGCACCATCCCCGAGGCCGCCAGCACGGCCCGCCGCGACCGGTCCGCCAGCCGCAGCACCAGGGCCAGCTGCAGGGCGATCACCAGCACCGTGTTGCCCACGAACACCCCCGAGGACCAGGCCGGCGAGGCGTGCAGGTGCAGCACCAGCAGCGCCGGCAGCGCCACCTCCAGCACGTCGAAGCAGAACGAGTACGGCAGGTTGGCGAGACCCAGCAGGCTGATCCGCCGCAGCGGCTCGCCCGCCTCCTGCGGACGAGCCGCACGGTCGGTGACGGCCTGCGGGGCCCGCACCCGCAGCGACAGCACCAGGGCGGCGGCGACCAGGCAGGCCGCGCCCGTCACCCAGGCCAGCGCCCGGACCGCGCCCGCCCCGCCGGTCACCGCCAGGGTGGCCAGCAGCGCGCCCGCGCCCAGCCCGGCGTTGCGCAGCGACCGCCCGGCGGCGAGCGCGGCGTCCCGCAGCCGTCCCTCGGTCAGCGTGGACACCACCGCGGCGTGGGTGGTCGGCCAGGACTGGCTGCCCATCCCGAACAGCACCGCCGCCACGGTGAACCAGACCAGGCCGTTCGCGGCCGGCAGCGTCAGCGCACCCGCCGCCCGTAGCACCAGCGTCGCCGCGGCCGGCAGGGTCCGGGCACCGTGGTCGATCCAGCGGCCGGTCAGCGGCACCACCAGGAGGCCGGCGACCATCCCCGCCGACATCGCCAACCCGGCCGCGCCCGCGCCCAGGTGCAGCACCCCGACGCCGTACAGCAGCAGGAACGGACGCAGCATGCCGCCGCCCACCGCGTCCACCGCCAGCGCGACCGCGTAGCGGGGCCCGCCCGCGGCGGTCAGCAGGCTCAGCAGCGCGGACGGGCCCCGGCGGCCGGCCCCGACCGGCGGGGCGGGCGGTTCACCGGCCCGTACGGCGGCGTGGTCGTGGACGGACTTCTCCTGGATCAGGCTCATGGCCGGTACCGTCCGCCGCCCGGCGGCCGCCGGGCACGCGGATTGACGCTTCGCGTCAATCGACGCCGGCCGTGATCGGGCCGGGTGGCAGGATCGGGGCCGTGAGCGTGACCATCGACATCACCGCCCTGCCCGACGAGCGCCTGCTCTTCACGCCGTCCCCGCTCGGCGAGCTGAACGCGATGCTGCACGTCCTCGCCGAGCCCGCGCACCACCCCGCGCTGCACGGCTGGGCGTCCAGCACCACCGCGGCCGTCCCGCCCGAGCTGTCCGAACGGCTGCTGGAGGCCGACTTCCTGTGGCGCTCCTCCCGCGCCGACTTCCTCGTCCCAGGGCTTCCCGGCGCCACCCTCAGGGCCGAACTCGACGCCGTCGACCGGATCGACGACGAGCTGTACGTCGCCGCCGCCCTGATCACCACCTGCGGCTCCTCCCGGCTCGCCCACCGGAAGGCCTCGCCGCTCACCGACCCGGCCGCCAACGAGCGCGCCCGTGAACTCGCCCTCGCCCGCGGCCCCCGGCAGGCCGCCTTCGCCGACCGGCTGCTCGCCGACCCGCCCGCCGTCCGCGCCCTGGTCCGGCGGATGCTGGAGGACTGCGAGTCCGCGTTCTTCGCCGACGCCTGGCAGCGCGTCCTGCCCGACCTCGCCGCCGACGCCCGGTACAAGGCCGACCTGCTCGCCCGGCGCGGCCCCGGCGAGGCACTGGCCGCGATCTCACCCTCCGTCACCCTCGACCAGGGCGCGGACGGGCGGCGACGGATCGTCATCGACAAGCTCCAGGACAACTCCACCAGCGGCACCGACAGCGGGGGAGTCACCTTCATCCCGACCGCCTTCGGTCGACCCCACCTGCTCGTGGTGCACGCCCCCGGCTGGCGGCCCGTCCTCCAGTACCCCGTGGCCGAGGCGGGCCTGCCCGAACCGGTCTCGCTCGCCCTCGTCCAGCAGCGGCTCGAAGCCCTCGCCCACCCCGTCCGGCTGCGCCTCGCCCGCACCATGGCGCGCGGGCCGCACACCACCGGCGAACTCGCCGCCGCCTGGATGCTCAGCGCCCCCGAGGTGTCCCGGCACCTCGCCGTGCTGCGCAAGGCGGGGCTGCTCACCACCCAGCGGCGCGGGCGGTACATGCTCTACCAGCTCGACCTCGCCGGCAGCGCCCGGCTCGGCTCGGACCTCCTGGAGGCGGTGCTGCGGTGACCGTGCCGCGGTGACGTGCTTAGGCGACGTGCTTCGGGGGCCAGCCCGGTGTGGTGTGGGGCGCAGATCAGTGGCCGCGGTTCCTGCGGTTCGTCGGAGCCGGGCCGAGCCGACGACGAAGGCGTACGCCGAGAGCGTGTCGCCGTAGCTGCTGTGGTGCCGGATCACTGGGCGGCAATGGCCGCAAACGGCCCGGGACATGGGCCTGTTCATGGTCTGGCTGAAGTACTCGCCATCGGCGCCGGACGGTGAACCAGCCTCGGTGGTGCTGGGTCCCGGGGCCGAGCCGGCCCGGAGGGAACGGCGGATCAACGGGGTGCTCACCGCGGTGCGTGGACTGCTGTCGTACGCCGTGTCGGTGGGCTAGGCGCCCCGCTCGGTGCTCGGGCAGATATACGAGCTGGCCGACAGCCGGGGCCCGCCGCTGGAGGCTCAGGCGATGCTCGGCCGCTACAACTTCACTGCCTCCACCCGCTTCGCGCCCCGGAAAGCCCTGACCTGGACGAGGACGACGACGGCCGGGAATGAGCCTCATCTCAGGAGCAAACCGGCGAGCTGATCAGGTTACGGGTGGCCCGGGGCGCCCGCGTTCAGGGCAAAATCCCAGCCGGACGAGTCGGACCCACGACCGCGGCCCTTCCGTGATCGCGAGACTCGCTATTTTGATCAACCATGATCAGTGGTGAGACAGAGTACTGCGGGCGACACCTGCCTCGGCGCGCCTCTCGACCTCGCGTGCACTGAGCGTGATCAACTAGGGCATGGCATCGTCCTGGTCCGGCAAACGGGTGCGCCTGCGCGCTATCGAACCCGACGATTGGACGGCGTTCGCGCGCTTCGCTGACGCTGACGGTTACGGGCAGGGCCGGACCCGGCTGGACCTGCCGCGGTCCGCCGAGAGCTATCGTGCCTGGGCGCAGGAGCAAGCCGTTGCCGAGTGCGATGACGACCGTTTCCGGTTGGCAGTCGAAACGACGGCCACGGGAGAGCTGGTCGGCACGGTCGGCTCACATCGCACCGGCCGTCCATCGGGCTGGTTCGAGTTCGATGTCACGATCGGCGCTGAGCACCGACGCAAGGGCTATGCGGCGGAAGCCGTGGTGCTGCTGCTGCGCTTCATGTTCGCCGAGCGGCGCTATCACAAATGCCTGGCGGCGGTCTTGGCCGACAACGAGGCATCACTGGCACTTTTTCGTCGGCTCGGCTTCACCGAGGAGGGGCGCCTGCGGAAACACGTCTTCTCCGTCGGCCGGCACCACGACCTTGTCATGATGGGCATGCTCGTCAACGAGTTCGACCAGCGGCACGCGATGAGCGAACCATGAGCCGGTCATACGATCACGTGTGGAACGGCACGCGGGCCTGATCAACGTTCTCTGCTCGCGGGTGGAGGCGACCTGTCACCGAAAGCGGGACTGCCCTCAGCCGCGCACGGTGGCACGCAGGCGCAGGCCGGCGGTCGCGAGACCTTCGAAGGTGGTGACCTGGTAGCTGGGTTCCGGTCCGGGCGGCTCGCTCAAGTGGTAGCGGCGGGCGATCTGCGCGGTCAGGAGCGTGAGCATGGCCATGGCCAGAGCGGCTCCCTCGCAGCCGTGCGGCCCGGTACCGAAGGCGAGGAAGACCCCCGGTTTCGCCGGTGAGCCCGAATCATCGAGCCAGCGCTCGGGCCGGAACCGGTCCGGCTCGGAGTGTTCCCGCGCGTCGCGGTGGGCGGTGTAGGGGCAGACGAGAACGGTGGACCCGGCGTCGATGGTGTAGTCGGCGAGCCGAGTCTGTTGCGTGGCGCGCCGGGTCAGCAGCCAGCTCGGGGGGTGCAGTCGGAGCACCTCGCGAACCAGTGCCTGGGTGTATGGCAGGCTGTCGAGGTGGGTGCTGGTCGTCGCGGCCGGGTCCGTGGGCAGCGAGGAGGCTTCGGCCGCGATGCGGTCCGCTGCCCGGGGGTACCGGGCCAGGTGGAGCATGATCCATCCGGCTGCCCTGGAAGGTGTCTCGAAGGTGGCGACGGTGATTCCGGGGAGGGTGTCGAGGACGGCCTCTTCCGGCAGTAGGCCGTAGCGGGAGGAGGGTCGGAGCATGTGTCCCAGCGCGTCGTCACCGAGCCGGCCCGATGAACGGCGTCGGCGGACGATTGGCCGCAAAGCGTTGGTGAAGGCGACTTGCTGCCGTGTGCGGAAGCGCCGGGCCGATGTGGGGACCCAGCGCGGCCATACCCAGCGCGAGGGGCGTACGAGCAGCTCCCGGGCCACGAAGAGCTGCCAGGCGAAGGGCAGCAGAGCGGGAGCGTCCTCGGAGAAGAGGTAGCGCACGCCGACCTCTGCCAGGACGGGCCGGACTACGGGCAGAATCTCGACGTCCCGGCCCGCGGGCCACTGGTCGGCGAATCGAGCGGTGCCGGGCGCGATCTCACCGATCCGGGCCGCAACCGCCTGCGGGCGTAGTCCGCGCATGCGGGCGGCGCGGGCGTGCGAATGCTCCTCGGGCGTCGGCGCGCTGTCGGCCCGCTTCAACGGTGGGAAGAGGGGCGAGGGTGGCTTGGGGAAGTCCTGCGCGCGGTGCAGGACTTCTTCGCACGGGCCAGCCGTAGCGACTACGTAGGTACCCGGCTCCAGCTGCCAGACGTCGCCACATTCGTCAGCGCCACGGCGCGCCAGTGCCAGCCGGTCGCGGCTCCAGGCCGCGAAGCTGCCTTCGGGCAACCGCGGCGGCTCATTCATTCGGCCCATGAGATCGCCCCTGGCGCTCGTACCTGTCCAGGCCGACATCGCCGGCAGCATGGCCAAAAGCCGGCGGGCGCCCGGGAGCACCCGCCGGCAGTGCGGTCACAGCTTGTCGGCGGACGTACCCCAGTCGTGGGCCCCGTACGCACCGTAGTTGCGCGTGAAGAACAGCTTTCGGAGCAGCTTGGCGATCATGGTGCACTCCTCTCGCCCGTGTTCAGCACCAAGTACCGTACGCGCCACATATGCCATATTTTAGAACATCAGCCGCAGGCCTGGAAATAGGGCGCGTGCTCGCAGCCGCACACGGCCCTCGCGGTGAACGACGCCCTCGGCATCCACGTGCCCGCAGGGCAGTTCGACGTCGAACTCGGTCTGCAGGTCGGCCTCGTCGGGTGCCGGCAGCACGCCACCGGCACCTGCTCGGGGCCGTCCTGCTCGGTGCGGGCGACGGTGTGGTGGAGGCGGGGGCTGAGACTGATAGGCCCACATGTTGAGGAGTCGCGTATTCCTCCGGGGTGACGGAAGTCTTGTCACCGTGTGTGGTCTCCGGGTGCGTATCGGCTCCAGGTGCCGCCAGCTTCAGTGACCAGTCGGGTGGCGGTCTTGTCGTGGTAGCCGAGGGCCTTGGCGATGACGGGCGCCGGGGCCTGGAGGACGAGGCGCCGGATGGCGGACTCTTCGGAAGATCCGACAGCCGCTCCACCGCGGGATCGTCGACCAGGAGTACCGAGTATCCCGGCAGGAACTGGACGTCCCCGATCACCGCGAATCCCGCCGCCAGCTTCTGAAGCACCGCAGGGTTCTCGCCCCGAAGGGCACCTCGCGCCACACGGTTACCCCCAGAGAAGGCGGCGTGCTGCGATGACCGTGCTGCGGTGACCGGGAACAGCGGCGGAGTGGAACGCGTTCGCCCGGGCATGACCGACGACGCCTCGCCCCGCATCCTGCGCTACGCCGCCTTCACCACCCGCCCCGAGGGCGGCAACCCGGCCGGGGTGGTGCTCGACGCCACCGGACTGACCGACGAGCGGATGCTCGCCATCGCCGCCGGGCTCGGCTACTCCGAGACGGCCTTCCTGACTGCGGGCCGGACCGAAGGCGCCCACCACGTCCGGTACTTCAGCCCGCTCGCCGAGGTGCCGTTCTGCGGTCACGCGACGGTCGCCGCCGCCGTCGCCCTCGCCGGGCGCACCGGCCCCGGGCGCTACGTCTTCACGACGGCGGCGGGCGAGGTCCCCGTCCAGGTCGACCAGGACGCGGACGGCGTGCTGCGCGCCACCCTCACCAGCGTCGAGCCGCGAGTGGCGGACGTGACCGCGGCCGACGTCGACGAGGCCCTCGCCCTGCTCGGCTGGGCCCGCACCGACCTCGACCCGACGCTTCCGCCCCGGGTCGCCTACGCCGGCGCCCGCCACCTCGTGCTCGCCGCCGCCACCCGCGACCGCCTGGCCCGCCTCGCCTACGACTTCGACGGCCTCGCCGCCTACATGCGCGCCCGCGACCTGGTGACCCTCCAGCTGGTCTGGCGCGAGAGCGCCCACGTCTTCCACGTCCGCGACCCCTTCCCGGTCGGCGGCGTCGTCGAGGACCCCGCCACCGGCGCCGCGGCCGCCGCCTTCGGCGCCTACCTGCGGGACCAGGGCGCGGTGACGGCCCCGGCGGTGCTGACCCTCCACCAGGGCGAGGACCTGGGCCGCCCGGGCGTGCTGCGGGTCGAGCTGCGGGCGGAGGACTCCCGGGTGCGGGTGTCCGGCGCGGCGGTGGCGATCCCGTAGGGCCCGCCGCCCCGACCCCCTCGGCCGCCGGATATTCGCTCGCGCCCCCGGGCGGCATGGGCGAAGCTGCCCGGATGCAGCGAGCGAGCGAACGCACCGTCACGGTCCACCTCACGCACGGGGACGAGTACTTCGGGCCGGTGGGCCCGTTCGAGGCGGCGGGCGGGTGGTGGTCGTCGGTGGACGGGGTGGTGGCGCGGACGTCCGAACTCGCCGGGGCGCCGGTGCTGGTGGTGCGGCTCGTGCGGGGGCGCAGCGAGCAGGGCGGGCACGGCGGGCAGGTGTGGTACCACGCCGAGGCGCTGGAGCGGCCCGGTGCGCTGGCGGCCCGGACGCCGGACGCCGGCACCGCCGCCCTGCTCGGCCCCGCCGAGCGCCGCGCCGCCTGGGCCACCCCGGCCGGCCTGCGGGACGCGTTGGCCTGGGCGCGGGCGGAGCTCACCCGGGTGGGCCGCCCGGCGGCCGGACCCGCGCGGCAGGTCCGCACCTGGAACCTCTCGGGCCTCTTCCGCATCCCGACGGTCACCGGCCGCGACGCCTGGCTGAAGACCACGACGCCCGCCTTCAACGCCCTCGAGGGCGAGGTCATCGCGCTGCTCGGCGGGGTCGACCCGGCCCTCGTGCCGCCGGTGCTGGCCGCCGACCCGGCGGGCGGGCGGCTGCTGCTGGACCACGTGCCCGGCACGGACTGCTGGGGCCCGTCCGCCGCCACCGTCGCCGACGTGGTGCCCCGGCTGGTCGCCGCCCAGGCGGCGCTGGCCGCCGACGGGCGCGCGGCGGCGGCCGGGCTGCGCGACCGGACGCCGCGCACCCTGCTCGCCCAGGCCCGGGCGCTGCTCGACCGGCTCCCCGGCCCGACCGGCCTGACGGCGCAGGAACTGGCCGACGCCCGCCGACTGATCGACGAACTCCCGGCACTGCTGGAAGAGTTGGAAAGCTGCGGACTCCCGCAGACACTGGTGCACGGCGACTTTCACCCGGGCAACTGGCGCTCCGACGGCGAGCGTTCGGTGGTCGTCGACTACGCCGACTCCTGCCTGGGCCACCCCGCCCTGGACGGGCTGCGCCCGCGCGCCTACCTCGCGCCGGAGCGCTGGGAGCAGCTCGCCGCCGTCTGGTCGCGGGCCTGGCAGGAGCACGTTCCCGGCGCGCGGCCGCAGCGGGCGCTGGAACTCGTCGAGCCGCTGTACCACCTGTCCTACGCACTGCGGTACCAGGAGTTCCTGGACCACGTCGAGGCGAGCGAGCGCCCGTACCACGAGGGCGATCCGGCCGCCGAGCTGCGCGCGGCCCTGGCCTGCGCCGTCCGCCCGCACTGAGGCCTGCCTGGAGGCCGGCGGACCGTAGACTTCCGGGGTGGATCGGACGACGCCAGGCCCCGTGCTGCCGGAGCTGCCGCTGCAGGAGCTGGAGTGCTTCTCCGTGCTGGTGCACCAGCTGCACTTCGGGCGGACGGCGGAGCTGCTGGGCGTCTCGCAGGGGCGGGTCTCCCAGCTGATCAAGCGACTGGAGAGCCGGGTGGGTGCCCCGGTGTTCCGACGGACCAGCCGCCGGGTCGAGTTGACCGAGCTGGGGCGCGCCCTGGCCGAGCAGGTGGTGCCCGCCTTCGACCGGCTGCGGGCGGGGTACGACGACGCCCGGGCGCGGGCGGCCTCGACGCACCGTCCGTTGCGCCTGGGCTTCCAGTGCGCCGTGTACGAGCCGGTCGCCCGGGCGATCGCGGGCCTGCCGGAAGGGGCGGCCCACCTGGTGGAACTGTCCTGGGGCGATCCGTTCTCCCACCTGGGCCGGGGTGAGATCGACCTGGCGATCGTGCTGTCCCCGTGCCGGGAGGAGGGCCTGCGGGTGCTGCTGGAGTTCTCCCGGCAGCCGATGTACGTCGCGCTCGCCGCCGCGCACCGCCTGGCCGGGGCGTCGAGCGTCGCCGGGGACGAGCTGGCCGCGCTGGCACTGATCGAGCCGCGCGGGCCCGCCCCCGACTACTGGCGCCGGGCGAACGCCCCGCGGCGGACCCGGGACGGGCGGGAGCTGGCCTACCAGGCCGGCGCCGCCACCGTCCAGGAGGGGCTGTCGACGGTGGCCAGCACCCGGCTGGGGCTGTTGCTGTGCGAGGCGAGCACGGCCTACGTCCAGCGGCCGGACATCCGCTACCTGCCGGTGCCGGACCTGGAGCCGTCGACGCTGCTCGTCGTGCGGAGCGAGCGGAGCTCGCACCCGCTGGCCGCCCGGTTCGTGGAGCTGCTGGCGGGCTCCGTCAATTGAGCCGGCCGCCGCGCGGCCGGGAGATCGCGGCGAGCAGCAGCCCGACCGCGGTGACCAGCCCGGCCGAGAGCAGCACGGCGCGGTTCCCGGCCCGGTCGATGACCAGCCCGCCGGCGAGCGAGCCGAGCGCGATGCCGGCGTTGAACACGCCCGCCCACAGCGCCGCCGAGGCCTCGATCCGGGCGGGGTCGGCGGTGCGGACCCAGGTCTGGGTGGAGATCGAGACCCCGCCGTACGAGGCGCCCCAGACGACGAGTGCGAGCAGGACCGCCGCGAGGCTCCCGGTGAGGAACGGCAGCAGGGCGGCGGCGAGTGCGACGCCGGCGAGCGCGGTGGTCACGGCCGCCTTCGGGTGCCGTCCGGCCAGCGGGCCGAGGGTGAAGTTCCCGGCGACGCCGGCCAGCCCGTAGACGAGCAGGCAGGCGGCGATGACGCCGCTGCTCAGACCCGCGTCGAGTTCGAGCACGGGCCGTACGTAGGTGTAGCCGGTGAAGTGGCCGAGCACGACGAGCGCCGTGACGGCGAGCCCGGCGGCGACCCCCCGGTTACGCAGGGCGTCGGCGATGCCGTCGAGCCGGCCCCGCTCGTGGACCGGGAGGGCGGGGAGCGTGCGGGCGAGGACGGCGGCGGAGACCGCGCCGAGCAGGGCGAGGGCCCAGAACGCGGAGCGCCAGCCGAGCAGGGCCGCGAGGTAGGTGCCGAGCGGGACGCCGAGCACCGAGGCGATGGAGACGCCGGAGAAGATCAGCGTGGTGGCGAGCGCGATGCGCGGTCCGTCGGCGAGTCGGGGGCCCAGCCCGGCGGTGATGCCCCACACGATGCCCATCGCGAGGCCGAGCAGGACCCGGCTGACGGCCAGGACGGGGTAGTCGGGCGCGAGGGCGGTGAGCGCGTTCGCCAGGGACAGCAGCAGCAGGAAGGCGATCAGCACGCCCTTGCGGTCCCGGAGGCCGATGAGCGCCGGCACGAAGGGGGAGAGGACCGCGGCGAGGATCCCGGTGATCGTCAGGGAGAGCCCGGTGACGCCGTCGGAGACGGCGAGGGTCTCCGAGACGGGTGTCAGCAGCCCCACCGGCATCATCTCGGAGGAGACCACGGTGAAGGTGGCGAGGGCGACGGCGACGAGCGGTGCCCAGCGGGGCGGACTGCTGGGGGCGGCCGGGGGCGCGAGGGTTTCGGCGTTGGTCATGGGGGCAGCCCACCACCCGCGCCGCGGGCCGAACAAGATCGATGAGCTCATCCATCCATGAGCCCGGCTCATCGATCCGAGGGTGTCCCCGGTGCCGCCCGCCGCAGTGCGGGAGGCGGCACCGGGGCGGGGTCACTCGGCCGGGGCGATCCGGTGGCCGCCGAACGCCGAGTGGAGGGTGAGCGCCTCGACCGGGCAGAAGTCGACCGCCTCGGTCAGCGCCTCCGTCAACTCCGCGCCGCCGGCCGCGTACTCGGCCACCGGCTCGGCCAACCCGTCGGCGCCGAGCGCCAGCGAGCCGGGGGCGCTGAGGGCGCACATCCCGGAGCCGATGCAGCGGTCCCGGTCGACCCGGACGACCACCGGGTCGGTGCCCGTCTCCGATCGGGCCGTCACCAGGCGACCTGGAGGGACTCGGGGCTGCGGGTGAGCAGACCGCGCCGCCAGTCGATCCCCTCGATGGGCCCGGTCAGGCGCAGCGACGGCAGCCGGCGGGCCAGGCGGTGCAGGGCGAGTTCGAGCTCCATCCGGGCCAGCCAGGCGCCCAGGCAGTGGTGCGGCCCGGCGCCGAAGGTCAGCATCGGCGCCGCCAGCGGGGAGAACAGCTCGGTCAGCAGGTCCCCGGTGAAGACCGACGGGTCCTGGTTGGCGGCGCCGGTGTCGGCGGCGACGACGCTGCCGGCCGGGATCACCACCCCGCCGATCTCGACGTCCTCGATGGTGCGGCGCAGCAGTCCGGGCGTGTGCTGGACGTCGCCGAGCGGGACGGCGCGCAGGATCTGCTCGGTCGCGGCGGTGGCGCTGGCCTCGTCGGCGGCCAGCCGCTGCCAGGCCTCGCGGCCGTCGGAGAGCAGGTAGACCAGGGCGTTGCCGAGGCTGGTCATGGTGGTCTCGTGGCCGGCCACGACGAGGCCGATGACCAGCGTGACCAGCTGCCCCTCGGCGATCGAGCCGTCCTCGGCGGCGGCCGCGAGCAGGCTGCTGACCAGGTCCTCGCCGGGGTCGGCGCGACGGTCGGCGATCACGGCGGCGCCGAAGCCGGCGAACTCGGCCATGGCGGTGCCGATCTCCTCGGCGGTGTAGGCGGTGGCGGAGAGCGCGTGGTCGCTCCAGTGCGCGAGCTTCTTGCCGTCCAGGTTGTCCAGCCCCATCAGCCGGCTGATCACCTGGACCGGGAGCGGGCGGGTGTAGCCGGCGACGATGTCGGCGGGGGAGCCGTGGTCGATCAGCTCGTCGATCAGGGCCTCGATCACCGAGGCGACCCAGGGCCGCCAGCGGGCGATGGCACGCGGGGTGAAGGCCCGTTGCACGGTGCGGCGCAGCCGCTGGTGCTCGGTGCCGTCGATGTTCAGCATGCTCTGCGGATCGTCCAGGATGTTGGGGATGACGGCGATCTGCGGCGCGCCCGGGGCGTACAGCGGGGCGCGGCCCAGACGGGGGTCGGTCAGCACCTGTCGCACGTCCGCGTGGCGGCTGACCAGCCAGACGGGGGTGCCGGTGGGCAGCGCGGCGAGCCGGGGCGGGCCGGGCTCCAGGCGGCGCAGGCAGTGCAGCGGGATGAGCGGGACGGTGCCGGTTCCGGCACCGGTCGCACTGTTCTCGGCGGACATCCGTACTCCAGACTCCAGGGCGGGGGGCCGCGCGGTGCGGCCCGACGGGGGGTGGAACCGGGATGGGGCGGGGACGGGTGGGGCGGGCCGGCGGCTCGGCTCGGGCCGGGTTCGGGCGGACCGGGACGAAGGTGGATCGGTGGATCGTTGGAACGGGCGGATCGGGGGAGCGGGTGGATCGGGACGGGGTGAAGGTGCGAAGGTGCGAAGGGCCGATCGGTGGGATGGATGGCGCGAATCGTGCGACGGCGGACGGTCGGTACGCCTCGGCACGGACGGCTCGCGGTGGCGCACCGTCGGGTGGGGCGAGTGTGCTGAGCGTGGTCGAGTGGACCGCTTCTGCTACGACCGTACGTGGGCCGCGGTGCGTGCGTCAGCGGCACTTCCAGCCAACGGCGGTCCTTTCCGGGCACTTCGGGGCTCGCTGACGGGCGCTCGGCGCCGCCCGTGCGCCCCGTTCGCCGGGCCGGGCCGGGTGACCGGCGGATATCTCGGCGGCATATGACGGTGGATCCGGCCGCCCCGGCCGCCGCGGTGAGCCGGATCACCCCGCCCGTTCCGTCGGCGGTCGCCGCAACGGGCGCTACGCTTCGTGGGCAGTCGTTTGTCGCAGGTCACGCCGGTGCAGAGCCGCATCGGCCGACGGAGGTGGATTTCGGATGGCCCAGCAGGTCAAGGCAGTCATCGCGCGCGCCAAGGGCGCGCCCGTGGAGGTGACCACGATCGTGGTGCCGGACCCTGGACCGGGCGAGGCGGTGGTCAGGATCCAGGCCTGCGGCGTCTGCCACACCGACCTCCACTACCGCGAGGGCGGCATCAACGACGAGTTCCCGTTCCTGCTCGGCCACGAGGCGGCGGGCATCGTCGAGTCGGTCGGCGAGGACGTCACCGAGGTCGCGCCCGGCGACTTCGTCGTCCTCAACTGGCGCGCGGTGTGCGGCCAGTGTCGCGCGTGTCGGCGCGGCCGCCCGCAGTACTGCTTCGACACCCACAACGCCAAGCAGAAGATGACGCTGCTGGACGGCACCGAGCTGTCCCCGGCGCTGGGCATCGGGGCGTTCGCCGAGAAGACCCTGGTCGCGGCCGGCCAGTGCACCAAGGTGGACCCGGAGGCCTCGCCGGCCGTCGCCGGCCTGCTGGGCTGCGGTGTGATGGCGGGCCTCGGCGCCGCCATCAACACCGGGGGCGTCGGCCGCGGCGACTCGGTCGCGGTGATCGGCTGCGGCGGCGTCGGCGGCGCGGCCGTGATGGGCTCCCGCCTCGCGGGCGCGGCCCGGATCATCGCCGTCGACATCGACGACCGCAAGCTGGAGACGGCGCGCCGGCTCGGCGCCACCCACACCGTCAACTCCCGCACCACCGACCCGGTCGAGGCGATCCGCGAGCTGACCGGTGGCAACGGCGCGGACGTGGTGGTGGAGGCGGTCGGCCGCCCGGAGACCTATCGGCAGGCGTTCTACGCCCGCGACCTCGCCGGCACCGTCGTCCTGGTCGGCGTCCCCACGCCGGAGATGACGCTGGAACTGCCGCTGCTCGACGTGTTCGGCCGCGGCGGCGCGCTGAAGTCCTCCTGGTACGGCGACTGCCTGCCCTCCCGGGACTTCCCGATGCTGATCGACCTGTACCTCCAGGGCCGCCTTGACCTCGGCGCGTTCGTCACCGAGACCATCGAACTCGACGCGGTGGAGCAGGCGTTCGAGCGCATGCACCAGGGCGACGTGCTCCGCTCGGTGGTGGTCCTGTGAGCGAGCGAACCGTCGAGAGGTGCGCGTTGGGCGAAGCGCCTGCCGAGCGCAGCGAGGTGGGCGCATGAGCACCCGCATCGACCGGCTGGTGACGGCCGGGACCTTCGAGCTCGACGGCGGCAGCTGGGAGGTGGAGAACAACGTCTGGATCGTCGGCGACGACGAGGAGGCGGTGGTGATCGACGCCGCGCACGACGCCGACGCGATCGAGGCCGCGCTCGGCGGGCGCCGACTGCTGGCGATCGTCTCCACCCACGCGCACAACGACCACATCGACGCCGCCCCGGCGCTCGCGGCCCGCACCGGCGCGCCGATCCTGCTGCACCCGGACGACCTGCCGCTGTGGAAGCTCACCCACCCCGAGCGCCTCCCGGACGGCGAACTCGCCGACGGGCAGCGGATCGAGGTGGCCGGCACCGCGCTGACCGTCCTGCACACCCCGGGCCACGCCCCGGGCGCGGTCTGCCTGTACGCACCGGAGATCGGCACCGTCTTCACCGGCGACACCCTGTTCCACGGCGGCCCGGGCGCGACCGGCCGGTCGTTCTCGCACTTCCCGACCATCATCGACTCGATCCGCGAGCGGCTGCTGTCGCTCCCGGCCGAGACGGTGGTCCGCACCGGCCACGGCGACCCGACCACCATCGGCGCCGAGGCCCCGGCCCTGCCGGACTGGATCGCCCGCGGGCACTGAGCGCGACCACCGAACGCGGGCGGTGAGCACCGTACGGCCCCCGGAAGCAGCACCCTGCTCCGGGGGCCGTACGATCGCGATCATGTCCCACGACCCGCGTGACCTCGACGACGCCCTCCTCGCCTTCTGGCGCGAGCGTCACATCGCCACCCTGACCACCGCCCGCCCGGACGGCTCGCCGCACGTGGTGCCGGTCGGCGTGACGTACCAGCCGGAGACCGGGACGGCCCGGGTGATCACCAGCCGCACCAGCCGCAAGGCGCGCAACGTGGCGGCGGCCGGGCCGCAGGGCCTGCGGGTCGCGGTCTGCCAGGTGGACCGGGCGCGCTGGTCGACCCTGGAGGGCGTGGCCGTGGTCCGGGACGAGCCGGAGCAGGTCGCCGACGCCGAGCGGCGCTACACCGAGCGCTACCGCGAGCCCCGGGTGAACCCGGACCGGGTGGTCATCGAGATCGCCGTCGACCGGGTCCTCGGCCGCGCCTGAGACCCACCCGTCAGGCGCGGTTGTGGTCCCCCGCCGCGCCGTCGATGAGCTCGCGCAGGATGTCGACGTGGCCCGCGTGCCGCGCGGTCTCCGTCGCCATGTGGATGAGCACCCAGCGCAGTGACACGGTGTCGCCGAACCAGGCCGTGCCCAGGTCGTCGACGTCGAGCTCGCCGATCACCTGGTCGGCGGCGGCCCGGGCGCGGGCGTAGAACGCCAGCACGTCCTCGGTGGACTCGTGCGGCTCCACCCGCATGTCGGAGTTCTCGTCGTCGAAGTCGAACGGCAGGGGCCCCGTCTCGCGGCCGAAGGCTTCGCAGAACCAGCCGAGTTCCGCACCCCCGAGATGCTTGACCAGGCCCAGCAGGTTCGTCCCGGACGGAGTCATCGGCCGCCGCAACTGCTCGTCGTCAAGCCCTTCGAGCTTCCACAGCACCGCATCACGGTGCCGGTCCAGGGCAACGTGCAGACTGTTCTTCTCGTCGCCGGTGAACGGCACTCGCTTCATCATGCGCGGACCGTAGCAGCCGCCACCGACACCGGCCCCCGCCCGGGTGGGGACGGCCCGACGGGATCGCCCGGGCCGGGCCGTACTGAGGGAGGATCAGCGCGGCCCGGCCGCCCGCGATCCGGCCGGTCAGCCGGTGATCGGGCGGGTGTCCAGGCGGATGTGGTCGACCGCCCAGTACCAGTTGTTGCCCGCGTCGTACATCCGGAACTTCAGCGTCACCGTCCGCGCCCCGGCCGGGACGGCGAGGCGGCGGGTGACGAGGGTGTTCTGGACGTCCTTGCCCGCGTTGTCGTTGCCGGTGGCGTCGGCGCTGTAGAAGACCAGGCGGGTCTCCGTGCCGTTGTCGAACACGGCGGTGACGGCCGCCTTCTGCGGGGCCTCCTGGCGGTAGTGCGAGTCGAAGGCCAGGTACAGGGTGTCGGCGCCGGAGGGGAGTTGGACGGCGGGGGAGACGAGCGTGGAGTCGAAGACGCCCTTGCGCGAGGGGGAGCCGGTGTCGTCCCAGTCGTCCGGGTCGGCCACGGCGAGGACGCCCAGGCCGCGGGTGAAGTTGCCGCGGTCCTGCCCGGCCGGGGTGGACCACTCCCGCTTGGTGTGGAAGGTCCAGCCCTGGAGCCGGACGGTGCCCTGCGGCATGCCGGGGGCGTTGACCACCGACCAGCCCTGCGGGGCCTGGGCCGTCCAGCCGAGCACGCCGTCCTGCGGCTGGAGCGTGCCGGCCAGCGACTCGAAGTCCTCGCCCAGCAGGTGGCCGGCCATCACGGGGGCGGTGCGGGCGGCGAGTTCGCCGTCGGCGAGGGCGAAGCGGTCGCCGGCCAGGGCCCGGGCGGTGACCAGGATCCGGTGGGTGGCCCCGTCGGGCAGCTGGGCGGGCGGGGTGATCTCCCAGACGGCCGTGGCGGTGGCGCCGGCGGCGAGCGCGGCGGGCGGCGCGGTGACGGCGGTGACCGTCCAGCCCGGCGGGACCACCGGCTGCGCCTCGACGGCGGTGAGCGCGGCGCCGGCGCTGAGCACGGCGGAGACCCGGGCCGGGCGGCCGGGCAGCAGGACCGGCTCGTCGACGGTGGTGGAGGCGGCCCCGAGGGCGACGTCCACGGCGAGCGGGTCGGCCAGGCCCAGGGCCGGGTCGGTGACCGTCCGGTCGTCCCAGGGGAAGCGGCCGGAGATCCGGCGGCGGAAGGTGAGGTCCCCGCGGACGGCCACCACGACGTCGTACCAGCCCTCGGGCCGGACCGCGATGTTGACGGTCCGGTCGTCGCCGGCCGCGACCCGCACCTCGCGCAGCCCGTCCCCGTAGGCGAGGTCGCCGACCAGGAAGGTCTGGGCGGTGCGCGAGCGGTTGCTCACGTCGACTTCCAGGACCTTGCCGTTCCTCTCCTCCGACAGCGACACCTCGTACGTCGAGGCGACGTCGCCGCGCAGGTGCCACAGCGCGCCGTTGGGGCCGTGGACGCGCAGGTCGTAGCCCTCCGGGCCGACCGTCCAGACGTCGGAGAGCCGGCTCTTGGCACCGACGGTGTAGTGCCGGGGCGCGTCGCCCGGCGCGGGGTAGACGGCGAACACCGCGCCCTGGCGGCCCTGGTTGACGAGGTCGAGGGTGAGCTCGCCGCCCTTCAGCCGGGGCTTGACCAGCAGGTCGTAGGGCGCGGGGCGGGCCGTGCGGGTGCCGCGCTCCTGCTGCGGGAGGGCCTGCGGGCTGGGCACGGTGGGGGCGGGGAGCTTGCCGGTGTCGACGACCTTCTGCCGGTTGCCGCTGGTGTCGGGCAGCTGCGGCCAGACCGGGTTGCGGCCGGAGAAGTCGAAGACGCCGGTGAGGTCCCCGCAGACGGCGCGCCGCCACGGGCTGATGTTGGGCTCCTGGACGCCGAAGCGCTGCTCCAGGAAGCGCAGCACCGAGGTGTGGTCGTAGACGGTGGAGTCGACGATCCCGCCGCGGGTCCACGGCGAGACCACGATCATCGGCACCCGTACGCCCAGGCCCATCGGGTACGGGCCGGAGACCAGGGTCTCCCCGGCCGGCAGGGTGTCGGACCAGCCGAGCGAGCCGTCGGCGGCCTTCACCCGGTACTTGCCGTCCTGGCTGACGACGCGGTGGTAGGTCGAGCCGCCCTTGCTCACCCGCACGACGACCTCGCCGTCCACCGGGACGGTGGACTTGCCGCGCCCGGTGGCCAGCGGCGGGACGGGCGGCAGCTGGTGGTCGAAGAAGCCCCCGTGCTCGTCGTAGTTGAGGATGAAGACGGTCTTCTCCCACACCTCGGGCTTCGCGGCGAGGGCGGCGAGCAGCCGGGCGGTGAGGTGCTCCCCGTTCGGCGGCGCGTAGTTGGCGTGCTCGGAGAGCGCGGCGGGGGCGACGATCCAGGACACCTGCGGCAAGGTGTCGGCCTGGACGTCGGCGGCGAAGGCGTCGACCAGCGCGTCGCCCATGGCGAACGGGTCGTTCTTCTTCGCCGGGTCGCCGACGGCCCGCATGCCGCGCTCGTACAGCGGCTCACCGGGCCTGGCCTTGACGAAGGGGGCGAACCAGGCGAGCGCGTTGTCGTCGAAGTTGTCGAGCGCCTGGTAGGTCTTCCAGCTGACGCCGGCCCGCTCCAGGCGCTCGGCGTAGGTGGTCCACTCGTAGCCGCCGGCGATCTCGGTGTTGTCGGTCACCGGGGTGTCCCGTACGGTGCCGCCGCTGGTCCCGGTCATCGCGTGGTCGCGGTTGGTGTTGGTGTTGCACTGGACCGACGCGTGGTAGGCGTCGCAGGTGGTGAACACCGACGCGAGCGCGTGGTAGAAGGGCATGTCGGCGCTCTCGTAGTAGCCCTGGCCGAGCCAGCCGCCGGAGCGGCGGGTGACCGAGCCGTCGGCCAGGCCGTCGTTCCAGGCCTTCATGGAGTCGACGAAGCCGAAGGCGGGCGCGCCCTGCTGGTAGGCGTTGGTGTGCGCGGCGTTCATCGCGAAGGGCAGCAGGTAGCCCTCCTTGCGGCTCGGGTCGGGCTGGTGGAACACCGTGCGCCCGTTGACCCCGCGCACCGCCGTCCGGTCGCCGAAGCCGCGGACGCCCGCCAGAGTGCCGAAGTAGTGGTCGAACGCGCGGTTCTCCTGCATGAACACCACGACGTGCTGAATGTCCGCCAGCCGCCCGGGCCGGGCCGGCGCGGCGAGCGCCTGCTGGACGCTGATCGGGAGGGCGGACAGCACGGCGGCCGCCGCCGCGCCGCCGAGCAGGCTGCGGCGCGACAGTTCGGGCATCGGACTCATCGGGTGGGGCTCCTCGCTGACGGGCGCCGGGCCATCTGTTCGACCCGGACGAGCCTTGTCTAAGGGACCGAGATGACCGGGGCCGGGGAGTTCGATGACGATCCGATGGCCGCCACGGGGACCGGAGCCGTACAGACAACTTGACGACTTGTCGAGCTGTGGGCCGGTTGGCGCACCGACCGGATGCAGCAGGTGGGCTACCGCGGTGCCGTGAGCCGGGCGGGCTCGACGAGCTGACGGTCGAGGTGTTCGGCGCGGGGGGCGTCGCCGTGGGCGGTGTAGAGCTCGGCGGCGGCGTGGTGGTGGGTGGCGGCTTCGGCGGAGCGGCCGCCGACGGTGAGGAACTCGGCGAACTGTCGGTGGGCGAGGGCGTGCAGGCGGACGTTGCCGGTGGAGCGGCAGCGGTGGAGGGCGTCGCGCCAGGCGAGTTCGGCGTGGTCGCGGTCGCCGAGCGACTGGTGGGCGAGGGCTTCGCTGACCACCGCCCAGATGGCGGCGTTGGCGGTGGGCCGGTGGGGCAGCAGGGTGTGGGTCTCGCGGGCGTGGGCGAGGGCCGCGGCCGGGTCGCCGAGGGTGAGCTTGATCGCGGCGGCGTTGCTGAGGATGGTGGCGGCGTGCTGGCGCAGGCCGCTGCTCCGGACGAGGGCGAGGGCGGCCCCGGAGATCCGGTCCGCCTCGGCCGGGTCGCCGGACAGGGCGGTCATCGAGGAGTGGACGGAGAGGGCGTGGATGTGGCGGTCGCCGTCCTCGGGGGTGGTGCGGTCGACGGCCTGGGCGGCGAGGGGCAGCGCCTCGGCGACGTACCCGACCGTGCCGAGCGCGCAGGCGGTGGCGGCCTCCATCGCGGCGAGGCCCTCCCGGCCGCCGTCGAGCCGGGCGGCGTGGAGGCCGGCCCGCAGGCAGGAGAGCCGGTCGGCGACCCGGTCGGCCCCGTAGTACAGGACGGCGGTCACCTCGGCGAGGCGCCAGGCGCGTTCGTGGTCGCCGCGGTCGGCGGCTGCGGTGACCAGGGCCCGCAGGACCGGTTCCTCGGCGCGGCACCAGTCGAGGGTGGCGTGGACATCGGACAGGCGCGGGAGGGCCTGCGGGCCGGGGCCGGGCGGCTGGTACGGCCGGTAGTGGGGGTTGGTGCGCTGGACGGCGTGGCCGCCGGCGGCGAGCTCGTAGTCGGCGAGCCGTTGGAAGGCCGTGTCCCGCCGTTCGGCGGGGAGGCCGTCGAACAGTTCGGCGCCGTAGAGGCGGACGAGGTCGTGGCGACCGTAGCGGCCGGGCGCGGGTTCGGTCAGCAGGTGGTGGGCGGCGAGGATGCCGAGGGCGTGCCGGGCGGTCTCGGCGTCGGCGGCGAGCAGGGCGGCGGCCGCGGACACGTCGGTGGTGGTGCCGGGGTGCACGGTGAGCAGGGCGAGGAGCCGGCGGGCGGGTCCGGGGAGGCGGGGATAGGTGCGCGAGAGCGCGGTCCGGACGCTGAGCGTGCCGTCGTCGGTGCGGAGGGCGCCGAGGCGGGTCCGTTCGTCCGCCAACTCGTCGACGAGGGAGGCGAGTTCCCAGCCGGGGCGGGCGGCGAGGCGGTCGGCGGTGATCTGCAGCGCCAGGGGGAGACGGTCGCACAGTTCGATCAGCCGGGTGGCCGCCGCGGGCTCGGCGGCCACCCGCTCGGCGGTCAGCCGGTGCTCCAACAGGCGGTGCGCGTCGGAGACGGGCAGTGCGTCGATGTGGAGCATGGCGGCGCCGTCGGTGACGACGAGTTCCTCCAGGGTGGTGCGGCTGGTCAGGACCGTGACGCAGGCGGGTCCGGCGGGCAGCAGTTCGGTGGCCTCGGCGGCCGTGCGCACGTTGTCGAGGACCACCAGCAGCCGACGGCGTCGGGTGAGTGCGCGGAACAGGTCGGCCCGGGTGGCGAGGCCCTCCGGGACGGCCTGCTCGGGCAGGCCGAGGGAACGGAGGAAGCGGCCGAGGATCTGGGCCGGGTCGGCGGGGCCCGCCGGGTCGAAGCCGCGCAGGTCCGCGAACAGGCGGCCGTCGGGGAAGCCGGCGGCGGCGCGGTGGGCCCACCGCAGGACGGTCGCGCTCTTGCCGACCCCGGCGGGGCCGACCACCACGGCGAGCCCGCCGCCGCCCTGCTCGGCCCGGCCGTGGTGGTCGAGCCACCGCTCCTCGGCTTCGCGGCCGACGAACCCGTCCGGCGTGGAGGGGAAGTGGCGGATCGTCGGGTCGCCGTCGGTGAGGGCTTCGCCGGCCTCCGTCAGCTCGGCCAGGGCGGCCCGGAGCTCCGCTCCAGGGCCGACGCCGAGTTCCTCGTCGAGCCGGGCCGCGGCCTGCCGGTGGACGCGCACGGCGTCGGCGCCGCGCCCGCTCTGGTGCAGGCAGCGGACCAGCAGGGCGGCGGTGGGTTCGCGCAGCCCGTCCGCGCGCACGCTCTGTTCCAGCGCCGGCACGGCCGCATGGCCGCGCCCGAGGCGCAGCAGGCATCGGGTCCACGCGGTGAGCAGCTCGGTCCGGGTGTCGTCGAGGCGGGCGGCGAGCGCGGCGGCGAGCGGGGTGGCGGGGAGGTCGGCGAGGGCCGCGCCGCGCCACAGCCGCAGGGCCCGCTCCAGCAGCGCGGCGGCGGTGGCGTCGTCGTCGGTGGCGGCGGCGCGCGCGGCCAGGGCCTCGGCGTGCAGGGCGTCGACGGCCTCGGGGCGCCCGGTGAGCCGGTAGCCGGGGGCACTGGTGGTGATGGCGAGGCCCGAGCCGTCCAACAGCCGGCGCAGGGTGGCGATGTGACCCTGTAGCGCGGCTTTCGCGCGGGTGGGCGGCCGCTCGGCCCAGAGCAGTTCGAGGAGCTGGCCGACCGGGACGGTGTGGCCCAACTCCAGTGCGAGCAGGGCGAGTACGGCCCGCCGTTGCGCGCTGCCGACGGGGACGGCGGAGCCGGTGCCTTCGTCCGCCCCGGTGCCGTGCCGGAGCTCGACCGGGCCGAGCAGTCGTATCCCCATGTCTCCCGTCCCGCCGTCGTCCGGAGGGACCGGACGAGCCGCCGGGAAGTCTACCCGTCGGTAACTGGTGGTCGGCGCCCCGTCGTCCGGGGAGCGCCGGACGTCGACCGGCCGTCAGCGCCTCTTCCGGGTGGGGCCGATCACCGGCACGTGGTGACACCCGGGGTGAGGTGGAGGCGCTCGGGGCGGGACGGGGAGCGGAGCTCGTCCGGGGGGAGGAGGTCGCGGCGCGACTGCCAGGCGAGCAGTCGGACGCGGGCCTGCTGGTCCCGGTCGTCCGCCGTCCCGGACATGGTGCCCGGGCCGACCTCGCGGAGCAGGACGCGGGTCGGGAGGCTCTCGCCGCCGGGCAGGACCTCCAGGACGGAGAACCACGAGCCGGGCGGGAACACCACCTCGGGCTCGCCGTCCTCGGAGATCACCGACGTGCGGCGGCCGGTGGCGGACCACACCAGGAACTCGACGGACGTCCCCGGCACGACCTCCGCCGCAGGCGTCCCGACCACCGGCGCGGGCTCCGCCAGCAGCGCTCCCGGCACGTAGTGGCGCAACTCCTCCTCGCCCGCGTCGGCGCCCAGCAGAACGGCGCCCCGATGGTTCGGCAGCCGCCGCAGGCCGGACCCCAGACACGCCAGGTACGGATCCAGCGGTCCGGAGCCGGGCCGGCGGGCCGCCTCGACCAGGTCTGCGTGGAAGGCTGGGACGCCCGTGTCGGTGTGGTGCAGGTAGACCGCCGCGAGGTCACTCTTCAGGTCGTCCCGGGCGTGCGAGCGCAGCGCCGGGAGTCGCATCGCGACCTGCTCGGCGCGGCTGGCGCAGCGCTGGAAGTGCTCGCCCAGCAGCGCCCGGAAGGCGGTCCGCTCGGCGGCTGTGCTCGGCCGCCCGGAGACCGCCGTGCCGTCGGGCGTGAGGAGTCGGGCGGTGCGGGGGGCTTCGGGCGCGGTGCCGGCGCGGGGTGCGGGCTCCTCGGCAGTGTCGGCAGGTGTGGCCGGCTCGAGGTGCGGGGTGGCCTGCTCGGGGGCGGGGTCGGGGTCGGGGTCCGGCGCGGCGGCGGACTCGGCGTCGGGGGTGGTCCGGCGGATCGTGCCGTGGGCCGGCGGCTCGGGGGTGGGTGCGGGTGTGGGTGCGGGCGCGCTCGTCGCGGTGGCGGACCGGCCCTCGGGGTCGGAGGTGTGGGTCCGGACGACCGGGGCCTGTCCGACGGCCGCCGTGGCGGTCCGGACGGGCGGCTCGGGGGCGACGGCGGGTTCGGCGGTGGCCTGCCGTGCGGGTTCGGGTCCGGGTGCCGGCGTGGGTACGGAACTGGGTGCCGGCGTGATCGCTGTCGCAACGGTGGTGAACTCGCCTGCAGTGTCAGGCTGTTCAACGAGTTCAGCGGGTTCGGCAGGGGACTGCGGGGTGGCCGGGAGGGCGGGCTGGGCGGGCTGCTCCGAGCGGAGAACGCCTTGGTGGCGTGCGCCGTCGATCAGCAACTCGGGTGGGGTCGTGCCGGGGGCGGTGAGGGCCGCGCGCAGGTCGTCGAGGACGGCGAGCACCTCCGGGGGCACCGTTCGCCCGTCCGCCCCGGCGATCAGTAGCGGGTGGGCGGGGTCCGGGTCGCGCAGGCGTGGGCCGCGGTCCTGCGGCGGCTCCTCGGGGCGCAGCCACAGGCCGGCGGGCACGGCCTCCAGCCGCCAGCCCGTGACCGGGGATTCGTAGAGGGCCGGTCCGCAGGTGGCGGGGCCGCCGGAGGTGGTGCGCCAGGCGGAGGCGACGACGCGGTGTCGCTCCGGCGAGGCGGTGAGCTCGGTCAGCCACGGCTCCCAGCCGGGGGTGCCGTCCGCGGTCAGCACCCGGGAGGAGAGGCCGCTGGTGGTGCGCATGGGCAGGCCGACGGCGGCGCGGAGGTCGTGGCCGAGTTCGGCCGCGAGCCCGGCGGCGAGGGCGGTGAGCGCGGGGGTGGGGGCCCAGGGGGCGCTGAGCAGCAGGTCGGCCGACGGGTCGGGGAGCAGGCGGCGGAGCCGGGCGGCGAGGTCGGCGGCCGGGGGCAGGGGTGTGCCCGGGTGGCCGACGACGAGGATCACCGTGTCCTCGCCCGCGGTGGCCCTGGTGAGCGGGCCAGGGGGGCCGTCGGGGTCGGGCTCGCTGCGGAACCAGTAGCCGTGCGGCAGCGCGGTGACCAGCGGGTCGGCGGCGCCGACCGGCGGCGCCACCGGGCTCGCGATCACCACGGTCTCCGCCACCGGGCTCGCCATCACCACGGTCTCCGCCGCTTCGCCGCCCGCCGGTTCCTCCGTCGGTGGATTGACGGCCGGCTCCGTCGGCAGCGGCCAGACCGGTCCGAGCCGGCGCAGCTGTCCGGTCGGGGTGCAGAGCCACCAGGATGACGGCGCGTCGTCGCTCGCCCCGCTGGTCAGCAGGGTGCCGTCGGGCCGGAGGGTGACCAGCCCGTCCGGGGCGACGACGCCGAGGCCGGTCAGTTCGGCGATCCGTTCGGCGGGTCGGCGCCCGGTGTCCGGGGCGGTGGCCAGGCCGGAGGCGGCGAGGACGAGCGCGCTGGCGTCCCGGACGGTGGCGGTGCGGGTCAGCTCGTCGAGCCGGCCGAAGAGGACGGCCGGCGCGTCGGGGGCGGCGGCGAGGACGGTGACGGTCCGGGTGACGGGGGTGAGCCGGGTCAGGGCGGCGGTCAGTGCGGCGGGTAGGGCGGCCGGGCCGGTGCCGTCCCCGCCACCGGGGGCGATGACGAAGTGCGGGCCCACCTGGTGCAGGGTGGCGGGCGTCGCGGCGGCGGAGTTCCGACGGAGGGTCAGCCGGCGTTTCGCCGGGGCGGCGCCGGGCGCGTCCCCTGCCGCTTGCGCTGATGTGCTCATCGTCCCGCCCTCCGTCCGCCCGGCCGCGTCTGCCGCACGTCTCAACCGGCTCTACGGCCCCCGCACCCCTCGGGGTTCACCCCTCGTCCTCGTCCTCCTCCAGGACGGCGGTCTGCACCTGGACCGTGCGCCGGCGGGTGATGTGCAGGCCGCGCCCGGTCGGGAAGGTGCGGGGCTTGGTGGAGCCGAACAGGAAGCCCTCGCTGGGCGGGCAGGACAGCAGCACCACCGGGGTGTTGACCTCCTCCAGCTTGCGCAGCAGCTGGTCGGAGGAGGCCCGCCCGATGCCGTTGGCGCTGCGGGCGACGATCAGGTGCAGGCCGAGTTCGACGCCCTGGGCCAGGTAGTCGAGCAGCGGCGCGAAGGGGTGGTCGTGGAGGCCGCCGGGGGAGCCGGAGACCAGCTCGTAGTCGTCGACCACGATGAACAGTTCCGGCCCCTCCCACCAGTCGCGCAGCCGCAGCCGGGCCGGGGCGATGTCGGCGCCGGGCAGCCGGTTGGCCATCGCGCGGGCGGCGCCGTCGACGATCTGGCGCAGCACGTCCACACTGACAGCGTGGCCCAGCCGGTACTCCTGGGGCACGGCTTCCTGAAGGACCCGGCGGTAGTCGATGAGCATGATCCGGGCCTCGTCGGGCCGGTACGCGCTGGTGACGGCGGCGGCGACGAGCTTCAGCAGGTTGGTCTTGCCGGCCTCGCTGTCGCCGACGACCAGCAGGTGCGGGGTCTCCTCGAAGTCGTGCCACAGCGGGGTGAGCGAGACGTCCTGGAGGCCGAGCGGGATGCGCAGCCGGCCTTCGGGGGCGGGCAGGGTGGCGGCGGGCAGTTGCAGCGGCAGCATCCGGATCTCCGGTGCGCGCGGGCCGGTCCAGTGGTCGGCGACGGCGTCGACCAGGTCGGCGACGCCTTCGCCGAGGTCGGCGGCGGTGCCGCTGCCGTCCAGCCGGGGCAGGGCGGTGAGGAAGTGCATCTGGTCGGAGGTGAGGCCCCGGCCGGGGATGTTGGGCACGGTGGCGGCGGCCCGCATGTTGACGGCGGAGTCGACGGCGTCGCCGAGCCGCAGTTCGAAGCGGGTGCCGAGGAGGTCGCGCAGGGCGCTGGAGACCTCGCCCCAGCGGGTGGTGCCGACGATCAGGTGGATGCCGTAGTTGAGGCCGCGCTGGGCGATCAGGGTGAGCGCGGGGGCGAGGTCGGGGAACTCCTGGCGGATGGTGTTCCAGCCGTCGATGACGAGGAAGACGTCGCCGTGCGGCTCGTCGGGCAGTTCGCCGGCCGCCAGGCTGCGGCGGAAGGCGGAGACGGAGTCGATGCCGAGTTCGGCGAAGCGCTGCTCGCGCCGGCTCAGGATGCTGTTGACCTCGGCGATGGTGCGCAGCACCCGCTCGGGGTCGTGCCGCCCGGTGATGCCGCCGACGTGCGGCAGGCCCCGCAGCGAGGACAGCGTGCCGCCGCCGAAGTCCAGGCAGTAGAACTGCACTTCGCGTGGGGTGTGGGTGAGGGCGAGGGCGGTGATCAGGGTGCGCAGCAGGGTGCTCTTGCCGCTCTGCGGGCCGCCGGCGATGCCGACGTGGCCGCCGGCGCCGGAGAGATCGGCGGTGAGCAGGTCGCGGATCTGCTGGAACGGGCGGTCGATGACGCCCACGGGGACGGTCAGGGTGCCGCGGTCGGCCTCGCTCTCGGTGGTGAGGCCGTGCTCGGGGTGCGGGGCGAGGGGCGGCAGCAACTGGTCGAGGGTGGGCGGGACGCCCAGCGGCGGCAGCCACACCTGGTAGGCGGGCGGGCCGGCGTCGGTGAGCTTCTCGGCGGCGAGGTCCAGCAGGGTGTGGATCTGCTCCGGCGTCTCCTCGGGCTCCTCGGCGGCCGGCAGGGCGACGGGCTGACGCGGCGCCACGTAGGCGGTGCCGTACCGGGCGACCTGGCCTGCCGCGGCCTCCTGGCGGGCGGCGGCGGGACGCCGGGCCCGGTAGGGGCCGGAGACGTACGCGGCCTTGAACCGGGTCAGGGTGGCGATGTCGCTGCGGAGGAAGCCGTTGCCGGGCTGGGAGGGCAGCTGGTAGGCGTCGGGGACGCCGAGGACGCCCCGGCTCTCCATCGCGGAGAAGGTGCGCAGGCCGATCCGGTAGGACAGGTGCGACTCCAGGGCGTGCATCCGGCCTTCGTCCAGGCGCTGCGAGGCGAGCAGCAGGTGAACGCCGAGGGAGCGGCCGAGCCGGCCGATCATGACGAAGAGTTCCATGAAGTCGCGGTGGGCGGCGAGCAGTTCGCTGAACTCGTCGACCACCACGAACAGCGTGGGCAGCGGTTCCAGCGGGGTGCCGGCGGCGCGGGCGGTCTCGTAGTCGAGCAGCGAGCTGTAGTTGCCGGCGGAGCGCAGCAGTTCCTGGCGGCGGACGAGCTCGCCGTGCAGGGCGTCGCGCATCCGGTCGACCAGGGCGGCCTCGTCGGCCAGGTTGGTGATCACCGCCGAGGTGTGCGGCAGCCGGTCGAGGCCGAGGAAGGTCGCGCCGCCCTTGAAGTCGACCAGGACGAAGTTGAGCACCTCGGAGGAGTGGGTGAGGGCCAGCGCGAGCACCAGGGTGCGCAGCAGCTCGGACTTGCCGGAGCCGGTGGCACCGATCAGCATGCCGTGCGGGCCCATGCCGCCCTGGGCGGACTCCTTGATGTCCAGTTCGACCGGCGTGCCGTCGCCGGAGACGCCGAGCGGCACCCGCAGCCGGTCCCGGACGCCGCGCCCGGCCCAGCCCTGGCTGATCTCGTGCCGGTGCAGGTCGCGGATGCCGAGCAGGGAGGCGAGGTCGTAGTCGGTGGCCAGCGGCTCCCCGGCCTCCGTCGAGTCGCCGATCCGGTACGGGGCGAGCAGGGTGGCCAGCCGGCGGGCGGCCGTCCCGGACAGGGCATCGGGCCGGCCGAGGTCGGTGACGTCGTCCCGGTGGTTGCGGTCGGCGCCGACCATTTCGAGTCGGCCGTCCTCGATCCGCAGCCGCAGCCGGAAGCGCAGCGGCTTCCATTCGAGGGTGTCGCCGAGGTCGAGCAGGACGGCGTTGCGCCAGCCGGCCAGCGCGGCCCGGCTGGTGGCCCCGGCCTGCGGGCCGTCCAGCACGATCACGGTGAACGGCTCGTCCCGGCCGGGCTGGCTCTCCGGCTCGAACGGCGGTCGGCCGGCGAACTCGCCGCCGAGCAGCTGCTCGATCTCCACCACGGATCCCGCCACCAGCCGCACCGGACCGAGGCCGTCGGTGTCCTCGGGGTGCAGGGCGTGCGGCAGCCACTTGGTCCACTCCCACTCGGCCTGGTGCTCGGCGTCGGTGACAACGGCGATCCGCAGCTCGTCGGGGGCGTGGAAGAGCGCCAGCTGCGCCAGCATGGCGCGGGCCAGGGCGCGGGTCGCGGCCCGGTCGTCGCCGCGCAGCAGGACCTGCGCGTAGCCGCGCAGGTAGACGGCGATGGGCTGGTCGGCGACCGTGCCGTAGGCGTTGATGAACCGGCGCAGCGCGTGCGCGCACAGCGGCTCCAGATCCTCCACCGGCTTGGTGGACAGCGGCGCCAGCCGCACCGCGAGCCGCTGGTGGCCGGTGCCGATCCGGACGTCGCCGAAGTCGGGGTGGACGCTGCGGCGTTCCCACAGCCGGGAGGTGCGGGCGAGCGAGCCGAGCGCGTCGGGGGCGGGGTGGCGCCAGGCCAGCGCTTCCTGCTGGCGGGCGATGTGGCCGCGCACCTGGCGGCGGACCTGGGAGAGGTAGCGCAGGTAGTCCCGGCGTTCGGCGCGCAGTTCCCGCTTGCGGTCGCTGGCGCCGCGGATCAGCTGGGTGACCAGCATGCCCACGGCGGACAGCGCCATCATGCCGATCGCGACGTAGGTCAGGATGCCGCCGCCGTCGCCGGGGCGCAGGAAGATGAACACCATCGAGAGCGAGCTGAGCGCCATCGGCGCCATGGCGATCATGTTCGACATGCCGCTCTGCGCCTCGGGGAGGACGGGCGGCTCCTGCAACTGGATCTCGCCGTCGGGCATCGCCGGGCCAGGGCGCCGCGGCGGACGGTTGACCAGCACCACACTCAACGAAGGGCTCCTCGCGCAGGGGAACGGCCGCTCGGCGCGCCGGCGGCCCGGGACGCGCACCGTCCACCCGGGACGACGGGCGGCGGGCCCGGCCGGGTTCACCCGGTTCGCCGGAACGCTCGCGGTGCCGCCGGGAAACGCGCGCCGGGAACGCGCGCCGGGAACGGCCGGGTGAACGGATTCCGCCGCGCGCTGAACCCCGCGGACGCCACCGTCCGTCCCTCCTGGTGAGGTGACGCCCGGGCTCGTCCGTCCCCCAGGCGCCCCCGGGCCGTCACCTCGCCACGCCGTTCGTAGGCCAGGGCAAAAGGGAGAAGTGTGAACGGGAGCGCGACCGGGACCGCCGTCGCCGGACTGTGCCGACTGACGTTCCGGACGCCCGAGGCGGTCCTGGAACTCGCCGTCCCCGCCGACGTACCGCTGGCCGACCTGCTGCCGGCCGTCCTCGCCCATGCCGGCCCCGGGCTGGAGGAACAGGGCGTCGAGCACGACGGCTGGGTCCTGCAACGCCTCGGCGGTCCACCGCTGGACGAGGAACTCGGCGCCGACGCGCTCGACCTGCACGACGGGGACGAGCTGTACCTGCGCCCGCGCCGCGACGCCCTGCCCGAGGTGCACTACGACGACCTGGCCGACGGCGTCGCCACCGGCATGCGGGCCCGCTCCGACACCTGGCGCCCGGCGCTCACCCACCACGTGGCGCTCGGACTGGCCGTGACCGTCCTGGCCGGCGGACTCGCCGTGCTGTTGCTCCCCGGCCCGGCGCAGACGCGCGCCCTGGCCGCCGCCGTCACCGGCCTGCTCCTGCTGCTGGGCGCGCTGAGCGCGTCCCGGGCGGTCGGCGACGCCGGGGCGGGCACCGCGCTCGGTGCCATGGCCGTGCCCTACCTCGCGATGGCCGGGGCGCTGCTGCCGGCCGGTGGCGGGGCCGGCGCGGTCGGTGCCCGGATGCTGGCGGGCGGCTGCGCGGCCGCCGGCGCGGCGGTGCTCGCGCTGGCCGCCGTCGGTTGCTCGGCGCCGCTGTTCCTCGGCGCGGTGCTGTTCGCCCTGTACGTGATGCTGGCGGGCGGGCTGACGCTGGGCGGCGAGGACGGCCCGCAGGTGGCGGCCGTACTGGCGGTGCTCGCGGTGATCGTCGGGGCGTTCGTCCCGGGGATCTGCTTCCGCCTGTCCGGGCTGCGGCTGCCCGCGCTGCCGCGCAACGCCGAGGAGCTCCAGGAGGGCATCGCCGCCGTCCCGAGCGCCACCGTCCGCAGCCGCAGCGACGTCGCCGACGGCTTCCTGACCGCCTTCCACCTGGCGCTCGGCACGGTCCTCACGGGATGCGTGACGCTGGTGGCCGGCGAACCCGGCTGGGCGGCCACGGCCCTGACGGCGACCCTGTCCGTCCTGCTGCTGCTGCACTCCCGGGCGATCGGCAGCATCCCGCAGCGGCTGTCCGTCCTGCTGCCCGGCGCCTACGGCCTGGCGCTGCTGCTCGGCCACCTGGCCGTCGGGGAGGGGCCCGGGGGCCGCCTGCTGGTGCTGGTCGGCCTGCTCGCCCTGGCGGCCGCCCTGGCCGTCGTCTCCTGGACGATCCCCGGGCGCCGGCTGCTGCCCTACTGGGGCCGGGCCGCGGACCTGCTGCACACGGCCGCGGCGATGGCGGTCATCCCGCTGGCGCTGGCCGTGGCCGGCGTCTACCACGAGCTGCGGGCCCTGGCCGGCTGAACCGCCCCTGACGGCCCGTCACCTTCCGTCGCCCCGAGGAGAACCACGAGATGCAGTCGAAGCGCGACCAGGTGCAGGCCCACCTGTTCGTGATGGGCAGGCTCGCCACCGGCATGCTGCGCGGCGAGCCCGACGCCGCCGACACGCCGGCCGGGCGCACCTCGCGGGGCACCGTCATCGGGGTGATCATCGCCGTGCTGGGGTGCCTGGTGGCCGCCGTGTACGGGGCGTTCGTCCCCGGCGGCGCCACGGCCTGGCAGAAGCCCGGCACCCTGGTGGTGGTCAAGGAGAGCGGTGCCCGCTACCTCTTCCTGGACGGCAGCCTGCACCCCGTGCTGAACGAGGCCAGCGCCCGGCTGCTGGCCGGCGACCAACTGGTGGTCGACCAGGTCAGCGTGCGCTCGCTGGCCGACACCCCGCGCGGCGCCCCGATCGGCATCCTCGGGGCCCCCGACGGACTGCCCGGGGCCGACCAGCTCGCCCGCGTGCCCTGGCTGGCCTGCGCCGTCAGCCGGCCCGGACCGTCCGGCGGCAGCCTCCCGGAACTGGCCCTGGCGGTCGGACCGGGCCGATCCGGCACCGGACTGACGGACGGCCAGGGCGCGCTGGTCTCCGCCCCGGACGGTGCCGTGTACCTGCTCTGGCACGGCCGCCGGCTGCGTCTGGACACCGCCAACGGCGCCCGCCAGGCCCTCGGCCAGACCGCCGTCGTCCCCTACCCGGTGACGGCCGCCTTCCTCAACGCGCTGGCCGCCGGCCCGGACCTGGCCGCCCCCGACCCGGGGGAGCGCGGCAAGCCCGGCCCGCAGCTCGGCACCCACGCCACCCGGATCGGCCAGCTCTTCACCGGCCCCGGCGGCGACCCGTACCTGCTGACCACGGCCGGGCTCACCCCGCTCAGCCGGATGGCCTTCGAGCTGCTGCGCAACGACTCCCGCACTCAGAACGCCGCCTACGCGGGCGAGGCCGTCACCCCCGCGCAGCTCGGCCCGGCCGACCTCACCGCGCACACCGCGCCCGCCCCGGCCGCCTCCGCCGCGGCCGGGCTGCCCACCGCGCCGCCCGAACTGGTGACGGTCCCCCAGGGCCGGGGCGTCTGCGCGGACCTGAGGCTCACCGACCAGGCGCCGACCACCTCCGTCACCCTGGTCGACACCGCCGTCGTCGCGGGCCCGCCGCCGGCCGCCCAGCCGGGCGTGGACCCGGCCTGCGCCGGCGCCGACAGCATCGCCGTCAAGCCCGGCGGCGGCGCCCTGGTCCGGGCGCTGTCCAGCGCGGGCGTCGGCGCCACCCTCTACCTGGTCACCGACGCCGGGGTGAAGTACCCGCTGGCCTCCGTCGCGGCCGTCAAGCAGCTCGGCTACGGCGAGACCGTCCCGTCGGCCGTCCCCGAGGCCCTGCTGTCCCTGCTGCCGACCGGGCCCAGCCTCGACCCGGCCGCGCTGACCGGCGCCGCGACCCCCGCGCCGCGGCCCTCAGGACCGGCCTGTTCGAGGTGAACCACCGCCCGCCACGGGCCCGTTGAAGCAAATGGGCCGGGTCGGCCGACCCGCTCGGGCGGCACCCGCCGCAGCCGAGAACCCGTACCGAGGAAGGGAAAGCAGTGAGCACTCCCATCGTTCAGACAGACGACGCGGCCGTTAAGGCCGTCATGGCGACCCTGGACAACCACATCCAGGCCATGATGAACGCCGGCCAGCGGGTCCAGGACGTCAACGACGAGGTCCAGCAGCACTTCAAGGCCGCGTGCAGCACCGCCTACCAGGGGAAGATCCACGACTGGCAGGAGCGGTACCAGCAGCTCAAGAACGCCTACCAGAGCTTCCAGGGGCGGTTCTCCGCCGGGCACGTCCAGATCAACAACGCCCACGACCAGGCCTTCGACGTCAACAACGGCTGGGGCGGCGGCGGCCCGGGTTCCGAGGTCTACAAGGGGCTCAACCCCTGATCCCGCCCGCGCCGACCCGCCGGACCGGGACACCCCGGGCCGGATCCCAGCCGACCGAAAGGACCAGCCATGGCAAGCATCGAACTCCACCACGCCAGCATCGACGAGGCGGCGGACGCCCTGACCCAGGCCGGCAGCGCCATGCACTCCGCGATGCAGGACTGCCTGCAGGCCATCCAGACCGCCGAGCACCAGCTCAAGGGTGACCTGGCCGCCGCCGCCCACTCCTTCTACCAGGTGCTGGCCGGCCAGGACGCCGCCATGACCGACGACATCACCAAGGGCGCCGACGTCCTGCGCACCATGCACGGCCTGCTCCGCGACGCGGACCGGCGCGGTGCGGCGGGCATCTGATGACGGCCACGGAGCGGCTCGACCGGAGGGGCGGGTGCGATGTCCACTGATCCGGTGCTGCCCGCGCCCCCGCCCGGGCCTCCGAAGCCGGACCACGGCCACACGCTCAGCGTCAACCACGACGACCTGGAGTACTTCGCCAACACGATCCTGCCGTCCTACCTGAGCCAGTTGGAGACCGACCCGGGCTACTCGGCCATGTTGGGCTTCAGCGGCCAGGGCACGGCGGCCAAGGACCACCACTACGTCGCGCTGCTGGCAGGGAACTTCGACGGCGGCACCAACCTGCAGAAGGGGTTCGCGCATCTGGCGGGCTCCGTGGTGGGCGACTTCAAGATCTTCCACAACCAGATGGAGAAGGCCAGGCTCGACGTCCTGGACTTCCTCAAGACGATGGACACCGCTCACGACGAGGCCCTGACGGCCGCCGAGGTGATGCAGATCCTGCAGGACGTCATCGGCGCCGGTGGTGGTGGCGGCGGCGGTGGTGGAGGCGGCGGGAAGTAGTGGATTCCCCCTCCTGATCGGCCCCCTGAACCCCTGAACCCTCCTACTCGTCTGGAGACCCGCGTGTCCATGCTCTGGGAGGCGGTCCTCGCCGCCTTCGAATCCAAGCAGTCTCCGGTCGGGATCACCAAGCGGGAGGACGTCGCGGGACCGAAGGCTGCTTCCTGGCTGACCGGGAAGATGACCGTCGAGAACGGGTACTTCAACCCGGACGACGCCTCCACCCATACGTATCTGAAGGACGGTTCGGGGACGGGTAACCCGTCCGTCTGGTGGGCGATGAACTTCTACGACGGCACCGCGAACAACAACCAGGGGGGCCCGCGCCACTTCAAGATCAACGTCTACATCGACTACAGCAAGTGGGGGAACGACCCCACCGGCGTGCTCTCCAAGTTCAACCACCAGGCCGAGCTGATCCTCGGCCCGATCCGGCCGGACGTCCCGATCACGGTGGCTCCGGACGCCAAGCAGGGTGAATTCCCGATCAGCACCCGCGGGAACGACACGATCGACCCGCAGAGTCTGGTGGCCGGGGCCAAGGCGATCGACGACACCACCAAGTGGCTGTCGACACAGGCCGAGGAGTTCCGCAAGTGGGCCGACCAGATCGACGGCCCGGGTGACAAGTGGGAGGGGGACGCGGCGGGCGAGTTCAAGAAGCTCCTTGAGCGGTTCGCCGTCGAACTCGACGACCTGAGCCACCAGTTGACCGGAGCCGGCTACGGGCCGTACCTCAAGTTCGCGGCGCAGCGGATCGGCGTCGCCATCGAGGCGGTCTACGCGGCACAGGAGGCCTGGTACGCCGTCGGATTCCCGTACCAGTGCATCCTGGAGGTGCTGCGGGAGGAGATGGGCAAGGCGCCCATGTACTGGACCGCGGACAGCACCTGGAAGTACGACACCTCCTCGCTGGGCGACCCCCGCAATGACGCCTTCTACACCGCACTCGACGCGAAGGCCAAGCTGAGGTGGCTGGAGAAGGTTGCCACCCTTCTGGACAAGCCCGGTGACGACGCGATGACGGCGCTGGGGACCGCGTACGAGCCGCTGATCGCCAAGCTCGGCTTCGACCTCCTGCCGGTCGGTATCACGCTCCCCCCGAAGGCCGTGCCAGACCCCAACAACCCCGACGCGCCTCCGCCGCCCGGTAGCGGCGGCAACGACAAGTTCAACCTCGGCGACGGCAGCGGGGGCAGCGGCGGGGGAGACGGCACCGGTGGTGGCGGGGGCGGCGGCGCCGGGAACAAGTTCAACCTCGGCGACGGCGCCGGGGGCGCCGGCGGTGGCGGCGGCAACGGGAACAACCTGCACATCCCCCCGCCGATCATCGGCGGCAACGGCGCCGGCGGGAACGGCGGTGGCGGTTCCGGTGCCGGTGGAGGTGGCGGCGCCGGGACGCCGATCCGCGACAAGGACGGCAACGTCCTCCTGGACAAGGACAAGAAGCCGATCCTCCTCCCGCCCGGCGGCTACATCAGCGGCGGCAAGGTGTACGACGCCAACGGCAAGGAGGTGCTGGACAAGGACGGCAAGCCGATCGTCGTGCCGCCCGGCGCGAACGTGCCGGCGGGCACCGGCGGCGGCATCTACGGCCCCAACGCCAAGGTGCCGAAGGGCTCGACCATCCGCGAGGACGGCACGGTCGTCGACGCCGACGGCAAGCCGGTCCTGGACTCCCAGGGCAACCCGGTCGTGGTGGAGAAGGGCTCCTCGATCGCCGATGACGGCACCCTGCTGGACGCCCAGAAGAAGCCGATCTCCGACTACGTCCAGCGCTCGCGGGACCTCCAGCACGCCTGGACCACGGCCGGCGGCACCGGCAGCGGCGGCGGCGGTGGAACCATCACCTGGGGCGGTGACATCGGCGGCGGTGCGCGCCCGCCGTCCACCGGCGCGCCCTGGACCCTGGACCTGGGGACCGGCGGCAGCGGCCTCGACCAGAGCGGCGGCATCGACTCGTTCGGCTCCTACCCGGGGCTGTTCGGCGGCGTGGGCGGAGGAGGGAGCGGCCTCAGCACCTCCGGCGGCGGCCCCCGGATCCTCAACACCTCCAGCGGGGTCGGCCCCCAGGTGGCGGAGAACGGCGGACAGCCGCCCGTGCCGAAGGTCGGCGGCACCGGCGCGGGTGCCGGTGCGGGTGCCGGCGCGGCCGCCGCGGAGAAGTCCGCGATGAGCCAGAAGGCCTCCGAGCTCGCCGCCGAGGAGGCCGCCGCGATGCGCGGCCGCTCGGTGAACACCAGCGGCGGCGGGATGCCCATGATGCCGATGGGCGGTGGCATGGGCGGCGGCGGCCAGGGCGAGAAGGGCCGTCAGCGGACCACCTGGCTGGCCGAGGACGAAGAGGTCTGGGGCACCGACACCGGTGCGGTCAGCGGAGTGATCGGCCGCTGAGCCGGCCTCGCGTTTCGAGAGTGGAAAGGAACACGGAGATGACGTTCTCGTTCGAGGAGCAGCTCGCCCAGGCGATGGCGGCCATGGAGGAGCAGCAGATCAAGATGGCCGAGATGGCCAGGGAGCTGCAGGCGGCCACGGCCTCGGCGACGACCAAGGACCGGATGGTCACCGCGAAGGTCGGCGCGCAGGGCGAGGTGCTCGCGCTGACCTTCCACACCACCGCCTACCAGGAGATGGCCCCCGCCGAACTGGCCGCCGTCCTCAAGGACGTGCTGAACGAGGCCAAGGCCCGGATGGGCGAGCGGATCAGCCAGTCGATGCGCTCCTTCGACGGGGTCGGCGAGACGCTGCGCCTGGCGGTCACCGGCGAGCGCGAGGAGGACCCGCTGCTGTCGGCGCTGGGCGGCCTGGACCTGGACGCGCTGCTGGCGCCGCTCACCGCGATGCGGCCGGGAGCCGACCGGGCCAGGACCTCCCACAAGCAGGACGAGTTCAATGGCTAAGCAGCTGAGGAAGCTTGAGGACCTGAAGGAAGCGTTCACCAAGTTCGACGACATGTCCGCGTTCGTCGACAAGATCTACGGCGAGGTCGACAACGTCAACATCATGAACAAGACGGCGGCCGGCTCCGACGAGATCGGCAAGCAGTACCACGAGAAGGTGGACGAGCCGACCACCAACCTGCTCGAACTGGTCGGTTCCATCAGGGACAAGCTGGCGAGCGTCGGGAGGCACGGCGTGAGCACGGCCAACCTGTTCGACTCGACCGACGAGCACAACACCGAGCTGGTGAAGTGACCCGCCGATAGCGCCGGACGGCGCCGTTCCCCACCCGCACCGCACTCAGCAGGCTTCGCAGCCGGAGGCTCCCCGCCATGGCCCACTCCTCGATGAACGTCTCGCCCGGCGTCGCGACGTTCTTCCACATCCTCACCGGGATGCCGTGGCCGGAGTCCAACGAGGGGGCGCTGCGGGACGTCCGGGACGAGTACGCGACGCTCGCCGAGGACCTGCCGCAGCTCAAGACCTACATCGCGGATCTGGTGGCCGCGTGCCGGAAGCAGTTCGAGGGGGAGGCCGCCGAAGCCTTCGAACGCGAGATGGGGCGGTTCATCGGCGACGGGAGCGACACCGACTACGTCGGTGTCGCGACCGAACTCTGTAAGCAGCTCAGCGAGTTCGCGGGAAAGGTCGCGAACACCGTCGAGTACACGAAGTGGATGATCGTCGGCCAGATCATCCAGCTGCTGATCGAGATCGCGCTGGCCATCTTCTGGTCCCCGTTCACCGCCGGCACCTCGCTCCTCGCGGTCGAGCCCGGCAAGCAGGTCGTCAAGACGATCATCATCAACCTGCTGAAGAAGCTCCTCCAGGTGATCCTGATGCACACCTTCTTCGGTGTGGTCGGCGGCCTGGTGATGGACGGGATCATCCAGGGCATCCAGTTCGGGCGGGGCGACCGGCACGAGTGGGACAAGGACCTGACCAAGCAGGCCGCGATCTTCGGCGCGATCAGCGGCGTCATCGCCGGTCCGCTGCACCTGCTGGGCATGGGCCTGGGCAAGCTCTTCGGCAAGATGTTCGGAAAGCTCTTCGTCTCGAAGGAACTGAGCGCCTCGCTGAAGAGCCTGGCCACCGGGCTCGCCAAGGGCGGGGCCAAGGACCTGGAGAAGCTCGGGGCCAAGGAGCTCGCGAACCTCGGTGCCAAGGAACTGAAGAACCTCGGGTCCAAGGAACTCGGCAACATCGGCGGCAAGGAAGCCGGGAACCTCGGTGGCAAGGAGGCCGGGAACCTCGGGGGGAAGGAGGCCGGGTCGGGCGCCGGCCGGGCGATCGGCGACAAGACGGCGAACGAGTTCGCCAACAGCCTCGACAAGATCCTGCGGGAGCACTCCAACTACCTCTCCAAGGGCTTCGCGGCCGCCGGCAAGACCGGCGCCAAGGCCGGGGCCCAGTTCACGAAGAGCATGGCGGACGCCTTCGAGAAGCACCTCGGCGCCGCCCTCGGCAAGGACCTCGCCCGCGAGCTGGGAACGAAGTTCGGCAAGGAGTTCGCCGAGAAGTGGGCCAAGTCGCCGGGGGCCCGCGCGGGCCTGGCCGCCACCCTGCGCGAGATCGCGAACAGTTCCAAGATCGCCAACGGCGAACTCCGGGTCCTGGCCGAGAAGCTGCCCGAACTCGCCGGCCGTGTCGACAAGATGAACAAGATGTTCGTGCTCGGCCACGCGCTCGGCGAGCAGGTCAAGATGGGCGCCAACCAGTACCTGAGCGAGGGCTTCTACAACCTGATCTTCGACCCGAGCCACGAGTTCTCGGCCAGCGGTTCGAGCTTCCTCGCGGGCTTCCTCATGGGCGGCGCGCGCCACCTGCTGCACGGCGCCACCTCGCCGCTGATGACCAAGTACGCCAACTTCGTCCGGGACCTCCAGCACGCCGACATCCCCCACGACGGCAGCAAGTACTTCCACCCGCTCCACCCCCTCACCCTGCTGTCCGTGGCCACCAACCTGTCGGGCCACGCCGTGCCGTTCCCGGTGCCCAGGCTCGGCGAGCGCCTCCCCGCCCCGACCGAGGGCGGCGGCGCGCACCTGACCAGCACCGAGGGTGGCGGCCACACCCCCTCGCTCACCCCGCCGTCCGGCCCGCACCGCACCGACGGCGGGCCCAGCACCGAGGGCGGGTCGAAGACGGACGGCGGGTCGAACGCGGCCGGCTCCGAGGGCGGCAAGTCGACGGGCTCGAAGTCGACGGTCGGCGCGGAGGCGCCGGGCGGGGACAAGACCTCCAAGCCCGGCTCGCAGACCGGCACCGGCGGCCGGACCACCCCGGACCCCGCCACCCCCCGCCCCACCGAGTCCGGGGGCGACCAGGGCAAGAAGACCGGTGGCACCACGGCGCCGGCGGGCGGCGGCGAGCCGAACAAGCCGCTTCCGAACAGGCCGGACCCGAGCAAGCCGCTTCCGGATAGGCCGGACCCGAACAGGCCGGACCCGATCAAGCCGGACCCGAGCAAGCCGCTTCCGGATAGGCCGGACCCGAACAGGCCGGACCCGATCAAGCCGGACCCGAGCAAGCCGCTTCCGGATAGGCCGGACCCGAACAGGCCGGACCCGATCAAGCCGGACCCGAACCCTGATCACAAGCCGGGCCCGAAGACGCCCGACCCGAACCCGTCGAAGGACGGCGGCGACGGACCGCCGCCCAAGACCGAGGGCGGCCCGGGCGACCGGAAGGATCCCGGCCCGAACGGTCCTGACAAGGACGTACCCAAGTCCGAGTTCGAACTCCAGCGGGAACGCGTCCGGGAACAACGCCTACAGGGTGAGGCGGATCGCGTTCGGTTTGAGGAGGCTCGGAGGGCGAGGGAGGCTGCGGAGGCGGCGAAGCAGCCCCAGGCGGATGGTCAGGCGCCCAAGGGGCCGGAGGGTGGGGAGAAGGAGCCGCTGCCCGATCCTGCGTACACGTCGCGGGCTGAGTTGTTCCGGCAGCTTCGCGAGCAGGGTGAGGCGGACCGTGCGGCGAAGGCGGCTGCGGAGGCGGCCAAGAGGTCCCAGGCGGATGATGAGGCGCCCAAGGGGCCGGAGGGTGGGGAGAAGGAGCCGCTGCCCGATCCTGCGTACACGTCGCGGGCTGAGTTGTTCCGGCAGCTTCGCGAGCAGGGTGAGGCGGACCGTGCGGCGAAGGCGGCCGAGGCGGCTGCTCGCAAGGCGAAGGAGGCGTCGGATCCGTCTGTTGAGGACGGTGAGGGGGCCAAGGATTCGGCCGGTGGTGAGAAGGAGCCGCTGCCTGACCCCGGGCACTCGGCGGAGGCTGAGCTGCATCGGCAGCTTCGCGAGCAGGGTGAGGCGGATCGCGCGGCGAAGGCGCTGTCGGACCCGTCCTTCGCGGACCGTGAGAAGGCCAAGGCGTTGGCCGATGCCAAGAGGCCGCGTTCGACGCGGGAGCTCAGGTTCGGCACGATCGACGATCTGAAGGCCAAGGAGGAGAGCGACAACTCCGGTGCCGCCGCACCGAATTCCGGCGCAGGCGGGCGGCGCGAGGGCGGGTCCGGCCCGGCCGACGGCGGGGCGCAGACGCGTGGGAAGTCCGAGGGCAGCCAGACCCAGGTAGAGCCGGCCCCCGCCGACTCCGACCGTTCCGGTGGGTCGGGGTCGGGCGGTGGTGAGAAGTCGGCCCCGCCGAAGAAGACCGGGATTGCCGGGTTTGGTGACCTGAAGGATTCGGGTGAGGGTAAGGCTCCGGCGGAGAAGTTCCCTGGTGGTGGGCGTCTGTTGACGGATGATCCCCTGCCGGTGCCGACGAAGGATGAGGGGCCGAAGGCGTCGGGTGGTGGTGAGAAGTCGGATCCGCCGAAGAAGACTGGGATTCACGGGTTCGGTGGCCCGAAGGATTCGGGTGAGGGTAAGGCTCCGGCGGAGAAGTTCCCTGGTGGTGGGCGTCTGTTGACGGATGATGGCCCGCCGGTGCCGACGAAGGATGAGGGGCCGAAGGCGTCGGGTGGTGGTGAGAAGTCGGATCCGCCGAAGAAGACTGGGATTCACGGGCTTGGTGGCCCGAAGGATTCGGG
>NZ_JBIUYE010000004.1:337184-565573 GCF_044744365.1 Kitasatospora sp. NPDC087314
GCGTCTGTTGACGGATGATGGCCCGCCGGTGCCGACGAAGGATGAGGGGCCGAAGGCGTCGGGTGGTGGTGAGAAGTCGGATCCGCCGAAGAAGACTGGGATTCACGGGCTTGGTGGCCCGAAGGATTCGGGTGAGGGTAAGGCTCCGGCGGAGAAGTTCCCTGGTGGTGGGCGTCTGTTGACGGATGATGGCCTGCCGGTGCCGTCGAAGGATGAGGGGCCGAAGGCGTCGGGTGGTGGTGAGAAGTCGGATCCGCCGAAGAAGACCGGGATTCACGGGCTTGATGACCTGAAGGATTCCGGCACGTCGGGGTCGAAGGGCAAGGCCCCGGCGGAGAAGTTCTCCAGCCCGGGGGAGAGGCTGGGCGGCGAGGACGCCACCCGGGACGGGCGCGTCACCGAGTCGGGCCAGCGGGACCGGCGCCGCGACGCTGCCGAGCAGCGCAGGGAGGAACAGAAGAACGATCCGGTCTTCCAGCAGGAGGCCGAGCAGCGCGCCCGGGAGGCCGCGGAGGCGGAGGCCAAGGAGGCTGCACGCCGGAAGAAGCGGGCGGAGGACGCGGCGACCCGCGCCAAGGCCGAAGGGCAAGCCCTCCAGGAGCGGCAGCGTCTGTGTGCCGAGGAGACGGCCCGCGAGGAGCAGCGGGAGGCCGAGCGGCAGGCGCAGGAGGTTGAGCGGCAGGCGCGACAGGGGGCCGCCGAGGAGGCCGAGTGGCAGAGGCAGTTGGCCGACATGCGGGACGAGTCGGGTGGTGGCTCCGGCGTGCACGGCGACGTGTCCCTGGCCGAGGCGCGGAAGCTGCTCGCCGAACACCGCTCCAACGGGGTGGCCGACCCCTGGCACCGGCTGGCGTCCGAACTGGGCGTCAACGTCGACTCGTTGAAGCGCCACGACCTGATGCCCGACTTCCCGGGCACGAAGGGGGAGCGCGGCCGCGAGCACGGGCGTGAGCACGAGCGTGAGAGTGAGCGCGAGCACGAGCACGACACCACGGCGGAGGACACCGATCCGACACCCGACCGGAACCGCCTCGGCGAGGACGACAGCAGCTTCGCCCCCAAGAAGGCCGCGAAGAAGGCCGCGGCCCCGCCGGAGGCGATCGTCACCCGTGGCATCGACGGCGGCGGCGGTACCGTCGACAAGGACGCCCTGGACCACGCCGCCAGGGAACTCGTCAAGGACACGGGCGGTTCGACGACGCTCCCGTCCGGCGAGGAGTCCTCCTCGTCCGCCCCGTCCTCGCAGCAGCGGCTGGCCGCCGGAGCGCTGCTGAAGATCCACGACGGCCTCTACCACTCCGACGAGCCCCCCGGCGGGACCACCCGGGACTTCGACAAGGTCCGTGCGTTGCGTCGCATGGAGAACCTCGCGCGCGACGAGTACAAGATGCGGGTGCCCTTCCTGACCGGCGGCTGGCTGGCCGGTATGGCGCACGAACTGAACGGGCTGCCCGAGTGGCAGCGCCCGCTGCCGGAGCACCTGCGGGCGTTGGTGGACGCGGCCGCGAGGATCGACCCGGCCCTGAGCGGGGCCGATCTGCGCGCCGCCCTGCGGCAGGAGCTGTCGAAGCACACGCCGAAGGAGGAGTCCGTCCCGGCCCCCGACAAGGCTGACCCGGCGCCGAAGGAGGAGTCCGTCCCGACCCCCGAGAAGGTCGACCCGGCGCCGAAGGAGAAGCCTGTCTTGGTCCCCGCCGGGGACGACCCGGTGCAACAGGAACCGGAGAAGCGCAAGACGCGCTACCAGACCCGCCCTTTGACGAACCCGTCCGGCGCCACGATCGGCATCGTGGTGGGCGGAGGCCGCAAGGCGGAGCCCCTGCCGAAGGTGGCCGAGGACGTGCGGACCGTCTACTACTGGTCCGACCCCGGGAAGCCGTCCGACGGAGCCCCCGAGCCCGTGCAGCGGCCCGGAGCTCAGCCGGGCGGCGACACCCCGGAGAAGAACAAGCACTACAGCCTGACCGAGATCACCGGGCACGAGCCGTTGCTCGTGCTGATCCCCGACAACCTGGAAGACCTCGAACCCGAAGCACTCGCCAAGGGCGTGGCGGCAGACCTGCCGCACGACGAGCTCACCCCCGAGACCCCGCTGGTGCTGGTCGGTCCGGGCGCGCTGGGCACGGAGCTGGACTTCCCGCGGGCGCTGGCCAAGGCGACCGGCCGCACGGTGTGGACCAACTCCGTCGAGACGTCGCTGACCGGCGGCCTCATCAAGGTGAAGGCCAAACTGCGGCCCGAGCTGAAGGAGAGGAAGCACACGAAGGCCGAGCGCGGGTTCTGGATCAAGGAGGTTCCGCCGGACCCGACCCTGCCGGAGAACGAACGGGCCAGCTCCATCCCGACCATGGGTGTCCGCGAGGACAACGGCCACCTGGTCGACGTGAAGAAGCCGGACGTGGTCGACGAGACGGACCTCGACAGTCAGCCCATCCTGTTCCCGCTCGGTCGGCAGTCGGGCGGGCGCTTCTTCCGGGACAGCTCCCTCACCCGCAAGTGGGAGCCGATCCGGGACGGGTTCGACCCCACCACCCCGCACTTCGAGTACCTGCCGTCCGACTACTTCGACCAGAAGGATTCCAGGCCCGCCGCCGAGTCGGACAATCCCGACCTCAGCACGATCGGGCTCGTCCCCTGGAACGTCTCGGACCCCATCTACACGTTCATGACGCACGCCACCCACCTCGCGGCGGCGCTGACCACCCTGTCGGATCAGCCGGGCGGGAAGAAGAAGGTCTACGTCACCGGCGAGGCGCTCGGCCAGGTCATCCGTCGGCGGCCCAGCTTCCGGCGCATGCCGCCCGACACCCAGATCGTGCTGCTCGCCTGCCAGGCGGGTGCCCGCGGCGACAACGGCAAGGTGCTGGCGCAGGAACTGGCCAACGCCACCGGGCGCGTCGTGTGGGCGTCCACGACCACGATCAGCGTGAGCATCGGCCAGCGCGTCGCCCCGCTCGGCATCCTGAGCGACGAACACGGCACGCGCGGACGCTGGGTCAAGTTCGAACCCGGGAAGGAGGCGGACACCGAGCAGGGCTCGCGCCGGCCCGTTGCCGTGGAGACCTCGGACCCGAAGACCAAGAAGAAGAAGTCCCGGCTCCTCGGCGTGCTCGGTGGGAACGAGCGGGCCGCCGCCGTCCCTCCGACGGTGCCGACGGCAGCGCCGACGACACCGGCCACGCGGGACTGGCCCGTCACGGGCCGGCGGACGGCGGGGGACGGGTCGCAGTTCGACGTCCTGCGGGTCCCGGGCGACGGCAACTGCCTGTTCACATCGATTCTGGCCAGCGCGCCCCGGCAACTGGATTCCTGGGCCCACGGGCACCTGGACGTCAGAGGCGCGCGTACGACCGTCTCCGAGTGGTTCCGGGGGGAGGAGGGGGCCACGCAGCGGGAGGACCTCGACTCCCTGGGGATGAGTCCCCTTCGGTTCCTGCTCTCCGATCACGATCTCACTCATCAGCAGTTGGAAACGATCGCGGACGCGCAGGGTTTGGGTCTCACCAGAGACGAAGTGCTCGATCACCTCCTCGCGGTGTTCGGTGCGGGCGGGCCGCCGCAGGCGGCGGTCTGGGCTCGACTACTGGATCGGATCCCGGCGCTCAAGGAGCGGATGTGGGTGCAGCCGGGGGACAGCGATCCCCGGCGCCTGACGCCGTCCGACCTGACTGATCGGCGGCTCAGCGAGTTCGTGGACATGGCGGTGCGCAACCGCGTGCTGTGGAGCACCCCGTTCTACGACGAGATCGCGGTGGTCGCCGCCCACGCCTTCGGCATTCAGCTGAGGGTGCACGACCAGAACCCCGTGCCCCGCCTGATGAACGAGGCGTCGGAGCAGGTCGTCCACATTCTCCGCTCGAATGAGCAGGACATTCGAGTGACCCACTACAGCGCGATGCGGCCGACGACCCCTCAGCCCACGACGCAGCGCCCGGCCGAGGCGCCCGCAGTCGCCGAGTCGCAGATTAAGCCGACTCCTCCGCCGCTGAAGGAGCCCGAGCCGAAGCCGAAGCCGGATCACGACGGGCAGCAGGAGGATCCGCCGAAGCAGCAGGAACAGCCGAAGCAGGAGCAGTCCAAGGAGCAGGAACAGCCGAAGGCGCAGGAACAGCCGGAGCAGGATCTTCCCAAGGCGCAGGAGCAGCCGGAGCAGGAGCAGCCCAAGCAGGTCCTGCCCACGGAGCAGGAGCAGCCCAAGCAACAGGAGCAGCCCAAGCAGGAGCAGCCCCTCCCGGCCCCGCCGAGCCGGATGACGGAGCAGGGTTGGATCAGCGCGGGCGACCGGGTGGTGCTGGTCGATGGGGCGAACGACCAGGTCGTGGCGGCCGTGCTCGCGAAGCTGCCCCCGAGTGTCTCGGCGAGCCGGCGGGAGGAGATCCGGCGGCAGCTCGCCGAGCAGCTCGACGTTCGGACGCTGGCGCCCAACCTGTCCCGGATGACCCGGGGCGACGACCTGCTGGTGCCCCTGGACCTCGGCGGCGGCACCGGGACGCTGCGGATCAGTGCCACGGTCGAGACGCCCGGAACGAAGCGTCGGACGGAGAAGTTCGAGTTCGAGGACGGCGGCGACTCGTCCGCCGGAACGGGCGCCCTGCGCGAGCGCCGGTCCCGGTGGGGCGGCGGTGTGGTGGTGAGCGGCAAGCCGGCGTCGAACACCGGGTTGTCCGGGCCGGTGAGCGGGTCGGTGGACCGGAGCAAGGCGGTGATGGTTGCCGCGACCGGCCGGATGACCCACCGGAGGAAGACCGCCGAGCCGGTGCTGTGGGTCGACGCGACGGTCCGGCTGAACCTCGACTTCTCCGAGGTCCCGGGCGTGCGGACGCTCACGCCGCCGTTCTCCCGGACCCCGCTGGTGGACATCGGGCGGACCGGCCCGGAGGAGCGTCCGGAGCCGGTGTCGGTCCCGTTGCCGGTGCGGATCGCCACGCCGGTCGCCGAGGCCGTGCCCGCCGGGCCGCCGCCGGCGGTGACCCGCCACGCTCCGCCGGCCCGGGTGCTGCGGACGGCGGCGCTGGGCGGGATGGACGTGGTCAAGGACGTCCGCACGCTGCACAAGCGCGGGAACACCGCCGCCGGTGACACGGCGCTGTTCGGACCGGCCGCCGAGCCCTCCGGGTTGGAGGCCTTCGGGCGGCAGCGGTTCGGCGACGCCTGGAGTTCGGTGCGGGCCGAGATCCTCGCCCAGCTGGACCTGCCCAGCCTGCAGACCCAGCTGAGGTCCATGACGGCCGGTGAGCTGCTGGAGATCCCGCTGTCCGACGGCCGGGGCAGCATCCTGGTGTCGGCGAAGGTGCTGGAACTGTCGCACCTGCGGAACACCGATGCGGGCGAGTTCAACACCGGCGCCGACGTCACCAGCGTCGTCACCTCGTCCGACACCAAGGCCCGGACGCTCGCGCTGGGCGTCTCGGTCAAACAGTCGGGCGGAACGGGCTTTCTCGGCGGCGGCGGAACGGGGGGCCTGAACGGGCAGCGCGGCAGCGACCGGAACACCATCGAGCAGAACTCCCAGCGGACCGGAACCGCTCTCAAGGCCAAGGTCAAGGGCACGATCTTCGACGGCACCGCCGAACTCACCCTGGTGCACCAGGGCGCGGAGGGAGACGTCGCCCCGGGCCGGGCGACGACGCGGCTGGGCTTCCGGGTGCTCGTCGAGACCGCGGAATGCCAACCCCCCGGCGCGGAGAACACGTACCGTCCCGACACCGAACCGGGACCGCTCCAGGGGCCGGAGCTGAACCCCGGCTCCGCCGCATGGGAGCCCAAGCCCGAGCTGTGGGGGTCCGACCCGGCGAAGGGCAAGAACGGCCTCCCGCCGGGCACGGTCGTGCTCGACGTCGTCCCGCACGCTCCCGGGAACGGCACCACCGAGCCCGTCCGGCCGCTCAGGGAGGTCCTGGAGGCGCTGGGGCGCCGGACCTTCGGCCCCCAGGGCTGGAACGAGCTCGGCCCGTCGGTGCGCGGGGCCTTCCGCCGCGAGCGGCTCGGGGCCCTGCTGACCGGGATGAGCCACGGCATCGACCTCCGCTCGCCGCTGCTGGTCAGGACCGGCGAGCGGGACGCCCTGGTGCTGGCCGGGGCGAAGGTCCAGAAGCTGGAGTACGTCCGGGAGTTCGAGAAGGACGCCGAGCTGAACGTCGTGAACGAGTGGGCGGCGGGCGGCGGCGTCCGGGAGAACACGTTCCACGCGGCGGGCGGCCAGCTCCAGGGCGGGCCCGACTTCAAGCCTCCCGGCACCGTCGTGGGGGTCACCGGCGGAGCCGGCCACACCACCCGGTGGCGCAGCGGCGACCGGACGGCCGACTCCGTCAGCGGCACCGCCAACGCGAAGTTCGCCGAGAAGATGGTCGTCTACCTGGCCACCGTCGAGCTGGACGTCAAGGTCGCCGAGGACGGCGGGGGCGGCACGACCACGCCCGAACGGGCCCTGGTCCGGGCGCTGCTGGCCGTCCCGCAGTCCCTGACGGCGCCGCACCGGACGCCGGAGGGCGAGGGTCTTCTCCCGGCCCGCCTGGTGTTCGACCGCCCGAAGGTCCAGCCCGTCGACGAGACCCCTCATGCGGAGGAGACCCCGTTCGTCGGGGGAACGCCGGGCGTCGAGAACATCCCGCTCCTTCCGAAGGCCCCCCGAACGGGCGGTGCACCGGAACGGACGCTCACCGTGCAGCCGCCGTCCCGGGTGTCCCGGACCGGCGAACTCGCTCCCTCCGACCCCGTCCTCGGGCTGCACGACGCGAGGGCCGTCCTCGACACCGTGGGCGCGAGGCTGAAGCCGCTGTTCGGCGATCACTGGGCCTGGGTCGAGGCCGCCCTCGCCCCGCACCTCGACGAGACGGCGCTGCGCCCACGGCTGTCGGCCCTCACCACCGGAGGCGGCTGGAGCGTCACGGTGTCCCACCAGGGGATCACCGTCGAGGTCCGGGTCGTCGGAGCCAAGGTGACCATGCGGGAGTACCAGGGGCTGATCGAGAAGTGCGAGTTCGAGCGCGGCGGCGAGACCGTGTCGTCCACCGGGGCGCTTCGCGACGTGCGCGGCGGAACCAGTGTGACGGCGGCGCTCGACATGAAGTTCCCGTACGTCGCGATGACGCTCGGTCAGTCCTCCGCCGAGCAGGAGACGGTGGGCTCGACGCGGGACGTCGTGACCGGCCGGTCCGAGAAGGAGAAGACGGTCGAGCGGGCGGCCCGGTTCACCGGTGACGTGGGCTTCGAGGTCGAGGTCGTGGCGAAGTCGACGCGACCGACGGCGTTGCTCGGCCGGTCGGAGCGGCAGCGGCTCGCCCAGGCCTCGGGCAGGACGACCGCCGGCACGGCGGCCGACTTCGTGTTCCCCGTCCGCGAACTCCCCATCGACCCGAAGACCGGTGCCGCCCCGACCCCCGGCACCTTCCGCTCGGTGCCGGAGCGGATCGTCTCCTCGGGCGTGCTGAGCGGCTCCGACGTGGTACTGCGGGTCTGGGCGCCGGAACCCAAGGCGGACGCGTCCGGCCAGGAGGGCGGGACGCCGAAGCCGCCCGCCGGGCCCCAGCCGTCGGGCGGTCAGCAGTTCGTCCACACCTCGTTGCTGGACCAGCTCGACGGCCGTGGACGGGAGGTGTACGGCGCGAGCTGGGAGCGGGTTCGGCAGGCACTGCAGCCGGCCCTGCTGCCGGGAGCGTTGCAGTCCAGGCTGCGGGCGCTGATGGCCGGCCAGGAGGTCTTCGTGAAGGTGCCCGGCGGCACGGTGGTGCTCCGCTGGGCCGGGGTCCGGGAGATGCGGCACACCGCCGACACCGCCGAGACCGAGTTCGCGGCCGGCGGCACCAGCGGCGTCGCCCAGGGCGGCGCCGACGGGAAGGCCGGCCACAACCGGGCCACCGACGACGCCTTCACCGGGCGGGTGGTGGGCACCACCGACCCGCTCGGGGCGGTGCCCGCAGCCGTCGTGGCCGGCGCCACTCTGAGCCACGTCCGGGGCCAGGAACGGATCGCGGAGCACGACGGCGGCGGCCGGACGGGCGTGGCGACCAAGACCAAGGTCGCCGGCAGCGTGTTCGAGGGCACCGCGACGATCCAGGTCGAGATGCGCCGCAAGGGGGCGGCGAAGCCCGCCCACGGCGCGGCCCCGCAGGAGGCGCGGACCGAACGGCTGCGCCAGGAGGAGCTCCGCCGGGAGACCGAGAAGCTGCCCGAGGACGCCCCCCTGCCCAAGCCGTTCGAAGCCGAACTCCTCCGGCAGAGCCAGCGGATCCAGGACTCGGCCCGTGCCTGGCGGGAGAAGGAGGCCGCGCAGGAGAGCCCCAAGAAGGAGGCACCGAAGGACGGCGGCGCGGAGAACACCGTCGCGCCGAGCACGCCCGTCGCGCCGACGAGGACCGGGCGGGGCCGCCGTCAGGCCACCGTCGCCGTCGAGCTGGGTTTCGAGGTGCTGCTGGAGACCTCCGACACGCATGTGGTCACCACCCCGGAGCAGGCCTCGTACCGGGCCCCGCGCCCGGGCGAGGAGACGACCACGCCGAAGCGCGAGACCGCCGAGACCATCCACCCGGTGCCGCCCAGGGAGGTCTGGCAGGGCCTCGGCGCCGAGGACATGGTCGTCGACCTGCCCGACGTCGGATCGCTGCGCAACCTGCTCACCACCCTGGGCCGGAACGAATTCCGGCTGGACGAGAACTCGGCCGCCATGCGCAAGCTCCGGCGGATGATCGACCGGGGCACCCTGATCGACGCCCTTCCGGACCTGACGGCGGGAGGGGAGCGGGTCAAGACCCTCCGGCTGGGCGTCCTCGACACGGTGAGCGTCAGGGTGAGGGCCGAACTGATCGGCCTCGGCCAGGGGCGCGAGGAGAAGAAGTCGGAGATCGCCCAGTCCGCCGAACTGGCGACCCGCTTCACCGAGCGGGCGCTGTCCTCCCGGATGACGCAGCTGATGGGCCAGATCGGCGCGGAGTTCTCCAAGGTCAAGGGCAAGATCACGGCTGGGATCACCTTCGGCGGCGGCGCAGGCCGCCGTACCGGCGGTGAACGCACCCTCGCGGAACGGGCCGTGGCCAACTCCAAGTTCCCCGAGCCACTGGTGCGCTTCCAGGGGCACGTGAAGTTCACCTTCTCCTTCGAGCACCGCTCCGGCCCCTGGTCGTGGCGGCCGCGAACGGTGGTCGGCGACGTCCCCGTCGTGGTGGGCATTCCGAAGAAGTCGGTCACGCGGGAACGCACCGGGCCGAGCGACCTCTACTTCACCAAGGAGAACTGGCGCGAGGGCCGGCGGCCGTCCGACCGGTACGACCTCCCGCCGGACACGGAGGAGGTGCCGAAGTCCGAGGTGCCGAAGTCCGAGGAGCCGAAGTCCGAGGTGCCGAAGCCTGAGGTGCCGAAGCCTGAGGTGCCGAAGTCCGAGGTGCCGGAGCCTGAGGAGCCGAAGCCCGCACCCCCGGCCTCGAACGACATCGCGGGGCAGGTCGCCGAACTGCTCGGTGGCGCCCCCGGACAGCTGAAGCCGCCCACCACGAAGCCCACCGAGCAGGGCAAGGAGCAGAAGAGCGGAAACGGCGGCGAGCAGAGCGAGGAGAACAAGGACCAGGCCGAGCAGCCCAAGCAGCCTGCGCAGGAGAACGAGGCCGAGGAACAGCCCAAGGATCCCGAGCCGGAGATCCACCAGGAGAACCAGGCCGAGGAGTACCCCAAGCAGAGCGACAAGGCCGAGGAGCAGCCCAAGCAGAGCGACAGGGCCGAGGAGCAGCCCGAGCAGGAGAACCAGAGCGAGGAGCAGCCCGAGGCCCCGGAGCCGCCGAAGAACGCCGACACCGAGCCGCAGCACGAGCAGGAACAACTCGCCCCGCAGCCGACCCAGTTCCTGCCGGCGCAGGCCAATCGGGGGGTGCCCGGCGATCGGAAGGGCCTGCGGATGGCCTCGGGAGCCTTCGTCGGCGCCGAGGGCCGGCACAACAACGCCCCCTCGGACGTCCTGGCGTTGACCCGCCGGCTGGAGGAACTGAACGTCCTGCAGCCGGAGGCCGCCGAGGCCGCACGGCAGGAGGCGGAGCCGCTGCTCCGCAAGATCGAGGAGCGCCGGGTCAGGCTGCGCAACGCGCCGCCGTTGAGGAGCCCGGTGGCCCAGACGGCGGTCGAGCCGCTGGTGCAGGCGGTGACCGAGTACCTTGGGTCGCCGCTGTCACCCGAGCAGGCCCGCACGCTAGGCCTGGAGCTCACCGACAGCGTCGGCCCCGGGGCGGTGAACAGCCCGGCGGACGTGCTGGCGGCGGGCCGCCGGCTCCACGAGCTCGGGCTGCTCGACGACGCGGCGCTCACCGCCCTCCCCGACGCCGGCCCGCTGCCGCAGGCCTTCCTCGACGGCCTGCTCACGCTGCGCGCCGACCACCTCGGCGGCCGCTTCGACCTGCCCGTTCCGGACGGCGGCCGCCACGTGGCCGACGCCATGCGCGACCTGGCCCGGCGCGAGGTCGTGCTGGAGTGGCGCGCCTCGGGCGCGCTCGACCTGGAGAAGACCGACTTCGCCACCTGGGCGCTGGACGGCCCGGCCGACCAGCCGCCGCCGCTCGCGGCCGGCAGCACGCTCAACTGCTGGGAGTCCGTCCTGCTCACCGCGCACTCCCAGGGGCTGGTTTCCTGGGAGTGGGTCCACGAGACGTACGCGAGCGGTCTGGAGGGACCGCAGTGGACGAGGAACCTGATCTCCCGTCTGCTCCCGCACACCAGGACCAGCTACGACTCGACCTCCCACGACACCCCGTTGCCCCGCGAGGGCGACATCGTGATCTACGGCCAGGGCAACCACGTCGCCGTCGCCACCGGCCGGACGGACGAGAACGGCGCGCCGGTGCTGCTGAGCTTCGGCGTCAGCCCCAACGACGACGAGGCCGAGGTCAACCGGGTCATCGAGATCGGAGCGACGGACCTCTACACCGGCGGCGCCGACTTCGGCCCCGGCCCCTGGACCGTGCGGCCCGCACCCGAGACCGCACCGCCGCACGTCGAGCCGGTGACCCCGCCTCCGCATGGTGAGCCGGTCGCACCGCCGCTTCCGCCGCACGTCGAGCCGTCCGCCCCGGCCTCGCAGGTTGAGGCGGTGACGCCGCCTCCGCACGTCGAGCCGGTGACCCCGCCGCTGCCTCCGCATGTTGAGCCGGTAACGCCGCCGCTGCCTCCGCACGTCGAGCAGGAGGAGGTGACGCGGCCTCCGGCCGTCGAACCGGTGACCCCGCCTCCGCACGTCGAGCCGGTCGCGCCGCCTCCGCCCGCCGGGCCGCCGAGGGCGTCCGACATCCTGGAGATGAGCCTGCAGGATCGGCTCCTGACCCTGGACTCGCTCGCGCCCGACGTCCGCCGCGCCCTCGCGGCCGACACCGACTTCGTCGGACCCCTGCGGAAGCGGCTGTCCTCGGCGGAGTTCGCGACGGTCGCCGCCCGCCTGCTGGTGGACGTCGATCACCGGGTGCACCGCCCGGTGTCGGCGCGGCAGGCGGCGCACGCCCAGCTGGAGCTGATGCTCCAGAACCCGGACGTCGCGTCCGACCTGCTGACGCGGAAGGTGCGCGTGGTGGTCGTGCCGCGCGACGTGGCGATGACCGAGGTCGAGGGTTTCCGCCACATGGCCGGCGGAACCGTCGGCGAGGGCGGCCGACTCTGGGAGACCGTCCGGGGCGCGGCCGAGCACGAACGCATCGCGGTGACCGAGGAGAACCTGCTCGGCGAGGACACCGACATCGGCGAGGTGGCGGGCTTCGAGGAGGGCTACTCCTCCACGACCCACGAATTCGCCCACGCCCTCCACGAGTTCAGCCTGACCGACGACGAGCGCTCGCTCGTGCGGGACGTTTTCCTGGACAACCACATGGCCGACACCCTGGGCCAGCTGTTCGGCACCGAGTCGACCGCCGCCTGGCCCGACGGCCCGGTGCACGACAAGGACGGCAAGCTGGTCGGGAACTACTCCTCGTCGGACGAGCGGGAGTTCTTCGCGCAGCTGAGCAACGTGTACCTCGGGACCAACCGCGGCGACGACCCGGGCACCAACCGGCCCCGCAACAACGGCGCCGACTGGGTCCGCGACCACGAGCCCGTGCTGCTGCCCATCCTGGAGCGGCTCTTCGGGGAGAACCCGGAGACGGCGAACGCCGGGCCGGTCAACCCGGTCCGCGAGACCCGCGCCGACAACGAGATGCTGGGCGGCTTCCACGAGTTCATGCGCGGCGTCGACGGCGAGGAGCACGTCGACGAACACGTCGAGGAGGACGTCGAGGACCTCGAGCCGCCCGTGCCGCCGCAGCCGCTCTCGGAGGCCGACCTGATCCAACAGATCCTCAACCCCGCCGGATCCGGGAGCAGTTCGGCGGCAGCGTCGCCGCCAGGGACGCGCGGGGCGGATCGCGGCCGGGGGCGCGGGAACGACACCAGGGGCGGGTTCGGACGGGGCCGCGGACGTGGGACCAGTACCGATCCCGATTCGACGCCGCCGACCGATTCCGGTCGTGGGCGCGGTCGTGGGCGTGGAACCGATCCCGATTCGACGCCGCACACCGATTCCGCTCGTGGGCGCGGTCGTGGGCGTGGAGCCGATACCGATACCGGTCGTGGGCGTGGAACCGGTCGTGGTCGTGGAACCGTGCCGCCGGGAGGGAACAACCCGCCCCGCTCGGCCTCGCGCGGCGCGAGTGCGCAGTCGGCGAGCAGCCAGATCGGGCACGTGATCGAAAGGGACGGCAAGCTCTACGTCGTCAAGGGCACAGCAGGCGAGCCCGGCTACTCGGAGCAGCTTCTCGACCTGCGCGCGCCCAGCCTTGAGGCGCCTCTGGGGCAGGAGACCGACTCGCTGCGCGGAGCCTTCGGCCGCTCCCTGGACCGGATGGCGCGGGTCATGATGGACGCCGACCGGTACGGCAGTGGTATGAGCTTCAAGGACACCGGCACGCCGCACCTCGCCCTGACCGTCATCGACGGCGTGGTCCACGTCGCGGGTAACTCCGGAATGGGGTCGGGCAAGAGGGCAGACGCGACGACTCGTCTGGCGAACCTTGCCACGCCGGAGGGCAGGGAAGGCCGGAACCACGACCTGGCGAAGCTCCGAGCGATTCGGGACGGGAACTACCGGCACAAGGACTTCGTGGGCTTCGACGACCACGGCGGGGGATTTGACGCGGTCCGCGAGGCGCTGAAGGACCCGAACAAGATCAAGTGGCTCCCCAACGTCAAGGGCAAGGGCGAGGGCTGCCTCCACGGTGAGATGGACCTCCTGAACGAGGTCCAGAAGCAGATGCAGGCGGAGTTCGACGAGGCCGTGAAGAAGGCCAAGGAGGCGGAGGAGGCCCAGAAGAAGAAGGAGGCGGAGGAGGCCGAGAAGGAGGGAAGCGAGGAGACGACGGAGGCCGAGGCGAAGGAGGCCGAGGCGAAGGAAGAGGACGCGACGGAGGAAGAGGACGCGACGGAGGACGGAGAGGATTCGGACGGCGAGGGGTCGGACAGCGAGGATTCGGACAGCGAGACATCCAGAGGCGGAAGCGGCAGGACGGCCGAGGAGAAGGGCAAGGCCAGGGCCGACGAACTGGGGCTGACGCCCTGGCCGATCGGTGGCAGAAAGCGTGACTGCATGGCGTGCCACTGGGCCCACGCCATCTTCAACGAGCACATCGCGAAGGACCTGGGCTTCGTCGTGGTGACGGGCGGTACCCACGGGAAGATCTTCAACGGCTGGGCGGCACCGGACTGCATCAAGAAGAACCCGGACGCGATGGCCGCGCTGGAGAAGAAGATCACCGGGACCGAAGTGCCGACCAAGGAGGGTGGCAAGAACCTCGACTTCGTGAACGGCGTGATCGTCGCTCCCCAGGGCTACTCGCCCGCGCAGGGTGCTCATGACGAGCCGTACATCTCCGACTCCGATCCTGGCTCCGAGCCCGAGCCCGAGCCCGAGGCCGAGAACGACGACCAGGCCGCGACCGAGCAGTCGAGCACCTCCGAGCAGCCGTCGAGCACCGCGCCGACGACGACCCCCGAGCAGACTCCGACTACTCCGCAGACGACCATCGCAGGAGGATCCGGATCGAGCCCGGCCGGAGGGAGCAGCCAGACGGCCTGGCGCGGCCGGGGCCGGGGCAAGGACGGCGGTCGAGGAAGGCGTGGTCAGAGCAGTGACAAGAAGGCCGACTGACGAGTTCGTCCGCAGCTGAACCTCCGGGCGTCTCCCGGCCGTCGAGACGGGTGGACGTGCCGTTCGCCCGCCTCGACCGGGGTTGACCGGCGGCCGTCCCTGCCGAGCATCGTCATCGAGGGCCAGGGGGCCAGGGTGGGCAAGGACCGGAGCGGCCGGGGGAGCCGGACGGAAGGGGCGGAGGGCGCCGGGATCCAGCTGCCCGCCGTGGCGTGGGTCGTGCCCGAGGAGTTGGAGGCCCGCCCGACGGCGGCCGCGAAGGCGGAGCCCGCGAACGCGGAGTCGGCGAAGGCCGAGCCCGCCAAGGCCGAGCCCGCCAAGGCCGAGCCCGCCAAGGCCGAGCCGGCGAAGGAGGAGCCCGCGGCGGTGTCCGCCAGCGGCGCCGCGCCGGCCGTCGAGAGTGCGAAGCCCGCCGCGGGTGCCGCGACCGCCGCCGCCGAGGCGCCCGCGGGCGTGACCGCCGTCCCCGGCCCGGCGCCGGCCGAGGAGGAGGGCGGCGGGCCGCGCCGGATCTCCCGGCCGATGGTGGCCGCGGCCGTGATCGCGGGCCTGGTACTGGTCGGTGTGCCATTGGGCATCTCGAAGTTCGGCGGGGACGACCCGGGGCCGTCCGGTGCGGACGGTCCGCCGCCGGCCGGGTACACGCAGCAGGACGGCGGCAACGGGTTCGTCCCGGGTGCCGACGCGCACGGGAACCCGCTGGGCGAGCAGCCGGTGGCGAACGCTCAGCCGGTCGCGGGCCCGCCGCCCGGTGATGCTGCCGCGGCCGCGGCCGGTGGGGCGGCCGCCGCCGGCGGTGCCGTGCCGGACCAGGGCGACGGCGGCAACCAGACCGTGCCGTTCGCCGGACGGATCCCGGCGGGTGGCGGTGCGCCGTCGACCTCCGGGAAGCCGGATGCGGGCAAGAGCGCCGGCGGCGCGCCGGCCAACCAGGGTGGCGGTGGTGGTGGCGCCAGCGGTGGCGGTGGCGGTGGCGGTGCCGGCGGTGGCGGCGGTGGCGGAGCCCCGCAGACCCAGCCCCAGCAGCCGCCCGCCGCCCAGCAGCCGCCCGCCGCCCAGCAGCCCCCGGCCGCGCCGCCCCCCGCCCAGCCCCCGGCCAAGGCCGCGCAGCCGGCCCCGCCCCCGGCGCCGAGCTACGCCGGGGTGGCCGGCCCGGGATGCAGCGGCGGGGGCGCCCAGGCGCGCGGCTGGTTCGACAAGGGGCAGGAGGGCTGGCGGAACAACTCCGGCGGCTACGCGGGGGACGGCTGCAGTGGCGGCTACTACTCGATGCCGATGTCGGGCGACGCCAAGGACCACGACAACTCGGTGGTCTGGACGTTCAACACCGGGTCGGTCACCACCGGCAGCTGCCAGCTCTCGGTGTACGTGCCGAACAGCGGGGACGTCAAGGCGGTCGGCGGGGCGCCGTCCTTCTACACCGTCCAGAGCGGCTCCGCGTCCGGTTCCTTCCCGGTCAACCAGGTCGGCAGCCGGGGCCAGTGGGTCTCGGCGGGCACCTTCCCGCTCAACGGCGGCAAGATCGCCGTGGTGCTGCACGACCGCGGCCTGGACTGGGACGGCCCCACCAAGACGTACGCCCACCACGCCGCGTCCGCGATCCGGGCCAACTGCACCGGGTGACCGACCCGCGCCACCCGGCACCGGGCCGGACCCGCACCACCGCACGACAGTCACGAACGACGGAGGAGAACGCGCCATGACCCGCCATGTGCTGACGGTCAGTGCGGAGCAGCGCGAGGGCGGCGGCTACCGCACGATCGGAGCCGCGCTGGAGGCGGCCCGCAGCGGCACGGTGATCAGCGTCCGCCCGGGCCGCTACGAGGAGAACCTGGTGATCACCAAGATGGTGACCATCACCGCCGCGGAGGCCCGGGGCAGCGTCCGGATCTCGCCCCGGCGGGGCGCGGTGGTGCAGGTGGTGGCCGAGGCCGTCCAGCTGACCGGGCTGGTGCTCCAGGGGCAGGACGAGGAACTGCCCACCGTCGACGTCCCGCGCGGCCAGGCCGCCCTGGAGGACTGCGAGGTGGCGGGCAACTCCTGGACGGCCGTGCTCACCCGGCAACAGGGCGCCCTGGCGATGCGCGGCTGCCGGGTCGTCAACCCGGCCGGGGCCGGCATCGTGGAGACCTCCACCGGCTCCAGCGTGATCGAGGACTGCGTGGTCGAACACCTCGGCAGCTCCGCCGTGGTGATCGGCGAGCGGGCCAACCCCGTGGTCCGGGGCTGCGTGCTGCGCGACGCCCGCGGCAACGGGGTGTGCGCCAACGGCGAGGGCCGCGGCTCGATCGAGGACTGCGAGATCTCCGCCACCGACAAGCCGGGCATCGCGCTGGAGGAGCAGAGCACCACCCGGGTGCTGCGCACCTCCGTCCGCAGCGCCCCGATCGGCGTCTACCTCAGCTCGGCCGCCCAGGTGCTGCTGGAGGACTGCGCGGTCGAGGACACCCGGGGCCACGGCCTCGTCCTGGCCGGCGGCACCGACCCGGTGGTGCGGCGCTGCCGCACCGCGCGCACCAAGGGCCACGGCGTCCACGTGACCGACCGCTCCCGGGGCTCCTTCGAGGAGTGCGAGGTGGTCGGCACGGAGCTGTCCGGCATCCTGGTGGACGAGTCGTCCAGCCCGGCCCTGACCCGCACCACGGTGCGCGACAGCGGCGCGGCGGGCGTCGAACTGGTCGGGGAGAGCGCTGCCGAGTTCGACCGGCTGGAGGTGCGCGGCGCGGCCGGCGCCGGGGTCAGCGTGCGCGACGGCGCCAACCCGCTGCTGCGCCGGCTGGACGTGGCCGAGGTCGGCGGCCACGGCGTCGAGGTGCTGCGGGAGGGGCGCGGGCGACTGGAGTCCTCGGTGCTGGCCTCGACCGGGCTGGCCGCCCTGCTGGTCGCCGACGGCGGCAACACCCAGGTCGGCGGCACCACCGTCCGCGGCAGCGCCGCGACCGGCAAGGGAGCCCCGAACGCGGCCGGTGTCACCGGGGTCGAGGTCGGGCACGGCGGCATCGCCTCGCTCCGCGACTGCGACGTCGCCGAATGCACCGCGGACGGGATCGCGGTGGAGGACGGCGGCGAGCTGACCATGGCCCGCTCCCGGGTGCACGGCAACCGCCGGCACGGCGTCCTGCTGGCCGCCGGCAGCCGGGCCGCCCTGACCGGCTGCGAGCTGGTCGGCAACACCCAGGACGGGCTGCGGGCCGAATCCGAGGAGCCGATCCGGATCACCGGCTGCACCGTCACCGGCAACCGCGGCTCGGGCCTGCGCCAGACCAGGCCCAGCGACCGGTTCTCGGTGGAGAACCTGACCAGCCGGGACAACGGGCGCGCCGACAGCCACGGCACCGCGACCGCCGCCGCCGACGACGACGGCCCGGTGGCCGCCCGGCCGGCCGGCGCGCCCGAGGCCGACGACGCCGAGCCAGCGGCGGAGCACCCGGACGACCTGCCGCCGCCCGAGCCCGAGGGCCCGCAGGCGGCCCTGCAGGCGTTGGTCGGCCTGGAGGGCGTCAAGGAGCAGGTCGCCACCCTGGTCAACCTCAACAAGCTGGCCCGACGCCGTGAACGGGCTGGGATGCCGGCGCTGCCGATGGGTCGGCACCTGATCTTCGCGGGCCCGCCCGGCACCGGCAAGACCACCGTCGCCCGCCTCTACGGCGCGATCCTCGCCGAGCTCGGCGTGCTGCGCAGCGGCCACCTCACCGAGGTCGCCCGGGCCGACCTGGTGGCGTCCATCGTCGGCGGCACGGCGATCAAGACCACCGAGGTGTTCCAGTCGGCGCTGGGCGGCGTGCTGTTCATCGACGAGGCGTACACGCTGTCCGCCGGATCCGGCGGCACCGGGCCGGACTTCGGCCGCGAGGCGATCGACACCCTGGTCAAGCTGATGGAGGACCACCGCGACGACGTGGTGGTGATCGTCGCCGGGTACTCGGACGAGATGCGCTCCTTCCTCGGCTCCAACCCCGGTCTCGCCTCCCGGTTCAGCCGCACCGTGGAGTTCCGCAACTACTCGGCGGAGGAACTGGTCACCATCGTCGAGCGGGCCGCGGCCGGACACGGCTACGAACTCGCCGACGCCACGCGGGAGGTGCTCGGCACCCACTTCACGCGGATGCCCAAGGGCGCCGACTTCGGCAACGGCCGCGCCGCCCGCAAGGTGTTCGAGGAGATGGTGGACCGTCAGGCGTCCCGGCTGGCCGTCCTGGCCGACATCACCGACGCCGACCTCGCCCAGCTGCTGCCGGAGGACCTCGGCGAGGAACTCGCCGGCGCGGCCCGCTCGGCCGGGTCGGGCGGACCGGGCGCCGAGCGCGGCAGCGACCTGCTCGACCAGCTGCGCGCGATGGTCGGCCTGTCCGCCGCCAAGGAGCAGGTCGAGAACCTGGTCAATCTGATCACCCAGGTCCGCCGCCGCGAGGAGGCCGGCCTGCCGACCGCCCGGGTCAGTCACCACCTGGTCTTCGCCGGGCCGCCCGGCACCGGCAAGACCACCGTCGCCCGGCTCTACGGGGCGCTGCTCGCCGAACTGGGCGTGCTGCCGCGCGGCCAACTCGTCGAGACCGCCCGGGCCGACCTGGTCGGCCGCTACATCGGGCACACCGCCCAGCTCACCCGGGACGCCTTCGAACGCGCCCGGGGCGGCGTGCTGTTCATCGACGAGGCGTACACCCTCACCCCGCGCGGCGGCGCCGCCGGCGGCGACTTCGGCCAGGAGGCGGTCGACACCCTGATGAAGCTCATGGAGGACCACCGCGACGAGGTCGTGGTGATCGTGGCCGGCTACCAGGAGGAGATGCAGGGCTTCCTGAGCTCCAACCCGGGCCTGGCCTCCCGCTTCTCCCAGCAGATCGCCTTCGACCACTACAGCGCGGACGAACTCGTCACCATCGTGCGCCTCCAGGCGGAGGAGGCCGGCTACGTCTGCGCCCCCGAGACCCTGGCAGCCCTCGGCGAGCTGTGCGCGACCGTCCCCCGGGACCGCAACTTCGGCAACGGCCGCTTCGCCCGGCAGACGCTGGAGGCGATGGTCACCCGGCAGGCCGGGCGCCTCGCCCGGTTCGACGTCGGCGACCTGTCCGAACTCAGCCTGCTGCTGCCCCAGGACATCCCCGGGCTGCCGCAGGGGAGTGCGGTGTGACCGGCGCGCCGGGCCGCTCGGTCCGGGCCGCCGCCGCTGTGCTCTGCTGCGGCGCCCTGCTGCTCCCGGCCGCCCCCGCCTGGGCCGCGCCGACACCCGGCGCGGCGGCCCCGACACCCGGCGGGGCCGACCCGGCGGCGCTGCCCGTGATCGGCCAGAACCGGGGCGCCGCGCGGCCGGACGGTTGCCTCAAGCCCTCGGACAAGGGCACCGACCGGACCCCGTGGGCGCAGACCTACCTGCGCCCCGAGGCCGCCTGGCAGCTCAGCCGTGGCGCCGGGGTGACCGTCGCCGTGGTCGGCTCCGGGGTCGACCCGGCGTCCGGGGTCCTGGACGGCCGCCTCACCCCCGGGCCGCGCGAGTTCGGCACCGGCGACTCCACCCGCGACTGCGTCGGCCACGGCACGTTCCTCGCCGGACTCATCGCCGCCCGGCGCCAGGACGGCGTCGGCTTCGCCGGCATCGCGCCCGAGGCGCGGATCCTCGCCGTGGCCGTCACCGACGACGCGGGGATCACCACCCCGGCCCTGCTGGCCAAGGGCGTCCGGGACGCGGCCGACGGCGGTGCCCGGGTCATCGCGGTCGGCCTCGCGCTGTCGACCGGCGAGGCCGAACTGGGCGACGCCGTCCGCTACGCCACCGGCAAGGGCGCCCTGGTGATCGCCCCGGCCGCCCCCGACCAGGGCGGTGCCTCCCCGTCCGCCCCGTCCGCGCCACCTGCCGCGGCCTACCCGGCCGCCCTCCCGGACGTCCTGGCGGTCTCCGACCTGGCCCCCAACGGCGCCCCGCCCAGCGGCGCGGCGGGCGCCGTCCGGGTCGACCTGGCGGCCCCGGGCGACGCGGTGCTGAGCGTCGGGCCCGGCGGCAAGGGCTACTTCACCGGCGCCGGGCCCAGCTTCGCCACCGCCCTGGTGGCCGGAACCGCCGCCCTGGCCCTCGCCTACCGGCCCGATCTCACCCCGGCCCGCCTCGCCGACCGCCTCCGGGCCACCGCCTACCACCCCGGCACCGCCGTGCCCGACCCGCACCTCGGCTACGGGACCGTCGATCCCCTCGCCGCCCTCAGCACCCCCCTGCCCGGCGACGCTCCGGCGACCCCCAGGCCCGCCCTGACGGTGTCCCTGGTCCAGCCCCCGCCGCCGGACCCGGCCCCCCACCAGGCCGCCCTGATCGCCGGCGGCACCGTCGCGGGCGTCACCCTGATCGTCGGCACCGCCCTGATGTGCACCGCAGGCCGCCGGCGCGCCTGGCGTCCCGGCCGCTGGTCGGCCTGACGGGGCGCCGTGCCCGGCGCCCCGGGGCCGGCAGCCGGTGAGGGCAGGCCGTCCTGCGTGGGCCGTCGCCGGTGAGCCGGTGGCGACAGCTCGCAGCTCCGGCGTCGCCGTCCGGCGTCGACCGGCGCCCGGGTCGGTCGTCGGACGCCATCCTGCGCGGGGCGCGTGGCCCCGGCCTTCCCCGCGGCTGGCGGGCCCCGGCGTTGCCAGGCCGGCCGGCTTCTCCGTCCGGCCTGGTCAAGCCACCCGCCGTGCTGCTCGGGCGGCCGATCCGCCTGTCGGGCTACCAGGTGGGCGCGGCGGCGGCGTGGGGGCCGGTGGCGGGCGGGGCGAAGTGCATGCCCTCGGCGACCAGGGCGGTGAGGTCGAGGTAGGCGCGGCGGGTCTTGGGGCGGAGCTTCTCCGGGGCGAACTCGCCGCCCAGGGCCAGGTGTTCGTCGAAGGGGAGGACCACGACGCCGCGGCAGCGGCTCTCGAAGTGGGCGACGAGTTCCTCGACCCGGATCGTCCGGCCGTTGCTCCGGACGCTGGAGATCAGGGTCACGCTGCGCTGTGCCAGCGAGCCGTAGCCGTTGGTGTACAGCCACTCCAGGGTCGCGTCGGCGCTGCTCGCGCCGTCGACGCTGGTGGTGGCGGTGATGACCAACTGGTCGGCGAGGTTGAGGACGGCACGCATGGAGCTGTGCAGCAGGCCGGTGCCGCAGTCGCTGAGGATGATCGGGTACTGCCGGCTCAGCAGGTCGACCAGCCGCCGGTAGTGCTCGCCGCTGAAGCTGTTGGCGATCGCCGGGTCCGCGTCGTTGGCCAGGATTTCCAGCCCACTGGGGGTGAGCGAGGTGAAGCGGCGGACGTCCATGTAGCCGGTGATGGTGGCCTCGGCGGCGAGCAGGTCGTGGACGGTGGCCCGGGTCTCCCGGTGCACCCGCATGCTGAGGGTGCCGGTGTCCGGGTTGGCGTCGACGGCGACGACCTTGTCAGCCCGGGCCTCGGCGAGGACGGAGCCGAGCGCCAGGGTCGTCGAGGTCTTGCCGACCCCGCCCTTGAGGCCGACGACCGCGATCCGGAAGGAGCGGTGCAGCGGGGTGCGGATGGTCGCGGTCAGCCGCTCCCGCTCCCGTTCCCGCTCGCCCCGGCCGAGACCGAGGCCGGCCGTGAGGGCCAGCGCCCGGCGGCCGCGTCGCGCGACGGGGGCCGGCTGCGGGGCCGGCTGCGGGGCCGGCTGTGGGGCCGGGTGTGGCGGGGGGAACTGGGCGGTCTGGGGCGGCAGGGCGAATTCGGGTACCTCGGGGACCTGGGGGGCCTCGGGCAGCTGGGGGGCCTGGGGGGCCTGGGGGAGCAGCTCCGTGGGCGGCTCGGCCGGGGCCGGTCGAGCCTGCGGGGGCACCAGGACCGTCCCGAGGGCGTCCAGCGGCCGGCGCCAGTCCGGTCCGGCGGGGGGCCCGGCCGGTGGGGCGAAGGGGCTGTAGTCGGGGGCGAGGTCCCAGTTCGAGTCCTGCGCCAGGCGGTGCACCCGCCCGGTGTGCGTGCGGTCGGCCGCCATGTGTCCGCCTCCTGTCGCCGCGTCGGCCCTGCTCGGTACACCGGATTCCGGCGCTTCCCACGCCGGCCGCGTACGGGCCGTCCGATCGGTTCAACGGGCCGGGCGGGGGGCACCGTTCAACGGGGCGTGAGAGGGCCGGCTCACGTCCACGGTTGCGCCCTGGACCACGAGCGGCGGGCCCGTTCCGACGCACTCGGCGCCGTCGCCGGGCCCGGGTGAACCGCCTGCGGTGGAGGGGCCGTTGAGCGGGGCAGGGCGCGCATCGCGTCTCCCGTCACGCCTGGAGGACCTCTTGCGCACCACCCCGCACCGCGCCGTCCGCACGGCCCGGCCCGCCGGCCACCGGACGATGGGCTAGCCAGGGCCCGGGGGGCCTCATCGCCGGCCGAACCGGTGGCCGGGCGACAGCCGCCCGGCCGTACCGGAAAACCCTCTACTGGACCGGCTGCCAGTGGATACCGTCTTCCGATGGCACTCGGCGGGCGTCGAGTGCCACCCAGGAGGAACCGGTGTGAGTCCCGTTCGGCGGGGCAGGGGGAGGGACACGATGGATCCGGATGGGCCGGACATGCGCGAGGTGGTCGCGGCGCTGGTGCGGCAGGAGGCGCCGAGCCGGCCCGGGCCGCCCGTGCTGGCGGTGCCCGAGGGCGCGGCGGAGGAGGTGATCACTGTCGCCCGGCGGCTCGCCCTGCGGGCGTTGCCGACCGAGCGGTGGAGAACGGAGCCCGCACCCGGGCTGCAGGAGCTGGCGGCGGCGCTGGTGGTCGACGAGCACCCCTCGGCGCCGGGCTGGTCGCCGGCGGAGCGGGAACGGCTGGCGGCCTGGGTCGCGGTGCTGATCGAGCACCGGGGCGAGGAGGGGGTCCAGGAACTGGTGCGGGTGCTCAACGAGGCCTGAACGGGCACCTGAACGGATACCCGGGGCATCTGGGCGGGCACCTGAGCGGTGCCGTCGGCGGCGGCCCGGCCGTGCGGGGCCGGGGCGTTGGCGGATCGTTGGCGCGGCCTTGGCGGCCGTGGGCAGGCTGCTGTTCGTAGCCGCCGGGGACGTCCGGTCGGTGTGTCGCCCTGCCCTTGCCCGATCTGAGAGGTCGCGCGTGTCGAAGCAGCCCGTCGCCCAGCCCACGTCCGTCGCCCAGCCGCCCGCCGGCACGGACCCGTCGGCCACCACGGCTGTCGTTCCCGCGCAACGCACACCGCAGTCGGCCCGGCCGACCCTCGACCCGGAGACCCTCGCCGAGATCTACCGGCTGCACGGCGGCTACCTGCTGCGTGCGCTGCTGCGCGCCACCCACGGCGACCGGGGCAAGGCCGAGGACATCCTGCAGGAGACCCTGCTGCGCGCCTGGCAGAACCCCGCGGCGCTGGCCGCCGGTGCCGAGCAGAGCCGCCCCTGGCTGTTCACGGTGGCCCGGCGGATCGCGATCGACCACCACCGGATGGCCGCCGCCCGCGCCAAGGAGATGATCGGCGAGCCGATGGAGGACCGCCCGCTCAACGAGGACCCGTACGAGCAGGTGGTCGCCGCCCGGGACATCGCGCTGGCCCTTCGCCGGGTGCAGAAGCACCACCGCGAGGTGCTGGTCGAACTGCACCTGCGGGACCACTCGGTGCTGGAGGCGGCGGCCCGGCTCGGGGTGCCGCCGGGGACGGTCAAGTCCCGCAACTTCTACGCGATCCGGGCGCTGCGCCCGGTCCTCGCGGCGGAGCACGGCTACGGCCCGGCCGACGGTCGTGGCCAGGCGGCGGCGCTCGACCGCTCCGGCGCCGCCGCCTCGCGGTGACCGACGCCTGATGAGCGGTGCCCGGCGACCGGTTACCGGTGCCTGATGATCCATCGGAGTCACCTGGCCGGACGCGAGTTCAGCGACTCCTCCAGGCTGGAGGTGAACTCGCTCCGCACCCCGGCCAGCCGATCGTGGCTCTGGAAGCGCTCCAGCGCCGAGCGCAGCCGGTCGAGCGCCTCCGGTTCGCGGCCCCGGCTCAGCAGGTAGGAGGCGTGGGAGTGCTCGGCGATCGCCTGCAGGTAGAGCAGGCCCGCCTCCTCGCAGCCGGCCAGCAGCTGGTGCCAGGCCAGGTCGGCGGTCTCGCCCCGTCCGTACGGGGGCAGCGCGTGCGCCTCGGTCAGCATCGACCACAGGTGGATCGAGGTGACCGGGCGGGCGGGCAGCAGTTCCCTGGCCTCGCGGGCCTGCCGTAGCGCGCCCTGCCGGTCCCCGGCCAGCAGGCTCACCCAGCCGTGGTGGACCAGCGCGACGGCCAGCCGCCCGGGGTCGCCGGTCTCCACGGCCAGCGCGGCCGCGCCGGACGCCAGCCGGGTGGCCTCGGTCGCGCTGCCCAGCATCGCGGTGATCAGCGCCTGGGTGGCGAGCGACCGGGCGTGCACCGAGCGGCCCTCGGGCCCGGGGGCGGACTCGCTGCCGGCCACCGCCCGGCGCGCCGCCTCGGCCGCCTCCTGACGCCGTTCCAGCCCGAGCAGGACGTTCGCCCGGGCGCCGTACAGCTGGGCGGCGGCCAGGTGGTCGCCGCACCGCTCGGCCGCCTGCCCGCCCGCGCGCAGGCAGGTCAGCCAGTCGGTGAACCGGCTGGAGGCGTAGTAGAGCGGGCCGGCGGCCAGGGCCAGCCGCCAGGCCCGCCCCGGGTCGGTGGTGGTGGCGGTGATCAGCGCCCGGATCGCGGGCTCCTCGGCGTGGAACCACTCCAGCGTGCTGCGGATGCCGCCGGCCGGCGGCAGGGCCCTCGGCGGGTGGGCCGGCGTGCCGAAGCCGACCTGGCCGGGTTCGATGAGCTCGCCGCCGTACGACAGCGCCGCCTGGTAGTAGTCCAGCAGCCGTTCCCGGGCGAGGCGCCGGCGCGGCTCGGGCTGCTCGGCGAGCAGCCCGGCGCTGAACAGCCGGACCAGCTCGGCGCGGCCGTAGCGCCCGGGGGCGGCGCCGGTGAGCAGGTGGTGGGCGGCGAGTTCGCCGAGCGCCTGGCGCGCGGTGGCCGGATCGGCGCCGAGCAGCGCGGCGCTGGTCAGGGTGTCCACCTCCCGGCCCGGGTGGACGGCGAGAAGGGTGAGCAACTCGGCGGCGCCGGGGGAGAGCCGGCGGTACGTCAGGAGCAGCTCGGTGCTGACGCCGGTCGCGCCGTCGGCGTCCAGGACGGGCAGCCTGGTCTGCTCGTCGGCGAGTTCGGCGACCAGGTCGGCGATCGTCCAGTCCGGCCGGGTGGCCAGCCGGGCGGCGGCGATCCGCAGGGCCAGCGGCAGGTGGTCGCAGAGCCCGGCCAGTTCGGTGGCGGCGGCCGGTTCGGCCCGCAGCCGGTCGGGGGTGAGCGCGCGCTCCAGCAGCCGTACGGCGTCGGTCCCGGGCAGCGGGGCCAGCCGCAGCAGAGCGGCGCCGTCGGCGGCCACCAGCCCCTCCAACGAGCCGCGGCTGGTCACCACGGCGGCGCAGCCGGGCCCCTGCGGCAGCAGGTCGGCGACCTGGTCGGCGTCGGCGGCGTCGTCCAGGACCACCAGCACGCGCCGCCCCCTGGTCCGGTCGCGGTAGAGCGCGGCCCGTCCGTCCCGGTCCGCGGGCACCGCGGCCTCGGAGACCCCGAGCGCCCGCAGGAAGCCGCCGAGGGCGGCCGCCGGGTCCGCCGGGCCGGCCGGGTCGAGGCCCCGCAGGTCGGCGAACAGCTGCCCGTCCGGGAAGTGCGGGGCGCAGCGGTGCGCCCAGGCGGTGACCAGCGCGCTCTTCCCGGCCCCGGCCGGGCCGACCACCAGCGCCAGGCCGTCACCGGCGCGCTCCGGGCCGCACTCGCGGTCCAGCCAGCGGCCCTCGGGCTCCCGGCCGACGAAGTCGACCGGGCGGCGCGGGAGCTGACGGGGCACCCGCGGGGCCGCCGGAGGGCCCGCCGGGTCCGCCGGGCGGGCCGTCACCGGTGCTTCGGCGTCGTCCCCGGACAGCACCTCGGCGAGGGCCGCCTGCAAGGCCGGGCCGGGCCGGATCCCCAGCTCGTGGTCCAGCCGCACCCGGGCCTGGTGGTAGGCGGACAGCGCGTCCGCCGGCCGTCCGGCCTGGTGCAGACAGCGCATCAGCAGCGCCACCAGCTCCTCGCGCAGCCCGTCGGTCCGCACGTTCTGCTCCAGGGTCGGCACCGCCGCCGCCCCACTGCCCTGACGCAGTCGCAGCCCGGCCCAGCTGAGCACCGCGGCGGTGCGGGCCTCGCCGAGCTGGTCGACCACGGCCGCGCGCATGGGGGTGTCGGGCAGATCGGCCAGGGCCTCGCCGCGCCACAGTCGCAACGCCTGCTCCAGCAGCGCGATCGCCTCCGCGTCCGCCGCGTGGTCGCCGAGCCCGGCCTGCCCGGCGGCCCGGGCGGTCAGCGCGTCGAAGCGCAGCGCGTCCACCTCCTCGGCCGGACCGGCCAGCAGGTAGCCGGACGACCGGGTGTGCAGCACGAACGGCGTGCCGGCGATCGCCTTGCGCAGCGCGGCCACGTGCCCCTGCAGGGCGGCCCGGGCGCTGGCCGGCGGCCGCTCGCCCCACAGCAGCTCGCAGAAGCCGTCGACCCCGACCACCCGGCCCAGCCGCAACGCGAGCAGCGCCAGGATCGCCCGCCGCTGCGCCCCGGGGAGCGAGGCGAAGCCGTCCGTCCCGGCCCGCAGCTCCACCGGGCCGAGGAGCCGAATCCGCACCGATACCCCCACATGACCCCACGATGTCCAGGGCGTCCCCCGCCCCAGGGCGTTCCCCGGGGTGGAGCAGTGTAGTGCCCGGAAGTGTCCTGTTCGCGCCAGAACGCCCACCCCGGCGGGCGACGCCGAGTGGCGGCACCGGCCGGGGACCCCATCCGGCCGCGGGCACCCGGCCGGACCAGGCCTATCCTCGGACGACGCCGGGAAGCCGCCGGCGGTTCTCGCCGGCGGCGGATCGGGCCGGCGACAGGGGAGGAGAGGGCCGCATGCACATCGACCTGCTCGGGCCGGTCGCCGTACGACGGGACGACGGGACGACGGTCACGCCCTCGGCTCCCAAACGCCGTGCGCTGCTCAGCACCCTCGCCATCCGGCTCAACCAGACCGTCGCCACCGACGAACTGATCGAACTGGTCTGGGACGGCGACGCGCCCCCCACCGCCCGCGCCGCGCTCCAGGGGCACGTCGCGGCGCTGCGCCAGCTCCTGGACGACCCCGGGCTCTCCCTGGACACCCGCGGCGCCGGCTACCTGCTGGTCGGCGAACCCGACCGGGTCGACCTGCTGCACTTCCGCCGCCTCTGCGACCAGGCGGGCGTGCTGCTGCCCGCCCCGCCCCCGCCCCCGCCGCCCGGGCAGGCGGAGCCGGACCCGGACGACCCGGCCGTGCCCCTGCTGCGCGCCGCCCTGGACCTGTTCCGCGGCCCCGCCCTCGTCGACTGCGGCTCCGCCCTGCTGCGCGAGCGCACCCTGCCGCACGTCACCGACCTGCGGCTGCGCGCCCTGGACCGGCTCGCCGAGGGCCTGCTCGGAGCCGGCCGCGGCGGCGAACTGGCCGCCGAACTGGCCGAGGCGGCGGCCGCCCACCCGACCCGGCAGACGCTGGCCGCCCGGCTGGTCCGCTGCCTCGACCAGGCCGGCCGCCGCGAGGAGGCGGCGGCCTGGTACGACCGGGCGGTGGCCCGGCTCTCCGGGCCACCCGGCCCGGAGCTGCGCCGGGCCGGCGAACCGCCGGCGGACGGCCCCGGGCGGCCGGGCCCGTCCGGGGCCTCGCACCTCGGATCGCCGCACCCGGGTTCGCCACAACTCGGTTCTCCGGACCGCAGGTTCACCGGCCGGTCGGCCGAACTCGCCCGGCTGGACGAGGCCCTGGCCGCCGCCCGGAGCGGTCACCCGATCCTGGTCACCGGAGCGGCCGGGGCCGGCAAGACCAGCCTCGTCCGACACTGGGCGGAGCGCTGCGCCGAGCGCTTCCCGGACGGCGTCCTCTACGCCGACCTGCGCGGCTTCGACCCGGCCGGGCCCCGCGAACCCGCCGAGGTGCTGGCCGGGTTCCTGCGCGCCCTCGGCGACGCCGCGGACGCCGTGCCCGCCTCGCCCGAGGACCGGCAGCAGCGCTACCGGGAGCTCCTGGCCGGGCGCCGAGTGCTGATCGTGCTGGACGACGCGCTCTCGTACGGGCAACTCGCCCCGCTGCTGCCCGCCCCGCCCCCGCCGGGGGACGGCCCGCCCGAGGACGGCACCCCCGGCACCTCCGGAACCCCCGGCCTCCCCGGCACCCCCGTCACCGTCGTCACCAGCCGCAGCCGGCTGCGCGACCTGCTGGTCCGCGAGGGCGGCATCCCGCTCCCGCTGGGCGCGCTCACCCCCGGGGACGCGGCCGAACTGCTCGCCCGGACCCTCGGCCCGGCCCGGGTCGCCGCCGAACCGGAGGCGGCCGCCGAACTCGCCGCCGCCTGCGACCACCTGCCGCTCGCCCTGCGCCTGGCCGCCGCCCGGCTGGCCGCCCGCCCCGGCTGGTCCCTGGGCGACCTCGCCGCGGAACTCGCCGACGAGCAGACCGGCCTCGCCGCCCTGGCCGGGACCGGCCGCGGCCCACTCGGCGTCACCACCGCGCTGGACCACACGTACCGCACGCTCCCGCCCGCCCCGGCCCGGCTGTTCACCCTGCTCGGCCTGCACCCCGGCGCGGTGATCGACACCGCCACCGCCGCCGCGCTCGCCGACCTGCCGCCCACCACCACCCGTACCCTGCTGACCCGCCTCGACGCCGTGCACCTGCTGGAGGAGACCACCCCCGGCCGCTACGCCCGGCGCGAGCTGGTCCGGCGCTACGCCGCCCGACAGGCCGCCGAACTCACCTGCGACGACCGCTTCGTCGCCCTCGACCGGCTGATCGCCCACTACCTCGCGGTCACCGCCGCCTGGACCACCGGCGGCTGGACCACCGCCGCCCGGTCCGCCGACGGTGGCGCGGCCCCGGTGGAGGCGGCCGCCTGGTTCCGCCGCGAGGAGAGCGCCCTGCGCGCCGTGGTGGTCTGCGCCGAGCAGTTCGGCCGGACCGCCGAGTCCTGGCAACTCGCCCACCGGATCGGCCTGCTGTACGAGACCACCGGCCACGACCGGACCCACTGGCGGGCCGTCACCGAGGCCGGGCTGCGCGCCGCCCACGCCTGCGCGGACCAGGCGGCCGTCGCCCGGCTGGCCACTGACCTCGCCGTCCTGCACGTCGACCGCGCGGCCTACCGCACCGCCGTGCAGCAGCTGGACCGGGCCGTGGCCGCCGCGGACCGGGCCGGCGACCAGGTGCTGCGCCACCACTGCCGCCGGCGGGTGGCCGGTGCGCTGCTGCGGGCCGGCCGCCACGACCAGGCGCTGCCACTGCTCACCGACCTGGTGAGCGCCGCCCGTACCCCGGCCGTCGGCGAACTGCTCGTCCGGACGCTCACCGACCTCGCCGACGCCCTGGTCCTGGCCGGTTCCCCCGGGCCGGCCCTGGTCCACGCCGACGAGGCCGTCCGGGTCGCCACCAGCCGCTCCGGTGGCGCCGAGGCCGTCCTCGCCACCCAGAGCCGGGCCCGCGCGCTGCACGCCCTCGGCCGCCGCGACGCCGCCCTCTCCTCGGCCCGACTCGCCGTCGCGCTCGGCCGAACGGTCGGCGACAGCGGGCTGGAGTCCCGCACCCACGGCCTGCTGGCCGACCTGCTCTGTGAGCTGGGCCGCACCACCGAGGGCGCCGCGGCCAGACGGCAGGCCCGGGCGCTGGCGGCGGGGGAGCGCTGACCGTGCCGGGCCGCCACCTCCGCGCCCACCGCTGCTGCCGCTTCCGCCCCCGCCGATCGGCACGACCGTAGGCGGAACCATGGGCAGAACCAGTGCGCGGAACCATCCCGTCGGCCCGCCGCCCGCCGCGGCCCGACCGGCGCACCCGCCGCCTGAGCTGGTCCCTCGATGCCGGGGAAGGATCGGACACGAGGCATACTTCTGCCCGGGCATACTTCTGCCTGGGACGGTCAGTCAGGCACAACGTCTGGCAGAAGTAACGGCGCGATCAGGGGCGGGACATGACGACTGCGGGCGGCACGGGGGCGGACACGGAGTCAGCGGGGGCCGGCGACTTCGGTCGCCTGCTGGCCGGGTACCGGGTGGCGGCCGGGCGCACGCAGGAGGAGCTCGCCGCGGCGGCCGGAGTCAGCCTGCGCGCCGTCGGCGACATGGAGCGCGGCCGTACCCGAGGACCCCAGCGGCGCACCGTCCGCGCCCTGGCCGAGGCGCTGGGCCTGGACGGTCCACAGGCCGCCGCGCTGGACCGGGCCGCGCAGTTCGGCCGCCCCCGAGGGACCAAGCCGGCCCCGGCCGCCGCCGTTCCCACGCCCGGTCCGGCCGACCCCTCCCCCGCCGGCGCCGGGTCGACCGGGGCCGAGGACGCCGCGCCCGCCGCCCCCCTCACCCCCGGCGCGCTCGCGCTGCCCCGCGACATCGCCGACTTCACCGCCCGCGAGGACGCCCTCGCCCTGCTGGCCGAGCTGGCCAAGGACGACCGACCCGCGCACCCCAGGGTGGTGCTGATCAGTGGTCAGCCCGGGCTCGGCAAGACCGCCTTCGCCCTGCACGCCGCGCACACCCTGGCCCCGTTCTTCCCCGACGGGCAGCTCTCGCTCGACCTCGGCGGCATGTCCGCCACCCCGCTCTCCGCCCGCGACGCGCTCGGCCAGGTGCTGCGCGCCCTGGGCGTCGCCGACAACGCGGTGCCCGCCGGGACGGAGGAGCGGGCCGGCCTCTACCGCGCCCTGGTACGGGAGCGCAGGCTCGTCCTGGTGCTGGACAACGCCGCCGACGAGAGCCAGGTGCGCCCGCTGCTGCCCGGCTCCGGGCCGGCCGTGACCCTCGTCACCAGCCGCAACACCCTGCCCGGCCTGGAGTCGGTGCACCGCCTGCGGCTGGACGCCCTCGCCCCGGGCGAGGCCGCCGACCTGCTGGCCCGGATCGCCGGCCGCGAGCGGATCGACGCGGCGCCCGACGCCACCGCGGAACTGGCCCGGCTCTGCGGCTACCTGCCGCTCGCGCTGCGGATCGCCGGGCAGCGGCTGATGGCCCGCCCGCAGCAGCCCGTCAGCCACCTGGTGCGCCAACTCGCCGCCGAGGAGAACCGGTTGGACCTGCTGGAGACCGGCGACCTGGCCGTCCGCCCGGCCTTCGCGCTGTCGTACCGGCGGCTGCCGGCCGAGTCCCAACTGGTGCTGCGCCGCTCCGCGCTGACCGCCGGTCACGACTTCACCGCGACCGTCGTCGCCGCCTACACGGGCCTGTCGGCGGTACGGACCGAACTCGTCCTGGAGCAGCTGATCGACGCCGGGCTGGTGCAACTGGCCACCCCGGAGCGCTACCGGCTGCACGACCTGGTCCGGCTCTACGCGGGCGAGCAGCTCGACGCGGACGAGCCCCCCGGGGAGGTGGCGAACGCCCGGGCCCGGGCGACCGGCTGGCTGCTGAACCGGGCCGCCGAGTTCGGCCTGCGGTTCGACCCGGACCGCGAGGCGGACCGGGACGCCGAGGCGCAGGACGGACCGGGTGCGGACCGGGACCGGACCGGCCCCCCGGTGCCGCTCACCGAGGCGGCGCGCTGGCTGGAGGAGGAGCACCCGGAGTGGCTGGCGGCCCTCCACCAGGCCTTCGCCGCGGGCCGGCACCGGGAGGTCATCGACACCGCCGAGGCCATGCACTGGTTCTCCGACCGGTTGCTGAGCTGGGACATCTGGGCCGAGGTCTTCCAGCTGTCGGCCGATGCGGCCCGCGCCTGCGGTGACCAGCTGGCCGAGGCCGTTCACGTGAACTACCTGGCCTGGACGTACGTCACCTGCCTGCACCGGTACCAGCGCGGCGTCGAACTGGCCGGAGAGGGGCTGCAGCTCGCCCGCCGGATCGGTGCCCGGGAGCAGGAGGGCTGGGCGCTGGTCTACCTCGCCGCCGGCCTCCGGCACCTGAACCGGCACCGGGAGGCCATCGACGCCTACCACCAGGCCGCGGAGGCCTTCGACGCCGTCGACAGCCGCTCCGGCCGGATCGGCCGGCTGGTCACGCTGCGCGGGGCGGCCAACTGCCTGCGCGACTCGGGCCGGGCCGAGGAGGCGGTGGAGTCCCGCCGGCGCGCGCTGGCCGGCGCACTGGAGCTGGTGGAGCGCTGGTCCTCGCCGCTGATGCACCTGATGGCGGCCATGACGGCACACGAACTCGGCCTGGACCGCGCCGCGTTGAAGCGCTGGCCGGCCGCCGAGAAGGCCTACCGGCAGGCCCTGACCCACTACGAGGAGATCGGCCGGCCGGACAGCATGACCAAGACCCTGACCGAGCTCGGCACCGCCCTGATCGAGCAGGGCCGCGCCGACGAGGCCCGCGAACTGCTCACCGAGGCGCTCACCGACCTCAGCGCGGACGGCCCCCGGCAGGGCCGCCGCCGCTAGGGCCGCTGCCGCTAGGGCCGCCGCGTCAGGGGCCCGAAGCGCGTCCGCCCGCACGGCTTGCGGGCCGTGCGGGCGGGTCGTGCGGAGACGGCAGGCCGGGAGGCCGGGTCAGATCCGGGTGTCCTCCACCACCGGCAGCGCGTCGTCCTCGGCGAAGGCACTCGGGGCGAACGCGGTCCGCGGCGCGACGGCCGGCTTCTTGCCGCAGAAGGCCGGCTCCAGCGCGTTCATCAGCCCCTGCGTCACGGCGCCGTTGTTGGAGGCGTTGGCGAACACGACGACCGAGCGGTGGCCGTCCAGGCCGGCGAAGGACTGGGTCTGGAAGCCCTGGACGATGCCGCCGTGGCCGTACACGTCACCGCAGGAGAGCGAGATGCGGCGCAGCCCGAGACCGTAGCCGATCTTGGCGGTGGGGGTGGGCAGCGCGGCGGTCATCTGCTTCAGCGAGTCGTCCGAGACGAGCCCGCCGGAGCTGCCGGCCACCAGCGCGGTGAGGAAGCGGTCCAGGTCGGCGGCGTCGGAGATGACGGCGCCGGCGGTCCACACCCAGGAGCCGGTCTGCTCGGTGGAGTCCAGCAGCGGCTTGGTGCGGTCGTCGTTGGTGAGGTAGCCGGTGACGTGCGCGCCCTGGATCTCCTGGTCGGGCACGACGAAGGAGGTCTTGCGCAGACCGAGCGGCTCGATGATCCGATCGCGCAGGACGTCCGCGTAGGGGCGGCCGGTGAGGTGCTCGACCGCGAGGCCCATCAGGACGAAGTCGGTGTTCGAGTAGGAGTAGCGGCTCCCGGGCGTGTACTGCTGGCCGTGCTTGACGGACATCGCCACCAGGTCGCGCGGCTCGTACACGTTGGTGCGGATGCGCGCCTCGAAGGCGCTGGTGGTCTCCTCGCCGGCCTGCTCCAGCAGATCGTTGGTGTGGTCGTAGATGCCGGCCCGGTGCTCCATCACCTGGCGGCCCGTCATGGTCCAGGTGTCCGGCAGGGTGCCGGCCGGCAGGTAGTCGCGCAGCGGCTGGTCGAGGTCGATCCGGCCCTGCTCCGCCAGCTGCATCACGAGAACGGCGGCGAACATCTTGCTGTTGCTGCCGACCCGGAACCGCCACGAGGAGTTCATCGGGGTGCCGTCGAGGTCGGCCTTGCCGGTCGCCAGCGAACGGGTGGTCTCGTCGGCGCCGTGGTCGCGGATCACGGCGAAGGCGCCCGGGGCGCCGGCGGCGGTGGTGGCCTGGAGGGCGGCGAGCACCGCCGCCGTGTCCGGGGCGGGCGCGGTGGTGGTGCCCTGGTCGGCGGCCACGGCGTGCGCGGCGCCGGTCGCCAGCAGGACGACGCCGGCGGCCGCCACCGCGAGGGGACGCAGAAGGCTGATCTTCGCCATGATCCTCTGTTCTCTCATCAGCTGACGCGGCGTCCGGCCACGTCCTCGAAGATCCACTATCACCGGCCGAGGCGGTGGCTGGCAACGTGAACCCGATCGGCCGCACCATCCGTTTCCCGTCCCGGGGTCAAGGTTTTACCTGCTGTCGTCTACCCGCGTCGACCGATCCACCCGATGCTGTTCGGGCGCTCCGCGCGTACTCCCGCACCCATGCCCAGGTCTTCCCCTCACCTCACCGATCGTGGAGTCCCGCATGCCCCTGGCCACCTTCGCGCGCCGCACCGGCGCGCTGCTGCTCGCCGCCGCCGGCCTGATACCGATGTCCGGCACCGCCCAGGCCGCCACCACCGCCACGTACACGGCGATCGTGTTCCCGGACCAGGACCACGGCGTCGTCTACGACCTCATCAACTCCGCCACCCGCTCGGTCGACGTGACCATGTACGAGCTTCGCGACAGCACCGCCGTCAACGCCCTGATCGGCCGCCGGCGGGCCGGCGTCCAGGTCCGGGTGATCCTCGACGGCCGGCACACCTCGGTCAACGGCGCCGCCTACTCGGCCCTCCGGGCCGCCGGGGTCGGGGTGACGTACTCCTCCTCCGCCTTCGTCTACACCCACCAGAAGACCGTCACGGTGGACGGCGCCAGGTCCCTGATCCTGACCGGGAACCTGGACGCCACCTACTACTCCTCCAGCCGCGACTACGGCGTCGTGGACACCGACGCCAACGACGTCTCCGCGATCGAGCAGGTCTTCGCCGCCGACTACGCGCAGACCTCGATCACCCCCTCCGACGGCGACAACCTGGTCTGGTCGCCGACCGACTCGCAGACCCGTCTGCTGGCCCTGATCAACGGCGCGCAGCGCACGCTCGACGTGGAGCAGCTGGAGTTCGGGGACCAGGCCCTGGTGGACGCGGTGGCCGCGGCCGCCTCCCGGGGCGTCACGGTGCGCGTGGTCGGTATGAACCCTTCGTCCTACGGCAGTTCCTTCGACCAGGTGACCGCGGCCGGCGGCCAGGTGGTCACCTACTCCTCGACCACGGGCCTGTACATCCACGCCAAGACCATCGTCGCCGACTACGGCACGCCGTCGGCCAAGGTGTTCGCCGGTTCGGAGAACTTCTCCGACAACTCGCTGAACAACAACCGCGAGCTGGGCCTGATCACCACCGACTCCGGCGTGCTCGACACCGTCGAGTCCACCGTCGCCCGCGACTTCTCCAACGGCACGCCGTACTAGGGCCCTCGGCGTATCGCGCTCCCACCCCCGTTCCGCGCGGCCTCCCCAGGCCGGTCTCTACCCAAGGACTTGTCATGACTTCGTCCACAAAGCCCCGTTCCCGCCGCACCGCCACCGCCCTCGGCTCGGCGGCGGCCCTCGTCGCCGCCTCCGCCGGTCTCTGGGCGGCCACCGCCTCCAGCGCGCAGGCCGCCGCCCTGCCCGTGCCCGACCACATCGTGGTCGTGGTGATGGAGAACCACGCCTACACCCAGGTCATCGGCAGCAGCAGCGCCCCCTACCTCAACTCCCTGGCCACCGGCGGCGCCAACCTCACCCAGTCGTTCGGCATCACCCACCCCAGCCAGCCAAACTACTACGCCCTGTTCTCCGGCTCCACCCAGGGCGTCACCGACGACAGCTGCGTCTCGGTCGGCGCCCTCCAGGCTCCCAACCTGGCCTCCGAGGTCACCGCCGCCGGCAAGACCTGGGCCAGCTACAACGAGACCCTGCCCGCCCAGGGCAGCACCGTCTGCAGCAGCGGCAAGTACGCGCAGAAGCACAACCCCTGGTTCGGCTTCGGCAACGTCCCGGTGAGCTCGGCCAAGACCTTCACCCAGTTCCCGACCGACTACACCACCCTGCCGAACGTCTCCTTCGTCGTGCCGAACCTCTGCAGCGACATGCACGACTGCTCGGTCGGCACCGGCGACACCTGGATCAAGAACAACCTCGGCGCCTACGCCACCTGGGCCACGAGCCACAACAGCCTGCTCGTGGTGACCTTCGACGAGGACAACCGCCTCGCCGGCAACCGCATCCCGACCGTGGTCTACGGTGCCCACGTCACCACCGGCAGCACCTCCGCCACCAGCTACAACCACTACAACCTGCTGCGCACCCTGGAGGACCTGGCCGGCGTCAGCACTCACGCGGGCAACGCCGCCTCGGCCGCGGACATCACCGGCATCTGGAGCTGACCACCGGCTCCTCCGGTACCCGGTCGGCCGGGCCGTGCCCCGGCCCGGCCGACCGGGCCCGTGGTCTCGCCTGCACGGGACGGCTCCCGGCCCGTGCGGGACCACCTTGGAGAGCGGCCCGAGGAAGGCGGCTCCCCGTCTCGCCGTCTCGGCGGATGCTCAGTCGAGACAGAACTCGTTGCCCTCGATGTCCTGCATCATGATGCAGGACTCGTTCTCGTCATCGGCAAGCAGCACGTGCACGCGTACCGCGCCGAGTGCGACCAGTCGTGCGCACTCGGCTTCGAGCGTGGCGAGGCGCTCCGCACCCACGAGCCCGGTGCCGACCCGCACGTCGAGATGCACCCGGTTCTTGACGACCTTGCCCTCGGGAACGCGCTGGAAGTACAGTCGCGGGCCCACGCCTTCGGGATCACTGCAGGCGAACCACGCACCCTGATCCGCTGTGGGGCGGGAGCGGTTGAAATCGTCCCAAGTGGCGAACCCCTCCGGTGGCGGCGGTGCGACGTACCCCAGCACCTCGCACCAGAAACGAGCGACGCGCTCGGGTTCTGCGCAGTCGAACGTGACTTGGAACTGCTTGATCGATGACATCGGCGCACCATAGCAGGAGGGCGATGTCGCGTGAGTGCCCGATGCCACGAGAAACGCCCCGCCAGTAACAGGGAACTGGCGGGGCGGGTTCGGGTGAACTACAGGACGTCCTCGCGGTGCTTGTCGAACCAGCCCGCCGCGGTCACCAGGGTCCGGTTGCCGCTCCCGTTGACCCAGCTCCAGGCGAGCGTCGTGGGCGCCGACTCCGCTGCGGTGACGTTCTCATGGTGGCTCGGGTGGTTCCACCAGGCATTCTCCGTACCAGCCGAACCAGCCGAACCAGCCGTACCAGCCGAACCGGCCGTGGCCGTGGCCGTGGCCGCGAACGCCTGGCCGCCGCCGAGGCCGAGCAGCGCAGCCGCCGCCACGCCGATAACTGCACGCTTGATCACTATGGTCCTCCAAGGACTCGAAGGGGTCGGTGATCGCAGTTCAACGGTCGCCGGTAGACAAGTGATCAACGCCGGTCACGCGGCCGCCCTGAGGGGTCCTCGAAGGAACGGGGCAGGCCCCGCCGCGACGGCAGGGGCCCGGGCGCTTCCGGTCCGGGTGGTGTCCGGGCGTCGCCCGGGAGGTCGACGGGGGTGGGGGGAGCAGGTGAGGATGGGGACGTGCGATTCGAACGTGTGCCGATGCCGGCGGGGCTGGGGGAGCGGCCCCGGGACGGTCGGGGCTACCCGGTGCCGGCGATCACGCCGTGGGACGGCGGTGAGCCGCAGTTCGCGCTGACGGACCACGGCCGCAGCGCGAACTGCGCGCTGGAGCGCCGGTGTTCGGTGTGCGGGGGGTTCATGGCGCAGGGGCCCGTGTGGCGGGTGGTGGGGGCGGCGGAGAGCGCGGCGATCGCGGGGGCGCTCGCCGAGGGGCGGCCGTACCGCAACCTCGCGCCGACCATGGAGGGACCGGGGCATCGGGCGTGCATGCTGTACGCGGCGATGGTGTGCCCGTACCTGGCGCGGCCGAACGCCCGCAGGGGCGTGACGGCGGACGGGGCGGACGCGGTGACGGCGGCCGCCGTGCGCGGCGCGGTGCGGGGCGGCACGGGCGCGGTGGTCGGGTTCGGCGACTACGAGTACGCGGTCACCGAGACCCGGGTGCTGTTCCGCTTCCTCGACGTGGTCGAGTTCCTGCCGCACGAGTCCGCCGACGAGCACCTGCCCGAGCTGCGCGCCGAGTTGGCCGCCAGGGACTGAGACCGGGCGGCACGCCCCTGCGGCGACCAGACCGAGCGGGACGCCGTGGGCCTCGGTGGCGATCGAGCGCTTCAGGCCCTGCTTCCCGCGGTCGACCGGGGACCGGCCCGCACGCTCGCCGCTGCACGGGGCCTTGGTGATGCAGCCGTCGACGGATATCTCAGACAGTTCCAGGCCGATCATGCGGTCGTATGCCTGGAGCGTGAGAGCGTGGACGGCCTCGGAAATGCCCTGCTCCGCCCACTCTTTGAGTCTTCGACGGATGGTGCGGTCCGAGCATCCGTGGCTGGAGAGGCGCTCGTAGCCCGAACCGTGGACCAGTGCGAGCACCACGTGTTCGACCACGGTTCGGTCGGGGACCCTGCGGCGGTGGCAGCCGAGTGGGTGGCCCGCAGCGAACTCCGGTCGTGTGGGCAGCAGTGCGGCGAATTGGTCCCAGAGGGGTTCGAGCAGGCAGGATGGCGGCGCGGGCACGGCTGTCCTTCGGGGTCACAGAACGTAGAGAACTCCATGATCGCGTAGGGCTGTGCCCGTTGCTGCCCGCCCCAGCCCTCCAGCGCCCATCGCCGGTCGGTCTTATTCCGGGGGCGTCGCATTCTCGGGCGGCGACCCCCCCATTGGGTCGGCCTGCGGTCGGGCTCGCCGTGAGCGCGGTGAATGTCTCGAGCCCGGGTGGTCTCTCCGGTTACTTAATCGGCGCCGACGGCGGGCAGGAGCAGGAGCTTCCCGCGGGCGCGCCCGGTCAGGCTGATCTCGAGGGCCTTGCGCCAGTCCGCGAGGGGGAATGTTCCGGCGACCGGCACGGTGAACCTGCCTTCGGCGGCCAGCTGTGCGAACTCGGGGAAGACGCTGAATAGTTCGTCGTCGGTCCGCTTCGCGGGGTCTTCGTGAAAGGTGTCGCGCACCCCGATCTCCGGCGCTGCGGCCAGGTCGGAGCAGGTCAGCACACGCTTGGGATCGCCGCCGACGATCTCGACGAGTTCGGGCAGGGCGCCGTTGGGCGGCGCGGTGTCGAAGACGAGGTCGACCTGGCCGGCGCCGAGGGCCTTGACCCGCTCGGCCAGGCCTTCGCCGTAGCCGACCACCGTGGCTCCGAGGTCGCGCAACTGCTCGGTGTAGGTCTCCCCGGCGGTCGCGATCACCCGCGCCCCGCGGACGAGGGCGATCTGCACGGCCGCGTAGCCGATGGTGGTTCCGGCACCGTTGACCAGGATCGTGCGGTCCGCGGCCAAGCCGAGTCGCGCGAGGTGCCAGGATGCGGTGCTCAGTGCCATCGGGAGCGCGGCGGCCCGGGTGAGGTCCAGTCCCTCGGGCACGGCGAACCAGTGGTCCAGCACGGCGCGGTCCGCCGCGCCGGCGCTCGGCTGGCCGGCGAAGTCGGCGGTGCCGAACACGCGGTCGCCGACGGCCACGTCCGTGACGCCCGCGCCGACGGCCTCGACGGTGCCCGAGACGTCGCAGCCGATGCCGCGCGGCAGGCTCCCGGGGAAGAGCCCGCGGCACAGCGCCCAGTCGGCCGGGGCCAGTCCGCACGCGTGCACGGCGACGCGGATGCGGCCGGGTCCCGGTTCGGGCACGGGGGCGGTCTCCAGGCGCAGGACGTCGACGGGCTCGCCGTTCTCGTGGAAGCGCACCGTGCGCATGGTGCCCGGCGCGGAAGCGGGTTCGGCCATGAGGTCTCCTCCAGGGTTAATCGGAACGCGTTCCGTTTATCTCCGGCATAGACTACCCCCAGGACCGACTCAAATGGAACGTGATCCGCTTAGACATGGCCACCGAACCATCCCCGGCAGCCCACCAGCAGCTGCGCGCCGACGCCGCGCGCAACCGCGAGACCGTGCTCGCGGCGGCCACCCGCGCCTTCGCCACCTCCGACACCGAGCCATCGATGCGCGAGATCGCTCGACAGGCGGGCGTCGGCGTCGCCACCCTCTTCCGCCACTTCCCGACCCGGGAAGCGCTCGTCGACGCCGTCTATCAAGACCAGGTCGTCCGACTGACGGCCGGGGCAAGCGAGTTGCTCGCCAGCCACCCGCCCGCGCAGGCGCTGCGCCTGTGGATGGACCTGTTCGCGGAATGGCAGGCCACCAAGCACGGCATGACCGACACCTTGCTCGCCATGATCGATTCCGGCGAGATCTCCCTCGCTCACACTCGACAGGAGCTCCTGTCGGCCATCACCACGATCCTCGACGCCGGCGCCACCGCTGGGGACATCCGCGCCGATGTTCGCGCCGACGACGTCTCCGCCGGCATCCTCGGTATGCTCGCCGTCGCCGCCAAGTCCGGAGAACCCGCCCAGGCCCGACGCCTGCTCGACCTGCTCATGGACGGCCTCAGACCGCGCTGAGGTGGCGCCAGGCGCCCCACCACCCACCGCCTCAAGTGATCCATTTGCCGGTCGGTCTAAGGCCGGTAGGCGGGGAGGCCCTTGACGGTGGAGACCTGGGTCGCGGCGGCGGAGCCGTCGGCGGGGAGGGTGCTGACACCGTCGGGGGTGCGGGCCGCGACGGTCTTGCCGTCGGGGGACCAGGCGGGTTCGGTGTAGTCGGTGGTGGCGCCGGGGGTGAGGTCCTTCTCGTTCTTCTGGTCGAACTGGGTGGAGCGGCTGAAGAGGTGGTCGTGCCCGCTCACCGAGCGGACGAAGACGACGTGCTCGCCGTCCGGGGAGAGGGCCGGCTGCGAGCCCTTGCCCAGGTCGCGGGCGGCGGGGCGGATGTAGTCGTCGTAGATGTAGACCTCGTCGGCGGGGGTGTTGGCGTAGGCGATCTCGCCGTGCCGGCCGCCGGCGTTGGCCCAGGTGTTGCCGGTCTGGGGCGGCTGCGGCAGGTTCGGGTCGCCGCCTTCCGAACTGTGCGGGGTGAGCACCTCGGGGGTGCCGCCGACAGCCTTGGCGGGGATCGTCTCCAGGCGCAGGACGCCGCCCTTGGCGGCGGCGAAGACGATGTTCTCGAAGCGCTCGGTGGCATCCGGGAGGGAGTCGTCGCCGGGGTCCTTCGCCGCGTGCTGCCAGCTGGGGTGGGACCAGGTCTCGCCGCCCGGGTTCTTGGCGAGGGTGGTCTTCCCGGTGCCGTCGGGGTTGGCGACGACGAGATCGCCGTTGCCGTCGACGAACGCGGCCTTGGTGCCGTCGGGGGACCAGGCGAGGTCCCGGACGACGGTGCCGAAGTCGACGGTGGTGCCGTTCATCGCGACGGCCCGGGTGCCGGTGCTGATGGTCAGGTGGTTGGCGGCGGTGGTGCCGTTGACCTCCTTGGCGCCCGGCGCCGGGGTGCCGCCGCCGCTGGTCGAGGGCGAACCCGGGTGCGTCGAGCCGCCCGGCGCCGCGGTGCCGGGAGCGGAGGTGCCCGGGGCGGCGGTGGGATCCGAGCCGGCGTTGTCGGGGCCGCAGGCGGAGAGCAGGACGGCGCCGACGGTGGTCATCAGGGCGATCGCGGCGGCGGTGCCGAATCTGTTGCGCACGGACATTCCAGGTTCCCCCTCGGGTGCGGTTCGCAGTCGACCAGGAGCGTCCCAGTGTGGGGTCAGCGCCCGGTGTGCGCGGCGTCACAGCTGTGGAACAACACCCCTGCGTCCTACCCGGGATGGACCTCGGTGCGGAAGGTGCGCAGCCCGCGCTTGTGGTAGTTGGGCAGGGCGTTGGGGTGGTCGTCGGTGTTGGTGTGCAGCCAGACCCGGCCTGCGGTGTCGGCACCGATGGGTTCGGTCGCCCAGGCCTGGCGGAGCGCGAGGGTCAGTGCGTAGCCGCCGAGGCCTCGGCCGACCATCGCGGGCAGCAGCCCGAAGGTCGCGATCTCGACGTCCCCGCCGGGGTGGGGTTCGAGCGCGACGATTCCGGCGGGCTCGCCGTCGTGGGTGAGGAGCCAGCTCTGGCGTAGCGGGTGCTGGGCGCGGAGGGCCGCCCAGTCCCGCTCGGTGCGGCTTGAGCTCTTCCAGCCGTGCGGCCTGCCGACCTCGGCCTGGACGGCCTGCACGGCGGGGGACGTGGCGTCGGCGCGGAGCAGGGCGAGTGCGGGGACGGGCGGGGCGGGACGCAGGTCCTCGGGGGCGGTCATCTCGAGGTAGGTGACGGTCTTTGCCATTCCGTCAGGCTACGGCCGACCTACGACAGGGTGGGGCACGGTGCTCAGAGACCGAGGTCGGTGAGGCCCGGGTGGTCGTCGGGGCGGCGGCCGAGCGGCCAGTGGAAGAGGCGTTCGCCGGCGGTGATCGGCAGGTCGTTGATGGCGGCGTGGCGGTGGGCCATCAGGCCGTTGGGGTCGAACTCCCAGTTCTCGTTGCCGTACGAGCGGTACCACTGGCCGGAGTCGTCGTGCCACTCGTAGGCGAAGCGGACGGCGATGCGGTCGCCGTCGTACGCCCACAGCTCCTTGATGAGGCGGTAGTCGAGTTCGCGGTGCCACTTGCGGGTGAGGAAGTCGGCGATCTGCTCGCGCCCGGTGAGGAAGTCGGTGCGGTTGCGCCAGCGGCTGTCGGGGGTGTAGGCGAGGGCGACGCGCCGGGGGTCGCGGGTGTTCCAGGCGTCCTCGGCGGCGCGGACCTTCTGCAGGGCGGTCTCCCGGGTGTACGGGGGCAGGGGAGGGCGTTGGTCGGACATGGGATCTCCTCGGGTGCGACGGAGTCGGCGGTGAGAGCGGAGCCGGTGGTGAGAACGGTCGTTCTCGCCATGTCGGCTACTCTAGGAGAACCATCGTTCTCACGCAAAGGGCACGGCAGATGGAGCAGCGCGACCCGCGGGACCGGATCCTCGACGCAGCGGAGGAACTGTTCTACGGGCAGGGCATCCAGGCGGTCGGCATGGACGCCGTCCGGGCGGCCTCCGGCATGACGATGCGCCGCCTCTACCAGCACTTCCCGTCCAAGGACGACCTGGTCGAGGCGTACCTGCGCCGCCGGGACGGGCGCTGGCGGGCGAACCTCGCCGTCTACGTGGCCGGCGCCGCCGTCCTGCCGCGGGACCAGCTGCTCGCCGTCTTCGACTGGCTCGGCCGCTGGTTCGCCGAACCCGACTTCCGTGGTTGCGCGTTCGTCAACTCCTTCGGCGAGCTGGGCGCCGTCTCGCCGGTGGTCGCGGCGACCGCCAGGCACCACAAGGAGGAGTTCAACGCCTACCTCGCCTGTCTCGCCGAGGCCGCCGGGGCCCCGCCCGCCACCGCCGTCCAGCTCGCGCTGCTCGCCGAGGGGGCGATGACCACCGCCGCCGTGCACGGCGACCCGAGCGCCGCCGCCGATGCCAGGGAGGCCGCCCGCGTCCTGCTGGACGCCGCCCTGCCCGCCCGCGCCTGAGTTGGCCGGTCAGGGTCTGGCCGGTGCGGGGGCCGTGCGCCGCTCGAACACCTCGGGCCGCGCCGTGTCCAGGGCCGTGGCGACGGCGCCCAGCAGGACGGCGTCCTGGCCGATCCGGCTCGTCTCCAGCCGGGGCCGCAGCGGGGACCGCTCGTGCAGCGCCTGCTCCAGCGGGCGCAGCAGCAGGTCGGCACTGCGCCCGATGCCGCCGCCGAGGACGACCACGTCCGGGTCGAGCAGCGCGGCGACGACGGTGAGCGCGTAGCCGAGGCGGTCCACCTCCTGCCGGACGGCCTCGACCGCCGCCGGCTCGCCGTCCCGGGCCTGGGCGAACACCTTCTCGGCGTGAGCGGCCGCCGCATCCCGAGGTCGAGGGCGGTGCGCACCACGGCGTCCGCGGAGACGGTCTCCTCCAGGGTGGAGCCGGTCGTACCGGTGTTCCAGGTGGTGGTGCAGTCCGGCAGCCGCATCGGCCCGAGTTCGCCGGCGGCGCCGTGCGCCCCGGTCAGCAGCTCGCCGTCCTTGACCACGCCCAGCCCGAGACCGGTGCCGACCAGCAGGTAGACGAAGAGCCGGCTGCCCGTGCCCGCGCCGTAGGTGTACTCGCCGACGGCCGCGAGGTTGGCGTCGTTGGCGACGGTGAGGGTGGTGCCCGGACCGTCGGCTATGCGGTCGAACAGGCCGGGGCGGCCCCAGCCGGGCAGGCTGGCGGCGAGTCGGACGCTGCGCCGCCGTTCGTCCCAGACCCCGGGCGAGCCGGCCACGGTGTGTGCGACGGCGGTGGCCGACAGGCCCGCCTCGGCGATGGCCTCCCGGGCGGCCGCCACGACGGCGTCGGCGACGGCGTTGGCCGAGCGGCCCCGGTTGGGCAGGTCGCGGCGGGCGACGATGTGCCCGGACAGGTCGGCGACGGCGACCCGTAGCCGGGCCCGTCCGATGTCGAGTCCGAGGGCGTGTCCGGCGGCCGGGTCGGTCTCGTACAGGACGGCGGTGCGGCCGCGCTCGGGTGCGAACCTGCCGGCCTCGCGGGCGAGTCCGGCGAGTTCGAGGGTGGCCGGCGCGGCGGAGACGGTGGGCTTGGACAGCCCGGCCTCGCGGGCGAGTTGGGCCCGGGAGAGCGGGCCGTACCGGCGCAGCCGCTCCAGCAGGAGCCACTCGTTGTTGCTCCGCAACCGCTGCCGGTTCCACGGCTGTTGTCCACGTCCTGACAGTTGAGCGGGGGTGGCGGGCCGCGGTGCCCCGTCCGTGGCCGTAGTCCGTCCTGCTGCGCTCATTCGGCCGATCGTAGGGCACCCGTCAGCCGACGAACGAGGCCGGGCCGTGCGCGGATCGGCGGGGCCGAAGGCGAGCCGCCGGTGGCGCGGGGCCGACCGGGGACCGCCGCCACCGGTGGGGCTGAACGCGCACCGCCGGCGGCGGCGGGGAGTCCCGGCTCCCTGCCGCCACCGGCGGTCGGATCGCCCGACGGGGCCGCGCTCCCCGGGCTGGGGGAGGCCGGGGAGCCGGGCCGCGTCGGGCCGGGGTCCGGTCCCACACACCGGACCCCGGGCTTGGTGGGGAGGAGGCGACTAGGGCCGGACAGGCCCTAGTTGATGGTGTAGCTGGAGCCGAAGGCGGTGACGTCGAGCGGGCCGTCCAGGTTGTAGTTGCCGGTCGCCGCGATCCGGCGCAGGCACTCGACCCGGTCGACGGACTTGCGCCACTCGTCGGCGGTGGACGCGTTGCCCGGGTTGGTCAGGTCGTCGACGCGGACGTCGAAGAAGGCGTTCAGCCAGGCGTTCTCACCCGCGCTGGACGGCGAACCGACCGTGGCGTTGGTGCGGCTGATGAGCGCGGGCAGGGCGTCGTACTCGCTGCCGTTGCCGTGCTGGATGGAGGCGTCGTACAGCTCCGCGCGGGCGAGCGCGGTGGTGAGGCCGAGCTGGTCGGCCTGGCTCATGGCCGGGTTGAAGTAGCGCTGCTCGACCTGGTCGTCCTGGACCTGACGGAAGGTCGCGTCCTCCGCGGCCTGCTTCCAGGCGGCGATGTAGTCGGCCTCGGGCAGGCCGCTGGTGTCGCCGCTGGCGGCGGCGGCCAGGCGCTCCAGCTCGGGGATGAAGCGGGCGAGCGGGTTGCCGGGGGCGACGTCGGTGTAGGCGCGGACGACCTTGAGCGCGTCGCCGTCGTTGGTGGTGAAGCCGGCCCGGCCGGCGGTGACGCCGCGGCCGTCGTTGATGTTCTCCGCGTAGCCGTACTGCAGCACGGTGGTGCTGTTCTCGAAGATGCTGATCAGCTGGTCGGCGCGGCGGTGCTGGTCGGGGGTCAGCCCGCCGGCGGCCACCTTCTGCACGGCCGAGGCGGTCGCCGCCGTGGGGGTGGCGGAGGCCGAGGTGGCGGCCCAGGCCGGGCCGGTGGCCAGGGCGGCCGCTGCGGCGACCACGGCGAGGCGTCGGGTACGGGAAACTCGCATGGGTGTGCTCCGATCTCCGGCGTGGTGCCGCCGGAGGCAGTGGGGGGTTCGGCGTGCCGATCGACCGGCCGCCGTGGGGGCAAGAGCGCGAGCTCGCGGCAGCAGAGTACGGTCTGCGCCGGGCGGGGGTCCATAAGGTAAGGAAAGTTTCCTAATAAAATTGTGTCAGGGCCGAAAGCGGCCCTCGGACGGTGTCCGGGGCATCGCGATCTGTTCCAACGGCGCCTTCGGCTACGACATGCGCACCCGCGCGGTGATCGCCGAGAACCCGATCCCGGTCGACGTGTTGGGCGAGAGCGCCCGGCTGCTGCGCGAGGCCGTGCCGGGGATCGGGCTGGCCGTCGAGTACGCCCAGGAGCTCGCCGGGGACGCGCACTACGAGGCGGGCGACTGGGACGCCGACACCACCGTGCGGCGCCTGGACGACGTGCGGCTGTTCGGCCGTCCGGCGCCCAAGCTGATCGGCCGCCACCCGGAGTTGTCCGCCGACGAGTTGCTGGCCCTGGCCCGCCCGGTGCTCGGCGATCTGGTCACCGTCTACCACGCGAACGGCGAGCGGCTGGTCGAGGCCGTCGCGAAGGGCGTGAGCAAGGCCGCCGCGCTCGGCGACCTGGCACGGTGGCACGGGATCACCCGCGAGCAGGCGGTCGCGTTCGGCGACATGCCCAACGACCTGCCGATGATGGCCCGGGCGGGCACCTCGTACGGCGTCGCCAACGCCCACCCGGAGGTGCTGGCCACGGCGGACCACGTCATCGGCGGCAACGACGAGGACGGGGTGGCCGCCGTCCTGGAGGGCCTGTTCCCCGAGGGATGACCGGTCCGTGAAGGCGCGTCGGCGGCCCGGGGGGCGCACCCCCCCGGGCCACCGACGGCCGGTCGTCGTGCACGGCGCGGGCACGGCGGGAACGCCCGTTCCTGAGAACGGATGTTCCTGACATGAGAACTGAACCATTGACTCATGAACGCGCCAAAAGTCTGCAGGTGAGGGGCGGCCGCGTCCGCCTGCCCGGTCGCGGTGTGTTTATCGCCTGTTGATCGCCAAGGCCTAGCCTCGGGGCCATGGACGAGATGGTGGCCGAGTGGCCGGGGGCGGCGGCGCCCGAGGGGCGGATGACGGAGCAGGACGCCGGGCGGTTCCGGCAGTTGCTGGCGCGACTGGAGAGCTCGCTGGCGGCGGACCGGGCGGCAGGCCAGGCGGCCGGCCGGTCGGCGGCGCCGGGGCCCGATGCCTGACGGGCCCCGCCGCAGCCCGGCGACCGGGCGGCGGCCGGAGAGCTGACGCTACGTCAGCAGTCGCACCCGCAGTCGCAACAGTCACAACCGTCACAGCCGCTGCAGTCGCAGCCGCTGCACCCGTCGCAGCAGTCCGGGCAGTCGCAGTCGTGCCGCTGGCACCAGCCCTCGCGGCGCTCCCGGCTGAACGGGTCGTTGTGGTCGCAGCAGAGCAGCTGGCAGCTGCAGGCCATCAGGGCCCACACCGCACAGCCGGCCAGCAGGTTGCGCGGCCGCGGCGGCTTCTCGCCGATCGGGCTGAAGCCCGGGCCCTGCGGCACCCACGGCGGGATCGGCGCCTGGCCCGGGGCCTGGCCGGGCGGCGCCTGGCGCGGCGGTGCGTCGTTCGGGTGCTCGCCGGCCGCGGAAGCGGCGGGCGAGCCGGGCCCGGCGTTCCGGGTGCGGCAGGCGGTGGTGTGGGCGGCCGGCCCGAAGACCCGGTCGACGGCCCGCTCGGTCTCGTGCGCGAGCAGCAGGTGCACCAGGGCCCGGTCGGTGAGTTCCGCCTCGCGCAGCGCGAGCCGGATGCCGTGCACGGCGTCGCGGCAGAGGCGTTCGGCCTCGGCGCGGTCGGTGCCGGTGGCGGTGAGCGGGTTCCAGGCGCCGGCCTCGGCGTCGGCGGCCTGGTCCTCGGCGGCGTCGAGGAGGTGGGCGAGCCGGCCGAAGAGCCGCCCGGCCTCGGCGAGCGGGGCGGCGTTGCCGGGGCGCCCGGCGAGGACGGCGGTGTGCGCGAACGCGGCCGAGGTGGCGGTCTCGGTGGGCTCGGTGACCAGCAGGACGGAACCGCCCGGCGCCAGTGACCGCTCCAACGTGCCCTGCCGGGCGGCGGCTTCGAGTAGGACGCCGGTGTCGAAGCCGATCGTCGAGGCGCTGCCGGCGCTCTGCCGGTCCCACCGCCGGGTGACCGCCCGGGCTCCGGCGGCGACCGGGCGGCGGGCGAACACGCCGTCGCGGTCCTCGACGTGGTCGCGGATCTTGACCGAGGCGAGGGCGAGCGAGACGGCGGCGGCGAGCCGGGCGCCCTCGCCCCTGGCGACGGAGGCGGTGCGCATGCCGCGCAGCGGGCACGGCCCGGCGGTGCGCCGCCAGGAGGCGTCCTCCCGGGCGGCCTGGGCCTCGACCAGGACCGAGATGATCAGACCGTCGTAGTTGGTGGCGGTGCGGGCGAGTTGGCCGTGGTCGTCGCGCAGGGCGAGGCAGAGCCCGCACAGGTGCGCCATCCACGAGCTCTGAAGCCGCTCGGACAGCCGGTGCCTGCACGGTCTGATGATGCCGAACATGATTCCCCCAAGCCCTGGCCTGCGGCCGCTGACCGGCCCTGATCCGCCGCACATCATATGATCACCGCCCCTCCCGGGCCGAGGCGCGGGAGGGGCGGAGGCCGACGGGAGGGGGCGGACCCTGGACCGGAGCTCAGGCCCGCCGGGTCGCCCGCAGCGAGTGGCCGTCCCGCCGTGCCCGGTGGAAGACCAGCGCCAGCGCCGTGGCGGTGAGCGCCACCAGGATTCCGGTCTCGATGAGTTGGATCGGTACGAAGTGGTCGGCGGGGTGGTACTCGATCCAGCTGTGGGTGGTGCTCGCGCAGCGCTCCCAGTGGCCCCGGCAGGAGTCCGTCGAGACCCACCGGCCGTCCGCGAGCACCGGTCCGCGGTCGACCAGCCACGCGTTGTGGGGCTGCCACCCGTCGAGCGGGACCACCTCCTGCACCGTCGGGTAGAGGAAGGGGCGGGCCCACCAGATCAGGCCCTGGGCGGCGGCCACCAGGACGCCGGTGACCAGGATCGCGGCCACCGTGCGGCGCAGCAACTGCCCGACCAGCAGGCCCAGCGCCAGCGCGAACAGCGACCAGGCGACCGGCACCACCCCGAGGACGGGGTAGGTGAAACCCTGGAACGGCGGATCGAAGGCGACCGGGCCGTGCGCGATGTCCACCCACCACACCCAGGTCATCAACACGGCGAGCACCCCGGCGGCGGCCAGCGCCGCCAGTCCGGGCAGGACGATCCGCGCGCCGAGCCAGCGCAGCGGACTGACGGACTGGGTCCAGGCCAGGCGGACGGTTCCGCGCTCGTACTCCTGGGCCAGCAGCGGGGCGCCGACGAACATGCCGAGCAGCAACGGGACGGCGGCGGCGGCCGGTTGGAGCCACTGGGCGTACACCACGGAGCGGCTGTCGATGGGGTCGATCAGGGACCAGCAGTTGATCGTGCTCCAGGTGTCGGAGTCGTAGCAGCCGGCCCGGTCCAGATCGTCGACCATCTGCTGGAGGGAGAAGTGGAGCCAGAGCAGGGTGGCCGAGGCGAGGACCAGCAGGCCGGCGATCGCCCACAGCGTGATGCGGCTCTGGCGCCAGGTCAGCCAGAGCAGCCTGCCCCGGCGGCGCCGGGTCGGCGACTCCGGCGCGGCGGGCGCGGTGGCGGCGCGCTCGGTCAGGACGTCGGTGCTCATGCGGCGATCCCGTTCTCGGTCGTCTGCGCCTGCGTGGCCGGCCCGGCGGTGGCCGGGGCCCGGAGGTAGCCGAGCAGCAGCTCCTCCAGGCTCGGCCGGCCGCCCTCCCACGGGCCGTCCAACGGTTCCCCGGTGCGGACCAGCACGTCGACCCGACGGCCGGTGGAGCGCTGCTCGACCAGGACGCCCGTGGGGAGCGCGGTGCCGGCCGGGCCGGTGAGCAGCTGGTGTCCGTCCAGCAGGTCCTCCAGGTCGCCGCAGAGGCGGACCCGCCCGGACTGCACCAGCAGCAGGTGGTCGATGACGCCGTCCAGCTCGGGGAGAAGGTGCGAGGAGACCACGATGGTCGTGCCGCGCTCGGCGGCCTCGGCCATCAGCGTGCCCATCAGCTGGTGCCGGGCGAGCGGGTCGAGGTCGGCCATCGGCTCGTCGAGCAGCAGCAGGTCGGGGCGCTTGCCGAGGGCGAGCGCGAGGGTGACCCGGGTGCGCTGGCCGCCGGAGAGCGATCCGATCTTCGCCTTGGGCCTCAACTCGCCCTGGTCGATGATCTGCTGGGCGAAGTCCTGGTCCCAGGCCGGGTTCAGCTCCTGGCCGAGCCGTAGCGTCTCGGCCACCGTGAAGCCGGGGTAGAGCGGCTTGTCCTGGGCCACGTACGCGGTCCGGGCGCGCAGGTCGTCGGTGGTGGACGGCTCACCGAACACCCGCAGCTCACCCTCGGTGGGGGTGAGCAGGCGGGCGGCGATGCCGAGCAGGGTGCTCTTGCCCGCGCCGTTGGCGCCGACCACCCCGCAGATCCGCCCGGCCGGGACGGCGAAGGTGCAGTCGCGCAGCGCCCAGTCGCGCCGGTACCGCATGCCCAGGCCGTCGGCCGCCAGCGCCGCCGGTGCGTGCGGCGCTGCCGGTATCGAAGGCGCCGCCGATGCCGGCGGCGTGTTCGTCGGGTCGTTCACCCGGTCCCCCCAGTGTCCTTAACTCGGTGTTGCCGGGGAGACCCCGGTGTCGAAACGCTGTTCCAGGACGGACGCCATCAGCGCGGAGATGTCCTCACGCTCCAGCCCGGCCTCCCGGGCCCGGTCCACCCAGCCGACCAGGTCCGCGCGCAGCGGCCCGTCGGCGGCCGCCTCCGGCCGGGCGAGCGAGCGCCGGACGAAGGTGCCGAGCCCCGGCCGGGGCTCGACCAGGCCCTCGCGTTCCAGTTCGCGATAGGCCTTCAGCACGGTGTTGGGGTTGATCGCGGTCAGCTCGACCACCTCCCGCGCGGTCGGCAGTTTGTCTCCGGGCTGGAGCAGCCCGAGCCGCAGGGCCTGTTTCGTCTGCTGAACGATCTGCTGGTACGTGGCGACCCCGCTGCGCCGCTCGATGCGGTACTCGATCACACGCGATTCGACCTTTCACTAGTTCAATAGTGGAATAGTGGCGTACGGCGGTGCGCGGGTCAAGCCGGACCGGGGGGTGCCGGGCGGTGCGGACGATCAGGGCCGTCGCAGCAGCAGGAGGGCGTCCGCGTCGATGACCCGCCGGTAGCCGCGTTGCTCGTACTCCGTCAGCATCCGGGCGGTGGCGGCCGCCGCGCACGGGGCCTGCACGCTCGGGTCCGTCCGGTCGGCGACCACCCACTCGGGCCCGGGCCCGGTCGGCTCCTGGCAGACCAGGGTGACGGTGTCCCGGCTGGTCAGCTGCGCGGCGAGCCGGTTGGAGGCGGCGACGGTCGCGCCGTCGGGTATCGAGTCGAGCACCGCCCGGACGTGGGTGAGCCGGGGGGAGGTGCGCCACGCCTCGGGCATCACCACCTCGTGCAGCGGATAGACCGGCACGGTCACGGCCGCCACCAGGGCGGCGGCGGTGAGCGCGCGCCGCGCCCGGCGCGGGTGGGCGCGGGTGAGGGCGTCCACCAGGGCCGCGATCACGAGCGGCATCAGCACCGCGCTGTAGTGGTAACTGACACCCCAGTAGTGCGGGTTGGAGGAGAGCAGCCGCCAGGCCAGGGTGGGTGCGCAGAGCAGGATCAGCGGCGAGCGCAGCCCGAGGAAGCCGGCGGTCGCGGCGAGCAGGAACAGCAGCAGCCACTTGACCGGGGGCCAGCCGATCCGGGCCGCCAGCGACCAGGCGGAGGGCTGCCCGCCGCCGTCGAGTTGCTGCCAGTAGTCGAAGCCGCCGTGCGGGTTGAACGAGGGCAGCACCACGAGCATGGTGAGCGTGGTGGCCGTGACCCCGACGCCCGCGAGCGCGAGTCCCGGCAGCGGGCTGCGCCGGTCCTGCCGCGACTGCCAGGCGATCAGCAGGCCGACGGCGGCCACGGTCAGGCCGAGGTCCTCCTTCACCAGGAGCAGCGGCAGCGACCACAGCGCAGCGGTCAGGTGGCGGCGCCGGCCGAGTGCGGTGGCCGCGAAGGCCAACAGTGGGACGGCGAAGGCGATCTCGTGGAAGTCGTCACCGGCGGCCCGGACGATGCCCCAGGACGCCCCGGTGACGCACCCGATCACCAGCGCGACTCGCGGCCCGCCCACCTCGTGCGCCCACCGGGTGAGCGGTACGACCGCCAGCGCCATGAGCAGCGCCTGCGCGACCAGCAGGGTGACCGGACTCGGAAACACCCGGTAGGCCGGGGCGAGTACGGCGATCAGCGGGTGGAAGTGGTCCCCGAGCAGGTGGTATCCGGGCCCCTTGAGCGGCACGATCGGCGCCTGGCCGTGCGCGTAGGCGCGGATGGCCTGCTCGAAGATGCCCAGGTCGTAGGCCTTGGTCAGGCCGCGTCGGTGCCGGTTGACGGCGACACAGGTGTAGAGCGCGGCGAATCCCGCGGCCAGGCTCCAGGCCAGGGCGGCGGGTCGGCGTGACGGGGGGAACAAGCGCACTGGCAAAGTACCCTTTCACTATTCGATTAGTGGAAGGGTGGTGGAAGGAGGGGTCACCGTCAACCCCGGTCCGGCTGCGCCGACCGGGCCTGTGACCTGCCCGAATGCGGTCCGTCAGACGGTCGCCGAAGGCCCTCTGGGGTGGGGCGGGATCCGGTGGGGCGGGTGCGGTGCGCCCGTGGTCCGAGCGTCGTGCGCCGCCGGGCGCGCGTCAGCGGGCGGGTTCGATGCCCCAGGCGGCCGCTCGGGCGGCGGCGGCCGCGCGGTTGGGGAGGTCGAGCTTGGCGAGGATGTGCTCGATGTGGGTCCCGACCGTGCGCGGCGTGATGTACAGCCGCTCGGCGATCTCCCGGTTGGTGCGGCCGGCGGTCAGTTCGGCCAGTACCTGGAGCTCCCGTGGGGAGAGCCCGCCAGGCCGCCGGGCGGGCTCGGCGGGCTCGGCGGGCTCGGCGGGGCCTGCGGCGGCGACCTCCTCGGGCGGCGGCCCCGGGTGAGGGGCGACGGCCGCCGCGAGGGACTCGGTGAGCAGGGTGACCACGGCGCGCGCCGGATCGGACGAGCGCCGCGGTCGGCGGGTGCTGACGTTCAGCATGCCGACGTACCGGCCGTCGGCGGCGAACAGGCACTGGGCCACGCCGTCCTCGATGCCGAGGGGCGACAGCACCTGCTGGAATCCCGGGGACACCGCCAGGAGCTGCCCGGGGACGTCCCTGAGCCAGAGGCCGCCCCGGGCCGGGCTGCGGAGCACGGGGAACACCGGATCGTGGTGGAGGCGGGTCTCGATGTAGGCCGTGGCGTCGTCCGGGTAGCTGCCGGCCAGCGTGGTGTGGCGCCGACGCAGCGGATCCCACCGGGCCAGCGAGGCGTGGTCGTACTCCACCACCTCCGACAGCGCCGCCAGGACCGCGTCGACGCCGGTCGCGCCGCTCGTGGCGCTCCTGGCGGCCGCACGGACGTGCAGGGCCGCGTCCAGGATGTCCGCCGTGCTCCGCTCCGCTGCCATCATCCAAGGATGATCATGTGCCCGGAAGACGTCAATCGCGCAGGGCGTCGTGCACGACCCGTCCGTCCACGACGGTGAGGACGACGGGCAGCTGCGGGATGTCGTGGGGGTCGGCGGTGAGCAGGTCCCCGTCGAGCACGCAGAGGTCGGCGACCTTGCCCGGCTCCAGGGAGCCCTTCCAGTCGTCGGCGAAGTCCTGCCAGGCCGCGTCGACGGTGTACGTGCGGATCGCCTCGGCCAGGCCGATGCGCTGCTCGGGGCCGCTGACCCGGCCGGCGGCCTTCGACTCGCGCAGCATCATGGTGGCGACGCCCTGGCGCCAGTCCGGGTATGTGACGGGGGCGTCGGACCCGCTCGCGACCCGCACGCCGGCGTCGAGGGCATCGCGGTAGGGCCATGCGTACGCGGCCCGTCCGGCGCCGACGAACTCCTCCTCCATGTCGGCGACAGTCCACTTGATGGTGGGGTTCATGTTGACGCCGAAGCCGTGCGCGGCCAGCACCTTCATGCTGTGCGCGGTGAGGAAGTCGCCGTGGATGACGTAGTGGCGGGCGTCCGGCCGCGGGTGCTCGGCCATGGCCGCGGCGAAGGCGTCCGCGACGGTGTCGATGGCCCGGTCGCCGGTGACGTGGACGCCCAACTGGTGCCCGGCGGCGTGGGCGTGCCGGATGATGGCCCCGATCTCGGCGATCCGCTCGGCGTCGGTCTCGCCGCCGACGCACAGCGAGCCGCAGCCGCCGCCGACGTACGGCTCGTGCATCCAGGACGTCCGGTTGGGGACGATGCCGTCGGCGAAGATCTTGACCCCGTGGATCGCGAGGCGGCGCGGATCGGCGTCGCCGGACTCGTCGAGCAGGGCGAGGGTGCGGGCGAACTCGTCGGCGCTGCTCGCCATTCCGGTGGGCAGGAGCAGGACGCCGACGCGGGCGGTCAGTTCGCCGTCGGCCAGCAGCCGGCGGTAGACGTCGAGGGTCTCCGCGCCGAGCGCGCCCCGCATGATGCCGTCACCGCCGGGGCCGAGCCCGGGCTCGGTGTAGCTGGTCACGCCGAGCCGGGCGAGCGTGGCGAGGGTCGACCGGATCGCGTCGGTCCGCTCCTGCCGGCCGAGCGGCGGCAGCGCGTTCTGGACGAGGGCCTGCGCCCCCTCGTGGAGCAGCCCGGTCGGCTCCCCGGCCTCGTCCACGACGATGGCCCCGCCGGGCGGCGCGACGGTCTGCCGGTCGATCCCGATGAGTTCCAGGGCCTTGGAGTTGACCCAGGTGGCGTGCCCGGAGAAGGAGTACAGGACGACGGGGTGGTCCGGGCTCACGGCGTCGAGGTCGCGCCGCGAGGGCGACCGCGACGGATCGGCGACGCACTCGTCGAGGTAACCGGTGTCCCAGCCGTGCCCCGTGATCCACTGTCCGCCCGGAACCCGCCCGACGGCCTCCGCCACCGCCGCGACCACGTCCGCCAGCGAGGACACGGCCGGGTGGCCGAGGTCGAGGGAGAGCGGCGGCGTCGCCATGCCGAAGGCGCATCCGTGCAGATGCGAGTCGTTGATGCCGGGAAGCAGCGTCGCCCCGCGCAGGTCGACGACGCGGGTGGCGGGCCCGACGAGCGGCGCGACGTCGTCGCGCCCGCCGACGGCGCTGATGACCCCGCCGGTCACCGCCAGGGCCGAGGCGACGGTGAACTCCGCATCGACCGTGACCACCCTCCCACCGACGAACACCAGATCCGCATACGCGTCCACAGAAGGTCCTTTCGAAAACCGGGCGCACCGCACGGCCACCCGCGAGTGATCTCCCGAGGACTATGGCCGCGCCCCCGCCCGCCGCACATCGGTCATTCCACCGATACGCGCTCCGGGCCCCGGAAGCGATCTCATATCCGGGATAGCATCGCGAATATGGGAATCGAGACGGCCGCCGACGAGCGGCTCGCCAACCGGCTCGCCGAGTTGCGGGTGGAACGGGGCTGGACGCTGGAGGAGTTGGCCCGGCTGGCGGACATCAGCCGGTCCACGCTGTCGCGGGTCGAACGCGCCGAGGTCAGCCCGACCGCCGCGCTGCTCGGACGGCTCTGCGCCGTGTACGGACGGACCATGTCCAGGCTGCTCGCCGAGGTCGAGTCGGCGCCGGCCCGGCTGGTGCGGGCCGAGGACCAGCGGGTCTGGCGCGACGAGGCCACCGGCTTCGTCCGCCGGTCGGTCTCCCCGCCGCACGGCTCGCTGCGCGCCGAGATCGTCGAGGGCCGCCTGCCAGCCGGCGCCGACATCGCCTACGACCGCCCCTGCGTGGCGGACCTGGAACACCACCTCTGGGTGTTCCAGGGGACGTTGGAGCTGACCGTCGACGGTGAGCCGCACCTGCTCGGCCCCGGCGACTGCCTGCGCTACGTCTCCGGGACCAGCCGCTTCCGCGCCCCGGGCCCGGACGAGGCCCGCTACGCGCTGGTGGTGGTCGAACCGTGAGGTCTTCGAAGGCCCGGACAGCCGCCGCGCCCCGCGAGCGCTTCGACGCCGCCGGGCGCCGCGTCCTGCTGGTCTGCGTCGCCGGCGGCTTCACCACGCTGCTCGACCAGTCCGTCCTCAACACCTCCATCCCGGCGCTGCGCGAGAGCCTGCACGCCCAGCCCGCCCACCTGCAGTGGATCGTCGCCGGCTACTCGCTCGCCTTCGGCCTCGCGCTGATCCCCGGCGGCCGGCTCGGCGACGTCCGGGGCCGCAAGTGGTTCTTCGTCACCGGCCTCGCCCTGTTCACCCTGGTCAGCCTGGTCTGCGCGACCGCCGCCACGCCCGGGGTGCTGATCGCCGCCCGGCTGCTCCAGGGCGTCGGCGCCGGACTGGTCAACTCACAGATGATCGGCACCCTCCAGGACGTCTTCGACGGCCAGCTGCGGGCCCGCGCCCTCGGCATGTACGCCGTCACCGGCGGGCTGGCCTTCGCGCTCGGCCCGCCGATCGGCGGCGCGGTCCTGGCGGCCGTCGGCCCGGAGCACGGCTGGCGGCTGACCTTCCTGCTGAACGTGCCGTTCGGCCTGGCCACCGTCGCGCTGGCGGTGCGTCACCTGCCAAGGCCCCGCCCGAGCGCCCGGCACGCCGACCTCGACCCGGTCGGCCTGCTGCTGGTCGCCGCGCTCACCCTCGCCCTGATGCTGCCGTTCGTCCAACCGCCCGGCTGGACCGGCTGGCTGGCCTGCACGGCCGCCGCCGTCCTGCTGCTCGGCGCGCTCGCCTGGTGGCAGCGCCGCTACGCCCGCGTCGGCGGCCACCCCCTGATTCACCCGGCGCTCACCCGCTCCGCGCCGTACGCGCTCGGCACCGCGACCGCGATGGCGCAGTTCGGTTCCTCGCTCGCCGCCGGACTGGTGCTCACCATGTTCCTCCAGGACGGCCTCGGGCTCTCCCCGATGGGCGCGGCGCTGGTCGCACTGCCCTCGGCGCTGGCCATGGGCGTCGCCTCCGCGCTGGCCTGGCGGGTGGTGCAGCGCTTCGGCCGACGCACCGTCACCGCGGGCATGACCGGCTCCGCCCTGGTCATGCTGGCGAGCGGACTGGTCGCGCACTGGGCGCCCGCCGCCGTCCTGCCCTGGCTGCTGGCGCTGCTGCAACTGTGCGGCGGTGCCTCGATCGGCCTGATGGGCGCCACGAACCAGGCGTACGTGCTGCGCCACGCGCCCGCCGAGGCGGCCGGGGTGAGCGGGGCGATCCTGCAGATGGCGCAGCGGATCGCGGCGGCGGTCTCGGTCTCGGCGCTGTCCGGGGTGTACCTGCGGCAGACGGCCGGGGGCGGCGGCCACCGCTCCGCCTACCTGGCCACCAGCGCGGTGTGCGCGGCGGTCGCCGCCCTCGCCGTCCTGGCCTCGGTGCTCGCCGGCCGGGCGGCGGCCCGCGACACGGCGGGCGAGCCGGTCGCGGTGAGCCGTGGGCGAACACCCGTCCGGTGACGGCCGGTCGGCGCGTACGGTGACGAGCATGACCGAGATCCGGACCGTGGAACTGCCCGAGCTGACGATCGCCTACCGCGAGAGCGGCCCGGTGGACGGTCCGCCGCTGGTGCTGCTGCACGCCCTCGGCGAGCGCGCCACCGACTGGGACGCCGTCCTGCCCGCCCTCGCGCCAGGGCACCACGTGTACGCGCTCGACCTGCGCGGCCACGGCGACAGCGGCCGCACCACCCCGTACGGCCTGGAGGAGATGCGCGACGACGTGCTCGCCTTCCTCGACGCGCTCGGCCTGGCCCGGGTCGACCTGGTCGGCCACTCGATGGGCGGCGCGGTCGGCTACCTGGTCGCCCAGGCCCGGCCGGAACGGATCGACCGCCTGGTCCTGGAGGACATCCCGGCGCCGTACTCGCGCCCGGCCAGTGCGGTGCCGGACGCGCCGGACGAGCCGGTGCACTTCGACTGGGCCGTGGTGAAGGCGGTCAAGGCGCAGATCGACACCCCCGACCCGGCCTGGCGGGAGGGGATGTCGAGGATCACCGCCCGCACCCTGCTGGTCGCGGGCGGTTCGGCCAGCCACATCCCGCAGGAGCGGCTGGCCGAACTCGCCCGGCTGATCCCGGACTGCCAGCTGGTCACCATCGAGGCCGGGCACCTGGTGCACAGTGCCCGGCCCGCCGAGTACGTCGCCGCGGTGGCGCCGTTCCTGGCGCGCTGACGCAGTCCGCGCTGATGCGGACCTCGCCGGCGCGGACCCCGGTGGTCCAGACCGTGTGACTCAGACCCCGTGCTCGGCCGGCAGGCGGCCGCCGCGCACCGCCGCGACCAGGTCGGCGTGGTCGGCCTCGGTCCGGTCCGCGTACGCGACCGCGAAGGCGGCGACCGCCTCGTCCAGTTCCTCGCTCTTGCCGCAGTAGCCGGCCAGCAGGCCGGGGTCGACGGTGTGCGCGTGCGCCCGGGCCAGCAGGGCGCCGGTGATCCGGGCGTAGTCGTCCAGTTGGCCCGGCAGCAGCGCGGCCGGGTCGACGCTGCCCTTGCGGTTGCGGAACTGCCGTACCTGGTAGGGCAGTCCGTCCACCGTCGTCCAACCCAGCAGGGTGTCGCTGACCACCTGCATGTGCTTCTGCCCGAGCACCACCCGGCGGCCCTCGTGGCCGTCCTGCCCGGCCACCGGGTGGCCGGCGCGCTCCAGGTAGGGCAGCAGCGCCGACGGGCGGGCCTCCTTCACCTGGAGCACCAGCGGCTGGTCCCGGTGGTCGGTGAGCAGCACCACGTACGAGCGGGTGCCGACGCTGCCCGTGCCCACCACCCGGAACGCCACGTCCTGCACCCGGTAGCGGGACAGCAGGGTGCGCACCTCGGCGGGCACCGTCGCCACGTACGGGCCGAGCGACTCCGCGACGGCCCGCGCGGTCGCGTCGGTCACCTCGGTGAGCACCGGGGGAGCGGCCGTGAACCGCAGGCCGCCGTCCGCCGTGCGGGCGGTGCTGCGGGCGGCGAACCTGGCGCTCGTGTTGCCCAGCGCCTTCGCGCCGACCTTCTGCAGCACCTCGGCCAGGTCGTGCGCCTCGGTGAAGGAGACCAACTGCTCGTCCGCGACGGCGTTCCAGGCGTCCAGCGCGGGCAGCTTGGCGAGCGTGCGCATGGTCCGGCGGTAGGAGCCGGCCGCGTGCTCGGCGGCCTCCCGGACGGTGGCCTCGTCGGCCCCGGTCTCGCGGCCGGCCAGCACCAGGCTCGCGGCCAGCCGCTTGAGGTCCCACTCCCAGGGGCCGGGCACGGTCTCGTCGAAGTCGTTGATGTCCATCACCAGCCGGCCGCGGGCGTCCCCGTACAGGCCGAAGTTGGCGGCGTGCGCGTCCCCGCACAGCTGGGCGCCCACCCCGGTGTCCGGTGTGCCCATCAGATCGGCGGCCATCAGCCCGGCCGAACCGCGCAGGAACGCGAACGGCGTGGCGGCCATCCGTCCCACTCGGATCGGCACCAGCTCGGCGATCCGGCCCGCGTTGGAGGCCTCGATCGCCTCCACGGCCGTCGGCCGCCCCGCCGCGGGTGCGAACTCGGCATGCCGCTCCCGCGGCACCCGCCGGCGCAAGGCCTTCCCACGCTCCCGCGCGCGTCCGTCCTGCCCCGAGGCGAACCCGGCCACCGCGAAGGCCCGGTGGCCCTGCGGCCCCACCCCGTTCGAGTCCGCCCTGTCCGCGTCCGTCACGGCCCTGTCCACCACGGCCCCGTCCACCGCGCCGATCACCTGTGTCACCGCTCCCCGCCCGTCCCTTCCGGCTCCCACCCGCCCACGACCTGCGCGAACGGCCTGCAGGGGGAGTGACGTCCGGCGCCTGACGTCGGTTCCTGCGGCGCGGGGTGCTTCCTGCGGCCGCCGGCGCGGACGGCGGTGCCCGCTGAGGGGGTCTCATGGCCTCGGAACAGCGTCGCGGACGTGGCCGCCTCCACGCCGACCGGGCACTGACCGGGCGCGCGGTACCTGACCGGGTGTCCGGGGGCGCATAGCGCGTGTTTGCAAAGTCGCGTCGGACCAGGCGGGACTTTGCAAACACGCCCTAGGGCGGCGTCCGGGGTCAGTCGTCCGTGGGGGCTTCCAGGAGCCACCAGACGCACAGCGCGCACGGGGTACCGAGCCCGCCCACGGCAACCGCGATCCACAGCGCCCAGTAGGCGCCGCCGACCACGGGCGCCCGCTGCGGGTGCGCGGGATCGATCCGTACGCTCACCCGGTGCCCGTCGGGCCACCGGTCGTCCGCGCCCTCGCTGGTGCTGTACTCGCGCTCGCCCGCCGACCAGTGGTAGGTGCACGCGGTGCTGGAGTCGCCGGTGGACCGACAGCCGGTGACGGTGGCCGTCACCCGCAGCGTGGCGGCGTGGTCGAGGTCGCGCTCGTGGGACCAGCCGCTGAGGGCGAAGGCGAAGCAGCCGGCGAAGACGCAGAGCATCAGGGCGAGCAGGGTGCCTCTGAACAGGGCGAGGAGTGCGGCGCCGGGGCGCGGGCGCCGGCGCAGAAGCAGGCGCGCCGGTGCGGCCAGTGCCGCGAGCGCGGCCGCGGCGGCCGCGCCGATCCAGCCGTCGTACCAGGTGGTCGATCCCCATGGCGCGAAGGCCGTGGTCGCCGCGCCGACCAGGACGGCGGCCCAGGCCACGCATTGGAGCGGGCGCGTGGCGCGGCGCGCCCGCTCGCGCAGCCGCTCGGCCCGGCCCGCTCCAGCGGCCGGGGCGACGGCGGGGGTGCCGCCGGGGGCACTGGAGGGCCGGTGGTCCTCAGGAACGGTGGAGGGCCTGCGGTCCTCGGGGACAGGAGGCGGCGCGTCCGCGATCGTGGTCACCCGGTCACGCTGGCAGAGGGCTGCGCGAGGCACCAGAAAGCACAGCTCACTCCCGGCGTTCAGCAACGCTTACGGCGTCGCGGTGGGCGGGCCCTGCCCGTCGGGTGCGGCCTGCTCGCTGGGGTCGACCAGGTGCCCGTTCACGCGTGGCTCGCCCTCGGTCAGCCCCTGGGCCGCCAGCCGCTCACTCGTCATCAGCAGCGCGCTCTGCAGCGCCTCGGCCGCCGCCCGCACCGCCGGGGGCGCCCCCCACGGACCGGTGCGGCGCAGCAGGCGCACCAGGTAGGTGCCGGGCACCGGCAGGGTGGTGACGGTGCCGGCGCCCGGGCCGATCAGGGCGGCCGCGTGGGCGGGCAGGATCGCGGCGCCCAGGCGGGCGGCGAGCATGCTGTAGACGGCGAAGCGGTAGCGGGCGGTGTGCTCGACCGAGGGCACGATGCCGTGCTCGGCGGCCAGGCGCTGGAAGGCCAGCTGCCGGGGCGAGCCGGCCGGGGCGCCGATCCAGGGGCGCGCGGACAGCTGGGCGGCGTCGGTGGGCGCGGGCCAGTCGTGCGGGACGACCAGGCGGTAGGCGTCCTCGACCATGACGCTCGCCTCCACGCCGTTCGGCAGCGGGGTCGGTTCCTGCTGGTCGTCCTCGATGACCAGCAGGTCCAGTTCGCCCAGCCGCAGCGCGCGCAGTCCGTCCTGGCGGCCGCTCTCCACCAGGCGGGGGGCGAGGTCGGGGTGGGTGCGGGCGAGGACGTGGACGGCGGTCGTGGCGAAGAAGGTGATGGCGGGCGGCGGCAGGCCGATGGCGACCGGGCCGGCGGCGGCGCCGCCGAGCGCGCGCAGGTCGCGGGCGGCATCCTGGAGCGCTTGGCCGATCCGGTCGCCGTGGCCGGCCAGCAGGCGCCCGGCGGCGGTGAGTTCGGCCCGCCCGCCGGTGCGGTCCACCAGCGGGACGCCGACCTCGCGTTCCAGGCGGCCCAGCTGCTGGGAGATCGCGGACGGGGTGTGGCCCAGCGCGCGCGAGGCGCCCGCCACGCTGCCGGCGTCGGCGATCTGGCGCAGGATCAGCAGTCTCTTCGGGTCGAGCTCCACCGCACCGCCGTCCTTTCGCGCCGCCCGAGGTGGCAGACGCCCATCCTGACAGAGCCCGCGGCGGAGGGCAGCTCGGTCGGGGCCCCGTCACCGCCGCCGGGTCGCCGGGTGAGGCGGGGAGGACGTGTCCGGAATGCGCCGGCCGGCCCGTAGGGTGGGGCGTGTGGATGATCTTCGGGGGAGCCTGCGGTGGCGGGTGGTGGCACTGGCGGCGGCCGGGGTGACGGTGGCGGCCGGGCTGGGGGCACGGGCCGTGCTGGGCGGGGACGTCGCGAAGTACGCCGGGGACGCGCTCTACACGGTGCTGGTGTACGCGTTGGTGGTGTCGGTCGCGCCCGGGGTGCGGCCGGTGCGGGCGGCCGTGGTGGCGGCGGGACTGAGCTGGGTGGTGGAGCTGTTCCAACTCACCGGGGTGCCCGACGCGTTGGGGCGGCGCAGCGGGCTGGTCCGGCTGGTGCTCGGGTCGACGTTCAATCCGCCGGACCTGCTCTGGTACCTGGTCGGCGCCGCGTTCGCCGCGCTGGTGCACCGGGCGCTGCGGACCGCGTGGGCCGTGCGGACCACACGGATCACCCGGATCGCAGCACCCGAGGAGGTCTGACGAATCGTCAGAGCGGCATCAGGTCGGGGCGCTTGGCCTCGACGTGGTCGCCCGAGGACTCCCCGCGCAGCCGTCGGCCGACCCAGGGCAGCAGGTACTCGCGGGCCCACTGGAGGTTCTCGCGCCGCTGGTCGGCGGCGGACAGCTCCGGAGTGGCCGGCCAGGGCGCCTCCGGGTCCTGCTCGGTGCGCAGCCCCAGCGAGCGGGCGGCCAGCAGGGCGACCCGCTGGTGGCCTTCGGGGGACAGGTGCAGCCGGTCCTCGCTCCAGGCTCGGCGGTCCTGGACGGCGCGCAGCGACCAGAGGTCGGCGACCTTGCAGCCGTTGCGGTCGGCGACCGCCCGCATGTGCCCGTTGTAGGTGGCGATCTTGCCGCGCAGGTGCTTGAACAGCGGCACGTCGCGGGTGTCGAAGCCGGTGCAGATCAGCACCGTCCCGGTGGACTCGGTGAGTTGGACGATCGCGGCCTCGAAGCGCTCGGCGACCTCGTCCGGGTCGCTGCCGGGCCGCAGGATGTCGTTCCCGCCGGCACAGAAGGTGACCAGGTCGGGCTGGAGCCGGCGGACCTGCGGCACCTGCTCGGCCGCGATCTGGTCCAGCAGCCGGCCGCGCACCGCGAGGTTGGCGTAGCGGAACCCGCCCGGCGGTCGTCCGTCGGCGAGCAGTCCGGCCAGGCGGTCGGCCCAGCCGGCGAAGGCGCCGTCGGCGCCGGGGTCGTTCAGACCCTCGGTGAAGCTGTCGCCGAGGGCGGCATACGAACTGAGGTCAAGGGTCTCCTGGAGGTTCGGCATGAAGGAGATAGTTCACCTATTCAAGTGACCTACGCCACCGTAGGTGCCCTCGGGGGCACGTGAGATGGGCCACGTGCCCCGCCCGACGCGTAGAGCGCCGGGCCCCGGAAACCACAAGATCCCCGCCCCCTTCCGCTTTTGGGCCCGCCCGGACGATCCTCGAAGGGTGCGGCCGACGCGGCCGCCGTCCTTCCAGGGGGAAGACATCCATGGCTATGAACCCGACCTCCGGCATGCCCGGACAGTGGTCCGTCGACGACCGCTGCACCAACTGCGACGTGGCCCGGCAGCTCGCGCCCGGGCTGATCCGCGAGCACGCCGGCCGCTCCGAGCTGGTCCGCCAGCCGCGTGACGAGGCCGAGCACCGCAGCCTGCTCGCCGCCGCCCACGCCTGCCCCACCCGCTCCATCCGCCCGGGCACCGGCCCGCTCGACCCGGCCACCGACCCCTTCCCGCTCGCCCTCGACGACGGCCTGCTGCTGCTCGGCCACAACTCCCGCCACACCGCGGGGGCCAACTCCTACCTGCTGCGCCGCGCCACGGGCTGGTTGATGGTCGACACGCCCCGCTACGCCGAGCCGCTGGCCGCCCGCTACGAGGCGCTCGGCCCGGTCACCGACGTCCTGCTGACGCACCGTGACCACGCCGCGCACGGCCGGGCGTACGCCGAGCGGTTCGGCGCCCGGCTCTGGATCCACGAGGGCGACCTGGAGGCCGCGCCCGACGCCGACCGGGTGCTGCGCGGCGTCGACCCGGTGGAGATCGCCCCGGGCGTCACCGCCCACCCCTTCCCCGGCCACACCCGTGGCAGCGTGCTGTACCTGGCCGACGAGCGCTACTGCTTCACCGGCGACACCCTGTACTGGTCCCGCACCACCGGGGACCTGGAGGTGTACGACACCGTCACCTGGTACTCGATCGAGGAACTCTCCGCCTCGCTGGACCGCAGCCTGGGCACGCTGTGCTTCGAGTGGCTGCTCCCCGGCCACGGCGAGCGGCGCCGGATGCCCGCCGGGGAGGCGGCGGTACGGCTGCGGGCGCTCGCCGACCGCTGCCGGGGTCGGCGGCCCGCGTCGGTGGACTTCGGCGCGGTCCGCTGGTGACACCCGGGCACGCGTGCGCCGGTGCCCGCGCCGGGTGCGCGGGGGCCTGCGCCCGCCGGGGGCGCCCGCGCGGGTGTGCGAACGGCATCGACGGGGCAGCCGAAGTGGAACGGAACCCCTGAACTCCCCCGCAACCGAGGACGGTTGAGCAATGCCCACGCAGACCCCGGAGCGCACCGCCCGGCCGCGGCGCTACCTGATGTGCCGACCGACCCACTTCACCGTGGACTACGCGATCAACCCGTGGATGGACCCGGCGCAGCCCACCGACACCGCGCTCGCCGTCCGCCAGTGGGAGCGGCTGTACTGGCTCTACCGCCGCCTCGGCCACACCGTCGAGCTGATCGACCCGGTGCCCGGCCTGCCCGACATGGTGTACGCCGCCAACGGCGCGACCGTGCTGGACGGCCGGGCGCTGGTCGCCACCTTCCGCTACCCGGAGCGGGCCGCCGAATCCGAGGCCTACCAGGCCTGGTTCCGGGCGCACGGCTACCGGGAGGTGCGCCGCGCCGGGCACGTCAACGAGGGCGAGGGCGACCACCTGGTGGCCGGCCGCCGGGTGCTCGCCGGGACGGGCTTCCGCACCTCCCGGGCCGCGCACGCCGAGGCGGGCGAGGTGTTCGGCGTCCCGGTGGTGACCCTGACCCTGGTCGACCCGCGCTTCTACCACCTGGACACGGCGCTGGCGGTGCTCGCCGACGACCACGTCATGTACTACCCGGAGGCCTTCGACGCCGACAGCCGGGCCGTGCTGCGCACCCTGTACCCGGACGCGATCCTCGCCGACCGGGCCGACGCCGAGGTCTTCGGCCTCAACGCGGTCTCGGACGGCCGCCGGGTGCTGCTGCCCGAGGCGGCGAAGAACCTGGCCGGGCGGCTCGCCGAGCACGGCTACGAGCCCGTCCCGGTGGACGTCTCGGAACTGCTGAAGGGCGGCGGCGGGGCCAAGTGCTGCACGCTGGAGCTGCGCCCGCGGTGAGCCGTTCGCGCGCGTCCGGTCCGGTGACGCCACGGCGGCCGCCGGTCAGCCCTCGACCAGCAGGACCTCCAGGGTGCGCGGGCCGTGCACGCCCTCGACCCGGTCGAGTTCGATGTCGCTGGTCGCGGAGGGCCCGGAGATCCAGGTCTGCGGGCGGGCCGGGTCGAGCCGGGGCAGGGCGAGCGGCACGGAGGCGACGACCTGCCCGGGGGCCCGGACGACGCACAGGTGGTGGTCCGGGACGAGGCTGAGCAGCCGCCGCCCCTGGCCAGGTCCGCCGTCCAGCACGATCGTCCCGGTCTCGGCGATCGCGAGCGCGCAGCCGGTGACGACGCTGTCCACGGTGTCGAGCCGGGCGGCGGTGAGCGTGCCGTCGTCCGGGACGGCCGTGACGGTGGCGGCGCCGAGCCAGGCGGGCGGCAGGCCGGGCGGCACGGCGACCGTACGGCTGCCGCGTTCGGTCAGCAACCCGGCCAGGGCGCCGGGGAGTTCGGCCTCGGTGCAGCGGTGGACGCGGGCCCGGTAGTCGGCCAGGTTGTGGTGCAGCAGATCGAGCAGCGCCGCCGGATCGTCGGGGCTGTGGGTACGCAGGTAGTCCCGGGGAATCGGCTGTTCCGGTGCCGGGGCGGGGTCGGCGAGGGCGGCGCGGATCCGGGCGAGGATCGACTCCCGTGCGGTCATGAGCGGTTCCTCCGCCACCAGTCGCGGAACGGTTCGGCGGGCACCTGCGGGAGGTCCCGGGTGCCGGTCCAGGCCCGGCCGGGGCCGGGCAGCCGGCGCGGGTGCAGGGCGCGGGTACGCCCGGCCAGCCGTTCGGCGGCCGCGAGCGCCGCCGGGTGGTCGAACAGGTACCCGGCGGCGGCGATCGCGGCCCGCTCCAGCGGGTGCCCGCCCTGCTCGGCGACCCGCTCGCGCAGGTGCACCAGCACCTCGGGGATGTCGATCGCCACCGGGCACACCTCGTAGCAGGCCCCGCAGAGCGAGGAGGCGTACGGCAGCGAGGCGTCCACCGGGCTTGTGGTGCCGCGCAGTTGGGGCGTCAGGATGGCGCCGATCGGGCCCGGGTAGACCGAGCCGTACGCGTGGCCGCCGGCTCGCTCGTACACCGGGCACACGTTGAGGCAGGCCGAGCAGCGGATGCAGCGCAGCGCCTGGCGGCCGACCTGGTCGGCGAGCGCGGCGGTGCGCCCGTTGTCGAGCAGCACGAGGTGGAACGCGGACGGGCCGTCACCGTCGGCCCCCTTCGACGGCCCCGGCCCCGTCCACAGCGAGGTGTACGGGTTCATCCGCTCGGCGGTGGAGGAGCGGGGGAGCAGTTGCAGGAAGACCTCCAGGTCCCGCCAGGTGGGCACGACCTTCTCGATCCCGACCACGGAGATCAGGGTGCGCGGCAGGGTGAGGCACATCCGGCCGTTGCCCTCGGACTCGACGACCACCAGGGTGCCGGTCTCGGCGACCATGAAGTTGGCGCCGGAGACGGCGACCCGGGCGCGCAGGAACTTCTCCCGCAGGTGCAGCCGGGCGGCCTCGGCGAGCTCGGCGGGGGAGTCGGTGAGGTCCCCGGGCGCGGGGCGGCCCCAGGCGGCCATCCGCTCGGCGAAGATCTCCCGGATCTCGGCGCGGTTGCGGTGGATCGCGGGCACCAGGATGTGCGAGGGCCGGTCGTCGCCCAACTGGACGATCAGCTCGGCGAGATCGGTCTCGTAGGCGGTGATCCCCTCGGCGGCGAGTGCCTCGTTGAGCCCGATCTCCTGGGTGGCCATCGACTTGACCTTGACGACCTCCGTCTCGCCGGTGGCGTGGACCAGGTCGGCGACGATCCGGTTGGCCTCCTCGGCGTCGGCCGCCCAGTGCACGGCGCCGCCGGCGGAGGCGACCGCCTCCTCCAACTGGACGAGGTAGCGGTCGAGATGGCGCAGGGTGTGGTCCTTGATCGCCTTGCCGGCGGCGCGCAGCTCGGCCCAGTCGTCGAGTTCGGCGACGGCGCGGGCCCGTTTGTCCCGGATGGTGTGGGTGGCGTGCCGCAGGTTGGCGCGCAGCCGCCCGTCCCGGACGGCGGCCGCGGCGGCCTGCGGGAAGGCGGGCAGGCCGAGGAAGGTGCCGGTCACGAGGGCCTCCACGGGTGCTGCTCGGTGCTGGCGAGGATCTCCGCGAGGTGCAGCGGGCGCAGCGCCTCGCCCCGGCGGTGCAGGGTGGTGCCGAGGTGCAGCAGACAGGAGTTGTCGGCGCCGCACAGGACTTCGGCGCCGGTGCCGAGCGCGTGGGCGAGCTTGTCCTCGGCCATGGCCGCCGAGACCGCCGCGTTCTTGACCGCGAAGGTGCCGCCGAAGCCGCAGCACTCCTCGGCGCCGGGCAGCTCGACCAGCTCCAGCCCCCGGACGGCGCGCAGCAGCCGCAGCGGCCGCTCGCCGAGGCCGAGCACGCGCAGGCCGTGGCAGGACGGGTGGTAGGTGACGGTGCGCGGGAAGTACGCGCCGACGTCCTCGACGCCGAGCACGTCGGTGAGGAATTCGGTCAGTTCGTGGACCCGGGGCGCCAAGGCGTCGGCGGCCTCGGCGAGTTCGGCGCCCCGGCCGTCGGCGGCGGCCCGGGCGCCGATCCGGGGGTAGTTGTCCCGGACCATCGCGACGCAGGAGCCGGAGGGCGTCACCACGTGCTCGTACCCGGCGAAGGCCCGCGCGGTGCGCCGGACCAGCGGTTCGCAGGCCTGCCGGTAGCCGGTGTTGTACTGCGGCTGCCCGCAGCAGGTCTGCCCGGCGGGGAAGTCCACGTCCACGCCGAGGCGTTCCAGCAGCCGGACGGTCGCGACCGCCGTGGCGGGGAACAGCGCGTCGTTGACGCAGGTGGCGAACAGCGCGACCCGCATCGGCCCTCCCTTCGTCCGACGCCGCCGTCGGCCCGCTGGCGATCGTACCGAGCGGGCCGCGGCGGGCGCGGGATCTCGGGTGAGCCCGCGTGGGAGCTCAGGCGAGCCAGAGGTCCGGGCCGAACACCTCGTAGTGGATGTCCGCCGCCGGGACGCCCGCCGTGAGGAGCTGCTCGCGGACGGCACGCAGGAAGGGCAGCGGCCCGCACAGGTAGGCGGTGGTGCCGGCCGGGACGTCGACGGTGGACAGGTCCACCAGCCCGGTGCGCTCGGCGGGCCAGTCGCCGAGCGGCCGCTCGTAGAAGACATGGGCGGTGGCGTTCGGCAGTTTGGCGGTGAGCTGGGCGAGGTCGGCGCGGAAGGCGTGGGTGAGCTGGTCGCGGTCGCCGTGCACCGAGACGACGGTCCGGAGGGAGCCGGAGGCGGCGAGGTGGTCGAGCATCGCGGTCATCGGGGTGTTGCCGATGCCGGCCGAGGCGAGCAGCACCGGCCCGTCGCCGTCGGCGAGGGCGATGTCGCCGAGCGGGGGCGCGAGTTCGACGGTGTCGCCGGTGTGCAGGTGGTCGTGCAGGTGGGCGGAGACCTCGCCGCCGGGCTCGCGCTTGACGGTGAAGCGCAGCGCGCCGTCGGCACTGCCGGAGAGGCTGTACTGGCGGATCTGCCGGGCGCCGTCGGCCAGGCGGGTGCGCACCGAGACGTACTGGCCGGGGCGGGAGGCCGGGGCGGGGCCGCCGTCGGCCGGGCGGACCAGGAAGGTGGTGACGCCGTCCGTCTCCTGGTAGCGGGCGACGACGGTGTAGGGGCGCCAGAGGTCGGCCGGGTCGCCGCCGGCGGCGGCCTCGGCGCGCAGCCGGTCCTCGATGGCGACGAGCGCGTTGGCCAGCAGCCAGTACACCTCGTCCCAGGCGGCCGCGACCTCGGGGGTGACGGCCTCGCCGAGCACCTCGACGATGGCGGCGAAGAGGTGCTCGTGGACGATCCGGTACTGGTCGTTGGTGATGCCGACGGAGACGTGCTTGTGCGCGATCCGGGCGAGCATCGCGTCGGGCCGCTGGTCGGGGTGGGCGATCAGCGCACTCGCGAAGGCGGCTATCGACCCGGCGAGCGCCTGCCGCTGGGCGCCGTTGGCCTGGTTGCCCCGGTTGAACAGGTCGCGCAGCAGCTCCGGGTGCGCGGCGAACAGGCGGTCGTAGAAGTGCGCGGTGATGTCCCCGATGGCGGCGCCCACGACGGGCAGGGTGGCCTCGACGACCTCGGCGGACTTGGCGGACAGCATCAGTCAGGCTCCTAACTGGTATATAAGATTCGTATTAAAGGCCGTGCGGAGGCGCGGCCCGGCCGGGGTCGGCCGATGGGGTGGGCGGGGTTCAGCCGGTGGAGCGGTTCGCGGGGCGGATGGTGAGGCCGAGCAGCACCGGCCCGGTGGGGGAGGCCACCAGGTCGTCGATGCTGAGCGGGTCGAGCGCGGCGAAGAAGGCCTCCTGGGCGGTCCGCAGCGCACCGCGCAGGCGGCACGCGGCCCGCAGCGGGCACGGCGGGTCGTCCTCGCAGCCGACCACGTCGCCGACCCCCTCCAGCTCGCGCAGGAGCAGTCCGAGCGAGCCGGTCCGACCGGCGAAGGTGAGCAGCAGTCCGCCGCCGCGCCCGCGCCGGGCCTCCACCACCCCGAGGTGCTGCAGCCGGCTGACCACCTTCGCCGCGTGGGTGTAGGGCACACCGACCGCCTCGGCCACCTCGCGGGTGGTCGGGTTGGCGTCCTCGCCCAGTACGGCCAGCCGCATGGCGATCCGCAGGGCGATGTCGGTGCTCTTGGTCAGCCTCACGTTCGAAACGCTATCGAATACGACTCCACAACTCCAATTATCTGCACGCACCCCGGAGGCCCCCGGGTGCCCCCTCGGCAGGCTCCCGGGCGCTCACGGCCGGCGGCGGGCGCCGGGACGGACGGGGCGACCGGGGGTCGCCACGGCCGAATCCCGGTCGAATCTGAACAGTTGACGACATTACCGATCAGCTCCTGACGGAAGGTCATACCGGCTTCTACGCTTCGTGCGGCTCCGGATCCGCAGGGGGTCGGAGCGACCGGCGTTGCATCCCTTGACCGACCATCCTGGAGAGACCCGTGAGAACACGTCGTGCACCTGGGCGCACCTGGACGGCCGTGACCGCGATAGCCGCGGCCACGGCCGCACTGCTGTCCCAGCCCGCCACCGCCGAGGCCGTCACCCCGCCGCCGACCGTCACGGCCCACGTGCCGGTGGCGCCCTACCCGGCGGGCCTGGCGCTCACGCCGGACGGCACCCGGGCCTACGTGACCAGCCAGAGCAGCGGCGCGGTGAGCGTGCTGGACACCACGAGCAACACGGTGGCCGCCACCTTCACCGCCGGCACCGGCTCCTACGCGGTCGCCCTCTCGCCCGACGGGCACCGTGCCTACCTGACCCACCACCTCGACGGCGCCGTCAGCGTCGTCGACACCGCGAGCAACACCGTGACCGCCACCGTCCCGGTCGGCGCCCAGCCGTGGGGCCTCGCGCTCTCCGCGGACGGTTCGCGCGCTTACGTCGGCAACGCCGGGGCCGACACCGTGAGCGTGCTGGACACCGCCACCAACACCGTGACCGCCACCGTCCCGGTCGGTGTCGAGCCGCACGGGCTGGCCCTCTCGGCGGACGGCAAGCGGCTCTACGTCGCGGCCACCGGTGCCAAGGCGGTGAGCGTCGTCGACACCGTGAGCAGCACGGTGAGCGCCACCGTTCCCGTCGGCCACAGCGTCTTCGGCCTCGCGCTCAGCCCGGACGGCACCCGGCTCTGGGCGGCCGACGCCGACGACGGCACCGCCAGCGTCGTCGACACCACCGGCAACACGCTGGTCGGCACCGTCGCCGTCGGCTCCGGACCGTACGCCGTCGCGCTCGCCCCGGACGGCAGCGCCGCGTACGTCTCCAACTACGCCGACAACACGGTCAGCGTGGTGGACACCGCCAGTAGGACGGTCACCGCGACCGTCCCGGTCGGCGCCAGCCCGTACACCCTGGCGGTCACCGGCGACGGCCGGCGCGGCTACCTCGCCGACTTCACCGGCAACGCCGTCGACGTACTGAAGTTCCCGCTGCCCGTCCCGGCCGTCGCCGCGATCAGCCCGTCCGGCGGCTCCGGGACCGGCGGCACCACGGTGACCGTCACCGGCACCGACCTGAACGGCGCCACCGCCGTGACCTTCGGCGCGGCCGGGGTCGCCACGGCGTTCAGCTGCACGAAGACCAGCTGCACCGCCACGGCCCCCGCCACCACGGTGACCGGGCCGGTGGACGTCCAGGTCACCACGCCCGGCGGCACCAGTGCCGCCGTCGCCGCCGACCGCTTCACCTACACGGCCCCCAGCGCCCACCTCGGCGTCGCCCTCACCGCCATGCCGGTGAGCAACCTGCTGAGCGGCCGGGTCGACTACACCGTCACGCTGACCGGCCAGGGCCTCGAGACGGTGACCGCGGCCACCGTCTCCGCCGACCTCCCGGCCGGGCTGGCGGCGACCTCCGGTGACTGCGCGATCGCGGGCGGCAAGCTCACCTGCACGCTCGCCGCGCCGCTGGCCAAGGGCGCGAGCACCACCCGGCACTTCTCGATCTCGGTCGGCCTGCTCAGCCTGATCCGCAGCTTCGACGTCACCGTGGCCCGCACCGCCGGTGCGCCCGCCGACCCGTCCCCGGCCACCAGCCGGGACACCCGCAGCTGCACCGCCGTCCTCGGCATGCTGATCACCTGCCACTGATCGCCCCCGCGCACCGAAGGCCCCGCCCGGCCCATGGAACCCAGGAACTCAAGGAGCCGGCGGGGCCTTCGCCGGTCCAGCGTCTGGACGAATAGTCCGGACTGGACGTACAGTCCAGTCATGACCACCGAAACCCCCGACCCGCGGGTCCGGACCTGGGGACCGGCCTGCCGCGCCGTGGCCCTGCTGCTCGGGCCGTACGCCGAGGTGGTGCTGCACGACGCCGCCGCCGACCGGGTGCTGGCCGTCTGGAACCCGATGACCCCCCGGGCCCCCGGCGACCCGTCGATGCTCGGCGAACTCGACGCCCTCGACCCCTCCGCCCCCGGCGTCTACGGCCCCTACGAGAAGCTGCTGCCCGACGGGCGCCGGCTCTCCTCCGTCAGCGCCGTGCTGCGCGACGACGCCGGACGGCCCTCGGCGGTGCTGTGCGTCAACCTCGACCGCGGCCCGCTGGAGCAGGCCGCCGCCCTGCTGGCGGGCTTCGCCGCGCCCACCGCGCCCCGCCCCGAACCGCTCTTCGAGCGCGACTGGACCGAGCGGATGAACGACGTGATCGGCGGCTACGTCCGCGCGCACGGCCGCCCGCTCGAACGCTTCGGCCGCGAGGACCGGCTCGCCGTGCTGCGCGAACTCGACCAGGCCGGGGTGTTCGCCGTCCGCCGCGCCGCTCCCGCCGTCGCCACCGCGCTGCGGATCTCCCGCTCGACCGTCTACACCCTGCTCGCCGAGCTCAAGCAGGCCCCCGCCCGCCGGAACGCGCACCAGAACGAGGACGAGAAATGACCATGCTCCCCGACTTCCGGCTCGAAACCTACTTCTCGCGCTGGGAGTTCACCGCCCGACACCACCTCACCGCCTCCGACGCCCAGACCATGACGATGGCCGAACTCCTCGCCCTGGCCGGCCCCGAGGACCGGCAGGCCTGGGACGGGCTCGCGCTCGGCTACACCGAGAGCTACGGGGACCCGGCGCTGCGCCGCGCCATCGCGGGGATGTACCAGGAGGTCGACGCCGACGACGTGATCTGCTTCGGCGGCGCCCAGGAGGGGCTCAACCTCGCCATGCAGGTGCTCCTCGACCGGGGTGACCACGCCGTGGTGGTGACCCCCAACTACCAGTCCGCCGAGACCATCCCGCTCTCGCTCTGCGAGGTCACCGGCGTCGCCCTGGACGAGCGGGACGACTGGGCGCTCGACCTCGACGCGGTGACGGCCGCGCTGCGCCCGAACACCCGGGTGCTGTCGGTGAACTTCCCCAACAACCCGACCGGTAAGGTGATCGACGCCGCCGACTTCAGGCGCCTGGTGGAGCTGTGCGAGGAACGCGGCATCCGGCTCTTCTCGGACGAGGTCTACCGCGGCCTGGAGCGCGATCCGGCCCGCGCCCTGCCGCAGGCCGCCGACCTCTCCGAGCGTGCCCTCTCGCTCAACGTCACCTCGAAGTCGCTCGGCCTGCCCGGCCTGCGGATCGGCTGGATCGCCTGCCGCGACCGGGAGTTGCGCTCCCGGCTGGAGCGGGCCAAGCACTACACCACGATCTGCAACTCGGCGCCGAGCGAGGTGCTGGCCCGGATCGCGATCAACGCCCGCGAGCGGATCCTGGCGCGCAACCGCGCGATCATCGCGGAGAACCTGCCGCAGTTCGACGCGTTCTTCGCCGAGTTCGCCGACCTCTTCGAGTGGCGCGCCCCGGACGGCGGCTGCGTCGCCTACCCGCGCTACCTCGGGGCGGACGGGGTGGAGGACTTCTGCACCGCGCTGGTCGAGCAGGCGGGCGTCCTGCTGCTGCCCGCGAGCATGTACCGCTCCGAGCTGACGCCCACCCCCGCCGACCGCTTCCGGATCGGCGTCGGCCGTCGTGACCCCGGCCCCGCCCTGGCGGACTTCGCCGACTGGCTCCGCAGGCGCTGACCGTCGGGGTGGGGCCGGGACGTCATCCGGGCCGGTACCGGAGGCGACCGCTTCCGGTACCGGCCCGGGGGACCTCAGAGACCCTGCCAGGCCGGCTTGGCGGCGTAGGTGTCGCGGAAGTAGTCGGCGAGCTCGAGGCCGGCGGCGGCGGCCTCGTCGACCACCACGGTGGCGTGCGGGTGGAGCTGCAGCGCCGAGGCGGGGACGGCGGCGGACAGCGGCCCCTCGACGGCGAGGGCGACGGCCTCGGCCTTGGCCTCGCCGGTGGCGAGCAGCACCAGGTGCCGCGCCTCCAGGATGGTCCCGATGCCCTGGGTGATGACGTGGTGCGGGACCTCGTCGAGGCTGTCGAAGAACCGGGCGTTGTCCTCGCGGGTCTGCCGGGTGAGCGTCTTGATCCGGGTGCGGGAGGCCAGCGAGGAGCAGGGCTCGTTGAAGCCGATGTGGCCGTCGGTGCCGATGCCGAGCAGCTGGAGGTCGACGCCGCCGGCCGCGGCCAGCGCGCGGTCGTAGGCGGCGGCCGCCGCGGCGATGTCCGTCGCGTTTCCGTCGGGGCCCAGGAAGGAGTCCTCGGTCAGGCCGAGCGGCTCGACGACCTCGCGCAGCACCACCGAGCGGTAGGACTCGGGGTGGCCGGCGGGCAGGCCGACGTACTCGTCGAGCTGGCAGATGCGCGCCCGGGAGGCGTCGAGCCGGCCGTCGCGGACCCGCTCGGCGAGGGCCTGGTAGATCGGCAGCGGGGTCGAGCCGGTCGCCACGCCGAGCAGGGCCTCGGGCTTGCCGGACAGCAGATCGGTGATCGCCGCGGCGATGAGTTCGCCGGCCGCTGAGGCGTCAGGGACGATCACGATTTCCATACTGGTCCACCGTTCTAGCCGGATTTCTGGTCTAGACCTCCTTTGAGGTCTAGACCAGTTTGCCGTGAACGGGTGCCCCAGGTCCACCCGGGCCTGGTCAGCGCCGTCCGGCCGGCTTCCGGGCGGCCCGCCCGGCGCCGATCCGGCACCGATCGGCGGGGGCTCGGACGCCGACGGGCCGGCCGCCCCGTGCGGTGGCGGCCGGCCCTGGAGCGGGGGCGCGGGCGCCCCGGTTCACCCGGTCCGTGAGGTTCCGCGACGGCCCGGTGGTCGTTGTCGAGCCGGTGGCCGTTGGTGACCGGGTGGCCGTTGACGACCCGGTGCTCGTCGCGGAACCCAGTCGGTCAGAACGGGTTGGTACAGGTGGTGACCTGCTGGGTCGCCTCCAGCGCCGGGCCGGCGGTGGCGCAGATCATCCGCAGGTCGGTGGTGACGACGCGCGGGGTGACCGCCTTCGCGGAGCCGAGTCGCACGGTGGTGGCGGAGGCGACCGTCCCCCACGGGCTGCCCCAGGCCTTCTGTGTCCGGACCTCGACCCGGACCACCGTCAACTGGCCCGGGTCGGCCGAGACCTGGGCGACGCCGAAGACGCCCTCGCCGTCGTGCTGGTGGGAGATGCACGGCGTGTTGACCACCGCGGCGCAGGTCGCCGTGTCGTTCTCGGTCGTCGCCGCGGCCGCCGCGGCCGGTCCGGCCGTCAGGCCTGCGATCCCTGCCACCGCCATCATCACAGCTGCGATCCGAGCGCGCATGATATGAACCTCCTTGGAAATTAAGGGGATCTCACTCCTTGAGATGAGTCTTGCATAGAACGTGGACATGTCGAGTGTGTGTTGCGTCACACTCATGGTGATCGTTCAGTTACGTAGTGCAACCGTCCGCTCCGGTTGCTCGGCGCCCGTCGGCGCCCGTCTGGCGGACGTCGGGCGGGCGCCTGACGGATGATCGGTCCGGCGGTCGGCAACTCCGCGAGGCCCGTGCCGGATCGGCCGCGTTCCTTCACTCGTCCGGGTGGCGACCTGCCGTCGGGGCGAATCGGGCGGATAGCATCGACCCCGAACCACGGAGGTGTCTGCGTGGACACGGTCATCGTGCAACTGCCCGACCGGAGGCCTGTGGTGGCGTCCGGCGAACCGCCCGGCCTGCTGCGGATGGGTCCCGGCGAGGCCGCGGTGTTCGGACGCGGCGAGCCGGGCCGGCCGGTCCCCATCCCGCTGCCCGACCAGGGCGTGTCCCGCCGCGCGGGGGAGGTCACCGCCGCCGAGGACTACTGGCGGCTCTCCAACTTCAGCACCTCCGCCACCTACGTGGTGGAGAACCTGGAGGGTGCGGGCGAGCACGTCAAGGTGGCACCCGGCCGGCTTGGCGCGCCCGTCCCGTTCGAGTTCTCCCGGGTGCTGCTGCCGGCCCTCGGCGAACCCGCCTCGTTCAAGGTCTTCGCCCCGCAACACGCCTACCTGGAGGGCCGGTCCGGCGGCGCCGAGGGCGAACGCACCGTCAGCCCGTTCGCCCTCGACCCGACCGCCAAGTACTTCCTGGTGCTGCTCGCGCTCTGCGAGCCCCGGCTGCGCTCGCCCTCCGCCGCCGCCGTCCCCGGCGTCACCGACGTGCTGGCCCGGCTGCGCGCCCTGCCCTCCTGCCGCGGCTTGACCCGCTCGGCGGTCAACTACCACATCGACTACCTGGTGTGGACGAAACTGCGGCTGCGCGAGCCGTACGAGGACGGCCCGGGCGGCGGCAAGCGCGAGGAACTCGTCGCCCTGGCACTGAGGTTCGACCTCGTCCGGGAGGAGCACCTGGTCCTGCTCCCGCCCCGGCGCCCGGTCGCCCGGACGTGAGGCCCGCCGACCCGGAGCACGACCGGCCACCGGATCCGGACCGGCCCCCGCCGGGGCCCGCTCAGCCCTTTGACCAGCCGCCGGAGAAGCCGTTCGAGGTCCCGCCCGGCTACTCGCTGGCGGGCTACCGCACCGGCGCCTTCCTCGGCGCGGGCGCCTGGGGCAGCGTGTACGCGGCCGAAGGCCCCGACGGCACCCCGGCCGCCGTCAAGCTGCTCGGCCCCGCCCGGCTCAGCCCCGGCCAGCGCCGGACCATGACCCAGATCGCCCGCAGCGAGATGCGCTTCAGCCGCCGCGCCGACCACCCCCACCTGATCCGCACCCTCGCGGTGACGGTCGTCGACGATCCGGCCGCCCCCGGCCTGGACGGCGCCGTCGCCCTGGTGATGGAACGCGCCGCCCGCAGCCTCCAGGACGTGCTCGCCGCCGCCCGCCCCGGCGCCCCGGTGCCCGGCGCCGAACGCGTGCTCGCCGAGGTCTGCGCCGGGCTCACCCACATGCACCGGGTCGGCTGGGTGCACGGGGATCTCAAACCGGCCAACATCCTGCTGATGCCCGACGGCACCGCCAAGATCGCGGACTTCGGCCTCACCGCCGAGCTGGAGGGCACCCACGCCTACGCGCCGCCGCTCGGCTCGCCCGACCACGTCCCGCCCGAGTGGTGGTCCCAGCGCACCGGGGCGCGCGGCGTCGCCCTGCGGCCCAGCGCCGACATCTGGGCCTTCGGAGTGATCGCCCACCAACTGCTCACCGGCGGTCTGCACCCGTTCCTCGGTGCCACCGCCCGGGCCCGCTCGCTGGCCGCCCAGGCCTACGCGCGCGGCGCGGCGCCGCTGCGGCTGGACGAGACGCTGCCCGGGCCCTGGCGGGTCGTGGTCGCCGCCTGCCTGACCCCCGGCCGGGAGGAGCGGGCCCGCACCGACCTCGCCGCACTGGTCGCCCGGGCCGCCGCCGGTGCGCCCGGCCGCCGGCGCGCGGCGCTGCGGGCCGGCGCCTGTCTGCTGGCCTGCACCGCCACCGTCCTCGCCCTGAGCGGTGCCCCCGAGCCGGACGGCGCGGGCCCGGGTGCGGTCGGGCCGACCGCCCACCCGGCCGCGCCCCCGCCGCCCGGTGCGATCCCGGCCGGCTCGGACGTCCCGGTGGCCTACCGGGGCATGATCGAGACCGCCGCCCGGCGCTGCCCCGAGCCGGAGATCACCCCGGTGCTGCTGGCCGCCATGCTGAAGGCGGAGAGCGGCTTCGACCCGAACGCGGCCAATCCCGACACCGGCGAGTACGGCATCGCCATGTGGACGCCCGCCGTCTTCGAGGCCTGGGCGAAGGCCGCCGCTCACGACGGTCCCACGTCCTACCTGGACCCGGGCGACGCGATCGCCGCGATGGGCAACTACGTCTGCTGGCTTGACCAGCAGCTCAAGCACCGCGGTTTCGGCCACGATCTGCCGGCCCTGGTCACCGCCGCCTACCGGACCAGTGACAAGACGGTGGCGGACACCGGCGGCGTCCCGGAGCGGGTCCGCCCGCATGTCGACAAGGTGCTTCGGTACCTTGCCGACTACGGTGGGTGAACGTCCATATCGGGATGAGTTGTGCCACATCAGTCCATACCCCGGCGCGGGCAGCCGGGTGGACGGGCCCCGGTCTGGGATGCTCGGCCGCATGATCACGAAGCTCCGCGCGGCCACCGCGCAATGGACCGTCGTCGTTCCGGTGGTGTCGTTCGTCGTCCTCGCCCTGACCTGGCACCGGGACCTGCCGGGGTGGGTGGTGGGCATCGTCGCCTGCTTCCTGGCCGGAGCCGTGCTCGCCGCCGTGCACCACGCCGAGGTGATCGCGCACCGCGTCGGGGAGCCCTTCGGATCGCTCGTGCTCGCGGTGGCGGTCACGGTGATCGAGGTCGCCCTGATCGTGACGCTGATGATCGACGGCGGCAGCAAGTCCGCGACCCTCGCCCGGGACACGGTGTTCGCCGCCGTGATGATCACCTGCAACGGCATCCTCGGCCTGTCCATCCTCGTCACCGCGATCAAGTACCGGACGGCCGACTTCAACGCCGAGGGCACCGGCGCCGCGCTCGCCTGCATCGGCACCCTCGCCACCCTCAGCCTGGTGCTGCCGACCTTCACCACCAGCTCCCCGGGCCCGCAGTTCTCCACCACCCAGCTCGTCTTCGCGGCCACCGCCTCGCTCGTGCTGTACGGGCTGTTCGTGGCCACCCTGACCTTCCGGCACCGGGACTACTTCCTGTCGGTCACCGTCGAGGGCCGAGGGCTCATCGAGGAGGAGCACGCCGAGCCACCGACCGCCAAGGCCGCCTGGCTCAGCCTGCTGCTGCTCGGCGTGGCCCTGGTCTCGGTGGTCGGCCTCGCCAAGGGCGTCTCGCCGACCATCGAGTCCGCGGTGGACGAGGCCGGACTGCCGGCCTCCGTCGTCGGCGTGGTGATCGCCATGCTCGTCCTGCTGCCGGAGACCATCGCGGCGCTGCGTGCGGCCCTGCGTAACCGGGTGCAGACCAGCCTCAACCTGGCCCTCGGCTCGGCGCTCGCCAGCATCGGCCTGACCATTCCGGCCGTCGCCATCGCCTCCACCTGGCTCTCCGGCCCGCTCTCCCTCGGCCTCGACCCGGCGCACATGGTGCTGCTGACCCTGACCATCGTGCTCGGCACCCTGACGGTCATCCCGCGCCGGGCCACCCCGCTGCAGGGCGCGGTGCACCTCGCGGTCCTGGCCGCGTACGTGGTGCTGGCGGTGAACCCCTGAGGTGAACCGGCGACGGCGTTCCGGCCGTAGCAGGCTGAGGGAGCCCCGGTCCTCGACGGTGCCGTCGAGGACCGGGGCTCGGTGCTTCCCGGAGCGGTTCCCGGTGGCCACGCGTCGACGCACGGCCCGCCGACCGGCCGCGCGGCGCGGGGTGCGAGGATGTCCCCCGACCGCCCCCGACGGCGGACCTCCGCCGACCGGCCGCCCCCGTACCCCTGGGCGGCCCGATCCGGGCACACGGCGACGAGGTCCGCGCTGCGTACCCCGGCAGCCACTCCGGCGCGGCGTCTCCCTGCCCGCACTCTCACTGCGAAGAAGACGCATCGCGATGCACCGCACCCTCAACCCTGCCCACCCGGCCCCCGCCCCCGCGTTCGGGCTGCGCGCCCCCGCGCTGCTCGGCGTCGGCGCACTGCTGCTGACCGGCTGCGGCGGGGCCGCGACCGACACCTCCGACAGCCAGGCCGACCTGCGCGCCCGCGTCCCCGGCGCGATCAGGGCGGCCGGCGCGCTGAAGATCGGCTCGTACCTCCACTACCCGCCGGTCGACTTCCGGGACAGCGACGCCAAGCCCGCCGGCCTCGACCCCGAGATCGCCGCCGCCGTCGGCGACTACCTCGGCCTGCGCGTCCAGTTCACCGACCTGCCCTTCGACCAGCTCATCCCGGCCGTCCGGGCCAAGCGGGTCGACCTGGCGATGTCCGCCGTCATCGACACCAAGCAGCGCCAGCTCGGTGCCGCCGACGACGGTCACCAGGTCGACCCCGGTGTCGACTTCGTCGACTACTTCACCACCGGCACGTCGATGGTCGTCAAGGCCGGCAACCAGGTGCCGCTCACCACCGTCGAGAGCCTCTGCGGCCGCACCGTCGCCGTCCAGCGCGGCACCCTGCAGGACGAGTTCGCCACCCGGCAGCAGGGCGCCTGCCCGCGCACCGGCAAGGAACTCCAGGTCCACCGCTTCGACACCGACGACCAGGCGCTCGCCGAGGTGGCCGACGGCACCGCGATCGCCGACCTGAACGACTACCCGGTCGCGCAGTGCGACACCACCACCCCGGAGCGGGCCGGCCGGTTCCAGCTCGCCAACACCCGCTTCCTGCAGTCCGGGCCGTACGGCATCACCGTCGCCAAGGACGCACCCGAACTGCGGGACGTGATCTCCAAGGCCCTCGACCAGGTGATCCGCGGCGGTACGTACGACAAGATCCTCGCCAAGTGGAACGTCGGCCCGGGCGCCGTCTCCAGCGCGGTGGTCAACGGCGGGCTCTGACCCGGCGGCGCCCGGCGCCCGCCCCGGTGGCCGGTATTGACCGGTCATCGGGACGGGCCCGCGTGTCGGGGCGGCGGGCGGGCGCCGTGGTTCTCTATCGTCCGTCTCGGACGGCCCAGTTCGGCGGGTCCGCAGGAACCCGTCCGTGTCAGTCCGTGTCAGTTCGAGTCCCTCCGGGCCCTCCCGGCTCCGGCGGGCTCGCAGCCGATCCGACCCGTGGGAGTGCGTGATGCCCGGCCCAGAGCAGCAGGTGCCCGCAGACGGCGACCGGGGCCCCCGGCCCGCCCGGCCCGAGGAGAGCGCCGACGTCATCGTGGTCGGCGCCGGTCCGGCCGGCTCCACCGCCGCCTACCACCTCGCCCGCACCGGCCTGGACGTCCTGCTGCTGGAGAAGTCCGCGTTCCCGCGCGAGAAGGTCTGCGGGGACGGCCTCACCCCGCGCGCCGTCAAGCAGTTGACCGACCTCGGCATCGACGTCTCCGAACAGGCCGGCTGGCTGCACAACCAGGGGCTGCGGCTGATCGCCGGCCGGCGCGCGCTGGAGTTCGACTGGCCCGAGCTGTCGGCCTTCCCCGGCTACGGACTCGTCCGGCGGCGCGCCGACTTCGACGAACTGCTCGCCCGCCGGGCCGCCTCGGCCGGTGCCCGACTGGTCGAACGGGCCAACGTGGCAGGCCCGTTGGTGGACGAGCGGACCGGCCGGATCACCGGCGTCACCGCGAAACTCGGCGACGAGCGCCGACCCGTCAGCTACCGGGCCCCGGTCGTCGTCGCCGCCGACGGCAACTCCACCCGCCTCTCCGTCGCGATGAAGCGCTACCGCCGCACCGACCGCGCCATGGGCGTCGCCTACCGCACCTACTTCACCACCCCCCGGCACGAGGACCGCTACCTGGAGGCCTGGCTCGACCTGCGCGACCCGACCGACCCCGCCCGGCGCCTGCTGCCCGGCTACGCCTGGGTGTTCGGCATGGGCGACGGCACCGCCAACGTCGGCCTCGGCGTCCTCGACACCGCCGACATCGACCTCGACTGGCGGGACCTGCTCCGCCGCTGGTGCGAGGGCCTGCCGCCGGGGTACGGCTACAGCCCCGACGCCGTCACCGAACCCGTCCGCGGCTCCGCCCTGCCCATGGGCCTCAACCGCCGACCCCACTACGCCGACGGCCTGTTGCTCATCGGCGACGCCGGCGGCACGGTCAGCCCGGGTACCGGCGAGGGCATCGCCTACGCCATGGAGTCCGGCCGCTACGCCGCCGAGACCATCGTCCAAGCCCTCGCCCGCCGGACCGACCGGGGTCGCGAACTCGCCCTGCGCGCCTACCCGCAGGCCCTGCGCTCCGCCTACGCCGGCTACTTCGCGCTCGGCCGCCTCGCCGCCGACCTGCTCGGCCGGCCCCGACTGCTCGGCGCCGCCGGCGCCGCGGGGCTCGGGCACCCGGCGCTGCTGAAGGTGGCGTTCCGGCTGATGGTCAACCTCACCGAACCCAACTCCAAGGACGCCCTGGACCGGCTGCTCCACCTGGTCGGGCGGGTCGCGCCGGGGCGGTGACGGTGTCGGGGGCGGTCCGCTCGGGTCGGGGTCCTCCCGCGCGGGGAAATTCGCTGGCGGGCGCCGGAGCGGGCGGGGTACGAAGGCCGGATGAGTGCTACCGAGACCTCCACCGACCGGCGGGTCTTCCACCCAGCCACCCTCGACCTGGACGACGTCCTGCTGCGCCCCTGGGGGAGGGCCCTCGACCTGCCCGGCGGCACCGTCCCCGCCCTGACGGCGGCCTCGGCGGACCGGGAGATCGCCCGCTGGAACCCCTTGCGCGCCGCCGACCCCGCCGCCGCCGAGGCCTACCTCGACCGCTGCGACACCGGCTGGGCCGACGGGACCACGGCGGCCTTCGCGATCACCGACGCCGCCGACGGAACCCTCCTCGGCAACGTCGCCCTGCTCTGGACCAACCAGGCGGACGGCCTCGCCATGGTCGGCTACTGGCTGCTCCCCACCGCCCGGGGCCGGGGCATCGCCACCCGCGCCACCATCGCCGTCACCCGCTGGGGCGTCACCACCGCCGACGTCCGCCGCATCGAGCTCTGCCACGACGTCGACAACGACGCCTCCTGCCGGGTCGCCGTCCGTAGCGGCTTCCCGTACGAGGGCACCCTGCGGGCCTCCTACCGCTACGTCGACGGCGACTACGTCGACGAACACCTCCACGCCCGCCTCGCCACCGACCCGGACGAGGGTTAGTACCGGACAGACCCTCGGGCCTGTCCGGCGGATCCTGCCGGGCCCCGGTGGGCCGTTCGCTCTGCTGCGGAGCGGCGCGGTGGAGGGGGAGGACCGGAATACGAGCGACTTCTCCGAGAGGATCTCCACCCGCGCCACCCGGCGCCCTGAACCGGACAAGGCCGTCGCCACGCGCGGGGACCGGCCTTCGTCGTGCTCAGTGCGCGGCGCGCACCGCCGAGACCAGTCCGCCGGGGCCCTCGTCCTGCTGCGGCGGGGTGGGCACCGGACGCCCGTAGGCCTCGGCGCGCTCACGCAGGGTGAAGGTCTCCGCCTCCCAGCCGAGGCCGTCCAGCCAGCCGACCGGGTCGTCCGGTATCTCCCAGACCCACATCGACGCTGCCGATCCCGGAGCGGCGTCCCCGCGGAAGCGTTCGACCACACCGCGCGAGCCCAGGGTCAGGCCCATCCTGCTGCTTGCCGCGGACAGCGCGCCGACCCGTTCGAGCAGCGACTGCACCGCGTCCTCGGGCAGGTAGATCAGCAGTCCCTCGGCGATCCACACCGTCGGCTGCGCCGGATCGTGCCCGGCCGCGGCCAGGGCGCCGGGCCAGTCCTCGCGCAGGTCGACCGGGACGGTGATCCGCTCGCAGCGCGGAACGGCCCGCTCCTGACACAGCACCGAGGCCTTGAAGTCCAGCGGTTCGGCCGTGTCGACCTCGAACAGCCGGGTCCCCGTAGGCCAGTCCATCCGGAAGGCCCTGCTGTCCATCCCGGCTCCGAGCAGCACGACCTGCCGGACGCCGGACGCGACCGCCCGGTCCAACAGGTCGTCCAGGAACTTCGTCCGGATGACGATCGAGAAGGCCACACCGAGCCAGCGGCGCCGCGCCGCCTCGTCCGTGCGCGGGGGCGGCGGCGTCCCGGGGCCTCTCCCGCCGGCCGTGGCGAAGGCCAGCGCCAGCGGGTCCCGGAACAGCGGCTGCTCGCGTGCCGTCTCCATGGCCCGCACCCGGGCCACGCCCACGGCTGTGGCCCACACCCCGGACGGCTCGACCCGTCCCGCTGCGTCAGTCATGCGTTCAGCCTAGCCAGGCCGCCGGGGCGTCACACCGGCGCGGTGGGAAACAGCGCTCCGGGGGCCAGCTCCAACCTGGTGGCGACGACGTCCTCGGCGGGGTGAGGTCCGAATGCCGGTCGCCGGGGGCCCGGCGCATGACTGACGATCGGCCATGGACTGAGCTCTCGGGGGCCGGCAGGGGGATCACGGTTCACGGCCCAGGCGGGTGGTCCGCAGCCAGGGGGAGGCCGGTGACCTGCTGGTGCAGGGCCGCGAGGGGAGCGGCGAAGCGTCCGGGGCCGGTGGCGATGGATTGCGGCGGGGCCTCGCCGGTGACGGTGAGGGCGTGCCGCCAGTAGCGCAGCGGAAACGAGCCGGGATGCGCGGAGTCGCGGAACCGGGTGCGGAGGTGGGTGCGGAACGCCGGGTTGTCCTCGTGTCCGCCGATGCGGGCGTACGTGCGCACGAAGTGGCCGAGCGCCTCGGCGCCCCCGGCCGGGCTGCCGGAGGCCAGGTCCTCGGCGGCCAGTGCGCAGGCGTCCATGATGCCGGCGTAGAACGACGCGACATCGCCGACCTGTCGGCTCTGCGGTTGGCGGCGTCGGCCGTCTCCGGTGGCCAGGGCGTGGAGTTCGGCGTAGGCGAGGACGGTGGTGCTCGTCGGGCTGGCCGGTGGTTCGGGCACCGCGCCTTCGATGACGGCCTGGGCCAGGCGGCGCGGCAGGCCGGCCGGGAGTGCCCAGTGCCAGTAACGGACCAGGCGGTCGTGGGTCTCGTCCGGGCTGCCCACCTCGGCGAGCAGGGCCAGGCGGCGCAGCCGTTCCGGCTCGGGGCAGTCGTCCAGGGCCCGCAGCGCTCCCTGGCGCCACGTCAGCCCTCGCAACTGCACCCGAACGGTGTCCAGTTCGCGGGTGACGAGGTCGGCCAGGGCGTGCTCCCCCGTCATCACCGCGGCGATCGCGGCGATCGGGGTGTCGAGTGCGCGGAGGCGCTGGATCAGCCGGAGCCGCGACAGCGCGTCCGTGCCGTACCTGCGGTGGCCGCCGGGACTGCGTCCGCTCTCGGGCAGCAGCCCGATGTCGGAGTAGTAGCGGATGGTCTTCACGGGCAGCCCGGTGCGTGCGGCCAGCTCGCCGATGCCCACCGTGTCCCCGCCCTGTGTGCCGTGCGCTTGCGTGTCGTGCATCACAGCCGGTTGAACCTCCCCCGCGCAGGAGCCGTTAGCGTCCACGGCGACCGCCGCCCTCCAGTGCGCTTCGGGGCGGCACTCGCCGAGGAGGATCATCACATGCGGATTCTGATCGTCACCGCCGGTTCGCGAGGGGACGTCGCACCCTTCACCGGCCTGGGACGCCGCCTGCTGGACGTCGGCCACCGAGTCACCGTGGCCACGCACCCGCCCTTCGCCTCGCTCGTCGGTGGGTGTGGCCTCGACCATCGGTCACTGCCGGGCGACCCGTACGAACTGATCCGCGCCAGGACCCGGGCGTCGTCGCCGGAGGAGGTGCGCGCGGCGACGACGGAGTTCCTGGGCCAGCTCGCCGACGGCGTGGTGGCGGCCGTGGCGGACGGCACCGACCTGGTGCTCACCGCGTTCGGCCCCGCATCGTTCAGCCAGGCGGCCGGCGAGGCCGTCGGCGTCCCCGTCATCGGTACCTACCTCGCACCGGCCTTCGCCACGCGGGAGTTCCCGCTGCCCGGCATGCCGGACGGCGACGACCTGGGACCGGAGGGCAACGTCGCCGCGGGCCGGGCGCTGCTGGCCCGGGCCGGAGCGCTCCAGGACGGGCTCCTGACGCGGCTGCGCGCCCGGCTCGGGCTGCCCACCGCCGCGTCGCAGGCACGGGCAGGGGAGATCCGGCCGGTCTTCCACGGCTTCAGTCCGCTGGTGGTACCGCGCCCGGCGGACTGGCCGTCCGAGGTCGAGGTGACGGGCTACTGGTGGCCCGCCCGCCCGCACGGTTGGCGGCCACCGGCCGAGCTGGTCGACTTCCTCCAGGCCGGCCCGGCCCCCGTGTTCATCGGGTTCGGCAGCATGGCACCGGGTCAGGGGGAACGACTGGCCGAGCTGGTGGTGGCGGCGGCCGCCCGGGCGAAGGTGCGCGCGGTGGTACAGGCGGGGTGGGCAGGACTGAGCGCGGTCGGCGACGACGTCCTGGCCATCGGTGACCTCCCCCACGACTGGCTGTTCCCGCGGACGAGCGCCGTCGTCCACCACGCCGGGGCGGGCACCACCGCGGCCGGACTGCGCGCCGGGGTACCCGCCGTGGCGGTACCCGTCATGGCGGACCAGCCGTACTGGGCGGACCGGTTGCACCGCCTCGGAGTCGCCCCGCGACCGCTGCCGTTCCACGAACTCACCGCCGAAGCCCTCGGTACGGCGATCACCGCCTGCACGGCCGAGCCGGGCCACCGACGGCGAGCGGTCGAACTCGCGCACCACATCGCCGCGGAGGACGGCGCCGCCGCGGTGCTCGGTCGCATCGGCGTCGCACACGACGGGTGAGGCTAGCCGTAGCCCCCGAGCCGGTCGTGGATCGCGCGCAGCCACGGCTGTAGGACGGCCGGCAGGCGGGCCAGCCGGTGGCGGAGCAGTGCCCGGTCGGGTTCGAACAGCGACGGCGGCCGCAGCGGCAGCGGGTCGTCGCGTTCGACCCCCTCGGGCAGGCGGACGGCCTGCGTCGGCTCGGGGAAGGCCAGGTACGTCCACACCTCGGCGTCCAGCGGTACGGCCACGGCGCCGCACCCCGCACACGCGAACACCGCCATACGTGCTCCCCCTGATCGCGGACAGTCGGAGTATCGCGGCCCGCCGACGGGGGCCAAGCGGGTTTTCCGAGCCCCGGGAGGTTCCTGGGCGGCAGGCTGCGCGCGGGGCGGGGGAGCGGCCTAACCTGGAAGGGCGCGTACGGCGCGTGGCCTGGGAACGAAAGCGGTGGGCCATGACGGTGGTCTCGGCAGCTCTCTTCGGTGTCGATTGGCGGTCTGCGTCGACCGGTTCCGCCGAGTTGCTGCGCGAGTGCGCCGCCCGGGGCTGGACGGTCGTCCTGACCGGCCCGGGGCCGGGCGGGGCGCCCGCCCTGACCGTGGCCGCCCCCGGGAGCGACCCGCTGCGGGCCGCGCTGGAGCTGGTCGGCGGCACGCCGTCGCACGCCGTGGCGGTGGCCGGGAGTGTGCGTGAGGTGCTGGCGGCGCGGCGGGTCGGGGTACCGTGCGTCGCCGTGGCGGCCGGTGCGGAGGCCGGTCCGGAGCTGTGGGCGGCGGGCGCGGTCGAGGTCCACCGCGACGTCGACGCCCTGATGCGGGTCCTGGACGACAGCCTGCTGGCCCGGCCCCGGGCCTTCGGCCCCGTGGGCGCCGGAACCGGCGGCCCCTGAGCGGTTGGCGCCGGCCCGTACCGGGCAACCGCCGGGTGCGAGCACGTCACCGGAAGTGTCGGAGGTGACCGAGATGGACGGACCCGCGTTGAGCGGATGGGAGCGGCGGCTCCTTGCGGAGATCGAGTCAGATCTGCGCCAGGACACGCGCCTCGACCGGAAGTTGAGCACGATGGGTGCCAAGCGGCCGAGCCGGGTCCGAGGCGTGCTGCGGGGCGTGGGGCGGCGGGTGTCCGCCGGGGTGGTGGTGACCGCGCTGGTGATGGCGGCGATCTGCCTCAGTGTCGGCGCGCGGACCCCGACCACCGGGGTGCTGACCGGCCTCGGGGTGGTCTGGGCGGCCTCGGTGGCGGTCGCGGTCGCCACCTCGGCCCTGCTGCGCCGCCGGGGCGCGGGACGGGGCGAGGGCCGGGGAGACGAGGGAGACGCAGGGCGGGACGGAGACGAACGCGGTTTCGGGCCCTCCGATCGGGACGAGCGCCGCGAACGCCGCCCCTGGGACCGGCCGGAGGCATGATGAGCACCGACCTGTGGGAGTACCGCCCGGGCCCCCACCACGCCGCCGAACTGAACCTGACCGGGTACGAGGTGCAGGCGACCGACGGCCCGCTCGGGCGGGTCGAACAGGACACCGGGGACCACCTGCTGGTCGACGCCGGGCCCTGGGTGCCGGGCGCCCGGGTGTCCGTCCCGGTCGGCCTGGTGTCGCGGGTCGACCACCTGGAGCTGATCGTCCACCTGGACTGTCCGCGCGCCCGGCTCAGCCCCGCCCCGCCCGTCGCCGTCGACCTGGCCGGCCGCCACCCGCGCCCGCGCTGAGCCATGGGCTGGCCGTCCACCACGCTCACCGGCCGCACGATCGCCTTCCTGGTCGCGCCGTACGGGGCCGAGCAGGTCGAGCTGACCTCGCCGTGGCAGGCGGTGGAGGAGTCCGGTGGCACCCCGCGGCTGCTGTCCACTGCGCCCGGGCGCGTCCAGGCCGTCCGGGGACACACCCCGGGCGACACGTTCGCCGTCGACGCCGTCGTGGCCGAGGCGGACGCCGCCTCCTTCGACGGTCTGATCCTGCCCGGCGGCGTCGCGAACCCCGACCGCCTCCGGTTGGACGAGGCCGCGGTCGCCTTCGTCCGGGCCTGGTGCGCCTCCGGCCGCCCGGTCGCCGCGATCTGCCACGCCGCCTGGACCCTGATCGAGGCCGACGCCGTCCGCGGCCGCACCCTCACCTCCTGGCCCAGCCTGCGCACCGACCTGCGCAACGCGGGAGCGAACTGGGTCGACGAGGAGGTCCACACCTGCCGTGACGGCCCGGGTCCCCTCGTCTCCAGCCGCAAACCCGCCGACCTCCCGTTCTTCAACGACACCCTGGTCACCGTCTTCGCCCACGCCGCCAAGCGGAAGCGGTGACCCGGCTACCCCGTTACCCGGTCCCGGAGTTGAGGCGGGCGGCGGCAGCGGGCCGACCCCCGGGGGCTCCGGCGCCGCGCGGATCTCGGCCGCTCCGGCCCGCCGCGTGTGCCCGCCGCGCGTGACCACCGCGTGTGCCCGCCAAGGGCGGTCAGCCGGGGGTGCTCAGTCGCCGCGGAGGCGGACGAAGGTGGCGGTGGGCGGGCGGCCGGTGAGGGTGAGTTCGGCGCGCAGGGGGGTGGTGAGGGGGTGGACCGGGCCGTGGTCGGGGTCGGTGGCGGGCGGGCCGAGGAGGGTGCCGGCGGCCTCGGCGACCTCGCGGGCCTGGACCGGGGTGAGCCGGGGGGTGGTCAGGAACACCCGGCCGTCGTCGAGTTCGAGGACGAGGGCGTGCGGGTGGGCGGCCGGGCCGGTGAGGGCACGGACGGCGGCGTCGAGGGTGTCGCCGCGCCGGTACTTGACCCAGGGGTGCCCGGTGCCGCGCGGGCGGTAAGGGGAGCCGGCGGCCTTGCAGACCAGGCCCTCGACGCCGGTGTCGGCGAGGCCCGCCATCCACTCCAGCGCCTCCGCCCGGTCGGTGGTGGCCAGTACCGGCTGGATCGGCGGCGGGACGTCGGCGAGGGCGGCGAGCAGCAGGCGGCGGCGGTCGGCGAGCGGCAGCCCGCGCACGTCTCGGCCGGGCAGGGCGAGCAGGTCGAAGGCGATCAGACCGAGGGCGACGTCCGGGGCGGCGCCCCGGGCCCGGCGGGTGCGCAGGAGCTCCCCGAAGGCGAACCGGCCGGCCCGCCAGGCGACGAGTTCGGCGTCCAGCACCAGCCCCTCGGGCAGCCGGGCGACGGCGGCGGCGATCGGCGGGAACTCGGGGGCGAGGTCGCGGCCGGTGCGGGACTGGAGGAAGGGCGGGCGGTCGCCACGGGCGAAGGCCACGCAGCGGAAGCCGTCCAGCTTCAGCTCGTACTGCACGCCTGCGCCGCCCAGGCCGTCGGACGGCGGGACGGCGGTGACGGCGGCCGGGCGCATCACCTCGACCGGCGGGCGGAGCACCTGGCGGGGCCGCTCCGGCGGTTTCGCCGAGGCGGCAGGCCCGGCCGGGAGCGGCCGGGCCTGCTCCGGGTCCAGCAGCGGGGCGAACAGGTCACCGTGGGCGGCCAGCCGGTCCGGTACCTCGGAGAGGGTGAGGACCAGGTCGTCCACGGCGCGGGCGCGCTCCAGCTCGGCCCAGGAGAGCGGGGTGGAGACCGTCGGCAACGGCCGGGCCCGGAGGGTGTACGGCGCGGCGGTGGTCTTCCTGGCGTGGTTCTGCGACCAGTCGACCAGCACCCGGCCGGCCCGCCGGGCCTTCGCCATGGTGTGCACGACCAGGTCCGGGTGGTCGGCCTCCAGCGCGGCGGCGAGCGCCTTCGCGTAGGCGCTGACCCGGGCGCTGGGCGTGGGCTCGATCGGGGCCAGCAGATGCAGGCCCTTGGCGCCGGAGGTCTTCACCCAGGCCGTCAGGCCGTCCGCCGCGAGCCGCTCGCGCAGCAGTACCGCGACGGTGCGGCAGGTGAGGACGGACGCGCCCTCGCCGGGGTCGAGGTCCAGGACGAGGCGGTCGGCGAGCCCGGGCGCGGCCGCGTGCCACTGCGGGACGTGCAGCTCCAGACAGCCCAGGTTGGCGGCCCAGAGCAGGGCGGCGCCGTCGTCGAGGACCACCTGGCGCAGGTCGCCGACGCTGCTCGGCACCTCGACGGTGCGTACCCAGCTCGGGGTGCCGGCGGGCGGGTTCTTGGCGATGAACACCTCGCCCTCGACGCCGTCGGGGCAGCGCAGGAAGGACACCGGGCGGTCGCGCAGGTGGGGGAGGAGGGCGTCGTGCACGGCGGCGTAGTAGCGCAGCACCTCGCCCTTGAGGGTGCCGGTGCGCGGGTAGTACACCTTGTCGAGGTGGGAGAGCGCGAGGGTGCGCCCGTCCACCGTGAGCTGCGGCATGAGCCCTCTCCGAAGCCTGCGGCCCCCGCAGCCAGTCTGCCCGGGCGACGGCGGGGGCGCCCGCTCACCCCTGTACGGGGGCGGCGGGCCGGGGCGCGCCCGGGTAGGTGCCGAAGTACCAGTGGTTGCCCTCCGGGTCGGCGGCGGCGAAGTCGCGCGAGCCGTAGTCCGTCTCGTGCAGCGCGCTGGTGATCCGGGCCCCTCCGCCGCCAGCCACGCGCTCGGCGCGGCCCCGGCCAGTGCGCGGAACTCGCGGGCCAGGTGCGCCTGGTCGAAGTACCCGCAGCGGACGGCCAGGTCCGTGAGCCGGGGCGGAGGCGTGGTGGCCAGCAGATGGCGGGCCCGGTCGAAGCGGATCACCCGGGCGGCGGCCTTCGGGGTCAGGCCGATCTCCCGGCGGAACCGATCCTGCAGGTGCCGGGTGCTCCAACCGGTCTCCCGGGCCAGTGCTGCCACCGGCAGGGCGCCGCCGCTGCGCCGCAGCGCCCGCCAGGCCCAGCCGACCTCCGGCGGCACCTGCCCGGACGGGCGGGCGGCCCGCAGCAGGACCCCGTCCAGCGCGGCGAACCGCTCGGACCAGGTGCGCGCGGACTGCAGTTGCTCCTGCAGGCGCGGGACGAGCCGTCCCAGTACCTCCTCCGCCGGGACGTCGATCCCGGCGATGACCAGCGGCTCGTCCAGGGTGAGGATGAAGGTCAGGTACGGGGACGGCAGGCCGCGGTGCACGGCGGGCGGGATGCCGCGCTGGCGGTACCCGGAGTACCAGGCCACGTACGGGCGCAGCGCCGTCGCGGGCCGGGCGCGGACGGCTTCGTCGACCGGGCCGGCAGCGGCATCGGCCGCGTCGGGGGCTTCCGTCGTCACGTTCCCAGTATCGACGCCAGGCGCGTCTGCCGGAGGGTTTCGCCGTTCCGCGGCGGTCGCGGCGAGGACGTCCTGAGCTGTCTCGACTCCCCTGGCAGGATGGGCAGGTGGCCTGTGCGCGAGCCATCCTGCGGGCGCCCGGATGGGTCGATCCTCGTCTCGGCAGGTGGATCATCCTTTCTTGCCAGGCGAGATGGGGGCACACTGGCGGACATGGGAAAGCAGTACGAGAGCATCGACGGCCGGCTGCGCGCATTCATCGAACGGCAGCCCGTCTACTTCGTCGCGACCGCGCCCCTCGCCGCCGACGGGCACGTCAACGTCTCGCCCAAGGGCCGCTCCGGCACGCTCGTGGTGATCGACGAACTCACCCTCGCCTACCTCGACTTCGGCGGATCCACCGCCGAGACCATCGCCCACCTCCGGGAGAACGGCCGGATCACGCTGATGTGGTGCGCCTTCGACGGCCCGCCGACCGTGGTGCGGGTGCACGGCCGGGGCGAGCCGGTGTTCCGCGACGACCCGCGCTTCGCCGGACTGCTGGGCCGCTTCGCGCCGGACGCCGACGGGTCGGGGCTGCGCGCGATCGTGCTGGTGAAGGCCGAACGGGTCAGCGACTCCTGCGGGTTCGCCGTCCCGCTGATGGACTACCGGGCCGACCGCGACCTGCACGCGCAGTTCTTCGACCGCAAGGGCGAGGAGGAGTTCAGCGCCTACTGCGAGGGCAAGCAGTACGTCGGCACCAGCATCGACGGCCTGCCCGCGCTGCCGCTGCCGCTGCCGCTGCCACCCCGCCCCGTCGAAAGCTGACCGACGGTCAGAGTTCCGGCGACCAGCGGTAGAGGTCGCGCAGCAGGGCGATCTCGGCGCCGTGGTGCAGCAGTTCCTGGTTGACCCACCAGACGATCTCCCAGAACGGCTCCTCCGCGTCGCCGCCGTACGGGTAGCCGCAGTGCCCGACGGTGTCCAACGTGGCGTCGTCCGCGGCCAGCACGGCCGCCCGCCAGGCGGTGGCCGCAGCGTCGAAGGCGGCGATCGCGGACCGCGCGTCGCCGCTCGCCCGGTAGTCGTCCCTGGTGAGCGAGCGACTGCCGCCCGCGTGGTCGGCGCGCAGCAGCAACATCTCGGTGAGGTGGCTCAGCCGCCACGCCAGGGTGGTGAACCGGGCGGGCTCCGGGGGCGGGTAGCCCGCGCCGTCCCGTCCCCACTCGCCGCCGCCGACCAGCTGCGTGGCGCCCTCGCCGGGCCCGTCCGCGTGCCGCCGCACCGACCAGCAGCCGGGCACCGGTTCCCACCGGTACTCCTCGTCCGTGAGTGGCGTGACGGCCACCCGGGTGCCGTTGCCGCTGTCCAGGGTCGGACCGGCCAGCCGTTCGGTGAGGCGGGTCCGGGCGAAGTCGAACTCCGACAGCAGGGGGACGAGTCGGGGCGGCAGCGTCATCGGGCGGCTCCTGGGCGCGGGTACGGGCGTACGGACGGTGGGCAGGACCCGGCGCACGCTGCCACACCCGGCCGCGCGGCCGCGACCGGTTTTCCGGCGGCAGGGTGCGGGCGGGGCCGGTCCGCGGACACGACGGCGCCGCCGCACCCCTGTTCAGGGGTACGGCGGCGTCGGGGTGCCGGTCGGTCTTACTTGCCCAGGCCGGCCTTGACGGAGCAGATCGGCCAGGCGCCGGGGCCCTGGGCGGCGAGCACCTTCTCGCCGACGGCGATCTGCTGGTCCTTGGTGGCCTGGTGGGCCTGCGGGGCGTACGCGGTGCCGCCGAAGGCGGCCCAGGTGCTGGAGGTGAACTGCAGGCCGCCGTAGAAGCCGTTGCCGGAGTCGACGGCCCAGTTACCGGTCGCCTCGCACGCGGCGACCTTGTCCCAGACCGTGGCCGGCGCGGCGGAGGCGCTGGTCGCCGCGACGAGGCCGGCCACCGGCAGGGCGGTGATCGCCCCGGCCATCAGCGCCATCCGGGCGCGGCTGCGGCGCTTCGGGGTGGCGGTGGCGGTGACAGCGGCGGTCTCGTTGCGGAAGGTCATGGGGATCCTCTCGGAGGGGTTTGCGAGCATGCGGAACCAGGCCCTCGGAAGGCTGTTGGTTTCGGGGACACGTCGCTCGCGTGGTCCGGCACCGGTCCCGCTCCTGGGCGGTGAGACCCGGTGGGAGCTGGTAGCTCGGTGCAACGAGTTCGAAGGTACGGGGGCGATTGCGGGGGTTTCAAGGAATCGAAGGTTTAAGCACGTCGGGAGGCCGTTACCGGTCGTAAGAATCAAGAAAATGTCCCTATTTCGCCCGATTTGACCATATTTTCAAGATCAAACCTCCTGGCGGAGTGGCCCCCGTCACGTGGAGAGCCGTGTGAGGCCGCCCACATGGTCGACAGCGCGTGACGAACTGCCCGCCTTCGGTGCCGAAATCGCCGCGCCGGTCGGCGCTCCGGGTGGCGCGCGCCACAGCCCTCACCGGGAGTGCCCCCGCCACCCACTCGCAGTGGCGGGCATAGCCTCAGGGCCATGAGCAACGAGAGCGATGCAGAGGATGTGGAGGCCGTCGGCGGCGCCGACGAACCCGGGGCGGCGGTCGCCCCCGCGGGCTTCGAGCTGGGGACCGACGGGCCCAAGGTGATCCTGGCGGGGCTGGACGGCTCCGACTCCTCCTGGCGCGCCATCGCGTACGCCGCCGGACTGGCCCGCAGGCAGGGCGCCGCCCTCGCGGTCGCGTACGTCCAGCCCGTCCTCGCCGCCGCCACCGCCCTGGCCGGGGTCGCAGTGGAGGAGACCACCCAGGAGATCGCCGACGAACTGCTGGTCGCGCTGCGCGAGGCCGAGCACCGGGTGCGGGAGGTGTGGCGGGTGGAATGGCGCTTCCTCACCGTGCGTGGCGACCCCTATGCGGGGCTGGCCAAGCTCGCGGACGAGCTGCGGGCCGACGCCGTCGTGGTCGGCGCCTCCGAGCAGGCCGGACACCGGGTGATCGGCTCGGTGGCCGTGCGGCTGGTGAAGTCGGGCCGCTGGCCGGTCACCGTCGTGCCGTAGGGCGCGATCGGCGCGATCGGAGGGGTGGGGCGTGGGCCGGTCCGGGCCGCCCGGCGGGCGGCCGGGTGGCGGCGGGTAGGGTGCGTGACCATGACGGAAACGCCGGGCGCGCACCCCACCGGGCCCGCCCACCCGACCGGCAGCGACCTGCACCTCGACCTTCCCGCCGGTGGCGGCCGCCGCGCCGCGCTGATGGCGGCCCTGCGCGAGGCGATCCGCAGCGGCCGGCTCGCCCCCGGAACCCGGCTGCCGCCGTACCGCGCGCTCGCCGCCGACCTCGGCCTGGCCCGCAACACCGCCGCCGAGGCGTACGCCGAACTCGTCGCGGAGGGTTGGCTGACCGCTCGTCAGGGCTCCGGCACCGCCGTGGCCGAGCGCGCCGAGCCCGTCCCGCCGACCCGGGCCCGCCGGCCCTCGGTACGGCCCGGGCCCGTGCACGACCTGCGCCAGGGCCAGCCGGACGCCGCGTCCTTCCCGCGTACCGCCTGGCTGGCCGCCGCCCGCCGGGCCCTCACCACGGCGCCGCACGAGGCCTTCGGGCCCGGCGATCCGCAGGGGCGGCGCGAGCTGCGCACCGTCCTCGCCGACTACCTGGCCCGCGCCCGCGGGGTGCGCGCCGACCCGGACCGGATCGTGGTCTGCTCCGGCTTCGCCCACGCACTGCGGCTGCTGTTCGACGGCGGGGCGCCCGTCCTGCCGCCCGAGACGAACGGGCGGCTGGCCGTCGAGGCGTACGGGCTGGGGTTCCACCGAGGGCTGCTGGCCACCGCCGGGGTCGCCACCGTGCCGCTGCCGATCGACGATCACGGCGCCCACGTCGACGAGTTGGCGCACCACCAGGACGTCCGGACGGTCCTGCTCACCCCCGCCCACCAGTTCCCGACCGGCGGGCCGCTGCATGCGGCCCGACGCGCCGCCGTGGTCGACTGGGCGCGCGGGCGCGGCGGACTGATCCTGGAGGACGACTACGACGGCGAGTTCCGCTACGACCGCCAGCCGGTCGGCGCCGTCCAGGGGCTCGACCCCGAGCGGGTGGTCTACCTCGGCTCCGTCAGCAAGAGCCTGTCGCCCGCGATCCGGCTCGGCTGGATGGTGCTGCCGGACCACCTGGTCGACCGGGTGCTCGCCGCCAAGGGTGAACGCGAGGGCTGGGCCAGCGCGTTGGACCAGCTGACCCTGGCCGAGCTGATCGACTCCGGCGGCTACGACCGGCACGTGCGGCGGATGCGCCGCCGCTATCGGGAGCGCCGCGACCACCTGGTGGCCGCCCTGGCGGCGAGCGCCCCGCACATCGGGGTCTCCGGCATCGCGGCCGGGCTGCACGCCGTCCTGCGGCTGGAGCCCGGCACCGAGCGCTCGGTGCTCCAGGCCGCCTCCTACCGGGGCCTGGCCCTCGACGGGCTCGCCGACTACCGGCACCCGGGGATCGGGCCGGAGGCCATGCCGGCCGCGGACGGCCTGGTCGTGGGCTACGCCACGCCGCCCGACCACGCCTACCCGGCGGCGCTCGCCGCGCTCTGCGACATCCTGCCGCCGCTCGCCTGAACCGGTCGGGTCGGGCAGCAGGGCTCGGGTGGCCGGGTTCGGGCAGCAGCATGCGGGCAGCAGGGCTCAGATGGCCGGCGAAGGATAGGGCCCCGGGCGGGACAGTGGGGGCGGAACGCGTCCGGGACGGTCCGCGGTGTCCGCCCCCGGCTCGTGCGTCGGTACGGATCCGGGCGGAGCGGGGCATCGGAACCGGTACCGCCCCCTACGCTCCTTGGTCATGCGCAGAACACATTTGAGCCGTGCCGCCCTCGCCGCGTGTCCGGCCCTCGCCGTCGGTCTGCTCCTCTCCGCCACGCCCGCCCAGGCCGACACCCCGCTGCCGTTCACGGCCGTCTCCGACCGGCCAACAACCGTCCGGGGCGGCGAGTTCACCCTCACCCTGACGCTCAGCAACCCGTACGACACGCCGATCCAGTTCGTGTACCAGAGCGTCCAGCCGACCTACCAGACCAGTCTGGAGAACGGTCTCAAGTTCACCGCCACGGCCTGCGGCACCCAGACCAACGGGTGCAGCGACAACGTCCACGGCGGCATCGCCCGGTACAACGTGCCGCTGGCCCCGGGCGCCACGAGCAGCTTCACGGTCACCTACACCGTCGCGCCGGACTCGGCCTGCGGTGCCCAGACCCGGATCGACTTCTATTCGTACCTGTACTACGAGTACCAGGGGGGCGAGGCGAAGAACTCGGGCATCGTCGGGATCCCCGGCAGTCAGATCGCCTGCGCCTGACGTACCGCTCGGCACTCCCTCCCCGTCACATCCCCCGTCGCACCCCCACTGCGCATCTCCCCGTTCCCCCGTCAGGTGCCGGCCGCCCCCGTACCGGCACCTGGCGGGCCATTGGCGTGTGCGGGCGCGGACGGCGGGTGTCGGAGGCGCAGGTGCAAGGGCGAACGGATGTTCTCGCGCTCTGGGGCCGACCGGGGTCGGACTGCTCCGGATTCACCCTATCGGGGGGTAGTCGGCCTCCGTATGGGCCTGGCCGGGTCCTGGTGATCTAGGGTTCCGCATGGGCCGCCGGGAGACGGGGCCCGTGATCGCGATGACATCGCCAACACCCCCACCAATACGCGCATCTGATGCTACGTCATGACATCAGCCAGGGTGGACCGGTACGACTCCGACGCCGTACGGCCCTGACCGCGTGATCCGACCAGACGAATGGAGATCCTGCCGATGCCCGTGGACGCGAGCCCGGAGACACAGCAGGTCACGCAGCAGTCCAGCCTCACGACGGCCGCTGCCCGCAACCTTGCCACCACGACCAAGTCCGCGCCGCAGATGCAGGAGATCACCTCCCGCTGGCTGCTCAAGGTGCTGCCCTGGGTGCAGGCCGCAGGTGGCGCCTACCGCGTCAACCGGCGGCTCACCTACACCGTCGGCAACGGTGTGGTCGAGTTCATCAAGACCGGTTCCCAGGTCCGCGTGATCCCCGCCGAGCTGGGCGAACTCGCCCTGCTGCGGGGCTTCGAGGACGAGGAGGTGCTCGCCGCCCTCGCCGACCGCTGCGAGCAGCGCGACTTCGGCCCCGGCGAGGTGCTCACCACCCAGGGCGAGGCGGCCGACCGGATCTTCCTGATCGCACACGGCAAGATCAACAAGATCGGCACCGGCAAGTACGGTGACGACACCGTGGTCGGCGTGGCCGGCGACGGCGACCGTTTCGGCGACGACGCGCTGCTGAACCCGGACGCCGTCTGGGAGTACACCGCGACGACCGCCACCGCCGGTGTCGCCCTCACCCTGACCCGCAGCGCCTTCGCCGCCATCCGGGACAACTCGCCGAGCCTCCAGGAGCACCTGCTGTCGTTCCTGGCCCTGCCGCAGCAGGCCCAGAACGAGCGCGGCGAGGCCGCGATCGCCATGTCGGCAGGCCACCACGGCGAGCACGAGCTCCCCGGCGCCTTCGTGGACTACGAGCTCAAGCCCCGCGAGTACGAGCTGAGCGTCGCGCAGACCATCCTCAAGGTCCACACCCGCGTCGCCGACCTCTACAACGAGCCGATGAACCAGACCGAGCACCAGCTCCGGCTGACCATCGAGGCGCTGCGCGAGCGCCAGGAGCACGAGCTGGTCAACAACCCCGAGTTCGGCCTGCTCAACAACGCCGACTTCGACCAGCGGATCCAGACCCACTCCGGCCCGCCCACCCCGGACGACCTGGACGAGCTGCTCAACCGCCGCCGTGACCCCGACTACCTGCTCGCCCACCCGCGGACCATCGCGGCGATCGGCCGCGAGTTCAACGCCCGTGGCCTGTACCCCCACCATGTCGACCTCGGCGGGCAGCAGGTGCCGGCCTGGCGCGGGGTGCCGATCCTGCCCTGCAGCAAGATTCCGATCACCAAGGAGAACACCAGCTCGATCCTGGTGATCCGTACCGGTGAGGACAACCAGGGCGTCATCGGCCTGCACCACACCGGCATCCCGGACGAGTACCAGCCGTCGCTGTCGGTCCGCTTCATGGGGATCGACGAGAAGGCGATCATCTCCTACCTGGTCAGCGCCTACTACTCGGCCGCGATCCTGGTGCCGGACGCGGTCGGCGTCCTGGAGAACGTCGAGATCGCGCACCGCCGCCACTGACGACGGCCTCCGCCGGGCCCGGGCCGTAACCGGTCGGCCCGAAGATCGTTTGACCTGATGACGGACGGCCCGCCCCTCGAAGGCGGGCCGTCCGGCTGATCGTGCCTGACTGAATCCGACTGCGGGACGGTCGACTTCGCCGTGTTCCGGCTCTGGTCAGACCCTGCTCCGATTCCGTCCGACCCCGTTTCGACCGTGTTCCGTCCCTGTTCTGCCCTTGTTCCGTCCCCTGGCGACCCGAGAGGTGAGTGGAGCCCATGCCGCAGCGCCGGCAGTCCCGACGGATATCGCAGGACGGCGGTGGGGGCGCGGCCTCCGGGCGGCGGACCCGGGTGATCGGCGCCGCGGTCGGCGTGGTCGCGATCTGCGCCCTGGTCAGCGGTGCCGCGGCGTTCGGTGCCGAACGCCACGGCTGGGAGCACCCGTCCATTCCTGCCGTCGACTCCTGCGTCTGCACCGGGACGGACGTGTCGGTGCAGGTCGGCCCGGGCGGGGACGTGAACGTGGGCGTGGGCGTGGAGGTTCAGGTCGGCGTCACCGTCGCCCCGACGGCCGACGGTCGGCAAAAGGGGCCGAAGCCCCCGCACCGGCACCACCCGTGCCACACACCGAGGGCCGCGCCCGGTCCGGCGTCGCCGTCTCCGTCGGCCGCCGCGGGGCTCCGCCACCAGCCCGGCCGCCCGGACGACGAGCACGGCGGGCATGCGGGCCACGACGGACACGGGGACGACGACGGGGACTGGTGGCATCACCACCATCACCACCCGCGCCCCTGCCCGACCACCCCGACCCCCACCCCGACCCCCACGCCGACTCCGACCCCCATCCCGTCGCGGACCCCCACGCCGACCCCGACACCGAGCTCGCCGCCGGCCAGTCCGACGCCCGCGCCCGTACCCCCGCCGCCGGCGTCGCCCGCACCTCCGCCACCGCCGCCCGCACCGGCGCCGGCCGCGCCACCCCCCGCGCACCCCGCGCCGAAGCCGCCCGCGCCCCTACCCCCGGCCCCGGCGGCGCCCGCGCCCCAACCACCCCCGCCCGCACCCGTGCCGGCCCCGGTGGTGTCCGAATCGGCGCGCCCGATCCCGGCGGTGCCGCCGGTCTACCACGTGCGGGCGGCGAAGCCGCTGGCCCTGCCGCAGCACCACCACAACACCCCGGTGACCACCACCATGCTGCTGGTCACCGTGCCCGCCGTCCTGGCGGCGGCAGCCCTGCGCCCGGGCCGTGGACGCGGCCGCTCCGGGCGGTCCTGAGCACCCGGCCGTCAGCGGCCCGGCCCGGCGTGACAGCCGACCCGTCCACCGAACCGACCGCCGACCCGGCCGCGGGGTCGGCCCCGGAGCCGGGCTGAGCCAGGCCGGTCGGGCCGGGCCGAGGCCCGGGGCCGAACCCGACATTCCTGTTCCGTCACGAGCCAAGCCAGAGAAGGGAGTTCCCATGTCCGAGTGGCTGGCATTGACCATCGCCATGGCGGCGGCCTGTGCCGTCGTGGTGGCGGTGGTGCTGCTGCGGCACCGCAGGGTGGGCGCCGAGAAGAACGTCGGCGAGACCCCGGACGTCATCGAGTACATCACGATGATGATCGGCGTGGTCTACGCGATCGTCCTCGGTCTCGCCATCGCGGGAGTCTGGGAGGCGCGCGGCGCCGCCCAGGACGACGTGTTCCGCGAGGCGCAGTCGATCCAGGAGGTGAGCGACCGGGCGGTGGTCTACCCGGCCGACTTCCGCGACAAGGTCCGGGCCGACGTGGACGCCTACGTCTCGTACGTGGTGAACGTCGAGTGGGACTACATGCGCGAGCACGGCGAGATCTCCGAGAAGGGGACCGAACTGCTGGACAAGCTGCGGTCGGACGTCGCCACCCGGCCGCCGGCCTCCGAGCTGGAGTCGCAGTCCTACCAGCCGATCATGGACCGGATCGGCCAGGTCGACGACGCCCGCAACTCACGCGGGCAGAACGCCGGCCCGACCATGCCCGGGGTGGTCTGGTTCGGCCTGATCACCGGCGCCGTGGTGACCGTCGGCATGCTGTTCGCCCTGCAGATCCGGCGTACGCCAAGGGAGTTGATCCTGGCGGGCTGCTTCAGCGCGTTGATCGCGTTCCTGCTCTTCATGATCTGGGACTTCGACGACCCGTTCGGTCGGAGCGTCTCGGTGACCACCCAGCCGTTCGTCGACCTCTTCCCCTCCCTCGGGCTCAAGGGCTGAGCAGGACCGCTGGGCGGCGCAGGGCCCGCGCGGATCTCCCGCGCGGGCCCTGCGCCGTCGTGCCGGGAGTCAGCGCAGGCTGCCGTCCATCCCTTGATCCTTGCAGGGAATCCCGGCCTTCAGGCCGGGTGGGAAGGCGATCCCTGGCGTGGAGGCGCGAAGCGTCGGAGGTCTCCGGGTCTCCGTGGAGACGGTCAGGTGGGCCGTTTCTGGCTTTCGATGGAGTCCTTTGCTCTCGGTGCCCGGGTTCCACGTCTGGTCCACCAAGTGGCGCCACAGTGCCCCCGCGCCGCGCCGCGGGCAGCCGGGGCGCCTTCGAAGATCACGCTGACGGTGCGGCTGCCGCAGGGCGCGGCGGGCCGACCGGCCTGCTCGCGTCACGACATCACAGATTGGACTGGACCAATATTCGCCGTCGAGGGTGTCCGCCCGCCGGACCGCTCCCGGCCGCCCCCGCCCGGGCCCGGTAGGTTGACCGCTACGGAGCAGGCCCGCCGAACGGAGGACTCGCCATGGACAGCCAGGACTGGGACGACCGCTACGCCGCGAGCGAGCTGGTGTGGGGCGTCGAACCCAACCGCTGGGTGGTCCGCGAACTGACCGGCCGCACCCCCGGCCACGCCCTCGACCTGGCCACCGGGGAAGGCCGCAACGCCATCTGGCTGGCCACCCAGGGCTGGGAGGTCACCGGGCTGGACTACTCCGCCGTCGCCCTGGAACGGGCCGAGCGGCTCACCGCCGACCTGCCCGACGAGGTCGCCGACCGGCTCACCTGGCGGCACGGCGACGCCCGCAGCCATGAGGCCCCGGCCGCCGGCTACGACCTGGTCCTGGTCGCCTACCTCCAGGTCCCCGCCGAGGACCGCCGGGCCGTGCTGCGCCGCGCGGCCGCCGCACTCGCTCCCGGCGGCACTCTGCTGGTGGTCGGACACGACCTCAGCAACCTCACCGAGGGCGTGGGCGGCCCGCAGGACCCGGCCGTGCTGTTCACCCCGCAGGACGTCCTCGCCGACCTCGCCGACCAGGGCCTGCGCACCGTCCGCGCCGAGCGGGTGTACCGGACGGTCGGCGCGGAGCCCGGGCACAGGGGCGAGGGCGGCGGCGTCGCGGTGGACGCGCTGGTGCGGCTGGAGCGGGGTGCCGAGTGACGGCGCGACCGGCCCGGCGGACGCTGCTCACCGGCCTGGCGGCCGCCGTCCCGGCGCTGTTGGCGGGCTGCTCGGGTTCCTCCGGCAGGTCCGGCAAACCCGGTGGGAACGCCTCGGCGGCGCGGGCGAGCGACGCCGGTGGCGAGGCCTTCGTGATGATCATCCGGCACGGCGAGAAGCCGGATGGCGGCCACCCGGGGCTGGACGAGCAGGGCGGCCACGACGGCAAGTCCCTGACCGAGCGCGGCTGGGCCCGCGCCCGGGCACTGCCCGCCCTGTTCGAGCCGCCTGCCGCCGGCCTGCGCACGCCCGCCCGGATCCTCGCCGCCGCCGACCAGGGCCCGCTGGCCGGAGCACACCGGATGCGGCAGACCGTCACCCCGCTCGCCGCCAAGCTCGGGCTGACCGTCGACACCGCCTTCGCCGAGTCCCAGGAGACCGCGCTGGCCGGCGCCGCACTGGCCGGCTCCCAGCCGGTCCTGATCTGCTGGGAGCACTCGCGGATCCCGCGGATCGTCGAGGCGCTCGGCGCCGCCGGCAGCGGCGCCCCCGCCACCTGGCCGGACCGCTTCGACCTGGTCTGGGTGTTCGCCCGCCCGGCCGGCGGCGCCTGGACCTTCCGCGAGGTCCGTCAGCACCTGCTGGACGGCGACGCCTGATCCACCCGTGGGCGTACGCGCGCCGATGTTCCGTCAATTAGCGTGGCAGGCATGAGGATTCGCGCGTTCTTCGGCGCTGCGGCCGTCGCGGTGCTGCTGCTCTCCGGCTGTGGCGGCGCCGGCTCCGAGGGCGGGCCGCAGCCCCGGCCGACCAGGGCCACCGGCGCGGTGCCGACCGGCGGCGAGCGCCGCGCCGACGGTGCCGAACTGCTCTACCGGGCCGGTGGCGGGCACAGCGCGCAGAACCCGGCCTTCGCCCCGGACGGCCGTTCGATGCTGCTGACCGAGTTCAGCGAGGGCTACAACAAGGGTGCCGCCGCCCTCGGCGTGCTGCCGCTGGACGGCGGCCGTACGCCGCAGAAGGTCCTGGAGGATCCCGACAAGGTCGCCGTCAACCTCCCCGGCACCAGCTGGAACGCCGCCGCAGGGGCCTTCGCCTTCGCCTCCGACCGGGAGTCCGGGCACGACGAGCTCTGGCTGATGACGCCCGGCGGCACCCCCGAGCGGGTGACCAGGCACGAGGACGGCAGCGGGTACAGCGAGCCGAGCTTCTCCCCGGACGGCGCGTGGATCGTCTTCCAGCAGAGCTGGGAACCGGAGCACGCCGCCGGGACGGGGGACTCCGCCGAGCAGGACTCGCTGTGGAAGGTCCGCCGCGACGGCGGCGACCCGGTCCGGCTGGTCGATGGCCGGGGCACCGGCACCGACAACCGCCAGCCGAACTGGTCCCCGAGGGGCGACCGGATCGTCTTCCAGCGGCGCACCGCCGGGGGCGAGGGCTGGGCGCTGTGGACGGTGCACCCGGACGGCACCGGCCTGCGTCAGGTCACCGACGCGCCCGGTGAGCACACCGACCCGGCCTGGTCGCCGGACGGGACGTACCTGGTGTTCTCCTCCAACCTCGGCGACCTGCCGAACGCCCAGGTCTTCGTGGTCGCGGCCGACGGCGGCCGCCCCGTCCGGGTGACCGGCGAGGCCGCGGCCTACGACGGCGCGCCGAGCTGGTCCCCGGACGGGAAGTGGATCGCCTTCGAGTCCTCCCCGGGCGGCGAGGCCGACCCCGCCGCCCTCTGGCGGATCCCCGCGCCCGACCTCAAGGGCCTGTCCGGCTGATCCGACAAGATCGGCCGGACAGGCCCTAACCCACGGTCACGGTGACCACCGAGTACTGCACGACGGTCAGCGGCACGCTGACCGTCGTCCCGGTGACGGTGTACGGGACGGGCTTGGGCGCCGGGTCGGTGCCGTCCGGTGTGGCGACGGTGACGGCGGCGACGGTGGCGCCGGCCGGAAGGGCGTAGGAGAGCGTGCAGTTGGCGGGTGTGGTGAGGAAGGCCGCCGGGGTGTCGCCGAAGTTGGTGAAGTTCACCAGGTGGACGACGGTGTCGTTGCCGAGCCGCCGCGCGTCCAGGAAGATCCGCCGGTCCCCGGCCAGGGTGACGGCGGGCGGTGCGGACCGGCGGACCGGGGCGAGCAGTTGGTCGGCGGAGGCCTGGTCGGTCTTGGTGAGGTAGCTGAGTCCGGCCCGGTTGCGGACGTACCAGCAGGTGCCGCTACCGAAGGCGTTCTGCTTGGCGGCGGGCAGGGGGTCGGCCCGGCGCAGGCCGAGCACGTCGGAGAGAGCGAACTCGGCGCGCTGGCCGCCCAGTTCGTCGAGCGCGGTGGGCGCGGGGCCGGTGATCACGATCGTCCCGCCGGCCGCGACGAAGCCCCGCAGCACGGCCGCCTCGGCGTCCGAGACCGCCTGGAGGTCGGGCAGCAGCAGCACCTTGAAGCGGGCCAGGTCGGCGGCGGCCAGGCCGGGGCTGGGCACCGTGTCGAACGGGATGTGCGCGTACACCAGGGCCTTCACCACGCCCCGGAACTCGCCCAGCCAGGGGACGGAGGCGCAGCTCTGCTCCGGATCGTCGCCGCCCCACCAGTCGGTGACTCCGGCCGGGGTGGTGGTGGTGACGTACATCCCGATGCCCGCGCCCGGGGCGACGTAGTCCCGGGACGGGCTGGAGTGGTAGACGCCGACCTGGGCGGCCGGGGCCGCGTTGTAGAGCCGCTCCTGGTGGGCCTGGACGAAGCGGTACATCCGGGCGCGCATCGCCGCGTCCACGGTGTCGTTCTTGTACGGCGTCTTCACCTCGTACGGGTTGCAGCCGGCGGCGATCAGCTGGGACATCACCAGCGAGGCGTCGTCCGGCTGCCAGCCGTAGGAGAACGCCCAGGCGGGCTTGGCGCCGCTGGCGCCGCGCGCGTACTTGTACATCGAGATCAGGCAGACCCAGTCGGCGGCGGTGGCGTGCCGCATGCCGTCGTAGTTGCCGAGGATGTCCACCTCCCAGACCTGGCTGACGGCGCCCTCGGCCTGGCGCAGGTAGCCGCCGTCCAGGCCGATGGAGGTGGCGTAGCGGTAGTCCATCGAGACGGTCTCGACGAAGGTGACCAGATCGGGGTTGACCGAGCGGCCGGCGGCGGCGATGTCGAGCTGGAACTGGAGCAGGTTGCGGTGGCGCCACTCGACGTAGCGGCGGAACACCGGGTCGGTGAAGTCGGCGACCTTGGGCAGGGCCAGGCCGGTGTCGGCCTTGAAGGCGGCCGCGCCCCAGGCGGAGGCGTCGCACCAGGAGAGCACGCCGTCGAAGTAGATCGGGACGTCCGGCCAGATGCCGTCCACGCCGGTCGCGGCCACTCCCTTGATCCGCTTGAGGTAGTAGTCCCGCCAGGGCGAGTTGGGGCTGAGCCAGACGCTCTCGTCGCCCGGGTCGACCCACACCACCACGCTGCCGTAGAACACGTTGGGCTTGCCGCCGAGGTCGCGCTGCACCCAGGCGCCGCCCTTGTCGTTCTTGTAGAACGAGCGGCCCTTCTCGCCGCCGGGGGAGATCAGCTCCAGGGAGGGGTAGTACATGACGACCTTCAGGCCGGCGGCGTGCGCCAGGCCGGTGAAGGTCTTCACCTCGGCCATGTGGGCGGCGAACTCGGCGTCGGTGAGCCAGTTGGAGAGCAGGGTGTCGAGCTCGATGACGCTGACGTTCTGCGCCTTGAGGGCGTCGACGGCGCTCTGCATGTCGGCGGGCTCGTTGAAGGTGCCGTCGGCGATGCGCGCGAAGCGGGCCCAGTCCGGCCAGGGCTGCGCGGTGCCGGTGCCGGTGCCCGCGGAGACGGGGCCGGGTGCGGGCAGGGGTTCCGGCGCGGGCCCCGGTGCGGCGGCCCAGGCCCGGCCGCCGGGCAGCAGGTGGGCGGTGGCCAGCGCGCCGCCGGTGCCCAGGCCGGCCCGCAGCAGGCGGCGGCGGCCGAGGCGCGAGGTGGTGGCGGCGGTGGCGGGTGCGGGCGGTGTTCCTTCGGTCTCGGGCATGGTGGTCCCCCCAGGGTGGGTTGGCGGATCCCGGGAACGTGCGCGGAACGCTCGGTGCGGAGGCGGCCGTTCTCCCGGTCGGCGGCGCCTTCGAGCCGACCCTAGACCGCGGGTCGCCCGCCTGTTCGGCCGCTGTCTGCGGCTACGTCAGACGTCGGATCGCCGCCTCCCCGGATGACCGAGCCGGACCGCGCGTCCGGGGCTGGCAAGCTCCTCCCCGGGGCGCTTGACAGTGTGCAGACCAACGCCGGTGGTGACGGCGGGGGGAGTGCGGGGTAGGGGTCTTCGGAGCCCGCTGGTCGGATGATCATAGATATTCGACAGTGCTGTAGATTCACGGCACGGAACGGCGGCAGGGACGAGGAGGGCACGATGAGCGTTTCGCTGGCCAAGGGGCAGAAGATCGGCCTGGCGAAGCCGGGCGGCGGACAGCTGAGTGTGGTCCGGATGGGCCTGGGCTGGAAGGCCGCACAGCCCAAGGGCTTCTTCGCCAAGCTGCTGGCCGCCGGCCGGGAGATCGACCTGGACGCCTCGGCGGTGCTGTTCTCCCAGGGGCGGCCGGTGGACGTGGTCTTCTTCCAGCACCTCAACAGCAACGACGGCTCGGTGCGGCACAGCGGCGACAACCTGGTGGGCGGCGCGGGCGACGCGACCGACGACGAGTCGATCACCGTCGACCTGACCCGGATGGCCGCCGAGGTCGACCAGATCGTCTTCACCGTCAACTCCTTCACCGGCCAGACCTTCCAGGAGGTCGAGGCGGCCTTCTGCCGACTGGTCGACGAGCAGACCGGCGCCGAGCTGGCCCGGTACACGCTGACCGGCGGCGGCCCGTACACCGCGCAGATCATGGCCAAGGTGCAGCGCACGCCCGGCGGTTGGCAGATGACCGCGATCGGGCAGCCGGCCAGCGGGCGGACCTTCCAGGACCTGATGCCGGAGCTGGTCAAGCACCTGTGACCCGGCCCGGGGCCGGCAGATCGCGGCCGGCCCCGTCCGGTCCGCGCGCCGTTCCGGGTCCCGACGCGGCTCGGAACGACGCTCGGGCGTCAGCGCAGGTCCAGGTCGCGGCGCCGGAACCCGGCCAGCGCCAGGGCGATCAGCGCGGCCGCGACCAGGGTGAGCGCCGCGAGCGGCGTCCAGTCCATGGCGGCCGCCGGGAGCCGGGGCACCTGCCCGAACGGCGAGAGCCGTTCCAGGCCCGACGGCAGCTTCAACAGCGGGCCCAGGTACCCGATCACGAACGCGTACGCCGGGACGAGCCAGGCCAGCGGCGTCGCCCGGGGCAGCCAGCCGTACACGGCGGCGGCGAAACCCACCGTCACCCACTGGGCGGGCGCGAACGCCAGGGCCGCGCCGACCAGTCGCGGGAACGCGCCGCCGTCACCGGTGGACAGCGCCCCCGCCAGGCCGAATCCCACCCCCGCCGCGAGCAGCACCGCGGTCGAGCCCAGCAGTGCCGCCACGAGGTGCCCGCCCAGCCAGCCGGACCGGGACACCCCGGTGGCCAGCACCGGTTCGGCCCGCCCGGCGGTCTCCTCGGCGCGCGGGCGCAGCGTCGCCAGTACCGCGTAGACCGCGCCGACCACGGCCACCACCAGCAGGGTCATCGCGGCGAAGGAGTCGGCGAGGGTGCGGCCGCCGAGCCGGGCGAGCGCCTCCTTCAGCTGGTCGACGTCCTTGAGCATCGAGTCGGCGTTGCCCAGCAGCGACCCGTACATCGCGCCGAGCAGCAGCAGCGCGACCGCGAAGCCGCCCAGCAGGCCGCGGTGCAGGCGCAGGGCGAGGCCGAGCGGGGTGCCGAGGAAGGGGCGGGCGGTGGGCGGTCCCGGGCGGGTGGCGCGCAGACCGGCGCCCACGTCCCGGCGGGTGCTCAGCGCGAAGCCGGCCGCGCCGGTGGCGGCGGCCAGGGCGAGCGCGGGCAGCAGCGGCCACCAGCGGTCGTCGAGGAAGGGGTAGGTGCGCTGCAGCCAGCCGATCGGGGAGGCCCAGGCGAGCCCGTTCGAGCCGGCGTCCCCGGCCGCGCGCAGCGCGTAGGCGGCGCCGAGCACGGCGAGGGCCAGCCCGGAGGCCGTCCGGGCGTGCGCGGTGACCTGGACGGCGACGGCGGCCACCGCCGCGAACAGCAGCCCGGCGGTGGCGGTCGCGGCGCCGAACAGCAGCGCGCCGCCGGTGTCGAGCCCGGGGACGCCGAGGCCGGGCAACCCGGCGGCGATCAGCAGGCCGAGCGCGAGGTCGGCGACGGCGGTGGTGGCCAGGGCGGCCGCGAGCTGGGCGTGCCGGCCGACGGCGGCGGAGCGGACCAGTTCGGCCCTCCCGCTCTCCTCCTCGGACCGGGTGTGCCGGCTGACGATCAGGACGCTCATCAGCCCGGCCAGCACCGCCAGCAGGCCGAGCAGCCGGTGGCCCAGCATGGCACCCCAGGTGTAGTCCGTCAGGTAGTGCCCCGGGCCGGTCATGGCGAGCACGGCCGGGTCGGCGGAGGCGTGGGCGATCGAGGCCCGGTCGGCGACGGTCGGGTAGACGGCGTGCACGCTGTTGGCGCTGGCGAGGGTGAGCAGGCCGAGGCCGAGCACCCAGGCGGGGATGCGGACGCGGTCGCGGCGCAGGTCGAAGCGGAGCAGGGCGGCGGTGCCGGCCAGGGTGGCGGACGAGCGCCGCGGTCGGCCCGGGGCCGCGGTGGGCGTGCCGGTCACGGTCGTGGTGGCGGTCATCGGGCGGCCTCGCCGTCGACCGGGTGCCCGTTGGCGGCCAGCTCGTCGCCGTAGTGGCGCAGCATCAGCTCCTCCAATGTGGGCGGGTGGCTGACGAGGCTGCGCAGCCCGGCCTCGCCGAGGCGGCGGACGGCGGCGTCCAGGTGGGCGCCGTCCACGGCGAAGCGCACCCGGACGCCTTCGGTGCGGACGCCGTGCACGCCCTCCAGTGTCTCCAGCCCGGTGACCGGGCGGTGGGTCTCGGCCTCGACCGTGGTGCGGGTGAGGTGGCGCAGCTCGCCGAGGCTGCCGGTCTGCACCACCCGGCCGTGGCGGATGATGCTGACCCGGTCGCCCAGCTTCTCCACCTCGTCCAGGATGTGGCTGGACAGCAGGACGGTGCGCCCCTGCTCCCGGGCCTGCCGGACGACGTCCTGGAAGACCACCTCCATCAGCGGGTCGAGGCCGGAGGTCGGTTCGTCGAGCAGCAGCAGTTCGGCGTCGGAGGCGAGCGCGGCGACGATGGCGACCTTCTGCCGGTTGCCCTTGGAGTAGCTGCGGCCCTTCTTGGTGGGGTCGAGGTCGAAGCGCTCGATCAGCTCGTCCCGGCGGCGGCGGTCGAGCCGGCCGCGCAGCCGGGAGAGCAGGTCGATGGCCTCGCCGCCGGTGAGGTTGGGCCACAGTTCGACGTCGCCCGGGACGTAGGCGAGGCGGCGGTGCAGCTCGACGGCGTCGTGCCACGGGTCCTTGCCGAGCAGCCGGGCGCTGCCGCCGTCGGCGCGCAGCAGGCCGAGGAGCACCCGGATGGCGGTGGACTTCCCGGCGCCGTTGGGCCCCAGGAATCCGTGCACCTCGCCGGTCTCGACGGTGAGGTCGAGGCCGTCCAGCGCGGTGGTCCGGCCGAAGGTCTTGCGGAGGCCGGACAGGGTGATTGCCTTCGTCATGCTGCTGAAGCTACCGTAGTTTCAGAAAAACGTGAATATTGGGAAGGCGTTAAAGTTCGGTCGAGAACGCGATGATCTTCGGGAAAGGAGACGGCGCACGTGGTGGAGCGGGAGCCGGAGAAGGGCCGCGACGAGCAGGCGGTGTCGGACTTCGTCGAGCGGTTCGCGGCCGAGCTGGTGGTCGCGGGCATGAGCCGGATGCCGGCCCGGGTCTTCTCCTGCCTGATGGCCGAGGAGAGCGGCGTGCTGACCTCCGCCGAGCTCTCCGAACGGCTGCGGATCAGCCCGGCCGCGGTGTCCGGCGCGATGGGCTACCTCGTCCAGGTCGGCCTGGTCTCCAAGGAGCGCGAGCCGGGCTCGCGGCGGGACCGCTACCGGGTGCTGAACGACGTCTGGTTCGAGTCGATGACCCGGCGCGACGAGATCCTGATGCGCTGGATCCGGGTGCTCGAGGACGGCGAGGCCACCGTCGGCGCGGGCACCGTCGCGGGGGACCGGCTGGGAGAGAGCGCGGCCTTCTTCACGTTCATGATCGACGAGGTGCACGGCATGCTCGCGCGGTGGCGCGTTCACCGCGCGACCCTGGCGGCGGGGGCGGAGTCTGACTCAGGGTCGGGGCCGGAGCCGGAGCCAGGGTCGGGGCCGGGCTCAGGCCGGTAGCAGGTGGCACGGGGAACGCCGACGGCCCGCACCGGGGGTGCGGGCCGTCAGCGGTGAAGGAGTCTCAGCGGGCCGGCGGCGCGGCGGAGGGGGAGAGCGACGCGCTGGGGGTCGGGCTCGCGGCGCTGGAGGGGGTGCCGCCCGGGGTGGGCGTGGCGGTGGGCGTCGCCGTGGCGCACTCGGGAGCGGTGGGGGTGCCGGTCGGGGACGCGGTCGGCGTGGCCGTCGGCGACGGGGTGCCCGTCGGGGTGGCGGTCGTGGTGGCCGTCGGGCTCGGGCAGGTGGTGGGCGTCCCGGTGGGCGTCCCGGTGGGCGTCGCGGTCGGGGTGGCCGTCGGAGTTCCGGTCGGGGTGGCCGTCGGGGACGGGTTGCCGGAGGGGGTGCCCGACGGCGTGGTCGTCGGGGTCACGGGCGGCGCGGTGCTCGGCGTGTCCGTGGGCGTGGTGCTCGGACCGGGCGTCGGCTGCTCGGATGCGGACGGGGACTGGCCCGGGGTCGGCGCCGTCGGCTGGGTGCTCGGCTGCGTGCTCGGCGAGGACGGCGTCGGGGTGGTCGCGGGCGTGCTCGGCGTACCGGCCGTGGCGCCCGGCGTCGTCCCGGTCGACGGGAGGAGCGGGGAGGGCGAGGACCCCGGCGGGATCGAGGACGCCGGCCGGTTCGGCACGGCGGTGACGGCGCCGCTGCCGTAGTGGGCCATCCAGTTGCGGACCGTCCGCAGGTACTCGCCCGAGTTGTTGTAGCTGAGGACCGCCCGGTCGAGCTGCGCCGGGTCGGTGAGGTCGCGCCCGCCCGCGCACAGGTAGCGGGCGGCGGTCTCGGCGGCGTCGAAGACGTTGTTCGGGTCGGCCTTGCCGTCGCCGTTGGCGTCCGCGCCCCAGACCGCCCAGGTGGAGGGGATGAACTGCATCGGCCCGACGGCGCGGTCCCAGCGCGCGTCGCCGTCGTAGCGCCCGCCGTCGGTGTCGGGTATCGCGGCGAAGCCGTTGCCGTCCAGCGCCGGGCCGAGGATCGGGGTGAAGGTCGTGCCCGCCGCGTCCACCTGGCCGCCGTTGGCCTGGCCGGACTCGACCTGGCCGATCGCGGCCAGCAGCTGCCACGGCAGGTGGCAGCCGGGCGAGCGCTGCGCGGTCGAGGCCTCGGCCTGGCGGTAGGCGGCGAACACGGTCGCGGGCAGGGCCGCCCCGGTGGCGGCGAACGGGCCGGCGTCGGGCGAACCGGGCAGGCCGGGCACGCCGGGTACGGCGCCCGGGGGCTGCGGCAGTTGGACGGTGCCGCCGCCGTCGGCCGGGATGCCGGTGCCGAAGGTGCTGCCGACACCGGCGGTCGGGCCGCCGCCGACGGGTGAGCCGGCCTGGGCAGAGGTGGCGTCCGGCGCCGTCGCGACGTCGGCGGCCGCGACCGGTGCGAGCCCGAGGCCCGTCATCTGAGAGCCGGTCAGCGCGGCGAGTGCCGTGAAGGCCGCCGCCGTCCCCGTGACCCGCTTGCCGAGTCGCAACCCGCGCCCGCCCCGGGCCTTGCCGAACCGCTCCGTCATGCCGTGCCCCTCCCCGTCGCCGTCCGGACCTTCCCGGAACGGATGAGCCCTCGTCATCGTGCCTGCCGTTGCTTGACGGCTCCCACCGCCGGGACGATTAGTATCACGACCCTCTGACCGGGCCGGGGTGTCCGGCGGGGGGCCCGGGCCCCACCGGTCGGTTGACACCGCAGTTCAGCGGGGGTGAGACCGCCTCAGATCGTTGGGCGTCAGGCCCCCAGCCGCTTCGCGAACACCCCGGCCAGGGCGGTCTCCGCGACGCCTTCCAGCGGGGCGTTCACCTCATCGCCCGGTGCGCGGCTCTTGGCCACCTCGACCAGGTAGAGGCGCCCGTCCGCCACGAAGTAGACGAACGGCCGGGCGCCGGTGCCCTTCCGGGTCGTCAGCACGGCCTCCTGGCCGACCACCGGGAGCGGGGTGACGGACAGCTCCGGGTCCGCCTTGACCCTGGCGAGGTTGGCCATCGGCATCTCCCGGATGGAGGCGTAGGACTCGCGGGAGCCTCAGGTGCAGCCCCACGGCCGGGTGCCGTCGGAGCCCGGGTCGGGGTGGGTGCCGGTGAACGGGCCGGAGGTGCCGACGGTCTGGACGACCTGCGGGGAGGTCAGCAGGGTGCAGGCGTCGTCGGGGCGCTTCCCGGCGGAGCCGGCGGCGCTCGTCGACGCGGCCGTCGGGGCGCTCGTCGAGGCCGTCGGGGTGCCGGTGGTCGCGGTCGTGGTGGCGGCGGCGGTGGTGGCCGTGGCGGGCGCTGCGGCGGTGTCGCTCTTCGGGGAGGAGGACGAGCAGCCGGTGAGTGCGGCGGCGGCGAGTGCGGCGGCCGGCAGCCAGGCGAGCCGACGGCCGTACCGGAGAAGCGGCTTGGTGTGCATACGAGTCCCCCAGAGGTTCTGTCCATCGGTCCGACGCCGGCGGCGGATGCGGTACGGGAGGGATGCTACGGGCTGCGCTCCGGCGGTATCTCCCGGTTCGGTAACGGGAGTTGACCGAGGACGTAACGGCGGTGGGCGGAGCGTGCCGGCGGCCGGACAGGCGGTTCGGGGCGCGGGGGTGGTACGTGCGCGTCGTTCCGGGCTCCCCGGCGGCGCCCGTCGTCGGCCGTCCTGACCTGCGCGGATGCCCGGCACCGGTGGGGCCTCTCCCTACCAGGGCGGGCACCCGGACGCCAGGGGGCGGCCCCAACTCGCCCCTGGACGGGTGACGTTCTGATGAAAGTGGGCATGCCAGGAATCTCCGCCCGGCATGCTGTGCCCCGTGACGATGCGGATGGAGGCCCAGACCGTGAGTGCGAACCTGCCGGAGACCGTCGCCGAGGGAGCGGCCGTTCTCCCGGCGCCCCCTCGGGTGGTCGACGACCTGGCCCGCGACCTGACCCGCGCCGCGGCGGCGGTCCGATCGGTGTCGCGGGCCGGCCGCAGCGGTGGGGACGTCGCCGTCGCCGCGTACACCGCCGTGGTGTGCACCGGGCGTTCGGCCGCCCGCGCGCTGGAGGAGGCCGCCGCGTGGTGCCGGCAGGCCCCCGAGGCCGAGGTGCACTCGCTCGCCTGGGCCCGGGTGCCCGGGCACCGCCACGACGTGGACGAGTACCGCGTCACCCTGGCCGTCAGCTTCCCCGACGACGAGACCGGCGAGCACCTCGGCGACACCCACCGCGCCCGCCGCTGAGCCCCCGTATGATCACCCCGTGGATCATGAAGTACGAACCGTGGGTGACGGGGGCATGAACGAGATGACGGGTGACCTGACGGAGCAGACGCAGGACGCGAACGACGGCGGCCCGCGAGAGCTCTCGCGGGCCGCCGCCGTGGCCGTGACGGTGCTCGCCGCCGTCTGCGGCGCCGCCGTGCTGCTGGCCGTGTTCCACTGGCTGGGCTGGGGTGTCCCCTGGATCGGCTGGCTGGTCGCCAAGGGCGGCATCAAGCTCGCCGTCGGAGGCTTCGCCGGGCTCGCCGCCGCCTTCGCCTGGCTGCGGTCGCGGCTGCGGACCTGAGTCGGGCTGCGGACCTGAGTCGCGGCTGCGAACCTGACCGGAGCCGGTCGGGGGCCTGGCCGGAGCCCGCCGGGGTCAGCCCGCCTGCGGGGAGGGGCAGGTGAGGTCGTGCTCGGGGGCGCGGTCGTCCAGCAGGTAGCCCTCGACCACGCCGGTGACACAGGTGTTGGCGGTCGGGTACTGGCCGTGGTCGCCGCTCCCGGTGACGGTCACCAGCTTGGAGCCGCGCAGCGCGCGGTGCGCGCCGAGTGCAGCCTCGTAGTAAGTGGCCGGGTCGTGCACCGAGTTGAGCATCAGCACGGTCGGCAGGTGGGCGCCGGTGACCTTGACCTTCGGGGCGGGCGCGGTCGGCCAGGCTGCGCAGACCGCGCTGAAGGCCAGCGTGCGCGCGCCCGCCAGGGGCCAGCGCGCGGTGTTCTCCGCGCCGCGCTCGACCCAGGTGTCCATGTCCTTGGTCCACGGGGTGTCGCCGCAGGTCACCGAGAAGTACTCGGCGAGGAACTCCGGGCTGAGGTACTGGCCGAACACCCGCCCGGCCATCGTCTTGGCCGCCGGATCGGCCGCCTGCCAGTCGTCGACGGCGGTCAGGGACTGGGCGAGGAGGGGGAAGGTGGCCTCCTCGTAGATCGCGCTGATCGCGCCGTTGTCGAGCTGGTTCGGACCGATCGTCAACGACCCCTCGGTGATGGGCTGGTCGTGCAGCGCGGCGCGGCGCTGCTCCCAGTGCGCCTGCACCTGCTCGGGCGTCGAGCCCCAGTGGTAGGTGGCGTCCCGGGCGGCCAGCCACGGGACGAAGTCCTCGTCGAAGCGGCGCTGGAAGCTCATCGGCTGGCCCAGCTCGAACTTCTCCCAGGTGCCGTCGAAGCCGATGTTGCTGTCCAGGATCATCCGCTCGACCCGGTGCGGGAAGAGCGTCCCGTAGTAGGCGCCGATCATCGAGGCGTAGGACGGGCCGAAGTAGCTGATCTTCTGCTCGCCGAGCAGGCCGCGGAACAGGTCGATGTCGTGGGCGGTCTGCTCGGTGTTCAGGTAGGGCAGCAGGTCGCCGCTGTGCTCCTGGCAACTCGCTGCCAGCTTCTTGGAGTTGGCTATCACCTTGTCGATCGCCGCCGGGGACTGGTCGCGGTAGTCGCCGGCCAGGAACTCCGTGAACTCCTCCGGCGTCTGGCACACGGCCCGGGTGCTCTGGCCGACGCCGCGCTGGTCGAAGCCCACGATGTCGTACGTTGCGCCGACGGCGGGGGCCGCCGTGGCCAGGCCCGCCGGGCGCAGCAGGCCCGACGCGCCGGGGCCGCCGGCGGCCATCAGCAGCGTGCCCTTGCGCTTGGCCGGGTCGCCGGCGCGGTGCCGGGAGACGGCGATCTTCAGGTCGGCCCCGGTGTCGGGGTGGTGCCAGTCGCGCGGGGCGGTCATGGTGGCGCAGTCCAGCGCGGGCTGCTGGGCGCAGGGCTGCCAGTCGAGGGTCTGGTGGGTGTAGCGGGCGGGCGCGGCCTCGGCGTCACCCGGGTTGCGGGCGGCGTCCGGGGCGGCGCTCGCGGTGGCCGGCAGGGCGACGCAGGCCAGGACGGCGGCGGCGACGGCCACGGCGGCGCGCCGGGTGCGGGCGGCGGTGGCGCTCGGTGCGTCGGCCTTCGAGGCGGCGGTGCGGGACGCGGTGGCCGTCGAGGCGGTGATGTCGGATGCGGTGGTGTTCACGGGAACGATCCTGTCCGAGTGCGCTCTGACGGTCGATCATGCGAGGTTCCGTGTCCGGGGTGGTGCTGGGTACACCCCGGACCTGCGGCCCGCCCCCGGTCAGTACGCGGCGGTGAAGCGGGTGCGGCGGTGCACGGGCTGCTCGGCCTCGTCGAGCAGGGCGACGGCGAGGTCCTCCATGGAGATCGCCGAGAGGCCGTCGGCGTCGACCAGCAGTTCGTCCCCTCCGAGTCGGAACCGGCCGGTGCGCTCGCCGGGTTCGAGCACGGCGGCGGGGCTGAGGTAGGTCCAGTCGACGTGGGCGTCGGCGCGGTAGAGGTCGAACTGCTCGCCGCAGGCCCGGGCGATCGGCAGGATCTCGGCGGGCAGGCCGGGGTCCTCGACGACGGTCAGGCCGCCGCGGCCGGGGATGGTGAGGCTGCCCGCGCCGCCGACGGCGAGCAGGCGCACGCCCGTCCCGGCGAGGCCGGCCAGCAGGCCCCGGGTGGCGGCGGGCAACTCGTGCTCGCTGCCGGGTGCCGGGCGGGTGGCGGTGATCACCAGGTCCTGCCCGGCGGCGATGCGTGCGACGTCCTCGGCGTTGCGGGCGTCGCCGACGGCGAGGGCGGCGGCGGACGGCAGACCGTGCGGCTTGGCGGGGTCGCGGACGGCGGCGGTCACCTGGTGGCCGCGGGCGAGCGCCTCGGCCACCACCCGGCAGCCGACGTTGCCGGTGGCTCCGAACACGGTGATGCGCATGAAGGTTCTCCTCGGGTGGGGCTTCGTGGGACTTCGCGGTACTTCGTGGAACGTCAGGGGGCGTGCCGGGGACGGGATCAGGCGTTCTCGCGGACGGTCGGGGGTGCGGCCGGCGGGCCGGCGGCCTGCATGGTGGCGGGCGCGGCGGTGGCGCGGCGCCGCTGGGTCTGGGCCGCGACCAGCGAGCCGAGGACGATCAGTGCCCCGAGCGCCTGGAGCGGGCTGAGGTCCTGCCCGAGGGCCAGCCAGCCGATCGCGGTGGCGACCACCGGGCTGAGCAGGGAGAGGAAGGAGACCGAGGTCGGCGCCAACGCCCGGATCCCGCGGAACCAGAGCGCGTACGTGAGCGCCGCACCGATCAGGCTGAGGTAGCCGTAGCCGAGCAGGTTGGCGGCGGTGAGATGGGAGGGCGGGCCGCCCTCGACGAGCAGCGCGACCGGCACCAGCAGCAGTCCGCCGGCGGTGAGCTGCCAGCCGGTGGTGGCGAGCAGCGGGGCGGGGGAGGTCCAGCGCTTGGAGAGGACGACGCCGGTGGCCATGACCACCGCGCCGGCGAGCGCCGCGACCACGCCGACGGCGTCCAGCTGTGCGTTGGCCCGCAGGACCAGCAGGCTGACGCCGGCGACGCCCGCGATGCCGGACAGGACGGTCCGCAGGGTGAGCCGGTCGCCGAGCAGCGCGGCCGAGAGTCCGGCGGTGATCAGCGGCTGGACGGCGCCGACGGTGGCGGCGACCCCGCCGGGGAGGCGGTAGGCGGCGATGAACAGGAGGGCGAGGAAGGCGCCGATGTTGAGCGCGCCGAGGACCAGCGAGCGCCACCACCAGCTGCCCTGCGGCAGGCGGCGGGTCAGCGCGATCAGCAGCAGCCCGGCGGGCAGGGCCCGGAGGACGGCCGCGAGGAGCGGGCGATGGGGCGGGAGCAGTTCGGTGGTGACGATGTAGGTCGACCCCCAGACCGCGGGGGCTATGGCGGTCACCAGCACGATTCCGAAGCGATTTCTTAGCACTAAGCCAATGTATCTCAGCGCTAAGGCATCTTTCATCGCTCTGCGGGGGTGACGTGGCTCACGGTTACCTCATCGCTAAGGAATGTCGGCGGAATCCCCTACCCTGAACCTGTGGCAGATCATGTGGACCGAGTAGTCGCGCAATGGGCGGTCGAGCGCCCCGACCTGGACGTCTCCCCGATGGAGGTGCTCGGCCGGCTCAAGCGCCTCTACCGCCTGGTGGACACGGAGCTCAAGCGCACCTTCGGCGACCACGGCCTGGACGCCGCCTCCTTCGACGTCCTCGCCACGCTGAAGCGCAGCGGCCCGCCGTACCGCCTCACCCCCACCGGGCTGATGCAGTCCGCGATGGTCACCTCCGGCGCCATCACCCAGCGCCTCGACCGGCTGGAGGCCCGCGGCCTGGTCACCCGCACCGCCAGCGACGTGGACGGCCGCAGCCGCGAGGTCGCCCTCACTCCCGAGGGCCACGACCTGATCGACCGCGCCCTGCCCGACCACCTCGCCACCGAGCGCCGCATCCTGGCCGGTCTCGACGAGGCCCAGGCCGCCGCCCTCGTCGACGCCATGCGCACCCTGCTGGTCGCCCTCGGCGACAGCCCGGAGGAGCGGTAGCCGGGCGGCCCTCCCGCCGGCGCTACGGGCTGACCGCCACGGCCTTGAAGAAGGTGTAGTGGAACGTGCCGCCCGGCTCGGCTGCGCGCCGCAGGTCGGCGACGCCCTGGTCGAAGGCGGCCGGGGTGGTCAGCCCGGCGGCCAGCGCCTCCGGACGGACGGCCTCGACCATCGCGACGAAGGTCCGCAGGGTGAAGCCCTCCGCCAGGGCCGGGCGGGCTCCGTCGGCGTAGACCGGGCAGGGGCGCACCGCCACGTCCCGGAACCCGGCCTCCGTCAGCAGCGGGTACAGGCGGCGCCCGAGCAGGGCGTCGCCGCCCGCCTCGGCCTGGAGCCGCACCAGCAGGTCGATCGCGCTGCGGGCCGCCGGGCTCTGCGGGTGGAAGAAGGCCGAGCCGTGGTCGCCCTCGATCGCCGTGATCGTGCCGCCCGGCCGCAGCACCCGCCGCAGGGCGGTGAGCGCCGCCACCGGATCAGCCAGGTGCTCCAGCACGAAGCACACGAAGACGTGGTCGAACGAGCCCTCCGGGAAGGGCAGTCGGTGCAGGTCGCCGTGATGCCAGGCGACCTGCGCGGCGGGTGCCTGCGCCGCCACCCGGTCCCGGGCCTGTGCGAGTGAGTCCGCCGAGACGTCCGCCGCCGTCAGCAGCACGCCGGGGCTGGCCGTCAACAGGTGCACCGTCTGCGCCCCCACCCCGCAGCCCGCCTCCAGCACCCGGCTGCCCGCCGGGTACGCGGTGCCCGCGTGCAGCAACTCGGCGAGGGTGTCCGCCTGGTCACCGAGCCGCCGGGCCTCGGTCTCCGAGTAGCCGTGGACGTAGCCGGGCCCTGGGCCGGCGGGCCGGTCGTCCACCCGGTCGTCGGTCGGGTACTGGTCGTCGCTGCGCCGGTCGGTCGGGTGCTGGTCGTTGCATGCTGCCGTTTCCGTGGTCATGGCCCCACCCTCGCGCCACAATGGCCCGGTGAACAGGTCCAAAGAAGCGCCGGGTGAGAGGTCCAAAGAGGCGGAGTCCGGAGCCGACTTCCTCCAGCTCGACGCCGCCGACGCCCCGCCCGGCGGCCTGACCGGCTGGCTCGCCCGCCGCCTGCGCGAGGCCGTCGCCGACGGCCGCCTCCCGATCGGCACCCGGCTGCCCGCCAGCCGGGTACTGGCGGCCGAGCTCGGCGTCTCCCGCGGGGTGGTGACCGACGCCTACCGGCGGCTCACCGAGGAGGGCCAGGTCGCCGGCCGGGGCAGGGCCGGCACCGTCGTGGTCGCGGTCCCGGCGCCGCCCGCAGCCCCGCTCCCGGCCCCGTCGCCCACCGGACCGGCGCCCGTCCTGTTCCGCGCCGACCCGGACCCCGAGGTGTTCGAGCTGCTGCGCGCCACGCCCGCCCGGATCGACCTCACCCCCGGGGTGCCCGACCTCGCCGCTTTCCCCCGTGCCGCCTGGCTGCGCGCCGAACGCGCCGTACTCGACGGCCTCGCGGCCCACGACCTCGGCTACGGCGACGTCCGCGGCCACCCCGCCCTGCGCCTGGCCGTCACCCACTGGCTGGCCCGCAACCGGGGCGTCCGCGCCGACCCCGACGAGGTGCTGATCGTGGCCGGGACGGCTCAGGCCCTCGCCCTGCTCGGCCGGGCGCTGGGCCGGGTGGGCGTCACCGAGGTCGCCGCCGAGGACCCGGGCTCGCTCGGCGCCCGCCGGCATCTCGCCCACTGGCTCGCCGCCACCCCGCCCGTCCCGGTCGACGCCGAGGGCGTCCGGGTCGACGCGCTGCGCGCCACCGGCGCCCCGGCCGTCCTGCTCACCCCCGCCCACCAGTACCCGACCGGTGTCGTCCTCGGCGGTGACCGGCGGCGCGAGCTGCTGCGCTGGGCGGGCGAGGGCGGCCTGGTCATCGAGGACGACTACGACGCCGAACACCGCTACGACCGCCCGCCCGTCCCGGCGCTGCGCGCCGCCCTGCCGGACCAGGTCTGCTACGCGGGCAGCATCTCCAAGCTCCTCGCCCCCGCGCTGCGCACCGGCTGGCTGCTGGTGCCGCCGCGCCTGCGCGAGGCCGTGCTGGAGGCCAAGCGGTTCGCGGACCTGGGCAACCCGGTGCTCCCGCAGCTGGTGCTGGCCCGGCTGATGGAGTCCGGCGAACTCGACCGCCACCTGCGGCTGTTGCGTCACCGCCACCGCCGCCGCCGGGACGCGATGATCGCCGCCGTCCGCACCCACCTCCCCGGGGCCACCGTCCACGGCGCGGCCGCCGGCCTCCACCTGATGCTCACCCTGCCGCCGGGCGTGCGCTGCACCGACACCGAGCTGGCCACGGCGGCGCTCGCCGAGGGCGTCAAGGTGCAGCCGCTGTCCTGGCACGCCCGCCTGCCGTACCCGCCCGGGCTGGTGCTCGGCTACGCGGCGGGCGCGCCGAGGGAGATCGACGAGGGGGTCGCCGTGCTCGGACGGCTGCTGCGGCGGCCGGGGTAGGACCGCCCGGGTGGCTTCGCCCGGTCGCCGGCCGCGCCCGGGCTGGGTACGCTGACGGACCGTATCCCACTGCCGACCGCAGGGAGACGTGATGGCCAGGCTCGGGCGCACCGTTCAGCTCGGAGCGGTGCTGGTGGTGCTGGCGGCCATGCTCGGGCCGGTTCCGGGCGAGGCGGCGCCGGTGCGCCGTGATGCCGACCTGCTGCGGCGGGGTACGCCCGTGGACGGGGCGACCGAGGGGACGGCGGAGGGGACGGCGGCGATGGCCGATCAGGATTCACGGCAGCTCGCCGGGCGCCGGATCGTGCTGTCCTACGCCGGTCCGACGCCGCCTCCGGGCGTGCTGCAGACGATCCGGGAGGGGCGGGCGGCCGGCGTCATCCTGTTCGGGGAGAACGTCACGAGCCCGGCGCAACTCGCCGAGGCCGTCGCACAGTTGCGGCAGGCGGCGGCGGACTCGCCGGCGCCCGGCGAGCTGCTGCTGATGACCGACCAGGAGGGCGGCAAGGTGCGCCGCCTGCCCGGCGAGCCCGAACTCTCCGCCCGCCGGGCAGGATTGGATCCCGACCCGGTCGGTGCGGCGGCCCGTTCCGGCGTCGGCGCGGCCGGCGCGCTCGCGGACGCCGGGCTCAACGTGAACCTCGCGCCGGTGCTCGACGTGTACGACGCCCCGGGCAACTTCATCGACCGCGCCGAGCGTTCCTTCGGCCAGGACCCGGCCCGGGTCGGTGAGTTGGGCAGCGCCTACCTCGCTGCCCAGCAGGGCCTGGGTGTCGCCGCCACGGCCAAGCACTTCCCCGGGCTCGGCTCCGCCGCCCGCGACCAGAACACCGACACCCGCCCGGTCACCCTGCCCGTGCCCCTGGACGAACTGCGTGCCCGTGGGGAGGCGCCCTACCGGGCGGCCATCGCGGCGGGCGTCCGGCTGGTGATGGCCTCCTGGGCGATCTACCCGGCACTCGACCCGGACCGTCCGGCGGGGCTGTCGCCCACCGTGGTCCAGGGGGAGCTGCGTGGCCGCCTGGGCTTCCGGGGCGTCACCGTCACCGACGCCCTGGAGGCCGAGGCCCTCGCCCCGTACGGCGGCACCGGCGCCCGCGCGGTGGCCGCTGCCGAGGCCGGGATGGACCTCATCCTCTGCTCCGCCCGCGACCCGCAGCAGGCCGAGGACGCCACCGCGGCCCTCGTCGACGCCCTGGACTCCGGCCGGCTCGACCGCGACGCCTTCACGGCCGCCGCCGCCCGCGTCGACGCCCTGCGCGCCGCACTGCACTGAACCGGAGGCGCCCGGTCGGCCCCGGCCGGCAGCGGGCTCAGCCGGCCACGAAGGGTGTGCGGGCGCTGACTTTTCGGGGCGTGATTGCGCCATCGCAGGTCAGATTTCAGTCTCCTTGTTAGTTCCAAGGCTGAATCGGGTCATGGCATAGGAATCGCATGGCAAAGTTCTCGTCGTGGCACCTGTGAAATGTCACATGTGCTACCTCACCTGTCCAGATCGTTCCTCACACCCTCCGAAGGAGGAGTCCATGAACCGCATCACGCGGATCGCGGCGGGCGCGGCCGGTGCCGTCGCCCTGCTCTCGGCGCCGGTGCCGGCGTTCGCCGTATCGTCGAGTGGCGCCGCCGATGTCGCCGCCACGGTCACGACCTGCGGCTACAACGGCCTGCAGGCCGGGCTGTCGACCAAGGTCTGCGCCGAGGTCACCGGCAGTAGCGTCGTGCTGTACGGGCAGATCGGCCTGGCCGGGCCGCCCTCCCCGGGCACCCCGTGGCCGCCGGCGCCGCAGGAGCTGCTGACCCGCCTGTCGGCCGACGTGACCGGTGGCGCGTCGCTCGGCGCGGTGAGCGGGCGCACCGTGTTCACGGTCAGCAACGTGCGGGTCGACGGCATCAGCGCCACCGCGCCGTGCGGTTCGACCGTCCACGCCTCCTTCAGTGTCGAGTCGATCTCGCGGGGCCCGGCCCCGGTCGTGGTGGATGTGCCTGTAGTCTGCTGACGTCACGTCACCATGACGGCCGAGTCCGGGAGTTGGCAGCGTCCCGGGCTCGGCTTCCGGCGTTCCCCGCGCCGCCCTGGAGGTGATGCGGCGCGCCCGGGCCGGGCTCGGCCGGTGCGGCGCGCCCGGGGCCCCGCCGGGACGGCCCGGCGGGGTGCCCGCTGTGACGACTTGAAGAAATCTTCACCTGTCGCGATGATGCTTGCCGGCCGCCGGTGTGGACGCGCGGCCGGACGCCCACCGAGCCGTACCCGAGGGAGAGACGCGGACGATGCCGGTCCCGCTGTACCAGGCCAAGGCGGAGTTCTTCCGCACCCTCGGCCACCCGGTCCGGATCCGGGTGCTGGAACTGCTCCAGGACGGGCCCCGGCCGGTGCGCGAGCTGCTGGCCGAGATCGAGGTCGAGCCGTCCAACCTCTCCCAGCAGCTCGCGGTGCTGCGCCGCACCCAGCTGGTCGCGGCCACCCGTGAGGGCAACACCGTGGTCTACGCGCTCAGCACCCCGGACGTGGCGGAACTGCTGCGCGCCGCGCGCCGGATCCTGACCGAGCTGATCACCGACCAGGGCTCGCTGCTCACCGAGCTGCGCGCCCCCGGCGGCCGGCCGGCGCGCTGAGCCCGCGCCCGACCCGGCCGACCGACCCGAGGAGAACCCCCGCCATGAGCGAGAGCACGCGCCGGAGCACGAGCGACAGTACGAACGACGAGAAGCGCAGGCGCAAGGCCATGCTCATCCGGGCCGGGATCTACATCTTCGCCACCCACCTGTTCGCCGGTTTCGTCCTGCTGCTGTTCGCGCTCGGGGGCCGCCACTGAGCGACCCGTCCGCTCAGCGGCGCGGGCGGTCCGTCACGAGGTAGCGGTCGCTGGTGCTGGTCCAGGCCTGGACGCCCTCGACGAGCTCCCGGGTGCCGTCCAGGTACCAGCGCCCGGCCGGGTGGCGGCGCCGCAGGTCGCTGCGCAGGGCGTCGTTCTCCCGTCGCAGCCGGGCGACCCGGGCGCGGACGGCGGCGACGGCCCGGCTGCGGGTACAGCCTCGGATCCGCTGCAGGGTGAGGACGGTGTTGAAGGCGGCCGCGCTCTGGCGTTCCTCCCGCTCCAGCGAGTACAGGTCGTTGATCAGCGTGGCGGCGTCGGCGGTGTTGGCGCGCAGCCGGTGCAGTGCGGGCTCCGCGTGGAGTGCGGCGGGGGCGTCGGCGCCGTGGACCCGTTCCAGTATGTTCGTGAACGGGTAGAGGCAGCTGCTGTGGCGGCGCAGCCGCATGGTCTCGGGCAGGCCGAGGGCGGGGACGGTGCCGCGGGCGCGGTGCCCGGCCTCGGTGGGGAAGGTCTCCAGGCAGGCCTGCCACTCCCGGGCGGCCCGGGCGCACCACTGCGGCGACATGCCCTGGGTCTGGCGCTCCCACAGGTCCCGCCAGGCGGCGAGCAGCCGGCCGTCCGGGCCGGGCGTCGGGATGCCGTGCGGGTCGCCGGTCGGGAGGCCCGTCGGGCCGGAGGCGTCCGGTCGGCCGCCGGCGGCGCCGTGCAGGACGGCGATCAGCGGGTCGACGACGGCGCGGGCCTCGGCGGGGCGGTGCCCGGGCGGCCCGTCGAAGCGGTCGTCGAGGATGGTGAACCAGCCCAGCATGTCGACCAGCAGGTCGAGGTCGGCGCCGCGCGTCCGCGGGAAGGCGTGGCCGATCAACTCGTGGAGGGCATAGGCCCGGTAGCCGGGTAGCTCGGCCGGGGCGAGCAGGCCGCGACCGACCGCCCAGTCGGCGTGCCGCAGCGCGGCGGTGTGCAGTTCGCCGGGTCGGCGCGCAGTCCGGGATGGGGTGGGTGCCGGGGTGAGGTCGGGGACGCGCACCGGACAGCGGCCCGCCGGCGGGGCTTGGACGGCCGCGCGGTCGGCCGGGGGGCCGTCGGGGCGCGGCGGCCGGGCGTCGCGCGGGTCCAGCCGGACGCGCAGCCCGTGCGCCTGGACCGTCGTCCAGACCACCTCCCGGGCCCGCGCGCCGGGGACGGCCACCGGCCGCCAGCGGCGCAGGATCGCGGCCGCCGCGACCGTCAGCTCGGCCCAGGCGAAGGCCTCCCCGATGCACTTGTGCTTGCCCGCTCCGAACGGGAGGAAGGACTGCCGCCCGGCTCCGCCGCCGCCCTGCCAGCGCTCCGGACGGAAGCGCAGCGGCTCCGGGTAGCGGTGCGGGTCGCGGTGCAGCGCGGTGAGGCTGTAGAGCAGCTCGGTGCGGGCCGGGATCCGGTACGGGCCGAGCTCCACCGGCACCTGGGCGGTGCGCATCAGGAAGGCGTTGGGCGCGTGCAGCCGCACCACCTCCTGGGTGACGCTGCGGGTGTAGGTGAGCCTGGCCAGCGCCTCGGGGGTGGGGACGGCGCCGGCCGGCAGGTGCTCGTCGAGTTCGGCGAGCACCCTGGCCTCCACCTCGGGGTGGCGCAGGAGTTCGTCGAGGAGCCAGGTCAGCGTGGTGGAGACGGTCTCGGTGCCGGCGCCGAACATGGTGATCGCCTCGGACCGGACGTCGGCCTCGGTGAGCGGGCGGCCGGTGGCCGGGTCGGTGGCGGCGCGCAGCAGCGCGGGCAGGGTGCCGCCCCGCCCGGTGGAACCGGTGCCGCCGGCGGCCGGTGCATCGGTGCTCCGGGCGTCCGTCGGCCGTCCGCTGACGGCCTGGTCGACGACCCGGTTGAGCACCCGGACGGCGGCGTCGAAGCGCCGGTTGACCGGCAGTGGCAGCCGGGCGAGCGCCGGGTGTGGGTAGAGGGACTGGACGATCTGGCCCTTCACCATGTCCGGCAGCGCCCGGTGGAAGGCCAGCGTGGCGTCCTCGCTGAGCCGGGCGTCGAACAGCGAGCGGGTGACGATCTCCAGCGCGAGGTGGTTCATCTCCTTGGCCACGTCGAGGACCTGTCCCGGGCGCCAGCGCCCGGCCCGCTCCTCGGTGACCTGGTGCATCACGGCGACGTACTCGGCCATCCGGTCCGGGCCGAAGGCGGGTTGGACGACCCGGCGGCGGTCCCGGTGGGCCTGGCCCTCGGACATCAGGAGGCCGTCGCCGAAGGCCGTCTTGAGGGTGTCCTGGACGGCGCCGCGCGGGCAGTCGTAGGCGAGGGCGACGAGCAGGGTGTGGACCAGCGAGGCGTCGGTGACCACGCAGACGGTGCGCGGCCCGAGCCGGATCCGGACGACGCCGCCGTACCGGGAGAGCGAGCCCAGGAATCCGAGCGGGTCGCGCAGCAGGGCGGCCGCGTGGCCGAGGCCGGGGAGCGCGCCGGGGGCGAGCGGGGGGACGGCCGCGCGGGCGGTGTGGGGCGCGGGCGGCGCGGTTCTCGGGGGGGCGTTCCGTTTCCGCGTCTCGGTCATCAGGGTCATGACAGTGCCTCTCATCGCAGGAGCTGGTGCGGACGGTACCGGGGGAGGCGCCGACAGGCCGGCCGGGAGGTCGGGGGCGGCCGGCGCGGACCCCGCGTGCACCTCGGCTGGAGGGGGCGCACGTCATGGCAAACGCGCCGCTTGGACGGGCGTTGCGCCGAACGCGGGCGGATCACTCCAACGGCCGATCACCCGGGCCCGCTCGGACTACCCCCGGGGAGGGCGCTGACCTGCGGCGACGGCCCCGCCGAAAAGATCCGCGCCGGGCCTTGCGGGCAGGGTCTTTGGACCCTCGCCGCCCGGCCGCGCGAGGTCCAGCATGGTCCGGGAGAAGGAGGACCCTGATGACCCGTCTGCGCCACCGGCCCACCCTCGACGTCCGGGTGGAGATCCGCGGCGAGCTGCCGCGCGAGGACGCCGAGTACGCCCGGGCGCAGGCGCTGGACACGGCGGCCGGACTCGGCCCCTGCGCCCGCGCGCTGCGCATCCGGCTCACCCGTACGCGCGCCCGGACGGTGACCCGGCCCGCCCTCGCGCAAGCCGACGTCGACCTGGCCGGCGCCGGTCCGGTCCGGGTGCAACTCGCCGCCGTCACCGCCCGGGAGGCCGTCGACCTCACCCTCGGGACCCTCGCCGGCCGGGCCGTCCGGCTGCGCGAACAGGGCGACATCGGACTCGCCGCCGTTCATGAGAGCGCCTACCGCCCGCAGTACGCCGCCCGCCCGCTCGCCGAACGGCGGATCGCCCGGCGCAAGGAGGTGGTCCTCGCCCACCGCACCCCCGAGCAGGCCGCCCGCGAACTGCTCGCACTGGACCGGCGGTTCCACCTCTTCGTGGACGCCACGACCGGCCGGGACAGCCTGGTCCACCGCTGCCCGCTCAGCGGTGCCCTGGAGTGCGGCGCCGCCGGGGCCGACCCCGCGGGCCCGCTCGACCTCCCCGAGGCGGCCCGCCGGCTCTGGCTGACCGGCGCCCCGTTCGTCTGCCACACCGACCCCGGCGACGGCCGCGCCCGGGTGCTCTACCGCCGCTACGACGGCCACTACGGCCTGATAACGCCGGTAGCGGACCGCCGCTGACGGGCAGGACACCCACCGGGGCGGGCCCGCACCGCCCCTGACGGCCGCGAGCGCCACGACCGTCACGACTTCCACGATTTCCACGACAGGGGAACCGGGACCATGGACTGCGACGACGTCATGCTGACCGTCCGGATCACCGCAGCCGAGCGCGCGCTGCTGCGGGACCTCGCGCGCGGCCACGGCGGGGACGTCTCCGAGGTCGTGGTGGACGGCCTGCTGGAGGTCATCCCCGCGCTGCACGACGACGCCTCCGCGCTGCCGCTGCGGCGTGTCCTGGCCAGGCCCGGCCCGTGCGCGCTGACCCTCTGGCTGCCCGCCCCGGTCGCGGACCTGCTGCCGCTGCTGGGCGAGCGGATCGCGCGGACCGGCGGCCCGTCGACCGGGCCGGCCAGCGCCGCGCTGTCCGCCGCGCTGCGGCTGTGGCTCGCCGGGGACCGGGACGGGCTGGCCGCCGGGCTGGCCCGGCTGCACGGCGGCTGCGCCGGCGGGCGGGCGGCGGTGCGGCCGGGGCCGGGGACGGTCTGGGCCGCTGCCTGACGATCCGTCGGCGCATGGCCCCAGCTGGCATGTCCTGGGCGGGAATCGGCCGGCTCAAGGCTCTGGACCCTGTCCGGCCGTCGGAGCCCAGGCCCCGGGATTCCGGCCGGGTGGCCGCCACCACCCCCGTGCCGGGGAGCGCACACCCCCCGATCGCGCTCCCCGGCACTGTCGTGTCCGGGGTCGTCCACAGGTGCGGGAAACGTGATTTCGCAAGAGGTTTCTGTTATCCCCGCCCGCCCTCCTCGGTCTCCGGAGTGTCGGACGGCCCGAGCCCCCGCTCTCCGGGGCGCCCGGGCCCTCGCGCGAGGAGAGGAACGCGATGGGATCCCGGACCACGGAGCTTCGCCGGCGTCGACCCCGACGCCCGCCGGCGGCCCCGTCGCGCCGTCGACCCGCTCCGCGCCGCCGACTCCGCCCCCGGCCTCGGGGGCGACCTTCCTCGAGTGACACACAGTCACATCAGTTGAGATGTCGCGGGGTTGATCGGAGTCGACCGCTCCGGTCACAGTCGGCTGCGAGGTCCGAATCGTCGGCGCGTCAGGTCCGCGCGCCGGACGGTGCGTCGCGCAGCGGCGGCAACTCGCCTCCTGTGTCGACGGGTTCACTTTCGCGGCGAACGACGGCGCGCTGGTTCTCGGGCTCGGCGACCGCTGGCACTACGGTGGTTGGCTGTTGGAGCTGCAGCAGTCGAACGGTCGGACGTACCTGCACCGGTCGCCGCTGAAGACCTCCTGAGACCGCCCGGGGCGCCGGGTGCGGGCGCCGCCACCACCCGGTGGCGTCCGCACCCGGCGCCACCGCTTCCCGCCCCTCAGCCCTCACGAGGATTGCCCGCCATGCGAACCCGCCCCCTCGTCGCCGCCCTCGCCCTCGCCGGTGCGACCGTGCTGCCGGCCGCCGCACCGGCCGCCGCCCAGGGCGACACCGTCCACCTGGACGTCTCCGGCCAGCGGAACGGCCACGTCAGCACCGTCGCCACCTGGGAGAACGACCACGACCCGGTCACCGGGGAGTTCGTCGGCACGCTCGCCGCGGCGTCCTCGGACGGGCGCACGGTCGGCCCCTGGCGCCTGGTCGCCGTCCCGGGCGAGGCGGGGACGTACACCACCCGGGAGATGCTCCCGGCCGGGCACTGGCGGGTGACCGTCGACTGCGCGTTCCCCTCGCCGGGCCACGGCGAGCGCGAGTTCGACGTCGAGGCCCCGGTGATCGGCGACCCGCCGCTGTCGGGGGCCGCGGAGACGACGGGCCCCGCCTCGACCGCGATACCAGCGCCCCCGACTCCGACCCCGACCGTCCCGCCGGCCCTCGACGGCGCCGCCCCGGCCCGTCCCGTCGCCCGTGACACCCCCTCCGACACCATGCCCGACGCCGCCACCTGGGCCGCGATCGGGACCGCCGCCGCGGCCGTCGTGCTGGTCACCACCGGCTTCTGGCTCCGCCGCCGTCCGCACGGCTGAGCCGCCGCGGCCCGTCGGGGGAACCGTCAGGCCCGAACCATCGTCCCAGTGGTCACCGGGCGCCACCGGGCGCCCGGCCGACCGCAAGGGAGCGTCCGCGCATGAAGAAGGTCCTGATCACCGGCGGCGCGGGACTCATCGGCAGCACCGTGGCGTCCGCCCTCCTCGACCAGGGCATCACCCCGGTCATCCTGGACGACCTGTCCAAGGGCCGGGCCGAGTTCGTCGAGGGCCGGGTGTTCTACCAGGGCGACATCGCCGACACCGCCCTGCTCGACCGGATCTTCGCCGAGCACCCGGACATCGACGCCACCCTGCACTGCGCCGCCAGGATCGTCGTGCCCGAGTCGGTGGCCAAACCGCTGTACTACTACCGGGAGAACGTCGCCAAGACCGTCGAACTGCTCGACGCCCTCCAGCGCAACGGCTGCACCCGCGTCGTGTTCAGCAGCTCCGCCTCCATCTACGCGCCCACCCCGGACGCCCGGGTCGACGAGAGCTGCCCGGTCGACGCCAACAGCCCCTACGCGCGCACCAAGCAGATGATGGAGCAGGTCCTGCAGGACTGGACCCGCGGGGAGGGCGCCGAGCGGCAGCGGGTCATCGCCCTGCGGTACTTCAACCCGATCGGCGCCGACCCGAGGCTGCGCACCGGCCTGCAGGACCTCAACCCCACCCACGCCCTGGGCAAGCTGATCGAGGCGCACACCAACGGCACGCCGTTCACCATCACCGGCGTCGACTGGGCGACCAGGGACGGCTCCGGCATCCGCGACTACGTCCACGTCCAGGACCTGGCGGAGGCGCACGTCGCGGCGCTGGTCCGCTTCGACGAGGTGATCGCCTCCGGCGCCGGCGACCGCTACCGGGTCATCAACGTCGGGACGGGCGACGGCACCACCGTGCGTGAACTGGTCGCCGCCTTCGAGCAGGCCGTCGGCGGCACCCTCGACGTCCGCGAGACCGGCCCCCGCCCCGGCGACGTGATCGGCTGCTACGCCGTCGTCGACACCGCCCGTGAGCTGCTCGGGTGGAAGCCGCAGCGGGGCATCGCCGAGGGCGTCGCCGACGCGCTCGCCTGGCGCGCGAAGTGGGCCGCCCGCCTCGGCGCCAACTGACCCCCGCCCGCCCCTCGGCGCGGTGGCCCCGGGCCCGAGAACCCGGGGCTACCAGAGCTAATCGCAGTGCTCCGCTTCAGGCTGGGGGTGGAGCGATTCTGGGTGATGCTCTGACCCGCAGATCAGACGGGGTGGTTCTGTTGCTCGATGTACTGGCGTAGGACGCTTATCGGCGCGCCGGCGACTGAGCCCGCGAAGTACGAGCCGGACCACTCGGCCATGAACCAACTGCAGTACGGTGCTGATCATGCAGCTTCGGTACAGCTTCCGCCTGTATCCGACGGCTGGTCAGCGATTCTCTCTGGCTCAGGCGTTCGGGTGCGCCCGCGTCGTCGTCAACGATGCCCTGCGGGCACGTGAGGACGCGCGGGCCGCCGGGCTGCCGTTCCCCAAGGCAGCCGAGCTGTCCAAGCGGCTGACGGAGGCGACGAAGACACCGGAACGGGCGTGGCTGGGCGAGGTCGCCGCCGTGGTGCTGCAACAGTCGCTCAGGGATCTGGAGACCGCGTACGGCAACTTCTTCGCCAGTCTCAAGGGCATCCGCAAGGGGCCGAAGATAAAACCAAGCGGTTGCCGTTGGGAACCTCGCGGTCAGGGGACTCGCCCGCACGCGCCTGGCCACGTCGGTCCACGACGCCGGTTGGCCGCGTTCCTGAACATGCTGGAGTACAAGGCCGGCCGCCACGGACGCGAGCTCATCCGCATCGGACGGTTCGAGCCGACTTCCCAGGTCTGCTCGCACTGCGGGATCAAGGACGGCCCGAAGCCCCTCAGCATCCGCGAGTGGACCTGCGGGGACTGCGGGACCGTCCACGACCGGGACGTCAACGCCGCCCGGACCATAGCCGAGGCCGCAGGACTTGCGGTCTCAGCCTGTGGAGCGCAGGTAAGACCGGGACTCCTCCCGGCACCGCGCAGTGAAGCAGGAAGCCACCCGGACGCTGCGCCATCCGCGCGCAGCGTGGAGGGAATCACCGGCCTTCGGGCCGGTTGAGGAAGTCAATGCACGGCCGTGCCGGACTTCGCCCAGTTGTCGTGCAACCGGTCGAGGTAGGACTGCGCCTGGGAGCCCACCTTGACCCCGCGGGCGAAGGCCAGCATGTTGCCCGCGCCGGCGTTGTAGCCGAGGGCGAGGAGTTCGTCGTGGTTCAGCGGTGCGGCCGGGCGCGCCGGGAGCTGTCCGGCCAGGTCGTGCAGGTGCCAGGCGGCCGCCTGGATGGCCAGGTTGCGGTCGTCCGGCAGTTCCTCCCACTGGCGGGAGGCGAAGGGGCGGCCGGGCTTGGTGTCGTCGAAGGCGGCGCGGTGCATGTTGGCGATGCCGAAGGAGGCGTCGGGCTTGCTGCGCTGCCAGGCCCGTTCGAGCTCCGGGTCGTGCGGCTTGTACGACTCGTTGTAGAGGATCGCCATCAGCAGCTGCGGGTTGACCCCGGCCTCGGCGGCGTACTGGCGTACCGGGGCCGCGTAGTCGGCGGGGTCGTAGCGCCCGGAGGGTTTCGACGGCGCGGTGGAGGCGGGCGTGGAGGGCGCGGAACCGTCCGGCGAGGAGCCGGTGGTGGTGGTCGCGGTCGGGGCGGCGCCGGAGGATGCCGGGTCGGGGTGGCCGCCGCCCCGGACGATGCCCCACCCGGCCGCGACCAGCACGCCGACGACCAGCCAGCGCCCCCAGCGCGACCCGTTCTGCTCCTCGCTCACCGCTGCCGACCCCTCCCCGTCCGCCCGTGCCTTCGTTCGACCGTGCCTTCGTTCGACCGTCGTACCGGCGATCGTGCCCGGTGGCAGGCTACTCGGCCGGCTTCTGCTCGCCGTCGAGGTTGCGCAGGAAGTCCTTGGCCTTCTCGACACCGGTGTCGATCTGGCCGCTGTACTTGCGGTCCGTCCGGTCGTCGATCACGTCGCCGACCTTGTCCAGACCCTGCCCGAGCACGTCGCTGTGCTCGCGGGCGAGGTCGGTGGCCTTGTCCGCGAGGTTCTTCAGACTCTCAAACATGGTGACGCTCTGCTCCTCTGACGCGTTCCTGATGGTGTGCCGACGTGGCGGGGATCATGACCATCCTAACGACGGCCCACCAGGCGCTTCGCCGTTGCTGGATGACGGCGGGTGACTTTGCTGAAATGGGTTTGTATGCTCCAGCCCAACCTCTACAGCCGTGTAGAAGCTGGGAACCGCCACAGGACGGAACGCGTCCCGGCACGCACGCGGCGCGCACGCGCCGCGGCAGCCGAAACGACCGAGGGAAGTGCGCATGGCCGGGCAGCGGGCGAGAACGCCGTACCAGGACGCGGGACCGCGCACCGACGACCCCGCCCTCCCCGCGCAGCGCTCGCGAGCGGCCGACGCGGCGGAACCCGCCGCACCGCCAGCCGCCCGCGCCCAGCGGGCCGGGGCCTCCCGCCGCCGGCCGCAGGCCCGCCGGGGCGGCGGCCTGCCGGTGGTGCTCACCGCCGTCGGCCTGCCCGTCCTCGGCGGGGTCGCGGACGAGCTCGGCGGCCCCGGCATCGGCGTCCTGTTCGCGGTCGGCGCGGTCAGTGGGACGGGGGCCGCGGCGGCGCTGTGCAGCAGGGCCGGCCGCTGGTGGGTCGTCACCGCCGCCCCGCTCGTGGTGCTGCTCGGCGCCGCCGGCATCGAGTACGTGTGGAACCGGGACGCGTACCAGGGCAAGCAACTCGGCACCGGCGCGCTGCGCTGGGTGGTGGAGGCGTTCCCGGTGATGGCGGCGGCGGTGGGGGTGGCGCTGCTGGTCGTCGCGGTCCGGACCGCACTCGACCGCCGACGACCCCGCAGTGCGGGCACTGCGACCGGAAGGAGCCGTCGTGGCTGAACGCCCCAACCGTCCCGGCCCCCGCCCGCGTGGCCACGCTCCGCGCCGCAGCGCCGCCCCGCTCATTGTCGCCGGACGGACCCTCGCGTGCACCGTCTCCGTCGCCGTCCTCGGGGCCAGCGGCTTCACCTGGTACGAGTACCGCAGCCTCGACGACGGCATGACCAAGTCCACCGCGCTGAGCGAGGCCAAGAAGAACGCCCCGCCGCACCTCGACAAGTCGGTCAACCTGCTGCTGATCGGCCTCGACAGCCGGAAGGACATGGACGGCAACGACCTGCCCAAGCAGTTCGTCGAGGCCGAACTGCACGCCGGGTCCAGCGAGATCGGCGGGTACAACACCAACGCCCTGATCGTCCTGCACATCCCGGCCAACGGCGGCAAGGTCACCGCGCTGTCCGTCCCGCGCGACGACTACGTGCAGACCGTCGGCGCCGACGGCAAGATGCACAAGATCAAGGAGGCCTACGGCATCGCCAAGGGGGCCGCCGAGCAGAAACTCGCCGGCAAGGGGCTCTCCAAGGCCGACCTGGAGCGGCAGAGCCGCGAAGCCGGACGCTCCGCCACCATCCAGACCGTGCAGAGCTTCCTCGACGTCCCGATCGACCACTTCGCCGAGGTCAACCTGATCGGCTTCTACGACATCGCCAAGGCCGTCGAGCCGATCCAGGTCTGTCTCAACCACCCGGTCGACGACCCGATCATCGCCCGCACCGCCACCCACGAGGGCGGCGGCACCGGGCTCAAGCTCCCGGCCGGGATCAGCTCCCTGAACGCTGCCCAGGCCCTGTCCTTCGTCCGCCAGCGCCACCACCTCACCAACGGCGACCTCGACCGCACCCACCGGCAGCAGGCGTTCATCTCCTCCGTCGAGTACCGGCTCAAGCAGCTGGGCATCCTCAACGACTTCGGGCAGATGCAGAAGCTGTTCGGGGTGGTGAAGAAGGACGTCGTCATCGACAACGAGTGGAACATCCTCGACTTCGCCCGGCAGGCGCCCAACCTCACCGGTGGGAACGTCGAGTTCAACACCCTGCCGATCGCCGGGTTCAAGACCGTCGTCGGTCAGGAGGTCAACACCGTCAACGCGGAGCTGATCAAGAAGATCGTCCGGCAGCTGTTCAACCGCGAACCGGCCCCCGTCCGGGCCGGCCCCGCACTCGCCGAGGCCGCCACCGAGACCGCCACCCCCTCGCCGCCCGCCGCGTCCCCGACCGCGGTCAAGTCCGTCGTGGACGTCAACGCCGTCGCGGGCGCCGGCGCGGCCGCCGCCGAGTCCAAGGCCCTCGCCGAACTCGGCTACCAGCCCGGCAGGATCGGCGACGCCACCGCCAGGACCAGGGCCACCACCGTCACCTACGGCAGCGGTGCCAGGGCCGACGCGCAGCAGCTCGCCACCCGCTACGGGGTCACCCCCACGGCCGCCGCGGGGGTCGCCCCCGGCCACATCCTCGTCACCCTCGCCGTCACCCGCACCCCCAGCCCGACCGCCACCGCCTCGCCGCCCGCCGCCGCGGCCACCGACCCCGTCGCAGGCCTGCCCATGCAGGGGCCCGCGGTCAAGGCCGGCGGCATCCCCTGCGTGGACTGACGGCGCGGGGCGGGCCGGTTCGGCGTGCGGCGGCCGAACCGGCCGTCACGGGTGGGGAGTTCCCTCCCGGACGCGCCGGGTGAGGAGGCCGACGACCCACAGCAGGACGGCCGTGGCACCCACCGCGGCGAGTACGTAGGTCGCGGGCATGTCGTCGTTGGGATAGCGGTCACCGACGACCCGGACCGTGGCGGGGTCGTCCGCCGCCGCCTCCAGGGCGACGGTCACCCCGACGCGCGGCTTCCGGAGCCGCTTCAGGCCGAGCGCCGTCGTGCTGTAGGCGCGGTCCCCGACCCGGTACGTGACGGTGTAGAGCCACCCGCCCTTGCGCAGGGCCGCGGCGCTCACCGTCCCGTCCACCCGCAGCGGCGCGGCGTCGATCCGGCCGGCGGCCCGCCACTGCACGGACGCGGCGCCCAGGCTCCAGCAGATCACCAGCAGCGAGACCGCCGCGCCCGCCAACGGTAGGGACCACGCCCGGCGTAAGACTGTCTTCATGGCCCGGACGATACCCGGCCCGCGACGCCTTGTCGGAGGCCGGTGCGAGGATCCCCGGCCTCCGGTGCGGCCGAAGCGGTGGCCGCCCGCCCGGGGCGGACGTGCTGCTGCGCAGGATCGTCAACTCTGCTTCTGCGCCCGCCAGTAGACCAGCGCGGCCAGGCTGGTGGCCGCGCCGAGGAGGCAGACGGCCGGCCAGCCCCAGTGGTCGTAGACGACGGTGGAGCCGATCGCGCCCGCCGCGCAGCCGGCGGAGTAGAGGAGCATGTAACCGGCAGTCAGTCGGCTCTGCGCCTCGGGGCGGACCTGGTAGAGCAGGTGCTGGTTGACCACGTGCACGGACTGCAGGCCGTAGTCGATCACCACCATGGCGAGCACCAGCCACCACACCGAGTGCGGCAGCAGGGCCGCCGGGAGCCAGGCGGCGAGCATCGCCGACAGGCCGATGCCGGCGGTGCGTTCGGCGTGTCCGCGGTCGGCCTGGCGGCCCGCGTGGCCGGCGCCCAGGGCTCCGGCGGCGCCGGCGAGGCCGAAGAGGCCGATCTCGGTGTGGCTGAGGTCGAACGGCGGGGCGGCGAGCGGGAGCACCATCGGGGTGAGCAGGACGGTGATCGAGGTGAAGGTGAGCAGCGCGAGGACGGCCCGGACCCGGAGCACGGGCTCCGCGGCGAAGAGCGTGAACACCGAGCCGATCAGCCGCAGGTAGCCGATCCGCCGGGGCCGGCGCCGCCGTTCGGCCGGGAGGGCGGCGGCGACGGCGAGGGCCGTCGCGCCGGTGGCGACGGCGGACACGACGTAGACGGCGCGCCAGCCGGCCAGGTCCCCGACGGCGCCGGCGACGGTACGGGCGAGCAGGATGCCGACCACGATGCCGCTGGTCACGGTGCCGACCACCCGGCCCTGGTCGGCGGGGGCGGCGAGCGAGGCCGAGTACGCGACGACGACCTGGGCGACCACCGCGAGGACGCCGACGCCGGCCATCGCGGTGAACATCAGCGGTGCGGAGGGCGCCACGGCGACGGCGCCGAGGGCGAGGACGGAGAGCCCGAGCTGGGCGGTGATCAGGGTGCGGCGGTTGACGTGGTCGCCGAGCGGGACGAGCAGCAGCAGGCCGAGCGCGTAGCCGATCTGGGTGAGGGTGCCGACGAGGCCGATGGTGGCCGGGGCGATGTCGTAGTCCTCGGCGATGAGGTCGAGCAGGGGCTGCGAGTAGTAGACGTTGGCGACGGCGAGGCCGCAGGCGACGGAGAGCAGCCAGGCGACGGCGGGTGGCAGGCCGCGTGGGGGCGCGTCGGCGGCGGGGGAGGTCTCGCGGGTGGTGGAGGTCATGGACGGGACTCCCTCGGGCGGCGGCACGAACAGACTGGTTTCAAAGTGCTACCGCACAACCCTGGCATATTCTGGTTTCAATAAGCAACCACGAAACTCGCCGGTAGGCTGGACGCCGACCGGTGGAAGGTGGGAGAAGTGCCGAAGCGCACCACGCACGAGGAGTCGACCTGTCCGGTCGCCCGGCCGCTCGACGTCGTCGGCGACGGCTGGACGCTGCTGATCGTCCGCGACGCCTTCGACGGGCTGCGCCGCTTCGGGCAGTTCCAGAAGAACCTGGGCCTCGCCAAGAACATCCTCTCGGCCCGCCTCGCCAACCTGGTCGCGAACGGCGTGTTCGAGCTCGCTCCGGCCGCCGACGGCAGCCCGTACCAGGAGTACGTGCTGACCGAGAAGGGGCGCGCGCTGTTCCCGGTGATCACCGCGCTGCGGCAGTGGGGCGACCAGTGGTTCTTCACCGAGGACGAGCCGCGTGCCCGGCTGGTGGAACGAGGGACGGGCGCGCCGATCGCGCCGATGACGGTCTGCTCGACCGACGGCCGGGTGCTCCGGCCCGAGGACGCCGAGGTGCTGCTGCCCTAGGGTCCTGGTTGTGTCGCCGCCACCGGCCGGGTTGCGGACGGTGGCGGCGGGGGAGTCGGGCGGATCAGCTGGGAGTGGCGTTCTCCGTCGACGGCGTGATCTTGGGTGCGGTGGTCGTCGTCGTGCTGCCGGTGGTCTCCGCGGGGGCCCCGGTCGTCGGCGTCCCGTTGACCGTCGGAGGTTTGGTGGTCGGCTTCGGAGTGGGCGCCGTGTAGGTGGACGGCCCCGCGGGCGAGCCGGTGGACGCGGACGAGGGGCCGGCCGTCTTGGTCGTCCCGCCGGGGGTGCCCGAGGAGGTGGACGACGTCGCGGAGGCGGAGCCCGTCCCCGTCGAGGCGCCGGAGGACTTCGCCCCGGAGGACGTGGCTCCGGAGGAGGTGGCCCCCGACGACGTGGCCCCGGAGGAGGTCGCGCCGGAGGACTTCGCCCCGGAGGACGTGGCTCCGGAGGACGTGGCCCCGGACGAGGTCGCGCCGGAGGAGGTCGCCCCCGAGGACGTCGCCCCCGAGGTCGTCGCCGAGCCGGAGCCGGAGGTCGCCCCGGAGGACGAGGCCGACATCGAGGCCGTGGCCCCCGGCGTGGTCGGCGTCATCTTCCCCGGCGGCGGGACGCCGGGCGCCAGTGGGCCCTTGGGCGGATCGACGTGCCGGTCGACCACGTCGATCCGCCCGGTCAGCCGGGAGAACCAGCCGCCCGTCTCGATGTTCACCAGGACGATCTCGGTCACCGGCTGCGGCGTCGGCACCACGACGACCAGCGTCGTCGGCTGGAAACCGGACCACGCTTTCCCGGTGTACTTGGCGTCGCTCACCAGCACCGGCGCCTTCAGCGGGTTGCCGCAGGAGCAGCGCACCCGGGGCACGCCCTGGGAGTCCACCAGCACGGCGGTGCCGGCCTGCAGCACGGACTGGTACTCGGCGACGGCGCCGCTCTTGTAGTTGTGGTTGGTGACCCGGGTGTCCACCCGCAGGTACGCCGAGGTCAGCGAGCGCAGGTAGGACGGGATCGCGGACTGCTCGATGCCCGCGGCGGAGGCCCAGGCGCGGCCGGAGTCCCCGGTGGAGACCATCGTGATCAGGCGCTCGGTGTCGCAGCTGGGCTTGGACATCGTGCCGCCGTACAGTCCGGCGGAGCTGCCCTGCACGCTGTGGATCACCCCGGGGGAGGTCGCCGTGGATCCGCCGCCCTGCCCGGGCTGCGGCGCCTGTGGCGGGGCGGGGGCGCTCACGCCCTGGGTTTCCACCGACGGAGTGAACGGGGCGGGCCCCGGGTCGGCCGGGGTCTGCAGCGCGACCTCGTTGGCGGCCGGTATCGCCTCGTTGTGGCCGCCCTGGTTGTTCACGATCAGCACGGTGGCCACCACGGCCGCCGCCACCGTGCCCGCGGCCAGTGCGATTCCCCGCCTGGAGCGCCACCACGGCGTGTGCGACCCGCCACCACCGCCGGACGGCGGTCCGGAGGGGCCGGAAGACCCGGGTGGGGGGCCGGCCGGGCCTCCACCCGACGGGGGGCCGGTCAACGGGCCGGACGGGGGGCCCGACGGGGGGCCGTAGGGGGGCTCGCTCGGCGGGCCGGACGGGGGCGGTTGGGAACTCATCGAGGCTCCGTTTCGCAGGTGGCCGGCGGACGCGCCGGCCCGGGAAGCTCCTGCCACTGGCTTCCATTTCCCCCCGGCACCCCACCCGCCGCAACAGCAGGTGTGCGCATCGTCGCCGAGCGTGCCCGCCGGGTGTCGGCCACCCTGGAACGCGTAGCCCGACAGCACCGGGGAGCCCGACGCGCCGACGCCGCCCCAGCGGGTCGAGCCGAGGAGCCCGACGCGCCGAGGCGCCCGACAGCACCGAGGAGACGGTATGCAGCAGCCCACGACCCGGGCCGCCGGCCCGCCCGGCGCCCTGCGCGGCTGGCTGGACGCGCTCGCCGTGGTGCTGGCCGGGCTCGCCGCGATGGCGTCGGTGGCCGCGCTGGGCCTCTGGCTGGCCGGCGCCAACCGCCTCCCGGACGGCGGCTTCGCCTCCGTGCTGGCCGGGACGCTGGCGCTGGCCGTCGGCGGATCCGTCCAACTCGACGGAGGGGCCGGGCAGTTCGCCGCCGTGGATGCCGGGATCAGCGTCATGCCGCTCTCCGTCTCACTGGTCGGTGCGGTGGTGATGGCCGAGGTGTTCCTGCGTCAGCTGCGCTTTCGCGCGGTGGCCGGCGGCGGCGAACTGCTCGGCCGGATCGCCCGAACGGTGGTGCTCTGGCTGGTCGCCCTCGCGCTGCTCACCCTCGGCGCCCGGCACACCTTCGTCGTCCCGCTCGGCGGCGACCTCGCCCAGTCCATCGGCGGCGTGCTCGGGCTGACCCCGGAGGTCGGCTTCCACGCGGACGGCGCGAGCACGGTGGGCATCGGCCTGGCCTGGCTGCTCGTCGTCCTCGCGGGCACCTTCGCGGTGTCCCGGCGGGCGCCGTTGCCACGCGCCCTGGTGCCCTACCAACTGGCCGTCCGCCCGGCCGCGTTCGCGCTCTGGCTGGTCCTGCTCGGGTACCTGGTGATCGGGGTGGCGGCCGGCGTGCTGACCGCGATCGTGCACGGCAACGCCCGGCAGAGCATGGCCGTGGTGCTGCTCGCCCTGCCCGACCTGGTCTGGCTGGCCTTCGGCGTCGGCCTCGGCGCACAGTGGCACGGACGGCTCGCCGGCGCGCTCGGCCTGCCGGTGCCCAAGCCGCTCGCCGAGGTGCTGCGCGCCCCGGAGGGGCAGCAGGCCACCATCAGCCTGGGCACCCTCGCCGACCAGGACGCGCGCAGCTGGTGGCTGCTGCCGCTGGCCGCGGTGCTGCTGCTCGCGGCCGGATTCCTCGCCGCGTACCGCTCGCCGCGCACCGTCCGGCTCTGGCAGCACGCTGTCCGGTTCGCCCTGGCCACCGCGGTGACGGTGCTGCTGGTCGGTCTCTGGACCCGGGCGGACGCCGCCTACGGGCTGTCCGTGCTCGGCGTCGGCATCGGCCAGGGCGGCCTCGGCGACCTCCTCGGCTCCATCCTCGGCGGCTCCAACCCGCTGGCCGGCCTCGGCAGCGGCAGCCTCACCCTGCGCCCGGTGCTGTGGACGGCCGTGCCGCTGGCGGCGGGCTGGGGTCTGCTGGCCGGCGGGCTCGGCGCGCTGCTCGCCGCCCGCACCGGCCGCCGGGGCGACGTGACGGCCGCAGAGCGGGGCTGACATCATCGCCGGGTGATCGGATGGCTGCGCACGGCCTCCGCCCGGCAGTCGGGCTGACCGAGGTCCCCGCCTGAGCACCCTGGCCGCGCCGCGCGCTCAGAACGCCTGGGCGAGCAGGATCGCCGCCGCCGGCACCGCCTGGCCGAGGGCGCCGCGCCAGATCTTCGGCTCCGAGACGAAGAGGGTGATACCGCCGGCGACCATGAACGCGGCGATGTACGTGATCACGGCGCGGCCGGAGCCGGCGTGTCCGGTGTGCAGCAGGACCAGGCCGGCGACCAGGCCGAGGGCCAGGAACAGGTTGTAGAAGCCGACGTTGAAGCGCCACAGCCGGACCTCCGGGGCGTCCGCCGTGCTGCCGGTGAGCAGGAAGCGCACCCGCGGGTGCCCGTACAGGAAGCTCTCCAGCGGCCAGACGATGAGGTGGATCGCGGCGGCGAGCATCGCGAAGACCTGGCTCACGGCGTTCATGGCGGGCGGCTCCCTCGGGGTCGGCGGAGGACGGCTGACGGTGGCTGGTGCTCACCGCGGTGGCGGATGGACGACCGGGGCGGCCCAGGCGGGCGGCTCGGGCACGGCGGCCGGCGGGGCGAGCCCGGGGACGACCGCCCGGACGACCTGGGTGGGCGGCCCGTCCCCGCTCCACGGCCCGGGCGCGGCGCTCCGCCCGGGTGCGAGGACGGTGGCCGCGCGCAGCTCGGCGATGAACTGCAGGCAGCTGGCGTACCGGTCCTGCGGCGCCTTGGCGAGCGCCCGGGCGACCACGGCCTCGACGGCGGCGGGTAGGTCGGGGCGGTGCGCGCGCAGCACGGGCGGCGGGTCGTTGAGGTGGGCCCAGAGCAGGGCGAGGTCGCTCTCCCGGCGGAACGGCGGGGCGCCCGCGAGCATCTCGAAGACCACGCAGCCGAGGCCGTACTGGTCGCAGCGCCCGTCCAGCGGGCGGCCGGAGATCTGCTCGGGTGCGGCGTAGTCGAGGGTGCCGACGATCTGGCCGACGCCGGTGAGCCCGCTGAGCGACAGGGACTTCTTGGTGAGCCCGAAGTCCGCCAGGTACAGGTGCTCGGGGTGCTCGCTGTCCGTCCCGGCGGCGACCAGCACGTTGCCGGGCTTGACGTCCCGGTGGACCAGGTCGTGGTCGTGTGCGGCGTCGAGCGCGGAGGCGATCTGCAGGGCCAGCCGGACGGCCCGCCCGATCGGGAACGGTCCGTCCTGGGTGAGCAGCGCGCGCAGGTCGCCGCCCTCGACGTAGCGCATCGCGATGAACAGGATGCCGTCGTGCTCGCCGGCCTCGAACACCGGGATGATGTGCGGGTGGTCGATCGCGGCGGCGGCCTCGGACTCGTGCATGAAGCGCTGCCGGAACACCTCGTTGCGGGCCAGCTCGGGGGCGAGCAGCTTGACCGCGACGGTCCGGCCGAGTCGCAGGTCCTTGGCCCGGTACACCACGGCCATGCCGCCACGCCCGATCTCGCGCTCCAGCCGGTAGCCCGCGATCCGGCTCCCGACCATGCCGGCGGGCAGACCGGGCGCGGACGTCGGCTCGGGTACGGACGGGTGCTCGGGCGCGGACGGCGGCGAGGGTCCGGACGGCGGCCCGGGCGCCTGCTCGACCGGCCGGACGGCCGGGTGGTCGGAGGGCCGGACGGTCGGCCGGTCGGGGGGTTGCGCGGAGGGGATCACGGCTCGCTCGTCCGGGTGGGGGGGTACGGGCCGACCGCGGGCGCCTGCGGGGAGCCCGGCACGGGCGTCGGGGCGGGCGTCGGCGTCGGCGTCGGCCGTTGGGCGGCCGCGTACGTCTGGAGCTGCAGTCCGTCGCAGTAGGACCAGCGGTCGTGCGCCGGGTCGAACACCCAGAGCGCCGCGCCGTCGACGACCAGGCCGAGCCGCAGACCGCGGGTCCACTCCTGGAAGCCCTCCAGGTCGAGGCCGCCCGTCGCCAGGTCCTCCAGCAGGGCGCGGTAGCGGGCCAGCCCGGCCTCGGCCTCGGCGAGCGCCGGGCGCGGGTCGGCGGTCCGGGCGGGTGGGCCGCCGGCGGCGGGCGGGGTGTTCGGGAGCGTGATCAGCAGGCGGCCGTCCACCCAGGCGGTCCAGCCGTTGGAGCAGAGGACCTGGGCCCAGTCGCCCTGCCGGGTGACCAGCCGCACCGGGAGCAGGGCGTCCAGCCGGGCGGCGGGCCGGGCCGGGTCCGGGGCCGCCCAGGTGGCCATCCCGGCCGGCGGGGCGACGTGGGTGGGGCGGAACGCGAACTCGTCCATGGGCGGCTACATTTCCTCCGCCGCGCGAGCCGCGGCTGCGCGCGGCACTCGCACCACAGGTCGGTTTCCACTCTACCGGCGGCGGCCGGGCCCGGCCTGGGGTGGCGCGACCGGGTCCGGCGCCGCCCGACCGAGCACCCGCGCCGCACGGCGGCGTCCTACCGCCGCATGATCGCGGGCTCGTGCCGCCGCAGCAGGGCCAGCACCAGCAGCCCGTACGCCACCGCGAGCGCGGGCAGTACCGCGATGGCCCGCAGCCAGCCGGCGCGCTCGTGGCGGAACATCGGGTCGGCGGTGATCGCGGTCGGGAAGATGCCGTGCAGCTCGACCGTGCGGGCCATCGCCGACATGCCCCAGCGGGACGGGATCAGCCAGGCGAACTGCTCCAGCCCGGGCACGCCGTGCAGCTTGAGCATCAGGCCGCTGAAGACGATCTGCACCACCGAGAGGAGCACCAGCAGCGGCATGGTGGCCTCCTCCTTGTCCACCAGTGCCGAGACCACCAGGCCGAGCATCATCGCCGAGAACGCCAGCAGTGCGACCGCGATGATCAGCTCGGGCAGCTGCGGCATCACCACCCCGGTCGGCACCGCCCAGGAGAGGTTCACCCCGGCCAGGCCGACCACGGTCAGTACCGCGGCCTGACCGACCGTGACCGTGCCGAGCACCACCACCTTGGAGGCCAGGTACGCCGATCTGGACAGCCCGACCACGCGTTCGCGCCGGTAGATCGCCCGTTCCTTGACCACCTCGCGGACCGAGTTGGCGGCGCCGGTCAGCAGGCCGCCGATGCAGAGCGTGAGCAGGCAGTTGACGGCGTTGTCCGGGGTGAGCCGGGAGCCGGCCATCACCCGGCACATCAGGCCGATCACGAAGGGCAGCACCACCATGATGGTGAGGAACAGCCGGTCGGCGGCGAGCACCGCGGTGTACCGCCGTACCAGGGTGCCCAGCTGGGAGAACCAGCCCTGCGGCTTCTCCCAGCCGATCGGCGGTGACGGGTGTCCGGCGGCCGGCACCGGGGGGACGGCTTCGGCGGCGACGTAGCGCCCGTACTGCGGGGAGGCACGGAAGCGGCGCTGCCAGGCCTCGTGGTCCTCGTTCTCGAAGGCCTCGAAGGCCTCCGGCCACTCCTCGAAGCCGAAGAACTCCAGCGCCTCGCCCGGCGGGCCGTAGTAGGCCGTCCGGCCGCCGGGGGCGAGCACCAGCAGGCGGTCGCACACGTTGAGGCTCAGCACGCTGTGCGTCACCACGACCACCGTCCGGCCGTCGTCGGCGAGCCCGCGCAGCATGTGCATCACCGAGCGCTCCATACCCGGGTCCAGGCCGGAGGTCGGCTCGTCGAGGAACAGCAGCGAGGGCTTGGTGAGCAGCTCCAACGCGACGCTGACCCGCTTGCGCTGGCCGCCGGAGAGGCTGCCGATCACCTGGTCGGCCCGGCTGGCGAGGCCCAACTCGTGGATCACCTCGGTGACCCTGGCCTCCCGCTCGTCCTTCGCGGTGTCGCCGGGGAAGCGCAGTTCGGCGGCGTAGGCGAGGGCACGGCGGACGGTGAGCTGGGTGTGCAGGATGTCGTCCTGCGGTACCAGGCCGATCCGGCGGCGCAGTTCGGCGTAGTCGCGGTAGAGGTCGCGCCCGTCGTACAGCACCGTGCCCTCGTCGGCGGGGCGCAGCCCGGTGAGCGCGTTGAGCAGGGTGGACTTGCCGGCGCCGCTCGGGCCGGCCACCGCGAGCAGCGCCTTCTCGGCGAGCGGGAAGCTCACGTCGTCCAGCAGCACCCGGTGCTCGGAGCCGACCCGGACCACCAGGTGCTGCACGTCCAGGGAGATCTCGCCGGTGTCGGTGTACTCGACGAGGTGGCCGTCGGAGAGACAGAGCGCGGAGTGGCCGATGCCGACGATGTCGGCCGGGCCGATCGGCGCCTGCTGGACCGGGCGGCCGTTCAGGTAGGTGCCGTTGTGGCTGTCCAGGTCGACGATCTCGTGGCCGCCGTCGGGCAGGTTCCGCAGTTCGGCGTGGTGGCGGGAGACCACCAGGTTGTCCAGGATCAGGTCGTTGTCGTGCGAGCGGCCGATCCGCACCGTGCCGCCGGGCAGCTGGAGCACCGAGCTGGGGCTGCGGAACGTCCCGGAGAGCTCCGGGGCGAGCAGCGAGGGCCGTTCGCCGGGGTCGGGGCGGGGCAGGCCGGCGAAGGTCGCGGACGGGCCGTCCGCCGGGTCGCCGAAGCGCAGCCGGGTGCCGGGGCCGACGTCCCGGCGGTCGATCCGGCGGCCCTGGTCGTAGGTGCCGTTGGTGCTGCCGACGTCCTCCAGCAGCCAGTGGCCGTCGGTGGCCCGCAGCACGGCGTGGTGCCAGGAGACCCGGGGATCGTCCAGCACGATCTCGCTGGTCGGGTCGCGGCCGAGGTGGTAGGCCAGGGCCGGGTCGATCAGCTGCGACTCGGTGTCGGTGACCAGGACGAGGGGTGGCGCGCTGGGCGCGCCCGGGCGCTCTCCCATGGTGCGCATTCTATCGCCGCGGCGGGTCGGGGGCCTTTCCGGACAGCTGTTCCGGACGGCCTGTCCGGACACCGGGATTGGACTGGACCACTGTCCCGGCGCGGCACTATCGTTCGGCGTGCCCGCTCGCCACCCGCCGACCACCCGGGGACGGAACGCATGAGTATCTGGCCGCAGTTGCGCCGTTCCCGGACCGTCAGAGCCGGCCGCGCCCCCGGCACGGTGCTGCGCTGCGGCCTGATGGACACCATGCTGGCCGACCTCGCCGTCTCGGTCGTGCTCTACTTCGACCGGCCGCTGGACGACGACCGGCTCGCCGCCGGCCTGGCCCGCGCCCTGGACCGGGTGCCGGTGTTCGCCGGGCGGCTGCGCACCGACGGGGACGCCCTCGAAGCGGTCTGCGACGACTCCGGCGTCCCGCTGGACCTCTACACCGTGGACGGCACGCTCGCCGAGGCGATGGGCCGGGTGACGGCCGCCGGCTCCGAGCTGGTCGACCCGGTGGACGCCCTGGCCGCGCGCGTCGGCGGCGCCCCGCTGCTCACCGTCCGGGTGACCCGCACCGCCGACGGTGGGACGGTGCTGGGCTGCTCCTGGCACCACGCGATCGGTGATCTGCACAGCTTCATGCTGCTGCTGCGGATCTGGTCGGCGGCGGTCGAGGGCGAGGAGCTTCCCGAGGCCGAACTGGTCGAGGATCAGGACGCGTTGCTGGACCGGGTGCTCCCGGCCGAGGACTGCGGGCGGCCCGGCTTCCGGGTGCCCGCGGCGGCGGAGGCGCAGCTGCTGGCCCGTGAGGTGGCGGCCGGGCCGCGCGCCAACCGAACCGTCCAGATCTACTTCGGGGACGCCGAAGTCGACCGGATGCGCGCGGAGTTCAGTGCGGCGGCCGGGCGAAGACTCTCGTCCGGGGACGTGCTCTGCGCCCATGTCCTCGGCGCGATCAGGGAGTTGGACGACGACGAGGCCGAGCGCTGGCTGACCGTCCCGGTCAACGCCCGGCGCTGGCTGGGGCTCTCGCCCGCGCTGGTGGGCAACCTGCTGGGCGACGTCCACCTGCCGTACCGGCCCAAGGACGGCCCGGCGGCGCTCGCGGGCGCACTGCGGGCGGCGGTCGAGGAGTTCCCGACCGCCCACCTCAACCTGCGTTCCAACCTGGGCTTCCTGGCCTCGCTCGGCCGTGCCCGGCTGCGCGACTGCGTGCCGCTGGGCTTCGACCCGCAGGCGCGCCGGTTCAGCTTCTCCAACTGGAGCCGGTTCGGGGCCTATCGGGTGAGCTTCCAGGGGCACCGCCCGGTGTTCTTCAGTCCGGCCGCCAACTATCCGCTTCCGTGGGTGAGTTGGACGGTCGAGGGGTTCGGCGGCGAGGGCTACCTGAGCACCGTGGTGCTGCCGGCCCGGCTCGCCGCCCGGGTGCGGGGTGCGGAGGGCCGGGCCGCGCTGCACCGCTTCCGGCACGAGGCCGACGCGCTGCCCGCGTCGGCCTCGGCCGTTCCCAAGGTGATCTGAGGAGTCCCTAGACGAAGTCCGCCTCGATCGCGGTCCACAGCTGCACCCGGGCGCGCAGCGCGGTGCGGACGGTCTCGGCGCACTCGTCCCACTTGGTCTGGTCGTCGCCGCACAGGTCGATCAGCATCTGCATCGCCATCGGGGTGTGCTGCTCGCCGTCCACCTCGATGTGCCGGGCCAGGTAGTCCTTGAACACGGTGAGCACGCCGTCCGGGTCGTCGATGCCGACCACCTGGGCGAACATGTCCGGGATCAGGTCCTCGCGGCCGAAGGCGAAGGCGGCGGCCCGGCAGTGCACCGGCGCGGTCTCGATGATCGACCAGGTGGTGCCGGTGAAGTCGACGGCGGCCTGCGGCACCGGGGCGGCCTTCAGCGCCTCCGGCACGGCGGTGCCGCTGCCCAGCAGCTCCAGGAACTCCTCGACCGGGCGCGGGTCGGCGCCGGCCTGCCGCATGCCCTCGACGTACAGCTCGAAGTGGCTGGTGTAGCCCTCGCCGAGCTCGTCGCTCTCCTCGACCAGCACGATCTCGTTGATCAGCCGGCGGCTGGCGGTCGGCCCGCTCGGGACCCACGGGACCTCGACGCTGGTGAGGTCGCGCTGCAGGCTCTTCAGCAGCGACATGAAGTCCCAGACCGCGAAGACGTGGCTGTCCAGGAAGGTGCGGACGCGCTCGATGCTGGTCAGTCCGCCGTACACGCCGTGGCCGACCACCTCGCGGCGCAGCGGGTCGATGGCCTGCTGGAGGCTGGTCAGGCCGGGGTGCGAACGGTCCCAGTGGTAGCGGTTGGTGGACAAGACGGCTCCTTCTGGTCAGGGGGCTTCGGGCGTGCTTCAGGGGTGCTTCAGGACGGCGTGCAGGGCGTGGCGCAACTGCTCGCGGCCGGGCTGCAGGGCCCGGTCGAGGGCGGGGGCGAAGGGCAGGACGGCGCCGTCGGGGCGGGTGACCCGGCGGGGCGGGGCGATCAGGCGCAGCTCCTCGGCGGCGGTGGCCAGCACCTCGGAGGAGAAGCCGCAGCTGCGGTTGGAGTCGTCGAACACGACCAGTCGGCCGGTGCGTTCCAGCGAGGCGGCGAGCGCGGCCCAGTCCAGCGGGTACAGCGTGCGCGGGTCGAGGACCTCGACCGAGACGTCCTCGGCGACCTCCTCGGCCACGGCGAGCGCGTCGTGCACCAGGTGTCCGACGGCGACCACGGTGACGTCGCTGCCGGGGCGGTGGATCCGGGCCCGGCCGAGCGGGATCGGGGAGAGGTCCCAGGTGACGGTCTCGCGCACCGGGAGGGCGGCGGCGGGTGCGAACACCACGACCGGGTCCGGGTCGCGGATCGCCGAGCGCAGCAGCCCGTAGGCGTCGGTCGGGGTGGCGGGCACCACGGTCTTCACCCCGGCGTGGGCGAACAGGCTGTACGGGTGGTCGGAGTGCTGCCCGGCCCAGCCGTCCCGGGAGCCCGAGCCGGGCACCAGACAGGTCAGCGGGACGCTCGCCTGCCCGCCGGTCATCAGGGAGAACTTGTGGGCCTGGTTGACGAGTTGCTCGAAGACCAGGAACAGCAGCGAGGGGATCTGGAACTCCAGCACCGGCCGCCGGCCGGCGAGCGCGGCGCCGATCGCCATCGCGGTGAAGGCCTGCTCGGACAGCGGGGTGTCGACGATCCGCTCGGGACCGAAGCGGTCCAGCAGGCCGAGTGTCGGGCCGGCCATCCCGGCGCCGATGTCCTCGCCGAAGACGCAGACCGCCGGGTCGTCGGCGAGTTCGTCGGCGATCGCCCGGTTGAGGGCCTTGGTGTACGAGAGCCTGGTCATGCCACCGCCCCCGCCCGGGGCCGCAGCCCGTCGGCGTACAGGTGGTCCAACGCGCCTGCCGGGTCCGGGTGTTCGGAGGCGAGGGCGAACTCCTCGGCGGCGCCGAGCTGCCGGGCCACCGCGGCGTCGAGCCCGGCGACGGCCGGCGGGTCCAGCAGGGCGGCGGCCCGGGGGAGCGGGTCGCGGGCGCGCCAGGCGTCGACCTCCTCGGGGGTGCGGTAGCGCAGTTTCATCCGGCGTTCCATGGTGTGGTGGCCCTCGTAGCGGTAGGTGCGGCACTCCAGGAAGCCGGGGCCGTCGCCGGAGCGGGCCCGGTCGACCGCGCGCCGTGCGGCGGCGCGGACGGCCTCGGTGTCCATGCCGTCCACCTCCTCGGCGGGGATGCCGAAGGCGGCCGCCCGCCCGGTCGCGCTGCCCGCGACCGCGGTGGCGGCGGGCAGGGTGGTGGCGTAGCCGTTGTTCTCGCAGACGAACACCACCGGGAGCCGCCACATCGCGGCGAGGTTGAACGACTCCAGCAGGACGCCCTGGTTGAGCGCGCCGTCGCCGAAGAAGGCCACCGCGACCCGTCCGTCCCCGGCCTGCCGGGCCGCCCAGGCGGCGCCGACCGCGATCGGGGCGCCGGCGCCGACGATGCCGTTGGCGCCGAGGATACCCAGCGAGAGGTCGGCGGCGTGCATCGAGCCGCCCCGGCCGCCGTTCAACCCGTCGACGCGGCCCGCCAGTTCGGCGAGCAGCCGGTGCGGTGCGGCGCCGCGGGCGAGTACGTGGCCGTGGCCGCGGTGGGTGCTGGTGAGCCGGTCGGCGGGGCCGAGTGCCGAGCAGACGCCGACCGCGACGGCTTCCTGCCCGATGTACGGGTGGATGCCGCCGGGGATCGCGCCGGCCTTGACCAGGCCGAGCGCCAGCTCCTCGAAGCCGCGGATCAGCCGCAGCATCCGGTAGCGCTCGGCCGGGGTGTCCAGTGGAGCCGTCACAGCGCGCCTTGCCAGATCGTCGGGCAGAACCGCGGGTCGGCGTAGTCGGGCCGGCCGTCGGCGGTGCGGCGCACCAGCACGTCGTGGTTGTAGACCACCGGGCCGCCGTCCGCCCTGGTGTGGTGGCGGTACTCGTTGGCGCCGTCCTGCAGGTGCAGCGAGACGGCCCGGCGCGGGAAGGAGGCCAGGTTGGGGCCGCTGCCGTGGTAGGTCCGGCAGTGGTGGAAGGACATGTGGCCGCGCGGGATGAGCATCGGGACGGTGTGCACCTGCTGCCCGTTGTGGGCGGCGTTGGCGGCCAGGATGCCGTCCAGCTCGCTGCGGTCGCGCTCGGCGAAGTGCCGGGTGGAGTCCTCGCCGGAGTCCAGCTCCCGCCAGCGGTGGCTGCCGTCGACCATGGTGATGGTGCCGTTCTCCTCGCGGCAGTCGTGGAACGGGATGAACGCGGTGAGCATCTCCTCCGAGGTGGAGGTCTGCCAGTAGTGCTTGTCGAAGTGCCAGGGCACCTGGTTGCTCGGCTCCCCGGGCACCGGCGGCTTGTAGATCAGGGTGGCCTGGAAGATCCGGATCTCCTCGGCGCCGGCGAGCAGTGCGGCCACCGCGCCGACCAGCGGCTTGCGCAGGATCGCGCCGATGGCGTCGCTCTCGTAGTGCACGTAGTCGTTGTGCCGCTGGATCGGGCCCTGCGAGGGCTCCCAGGCGGCCAGCCGCGGCGGCCGGACGGGCAGTTCGCGGTCGCGGTGGCCGGAGTAGTAGAGCTCGGTGGCGGCCTGGAGGGTGTCCAGCTCCTCGTCGCTGAACAGCTTCCGGGACAGGTACCAGCCGTGCTCGCGGTAGTGGGCCACCTCCTCGGGCGTGGGCAGCAGGGCGCGTTCGGCCTCGCTGAGGCGGAACTCGGCGACGGTGGTCATGGGCGGTGCCCCTTCTTCGGGTGCGGGCGGTCAGACGGTGGCGGCGGAGCTCTGCCGCTCGACGGCCTCGTACAGGGCCTTGATGTTCGCGGTGCCGAAGGTGCCCGCGCCCTGGCGCTCGATCAGCTCCAGGAAGTAGGTCCGCCGGGGGTGGGTGGAGCGGACGAAGATCTGGAACAGCTGGCCGCCGTGGTCCTGGTCGACCAGCACGTGCAGGTCGCGCAGGGTCCCCACCGGGATGGCGGTCTCGCCGAACCGCTCGGCCAGGGCGTCGAAGTAGGCGCCCGGGGTGCTCAGGAACTCCACGCCGCGGTCGCGGGCGGTCCGGACGGCGGTGGCGATGTCGCGGGTGCGGAAGGCGAGGTGCTGCACCCCGGCGCCGTCGTGGGCGGCCAGGAACTCGTCGATCTGGCCGGGGCGCCGGGTGGTGTCCGGCTCGATCAGGGTGAAGGTGACCTCGCCGGAGGCGCTCTGCACCACGCTGGAGTCCATGGCCTGCCGGCCGACCTCGATGTACTCGCCGAAGATCCGGTGGAAGCCGAGCGCGGCCTCGCAGAACCTTACGGCGTCGGCGAGTTGGCCCGCCGGGACGCAGATCGCGACGTGGTCCAGGGCGTCCAGCAGGCCCGGTTCGTCGACGGGCTCGGCCGTGCGCAGCGGGACGAACCGCAGGGCGGTGTCGCCGAAGCCGGCGATCAGCCCGCCGGCCCGGTCCAGCACGCGGGCGCCGTGGCGCTCGGCGCGCTCCAGCGAGGCCTGCGGGTCGGTGCAGGCCAGGGCGAGCACGGCGACGCCGTCCCCGTGTCGGGCGACGTAGCCGGCCACCGGGTGGTCGAGGTCGGCGGAGGAGGCCAGGTGCATCCGGATCGTGCCCTGGCGCAGTCGGATGGTGCGGGTGCCGTCCGGCTCGGTCGCCGGGACGTCGGCGGTGAAGCCGAAGTCGGCGCAGAGCCCGGCCGCCGTCTTGTCGGCGTCCGCGCAGTGGAATTCGACGTGGGTGATGAACTGGATGGACAACGGGATCTCCCCCGGAGGGATGGAAGGACGAGGATCGGCGCGCTACTTGGCGGCCCGGGTGGACGCCGGGCCGAGGATCAGGCTGAGGTTGTGGCCGCCGAAGGCGAAGGCGTTGCTCAGCGCGGCGCGCACCGGGGTGGACCGGGCCCCGCCCCGGATGTGGTCCAGGTCGCAGGCCGGGTCGGGGGCGGTCAGGTTGAGGGTCGGCGGCAGTGTCCCCCTCGCCACCGCCAGGGCGGTCACCACCGCCTCCAACGCGCCTGCGGCGCCCAGGAGATGGCCGGTGGCGCCCTTGGTGGAGCTGACCGCGGGCGGGTGCGCGCCGAAGACGGCGTGCAGGGCGGCGGTCTCGGCCACGTCGCCGAGCTTGGTGCCGGTGCCGTGGGCGTTCACGTAGCCGATGTCGCCCGGCGCCAGGCCCGCGTTGGCGAGTGCGGCGCGCATCGCGTCGGCGGCGCCCGCGCCGTCCGGGCGGGGCATGGTCGGGTGGTGGGCGTCGGTGGAGGCGCCCCAGCCGATGACGTCGGCGTATCCGGCGGCGCCACGGGCATCGGCGTGTTCGGCGCGCTCCAGGACGAGGACGGCGCTGCCCTCGCCGAGCACGAAGCCGTTGCGGCGGGCGTCGAAGGGCCGGCTGGCCTGCGTCGGGTCCTCCCAACCCTGGGCGAGCGCCCGGGCGTTGGTGAAGGCGGCGGCGATGGTGGGGTGCAGCGAGGACTCGGTGCCGCCGCACACCACCACGTCCGCGTCGCCGGCGCGGATCAGCCGCAGCCCCTCGGCGACCGCCTGGGCGCCGGCCGCGCAGGCCGTCACCACGGCCGAGCTGTAGCCGCGGATCCCGTGCTTGATGGCGATCCGGGCGGTGGCCATGTTGGAGAGCATCCCCGGCAGCAGGTACGGGCTGACGCCGGGGCGGCCGCGCTCCAGTCGGCGGTGTGACTGCTGCTCGAAGGTCTCCAGCCCGCCGCCGCCGGTGGCCAGCACCACGGCGGTGCGGTGCGGGTCGACGTCCTGGCCGACGACCAGGCCGGCGTCGGCGAGCGCGTCGTCGGCGGCGGCGAGGGCGAGCAGGACGAAGCGGTCCACGCAGCGGGTCTCGGTGGGCGGCAGTACCTCCCGGCCGTCCACGGCGGGGGCGATCCCGGCGGCGGGCAGCCAGCCGTGCGCGACGTGGCCCTCGGGGACGGCGGACAGCCCGGAGCGCCCGGCGGTCAGCGCGTCGAACACCTCGGCGGGCTTGCGGCCGAGCGGTGAGACCAGGCCGAGGCCGGTGACGACGCCCCCCGCGCGGCGGCTCATGCGGCCACCCCGCTTCGCCCGGCGGTCGGTTGGGGCACCGCGCGGCTGGCGGGGGCGAGCTCGCCGTGCCCCGTCATCGGGCACCGGCCGCGGCGTCGAGGTAGCGCTGGCGCAGCAGCACCTTGCGGACCTTGCCGGTGGGGCCGAGCGGGATGTCGTCGCCGGAGACGGCCAGCACCTGGCGCACGGTCGCGGCGGCGGCCTCGTCCAGGGCGGCGATGACGTCCTCGGTCCGGTCGGCGGCCGGGTCGGCGTCGGCGGCGAGGATCAGCAGCACGTCGGTGACCACGCGCTCGCCGTCCCGGACCGCGACCACGGTGCAGTCCGCCACGTCCGGGCGGGCGGCCAGTACCCGCTCCTCCGACATGGCGGTGAACAGCCGCTTGCCGTCGCCGAGTTCGACCGAGTCGACGGCCCGGTCGACGTGGTAGTAGTAGCCCTCCTCGTCCCGGTACATCAGGTCGCCGGTGAGGAAGCGGCCGCGGATCCTGGTGCGGAAGGTGGTCGCCGAGTCGTTCCAGTAGCCGAGCGCCAGGGTCGGTGAGGAGGTGGCGAGTTCGCCGACCTCGCCGGGCCCGAGCGGCTCGCCGTCCGGGCCGACCACCTCGCAGTCGACGAAGGCGTGCGGGCGGCCGACGCAGCGCCCGTAGCGCTCGGTGCCGGGGCCGTGGGTGATGAAGAAGTGCGAGTGGCCCATCTCGGTGGAGCCCAGGCCGTCCACGAACAGCGAACCCGGCGTGCGGACCCGGCCCTCGCGGGTGACGGACTCCCGGCTGCCGGTGGCGATCAGGCGGCGGATGTGCACCTCGTGCGCGCAGTCGCCGGTGTTCCACCACAGTGCGACGGTGTCCAGCTCCCGGGCGGCGAGGTCGTGGTGGGCGAGTTCGGCCCAGGTGGCGGCGAAGCCGATCACGCCGGTGGGCCGCCACCGCTCGATCGCGTCCAGCACTCCGGCGCCGGACTGCCGTGACAGCACGGCGAGTTCGGTGTGCGAGCTGAGCGCGAGGTTGAGCGCGATCAGGGTCGCGGCGTGCGGCGCGGGCAGGGCGCTGAGCATCCGGTCCTGGCCCTGCGGGCGGGGCAGCCGCAGCCGGTGGCGGATCGCCGCGTACAGGCCGGCGTGCGAGTGGACGACGGCCTTCGGCATCCCGGTGGTGCCGGAGGAGTGGGTGATCGCCACCGGGTCGCCGGACCAGTGCCGGTACGGCTCCGGGGCGGCCGCCGGGTCGCCGGAGCCGAGCGTGCCGATCTCGGGCAGCAGCGGCGCGCCGATCTCGCGCCCGGCCAGCGCGGCCAGGCGGGCCGGGTCGGCGAGGACGCCGACGGCGCCGAGGCGGGCGATGTAGCGGGCGGCGCGCTCGCCGTCCACGTTGGGGTTGAGCAGCGCGGGGATGGCACCGAGCCGGGTCAGGGCGAGGAAGGAGAGCACGTGGTCGGCGGCGTCGCCCGCGTAGACCACCACCGGGTCGCGCCGGGTGATGCCGAGGGCGTGCAGGGCGGCGGCGCGGGCCCGGACGGCGCGGTCGAGCTCGCGCAGGGTGAGGGGCTGCCAGGCGGGGTGGCCGTCCACCGGGGTGTCGAAGGTCAGCAGCGGCTCGTCCAGGCCGAGGCCGAGTGCGAGCCGGGCGGTCAGGACGTTGCCGGCGCCCACGTCGGGGTCGTCCGCGAGCAGGGAGCGGACACTGCGGATGGTCACGGGGGTGGATCCCTCCATCGGGGCCGGGGGCGGCCCGGGCGGCTGATCGGTTGGCGTGGGTCGGGCGGCCGCGCGGGCGGCGAAGGGCGTCGACGGGTGCGACGCAGGTGCCGATGGGAGTCGTCGACGGGGTCGTTGGGTCCGACGGGGGCCGATGCTGGTCTGCCGGGTGCGGCTGCTTCAGGCGTCGGGCCTCACCAGTGGGGACGGCCGGTGGCGGGCGGCCGGTTCAGCCGGTGACCAGGACGGCCACCGCGTGGCCGCCGTCCTCGCCCTGTTCGGCGGCGATGACCAGCACCCGGTCGGCGTCGCCGTCCGCGAGGAGCAGCGCCGCGAGGTCGAATGCGTCCTGCGGTACCCGTCCGGGGGCGGTCCGCGCGGGGCTGATCGCCACGACGGGGCCGGTCAGGCCCCAGCGGGCGGCGATGTGCCCGAGGACGGCGTTGGGGTTGGACTGGAAGAACAGCAGCGGTGCCGGCCGCCGGCCGGGTTCGGCGCTCCGGTCGATGGCCCGCGCGGTGGCGCGGTCGCCGTCGGAGCTGGCCAGCAGCAGTGCGGTCCGTCCGGGGGCGGGCGGGGCGCCGTGGTGGGCGCGCAGGCAGCGGTCGGCGGTGTCGGCGACCAGCGGGTTGAAGCCGGAGGCGGCGAAGCCGGGCAGCGGTGGCGGCGGGCCCGCCAGGCCGGGGTCGGGTCGGCGGGCCTCGGCGAGGACCCGCAGGCCGGCGGCGGCGACGGCGTCGGTGGGTGTGGCGTCGGTGGGTGCGGTGTCGGTGGTCATGGTGTGGGTGCCGGGGTACGGGGTCGGTGCCGTCGGACGGCGGGCGGGGTCCGGTGGCCGGTCATGCGGGGGCCACCAGCAGGGCGGTGTTGGCACCGCCGAAGGCGGAGTTGAGGCTGAGTGCGTAGCGGGGGCGGGCGGCACGGGGGCCGTCCAGGACGAGGTCCAGGCCGACGTCCGGGTCCGGGCCGAGCCAGCCGGCGTTGACGGGGAGCAGTCCGGTGTCCAACGCGCCGATGGTGACGGCGAGTTCGAGCAGGGCGGAGGCCTCCAGGGCGTGTCCGTGCACGGACTTGCTGGAACTGACCGGGAGTTCGGCGAGGTGCCGGCCGAACACCCGGCACAGCGCGCTCGCCTCGGCCTGGTCGGCGAGGGTGGAGCCGGTGCCGTTGGCGTTGACGTAGCCGACCTCGGCCGGGGCGACGTCCGCGCGGGCGAGCGCCGCCTCGACGGCCCGGGCGACCCCGGCGCCGCCCGGTTCGGGGCGGCAGACGTGGTGGGCGTCCCCGGCCCGGCCCCAGCCGGCCAGCCGGGCGAGCACGGCGGCGCCGCGCCGTTCGGCGGCCGGGGCGGCCTCGACCAGTACGGCGGCGGCCGCGTCGCCGAGCAGGGTGCCGGTCCGGCCGGCGCTGAACGGGCGCAGCTCGCCGTCCCGGGCCAGCGCGCGCCCGGCGTCGAAGACGGCGAACACGCCCGGCTCGACCAGGTGCCCGGCCGCGACCAGGACCCGTTCGTGCCGCCCGGCGGCGACCAGCGTCGCGGCGTCCGCGACGGCGGTCGCGGCCGCCACGCAGGCGCCGGTGTACACGCGGGTGACCCCGGCGGCGCCCCAGGTGGCGCGCACCCCGGCGGCCACCGCCTCGGTGGTGCTCCGGGTCCGCTCGTCGCTGTGCAGAGCGAGCAGGACGGGCGTGGCCGCGCCGTCGGCGGCGGTCAGCCCGGCCTGGCGGCAGGCCTGGCCGACGGCGTCGAGCACCGCGCGGGCCAGCGGGAAGGTGTGGGCGAGCGGCACGTCGTCGGGGAGCAGAGCGGCCCGGGTGGTGCGGCGGGCGTCCACGTCGAAGCGGGTGACCGGGCCGAACGCGGCCTTGCCGTGGGCGGTGGCCTCGGTCAACGGGCCGAGCCCGCGCCCGGCGGCGCTGAGCACACCGAGCCCGGTCACCACCGGCCGGTCGCGCGGCCGGTGCGCGGATGACGTGCCGCCGGTCACGGCCGTGCACCCGCTCGTTCGGCCAGGACGGCCGCACGCAGCAGCTCGGTCGCGTCGTCGACCGTCCGGACGGCGCCGAAGCGGTCGTCGTCGAGGTCCACCTGGATGTCGTAACGCTGCTCGAACTCGGCGATGAGCCAGGTGAGTTCGAGCGAGCCGAGGTCCTCGGGCACGGTGTCGGCGGCGCGCTGCCCGAACGCCGCCAGCATCGCGCGGACCTCGGCCCGGTCGGGGAGGGCGGCGCCGGTCACGCCGCGCTGCCGGCGGGGGCGACGGCGGCGATCCGCTTGACGACGTCGGTGGTGAACTCGTCGAGCGTCATCAGCGCGGTGGTCTCCATCTCGTCCAGGTCGAACTTGATCCCGAACTCGTCCTCGACCTGCACCGACAGCTCGGCCAGCGCGAGCGATTCGAGGTCCAGTCCGGCCGGGCCGAGGTCGGTGTCCCCGGTGACCTCGGAGACGTCGTACTGCATCTCGGTCAGCGAGGCGAGGACGAACTCGCGGATGCGGTCCTGCATGGTGGTGGCTCCTTGTCGGGCGTGAACGTCGGGGCGCGAACGTCGGGGTGTGTGCGGTGGATCAGCGCGCGGCGGCCGTGGTGGTGGTGCGCAGGGCGGCCGGGTCGCGCAGGAGTTTTCCGGTGGCGGTACGGGGCAGGCGGGGCAGCAGGGCGAGCCGTCGCGGCCGCTTGTAGGCGGCGAGCCGGCGGGCCAGCCCGTCCTGGACGCGGGCCAGGTCGGCGTCGGGTTCGGTGGCCAGGTAGGCCTCGATCGCGCCGTCCGCGAAGACCACCACGGCCTCGCGGACCTCGGGCAGCGCGGTGAGCGCCTGTTCGACCTCGGTGAGGTCGACCTTGAGGCCGCCGATCGAGACCTGGGAGTCCAGCCGGCCGAGGACGCTGACCCGGCCGGTGGCCTGGTCGAGTTCGGCCGCGTCGCGGGTGTGCAGCCAGCCGTCCGACCAGCGGGTCGGGTCGTCCAGCCCGGGGTACGGCGAGGCCGCCGCGCCGATCTGCAGCTCACCCGCGACCAGCCGCAGCCGCATCCCGTGGACGGGCTGCTTGGCCGGGTGGAGCGCGCCGGACAGATCGGTGGCGATGACCCCGGTCTCGGTCATCCCGTACATGGTGCCGAGCGGGACGCCGTAGCGGTCGGTGAACAGCGCGGGCAGGCCCGGGCGGACCAGCTCGCCCGCCACGATCATCCGCCGCAGCTGCGGCAGCGCCGGGGGAGCGACGGCGCCGGCCAGCAGCTCGGCGTGGAAGGGCACCCCGATGACGGTGGTCGGCCGGTCGCCGGCGGCGACCGCGGCGAGGATGCCCGCCGCCGTCATCCGCTCGGGCACGGTGAGCGCGACGCGGGCGTGCAGACTGTTGAGCAGTCCGCCGACCAGGCCGAGCACGTGCACGACCGAGGACAGCAGGACGACCCGCTCGCCCTCGCCGGGGAACTCCACCAGCCTGCGGTAGCAGTCGAGTTCGCGCAGCAGGTCGGCGGCCGTACGGGCGATGACCTTGGCCGGTCCGGTGGATCCGGAACTGAGCTGGATCAGCGCGTGCCCGGTGCGGGCCGGGAGCCCGTCCGGCAGTCGGACGGCCACCGGCTCCACCTCGGAGAAGCCGCGCAGAGCCGCCGCGGGCCGGTGAGCGGAGCCTACCAGCACCTGCGGGGCCAGCCGCGCCACCGCCGAGTCGACCTCGTGGTCGGTCAACCGGTGGTCGAGCAGAGCCACTTGGGCGCCGAGCCGCCAGCACGCCAGCAGCACCGCGACGAACGCCACCGAGGGTGGTAGCCGCAGTGCCGCGGTGCCGCCGGGGCCGAGCCCGGCCGCGGCGAGGTGCGCGGCCTGCTCGTCGACCAGGGCGCGCAGGGCGTCCCGATCGATCGGTACGCCGAGATGCAGGCACTCCTCGCCTCCGGGGCCGGCCAGCAGCGACCGGTCGACCCAGGCATCCGGGGCGTCGGCGTGCGGCGGTGAGGAAGGCGGAAGTGAAGAGGGGGAAAAGCCGGTCAACACCGCTCCGCAGAAGTGAGGGGATTTGACATGAACGCCGTTCACAACCAAAACGGTCAATTCCGTTGCCAGACCATTGCACAGACGTTTGGTCAAATCAAGGTCTATACCAATGTGGTTGTTGCTCCTACGCTGCCGAACCGGGGCAGGCCCACGCGTGGCCGCCCAGGAATCGAGGATGCCCGTGGGAGAACTCACGCTGGCCGGGATCGAGCGCGCCGCGCGCGCCCAACTTCCCCCGGAAATATGGGACTTCATCGAAGGCGGCAGCGGTGCGGAGCGCACCATGGCGGCGAACCGTCAGATGTTCGCACGCTATGCACTGCGCCCGCGCACGATGGTCGACGTCTCGGCCTGCTCGCCCGGGCGCACCCTGCTCGGCGCGCCGCTCGGCCTGCCGGTCGGGATCGCCCCGATGGCCTATCACCGACTGGTCGACCCGGAGGGCGAGACCGCCACCGCGCGCGCCGCCGGCCGGGCCGGGGCGCTGCTGGTCGCCGGGATGTTCGCCAGCCGCACCCTGGAGGAGATCGCGGCCGCCGCCACCGGCCCGCTCTGGCTCCAGCTGTACTGGCTGCGCGAGCGCGCCGCGCTCGCCGCCCTGGTCGAACGCGCCGAGGCGGCAGGCTACTCCGCGCTCGTCCTGACCGTGGACGCCCCCCGGATCGGCCGCCGCCTGCGCGACCTGCGCAACGGCTTCGCGATCCCGCCCGCCGTCCGCGCGGTCAACCTGGACCCGGCCCTGATGTCCGCCAGCCACCGTGCGACCGGCGGGGGTTCGGGCATCGCCGAGCATGCCCGCGAACAGTTCGACCCCACCCTGACCTGGTCCGACCTGGACTGGCTGCGCGCCCGCACCCGGCTGCCGCTGGTCCTCAAGGGCGTGCTGACCGCCGAGGACGCCCGCCTCGCCGCCGAGCACGGCGTCGACGCCGTGCTGGTCTCCAACCACGGCGGGCGGCAACTCGACGGCGCCCTGCCCTCCTTGGCCGCCCTGCCCGAGGTGGTCGACGCCGTGCCCGCCGATCTGCCGGTCCTGCTCGACGGCGGGGTGCGCACCGGCGCCGACATCGCCGTCGCCCTCGCCCTCGGCGCCCGCGCCGTCCTGGTCGGCCGCCCGGTGTTCTGGGGCCTGGCCACCGAGGGGGAGGCCGGCGTGCACCGCGTCCTCGACCTGCTGCGCGAGGAACTGGAACACACCATGGCCCTGTTGGGCCGCCCCCGGCTCGCGGACCTCGACCGCACCGTCCTCGCCCCCTGGCCCGGTCCGGTCGGCTGAACCGCGCACCGCCCGCAGCACGTTCCACGTTCTAGATGGAGAACACCAGATGACCGAACAGAACGACCCCTTCCCCGACTGGGACTGGGACGACCCCGACGGCCTCGCCACCCGCCTGGACGCCTTCAGCGCGCAGGTCGCCACCTGCGACAAGCTCGAAGCGCGCCCCGGCGGGCTGCCACGCGACCACGCCGGGTTCCGTGAACTCGGCCTCACCGGCATCGAGTTCGCCGCCTTCCGGACCGCGCACCCGGATGGCCTCGGCACCGACCTCGCCACCCTGCAGGGCCCCGGGGCCGCCACCGAACCCGGCACCCTCTACCGGGTCGACGGTGACCGCTGGTTCACCCAGCTCGACATCGGCCGGCCGCTGCCCTTCGCCGACGCCAGCGTCGACTGGGTCTACGCCGAGCACCTGATCGAGCACGTCACCATGCCCGTCGCGGTCGGCTGGCTGCGCGAGGCCCGCCGCGTCCTGCGCCCCGGCGGCGTGCTGCGCCTGACCACCCCGGACCTGGCCCGCTACCTGGTCGGCTACGCGACCGGCGACACCTTCCTCGCCAAGCACCGCCGCCGCCTCGCCACGCTCGGCTTCGGCCCGCCGATGCCCGCCCGCCCGGCCTTCCTGGTCAACCAGATCTTCCGCTACTACGGGCACCAGTGGATCTACGACCTGGACGAGCTGCGGCACGTCCTCACCCTCGCCGGCTTCGACCCCGAGCAGATCCGCCACTGCGCCTACCGCCAGGGCGCCCGCCCCGACGTCGCCGACCTCGACACCGCGTTCCGCACCGACGAGACCGTCTACGTCGAAGCCGACCGCTAGTCCGACCGGCGGGATCAGTCGGACGGGCCACCGTCCGCCGCCACCTCCGTACCGAACGGGACCAGCCATGCCCCTGCACCCCCAGGCCGAGGCCCTGCGCGCCCGGCGCGCGAGCAGCGGCGCACCGCCGCTCTACACCCTCACCCTGGCCGAGGCCCGGGCCGCCGACCTCGCCGACATCCGCGCCGCGGCCGGCCGCCCGGAGCCGGTCGCCGCCGTCGAGGAACACCGCCTTCCCGGCCCCGGCGGCGAACTCGCCCTGCGGCTCTACCGGCCCGAACCGCCCGGCCGCCCACTGCCCGCCCTGCTCTACCTCTTCGGCGGCGGCTGGGCCCTCGGCTCTCCCGACACCAGCGACGCGATCTGCCGCCGGCTGACCAACGCGGTCGGCTGCGTCACCGCCTCCGTCGGCTACCGGCTCGCCCCCGAACACCCCTTCCCCGCCGCCGTCCACGACTGCCGCGCCGCGCTCTCCTGGCTCGCCGCACACGCCGGCGAGCTCGGCGTCGACCCCGACCGGCTCGCCGTCGGCGGCGACAGCGCCGGTGGCAACCTCACCGCCGCCCTCACCCTGATCGCCCGCGACGAGGACGGCCCGGCCCTGCGCCACCAGCTGCTCGTCTACCCCAACACCGACCACGGCGCCGACACCCCCTCGCTGCGCGAGTACGACGACCCGCTGCTCTTCAACCGGCGCTCGGTGGCCTGGTACTGGGGCCACTACCTGGCCGACCCCGCCGACGGCGCCCACCCGCACGCCTCCCCGCTGCGCTCCCCCGACCTGGCCGGCCTGCCGCCCGCGACCGTCATCACCGCCGAGTACGACCCGCTGCGCGACGAGGGCGAGCAGTACGCGGCGGCGCTGCGCGCGGCCGGCGTCCCGGTGGAGACCCGCCGCTACGCCGGGATGCCGCACGGCTTCTTCGCCATGACCGGCACCCTGGACGCGGCCGCCGACGCCCAGCGCCACGCCGCCGAGCGGCTGCGCGAGGCCCTGCGGTGAGCGCGCCCGAACCCCTGCCCCTGGCCGAACTGCACGCGAGCCTGGCCGACCCGCTGCTGGACGCGATGACCTTCCTCAACGAGGTCACCACCCGCTACCCCGACGCGGTCTCCTTCGCCCCCGGCCGCCCCTACGAGGGCTTCTTCGACCCCGAGGACGTCCCCGGCTACCTGGACACCTACCTCGCCCACCTGGCGGCGCGCGGCCACGACCGGGACGCCGTACGCACCGCGCTGTTCCAGTACGGCCCCACCAAGGGGATCATCGCCGACCTGGTCGCCCGCACCCTCGCCAACGACGAGGGCCTGGCGGTGGCCCCCGAGGCCCTGGTGCTCACCGTCGGCGCCCAGGAGGGCATGCTGCTCACCCTGCGCGCGCTGTGCGCCGGTCCGGACGACGTCCTGCTGGTCAGCTCGCCCTGCTACGTCGGCGTCACCGGCGCCGCCCGGCTGCTCGACCTGACCACCCTCCCGGTCCCCGAGGGCCCGGGAGGCGGCCCCGCCCCGGAGGCCGTCCGCGCCGCCGCCCGGGCCGTCCGGGCCGAGGGCCGCCGCCCGCGCGCCCTCTACGTCGTCCCGGACTTCGCCAACCCCTCGGGCACCAGCATGCCCGTCGCCGCCCGCAGCCGACTGCTGGACGCGGCCGCCGCGGAGGGCCTGCTCGTCATCGAGGACAACCCGTACGGCTTCTTCGCCCGCGACCCGGGGGAGCGGCCGACGCTCAAGGCACTGGACCGCCGCCGCCAGGTGGTCTACCTGGGCTCCTTCGCCAAGACCTGCTTTCCCGGCGCCCGCCTCGGCTACGTCGTGGCCGACCAGGAGGTGGCCGCCCCCGGCGGGCGGCGCACCCTGCTGGCGGACGAACTGGCCAAGCTGAAGAGCATGACGACGGTCAACACGCCCGCGCTCAGCCAGGCCGTCATCGGCGGCATGCTGCTGCGCCACGACTGCCGGCTGCGGGAGGCCAACGCGAGTGCCACGACCCACTACGCGGCCGGCATGGACACCCTGCTGCGCGAGTTGGACCGGCACTTCCCGGCCTCCGAGCGGCGCCGTCTGGGGGTGTCCTGGAACCGGCCCGAGGGCGGTTTCTTCGCGGTGCTGACCGTCCCGTTCGCCGCCGACGACGCGGCGATGGAGCGCTGCGCCCGCGGGTACGGGGTGCTGTGGACGCCGATGGCGCCGTTCTACCCGGCGGGCGGCGGCGAGCACCGGCTCCGACTCTCGATCAGCTCGCTGACCCAGACTCAGATCATCGACGGGGTGGCCAAGTTGGCGGCGTTCATCACCGCCTGAGCGGCGCACGGCGCGAAGCGGAGGGGCCCGGCTCGCGAGCCGGGCCCCTCCGCTCCGCGCCCGTGGTGCCTCAGCGCACCCGGGTGGAGAACAGCCGGGCGGACCAGTACACCGACAGGACCGTCATCACCGCGACGACCAGCAGGCCCTGCCAGACCACGCTGTCCCCGACATGACCGGAGAACAGCGCGCGCATGCCCTCCACCGCCCAGTAGAAGGGGTTCCACCTGGCGGTCTGCTGCAGCCAGTGCGGCGCCAGGGTGAGCGGCAGCAGCACCCCCGACAGCAGCGCGATCGGCTGCGCGATGGTGTTCACCACCGGGGCCATCGCCGCGTCGGTCGGCACCATCAGCGCGATGCCGAAGGAGATCGCCGAGGTCATCAGCGCCAGCAGCCCGAGCAGCAGATAGGCGAGCAGCAGGTTCAGCGGGCTCACCCGCAGACCGAACGGCAGCGCGATCAGGGTGATCAGGACGGCCTGCACCAGCAGCGCCACCATCTCCCGCAGCGCGCGCCCGAGCAGCAGCGCCAGCCGGCTCACCGGGGTCACCCGGGAGCGCTCGATGATGCCGGCCTTCAGTTCGCCGAGCAGGCTGAAACCGGTGAACAGCCCGCCGAAGATGCACAGCACCGCCAACAGGCCCGGCACGTACACCTGGTAGGCGTCGGCGTAACTGCCGGCGCCGTCGGGGGCGAGCACCTTCTTCAACAGCGGGGCGAACAGCAGCAGGTAGAACACGGGCTGGATGATCCCGACGGCGATCCAGATCGGGGTGCGGATCATCAGCAGCACCTGGCGCTGGAAGACCAGCCAGGTGTCGCGGGCGAGCTTCATGGTCTCCCCAGGAGTGGGCGGGTCAGGACTGCTGGAGCGAGCGGCCGGTGCGGGCCAGGAACACGTCGTCCAGGCTGGGCCGTTGGAGCTGGACGGTGCCGGGTGTCACGCCCGCCCCGTCCAGGGCGCGCAGCAGCTGCGGGATGGCCGCCGCACCGTCCTCCAGGTAGAGCCGCAGTCCGTCCTCGCCATGCACCTCCAGCCGGTGCAGGTACGGCTGCGGGCGCAGCACCTCGGCCGCCCGCTCGGCGACGCCCTCGCCGGGCTCCAGCCCGACCAGCACGACGTCGCCGGAGATCTCGCGTTTGAGCGCCTCGGGCGTGCCCTCGGCCACCACCTGGCCGTGGTCGACGATCGCCACCCGGTCGCAGAGGGCGTCGGCCTCGTCGAGGTAGTGCGTGGTGACGACGACGGTCATGCCCTCGGTGCGCAGCCGGCGGATCTCCTCCCACACGTACGCCCGGCTGGCCGGGTCCAGCCCGACCGTGGGCTCGTCCAGGAACAGCACCCGTGGCTCGTGGATGACGCCGAGCGCGATGTCCACCCGGCGGCGCTGGCCGCCGGAGTACGTGGCGCACGGCCGGTCGCCGAAGTCGGCCAGGTCGAAGGCCTTGAGCGCGCTCTCGGCAGCCTGGACGGCCTGCGCCTTGGCGGCGCCGTACATCCGGGCCTGGAGGATCAGCTCCTCGCGTGCGCTGACGGTGTCGGTGGTGCCGCCGCCCTGGGCGACGTAGCCGATCCGGCGGCGCACGCCGGCCGGGTCGGTGAAGAGGTCGGCCCCGGCGATGCCGGCCTGCCCGCCGTCCGGGCGGATCAGGGTGGCCAGCATGCGCAGGGTGGTGGTCTTCCCGGCGCCGTTGGGCCCGAGGAAGCCGTAGATCTCTCCTGCGGAGACGGACAGGTCGATGCCGCGGACGGCGTCGACGGTGGGGTTCTCGCCGCTCTTGCGGGAGGTCTTCTTGCGATAGGACTTGCGCAGTCCCGTGGTCTCGATCAACCGAAACTCCCGTGCGGGGATGGGCTGCCACGGCACCCGGGAAGGCGGTGCTCGGCACCTGCGAAGGCGGTGCTGCGCGCCACCCTAGGGTGAACCCCGGCCCGGAAACAATGGCCTAGACCAATGGACGTGTGATCTTCCGGTCTGCTAAAGGGGGCCTGCTCGACGGCCCGCCGTCAGGGCGTCCGGGCGGCCCGCGGCCAGCTCCTCCAGCCGGTCCGCCGCGGCCGCCGCCCCGCCGCCCGCGCGCAGTGCCTCGCCGACCCGAACCGCGTTGCGCCGGTATCCGGTCGTGTCCAGGACGGTCCGCAGGGCCTGGGTCAGCCGCTCCGGCGTGACCCGGGCGAACGGCACCCGCAGCCCCGCCCCGGCCGTCGCGACCTGCGCCGCGACGAACGGCTGGTCGTGCCGGATCGGCGCGGTCACCAGCGGCAGGCCGTGCGTCAGCGCCTCGCCCACGGTGTTCATCCCGCCGTGGCACAGCACCGCGTCCAGCGTGCCGCGCGCCATCAGCTCCAGCACCGGCGCCCGGTCCACCGCGACGGCCTGCGGCGGCAGTTCGGGCAGCAGCTCGCTCGGGGCGGCGAACACCGGCTGGACGTCGTCCCCGCACAGCTCCAGCGCCCGGGCGGCCCGGGCGTGGAAGTCCGCGCCCAGCTCGCCGGCCAGCGTGCCCATGGTGACCAGGACCCGCCGGCGCCCCGGCAGCAGCCGGTCCCACGGGAAGTGCGGATCGGCCGGCCGGGTGGCCGGCAGCACCGGGCCGACCAGCGCGTACTGCGGGGGCGGCGAGACGTCGCCGGTCAGCGCGGGCCCGGTGGTCGCCAGCACCAGGGCGGGGGAGAAGCGCGGGTCCAGGTACTCCTGCCCGGGCAGCTTGGCGCGCTCCCACAGCCCGCGCAGCAGCCCCGTCATCCAGGCCTCCACCTGCGGCAACGCCCGGTACGGGCGGCCCAGTTCCATCGCCCCGGGGGCGAAGCTCGCCCACGGCAGGCCGTGCCGGTGGGCGACCAGCGCGCCCGCTGGGGTGTGCTGGTCGACCAACAGGACGTCCGGCCGGAACTCCCGCACGATCGCGTCCAGCGGCTTCGCGGTGAACCGCGCGTACGGGACGATGAAGCCCTCCCAGAGCGAGCGCAGCGCGGCGAGCCCGTGCCCGCCCTGAGCCCGGAACGCCCGGGTGCCGGTGCCGAGGACGCGGGCCTCGGGGCCGAGCAGCGGGCGCAGCACCGACTCGGTTCCGGTCCAGGCGACCTCGTGCCCGCGCGCGGTCAGCTCGGCGGCGATGCCCGCCGCGGGGTTGACGTGGCCGGTCAACGGCGGCATCACCACCAGGAAACGGGTCATCGCGCATCCTCCTCGGGGAGCAGTTCCTGCAGGTCGGCGACGGTCAGCGACTCCAGCGCGGCCAGGTCCAGTCCGGCGCGCAGCCCGGCCAGGTCGGCCGTCGGGCCGAAGCGGACGCGCAGGTGCTCGGCGAGCGCGGCCAGTTCGCACTCGTCGAGCAGCAGGTCGCCGTCCAGCCGGGCTTCCGGGGTCAGCAGTTCGGCCCAGCCGGGCGGCGCCCCGGCGGCCCGGGCGATCAGCGCGACCAGCTCGGGGTGCAACGGCGCGACGGGGTGGGGCGGTTCACGGTCGGGCATCAGAAGGTCTCCCACCTGCTCGACGGCACGGGGGTGAACGCGTCGGCCCCGGAGGCGGATTCGTCGGCCTCGGGGGCGATCGCGACGGAGAGGGGCCCGAGATCACTTGTGCGACCAGGCGGGCGTCGGAATACTAGCCCGCGTGACAGCACTGGAGGCAGTGGCCGTTCACCTCCCCCCGCACGCCGTGCCCATCGAGGCGGTTGGTGAGCGGATCGGCCTGACCCCACGTCAACTTCGTCTCTTCCGCCGCTTCCACGGCCTGGACCAGCTGCGTCTGGATCCGACCGGGACGCTGCCCGACCTGCTGGAAGCCGCCCTCGACAACCTGTCTGAGCTGCGCGGACGCGAGCGGCACGTCCGCTACGTGATCCACGCGCGCAGCATGCCGGTGGCGGTGCCCTACCCGCTCAACCCGCTGCACGACCTGCTGGCCGGGCGCGGACTCGCGCACGCCAACGCGTTCACGGTGACCCACCACGCGTGCGCGGTGGGCCTGCTGGCCATCGACCTGGCCGGCCGGTTGCTCGCCGCCGACCCCGACCCGGAGGCGCTTGCGCTCATCCTGGCGGGCGAGAAGACCTTCACCAAGGACGCCCAGGTGGTGCCCGAGACCGGGATCTTCGCCGAGGGCGCGGCCGCCTGCCTGGTGCGCGCCGACGGCGAGCACCACCGGGTGCTCTCCTTCGCGGTGCGCCAGCGCCCGGAGTTCGACGGCCGCTTGGCCGAGGACGCGGACCTGCTGGCCCGCTACCAGCGCGAGTACCCGAACGTGATGGTGGAGGCGATCGAAGCCGCCCTGGAGGAGGCCGGTCTGGACCTCTCCGACCTGGCCGCAGTGCTTCCGCACAACGTCAACCAGGCGTCGTGGCGGATGATAGCGCGCCGGATCGGCTATCCGCTCGACAAGGTGGTGCTGGACAACGTGCTGTCGGTCGGGCACAGTTTCGCTGCAGACAGCCTCATCAATCTTCACACCGCCACCACGCGGGGGCTGCTCCGCCGCGGCGATCACTACCTGATCGCCGCCGCCGGTGTCGGAGCCACCTTCTCCGCGATGGCGGTCCGGTGCTGACGACCCGCCGGTAGCCTCGTCGGCCACTTCCACGCCAGACCACTCCCACGCCAGAACACTCTCCCACGTACGACGGGACGGGACACCCATGTCAGAACCTGTGGTCCAGACCACTGACCCCGAGCTGCGCGAGCGGATCCGCCACGGCATCGGCGAGCTGCTGCCCCGCGTCCTCAAGCGTGAACTGCCCGAGATCCCGGAGAACGCCTGCCTCTTCGACGACCTCGGCCTCACCTCCGCCGGCACCATCGAACTCATCCTGGAGCTGGAGGAGTCGCTCGACATCCAGGTGGACGTCGAGCAGATCACCGAGGACGACCTGCGCTCGGTCGCCAACCTGGCCGACTACGTCGCCGGGCACGTCATCCCCGAGGACTGACCGGGTGGCCGACCACGGCCTGCGGATCACCCGGGCGATCGCGAGGCGCTTCGACGGCCGCTCGGAGACCTCGCTCGACCCGGACCTGCGGGTGTTCGTCTCCGACCTGGTCCGTCCCTACGGCCTGCCGCTGCGGGAGGATCTGCTGCGCGAGGGCGTCGGCCACTCCTACGAGGAGCTGGCCGAGGGCCTGTTGCGCGAGATGCTCGCCGACGGTGAGCCCGTCGACCTGCTGATCCTGGCCTTCGACACCCCGGACGTCCGGCCCGGCGCGCCCTCCTCGCTGGCGCTCAGCCGGGCCTGTCCGGGCACACCGCTCGCCTTCGCGGTCTGTGACCAGGGCTCCGCGGCCGCGTTCACCGCGCTGCGCCTCGCGGCGGACTACCACCGCACCGGGGCCTGCCGTCGGGCGGTCATGGTGCTCGCCGAGCAGACCGCGCTGCATTACGAACCGGCCGGCCAGGTGACGCTCCCGGAGCGGCACGGCGTGGTGGTGTTGGTCTGCGAGGAGGCCCCCGGGCCGACCATGACGATCCATCAGATTCCGGCGGCCGAGCCGCCGGACGTGGCACTGCGGATGCAGACCGAGGGGCTCGGGTCCGACGCGGCTCGGGTGCTCGGCCCCGGGCTGGACGGTGCCGAGGGTTCGGCGGCCCAGCCGTTCACCGGGGTCTGGGCGGAACTCGCCGAGCGGCTGCCCGGATGGCAGGCGCAGGGGCGCCCCGTGCTGGTCGCCGGGCTGGACCGCAGGCTCGGCGTGCTGAGCATGCTGACCCTCGCGTAGTTGCGGTCGGCGATGGGCTAATACATGTCAACTTTCTTTTATTGTAAGAGATTGACGATATATCAGTTTCTATTTGGTCTGGACCAATGTGCGAGGTCGCTGATAGCGTCCCGATCACACCCCGCTGAGTCCTTCCCGGCGAGCCGAAAGGCGCGTACGACGTGATCCCGTACCGCGAGACACAGACCAGCCGGCGGATCGAGGTCCGGTACGCGGCCCCGGGCGGCGGCTCCGGGCCGCTCACGCTCGGCCAGGACAACATGATCCGGTGCATCCGGCGTGACGCCCCCGAGCAGATCAACAAGGAATCCGCCTGGCCCGTCCCGGACGGCACCTCGGTGTCGGCCGGGCTGGCCGCGCTGCGCCTCCTCGTCGAACGGCACGAGTCGCTGCGCACCTCCTTCCCCGCGGGCCCTGGCGCGGACGGCTTCCCGGAGCGCCAAGTGGTGCACTCGGAGGGCCGGTTCGCCGTCACCGTGGTCGAGGCCGGCGGCCGTGGTGAGGTCGAACTCGACCGGTTGGCGGCGGAGGTGGGCCAGGCCGACGTGACCGTGGCGTTCGACCTGGACGCCGCCCCACGGCTTCGCCTCACCCTGGTCGCCGACGGGGAGCGGCTGCTGCGGCTGGTCGCGGTGGTCTGCCACGCGGGAGCCGACGGCGCCGCCACCGCGGTGCTGATCCAGGACTGGTTGGCCCTCGCCGCCGGAAAGGACCTCCCGCCGGTCACCGCCCCGACCCCGCTGCAGATCGCGGGTGCGGAACAGGGTGCGCAGGGTCGCCGCAAGTCGGCGGCCGCGCTGCGGCATTGGGGGCGCATCCTCGCGGCCGGCCCGCAGGTGGTCTTCGCCGACTCGCGGATCACCGGCCCGCCGCGCGACCTCTCCGCCGTCCTCGTCCGCTCGCAGGGCGCCGCCGAGGATCTCGCCACCGTCTGCCGCCGCACCGGCGCGAGCCCGTCCGTCGTCCTGCTCGCCGCCTTCGCCGCCCTGGTCGCCCACCGGGCCGGCCGCACCGACTTGGTGATCTCCGCGCTCTCCGCGAACCGCCAGCGTGCCGCCCTGGTCGACCACGTCGGCACCCTCGCGCAGGACGCCCTGATCCTGCTCGACACCGGGGCGGCCGACCTCGACCAGCTGATCGGCCGGGCCAAGTCCGCCTCGCTGAGCGCCTACTGGCACGGCACCCTGGACGCCGAGCGGGTCTGGCGGATCGTCGAGGACTGTGCCCACCTGCGCGGCGGCCGCTTCCCCCGCCAGGTCGTGGTCAACGACCTGAGCCTGACCATCCCCGCCGCCGTCGCCGACGCCCAACCCGCCCCGGCCGCCGACCCGGAGCTGACCCGCGTGCCCGCCCCGCCGCTGCCGGTCCGGCTGATGTTCACCATCCTGCGGATCACCGGCAGCCTCGACTTCGCCCTCATCGCCTGCCCGCAGGTGTTCGACCCGGACGAGACCGACCGGTTCGCGCGGGCGCTGCTCGCCGTCCTCGCCGCCGCCGCCCGCAGGCCGGTTCCGCTTCGCGAACTGCCCGGACTCGCGAAGGTGCCGCCCCCCGAACGAAGCGGTGAGTGGCGGCTGATCGACGGCTCCTGGATCGATCTGGCGGCCGTCCGCGCCCTGCTGGAGACCGCCCTCGGCGCCCGGGCGGACATCGAACTGTCCCTGGACGACGGAGTGTTGACCGCCCGGCTGACCGCCCGGCCGCTGGTCGGGGGCGACGGACTCACCCCGGTCGTCGCGCACCGCGCGGTGGTCGCCGAACTCTCCGGCCGGGACACGGCGATGGCCCCGCACCACTACATCGTCCGGCGCGCCGGCCCCGGGGCGGAGCACGTCACTTCCGGCAGCGGCCGCGACCCGGAGATCGCCGCCCGGCAGGCGGTGCTCACCTGAAGGGCCGGGCTCACCTGAAGGGAGGAGCGCGGGCAGGCGCGGGTGGCATCACTCCAACGGGTCCTCGCCCTCCCCGCGAACGTCCCACGAACACGCGGACGTCGCGCCCGAGGTGAGCCCCCACGGGCTCGGCACCTCCTCCTCGTCCCCCTGCCGCGGCAGCCGGTCGATCACCGCCACCAGCCGCGGCGGAAGTTGCGGCGCCAGCCCGTGGTGGACCCGGGACAGGATGTCGCGCCGCACGTCGTCCGGCAGCAGCGGCCTGCTCATCCGCAACGGCCGTGACCCCGGAGGGCGTTCGGCCGACGCCAGTTGGTCGGACCAGGCCCGCCAGTAGTCCGCGTCGTCGTTCTCGCCGAGCTTCAGATGGTGCAGGTGCAGGCAGTACGCGGCCGTCCCGCACCCCGAGCCCGCGGCGAAGCGCCACCAGAACTCCGCGCCCTCCTCCCGCCCGGTGGCGTACAGCAGCGCGGCGAACACCTCCGCACCCTCGGGCTGGATCCGCCGGGCGTTCACCAGCAGGTCGAGCCCCCGGGAGGCGTCCGGCGCGCCCAGCACCAGGGCCACCACCAGGCCGAGTTCGAAGGCGGCCTGCTCGTGCTCCGACGACAGGTGCGTCGGCGCCGCCGTCAGCCGGGCCTGGCGCAGTGCGGCGATGCGTTCGGCGTGCGCGCGCTCCGGCCGGGGCACGTGGAACGCCGCGCGCCCCCGGTCGCTCTCGTGCGCCCCATCGTTCGGGTGCGCCTCATCGTTCGCGTTCGCCCCGTTGAGCGAGTCCGTCCCGTCGAGCGGGTCGGTCTCGGGGTGGGCCGTCACAGCTCACCCGTGTGGTCCGGCAGTTCGCCCACCCCGAGCCGGCGCGCCAACCGTTCCCGCGCGTGCCGCAGGTTGGAGTGCACCGTCGCCACCGGCCGCCCCAGGTACGCCGCGATCACCTTGACGTGCAGGCCGAGCAGGTAGCGCAGGATGATCACGTCCCGCTGTCGGTCCGGCAGTTCGAGGATCGCCGCGTACAGCCGCACCTCGTCGGCCTCGCTGTGCAGCAGCCCGTTCGCCACCTGCTTGAACGCGCCGATCACGGCCGCGAAGGTGACGGCCTCCACGGTGACCGGCTCCTCGGCGGCCACCCAGTCGGAGACGTGCCGGTTCGCCAACCGCCAGGCGTACGCGGCCGGTTCCTCGAACCGCAGGATCTGCGGCCAGCAGCGGGCCAGGTCCGTCTTCACGGCCTCGACCACCAGCGCGGCGTCCGCCTGGCCGCCTATCCTGGTCAACGCGAGCGCGTACCAGGCGGGTTCATTCGTCTCGCAGAACGCCGCGTAGGCGAGGTCCCGCCGGAGGCCGAGGTCGCCGCCGAACCCCCGGTCCGCCCCCGCCGTTCCGGTGCGCTCCACCGCCGGCCCTTCCAGGTGCCCGCGCACGGGGGCGCCCCTGTCGATCGTCATCGAGCCTGCTTTCCGTGGCCGCCGACTGCTCGCCGGGCCACCCGAGGGTCGGGCTGTCTGCGCCTATCCTCATTCCATCAGGCCTGTCACTCCAGGCTGCCCACCGAATACGGACTGTCATCTCGTAGGATCTACCGACTAGTTGTGGCGCGGTGACGGCGATTGGCGCACGGATACGCTGGGCACCGATCGGCAGGTGCCCGCGACGGCGAGGGGGAATGCGATGAGCCTCTACGACGGGGTCGACCTGCGGCTGAACATGCCGCACTCGGCCCGGATGTACGACTACTACCTCGGCGGCTTCACCAATTTCGCCGCCGACCGCGAGGCCGCCGGACACGCCCTCGCCGTCGCGCCCTGGCTGCGCGCCGCCGCCCGCGCGAACCGCTCGTTCATCCATCGCTCCACTCGCACCCTCGCCCAGGCCGGCATCGACCAGTTCCTCGACATCGGCACCGGAATCCCCACCTCGCCCAACCTCCACGAGGTCGCCCAGGGCGTCGAGCCGCGCGCCCGCGTCGTCTACGCCGACAACGACCCGATCGTGCTCTCGCACGCCCAGGCCCTGCTCACCGGCACCCCCGAGGGACGCACCGCCTACGTCGAGGCCGACGTCACGGACCCCGCCCGCCTGCTCGCCTCGTCCGGCCTGCGCGACACCATCGACCTCACCCGCCCCGTCGGGCTCTCCCTCAACGCCCTGCTCCACTTCGTCCCCGACGGTCACGGCGCCCACGAGATCGTCGAGCACCTCAAATCCGCCCTCGCCCCCGGCAGTGCCCTGGTGATGACCCACGTCACCCCCGAATTCGCCCCGGCGGAGATCGCCCGCCTGGTCCGCATCTACGAATCCGCCGGCACCGCCGCCCAGGCCCGCACCCTCCCCGAGTTCACCCGCTTCTTCGACGGCTGGACCCTCATCGCCCCCGGCGTCGTCCCGACCCCGCACTGGCGTCCCACCCCCGCCGACCCGCCCACCACCGCCTCCGACGCCTCCGCGTACGCCGCCGTGGCCCTCAAGCCCTGACGCGCCTTCCGCGCGGCCAGGTCGCCGGCCGCCGCTCCCGACACGGCCGCCGCTTCCGGCACGGCAGCCGGCGCGGGGAGCCCGATGCTCCGCGCGGCCGAGGCGGGGCGCGAGGGCGCGAGTGCGCTGGTGCGGTAGGCCCGGCCGATCGCACGCCGGTGCCGGGCGCCGAGCGCCCCCTCATCACCGCCCTTCGGCAGGCCAGGGAAGTCGGCCCGTACGCTCTGCCGTCGGCGACGTGGTCGTGCCGTGTGGTCGTGCCGTCCCACCCGTGCGGCGGTATCGTCCCGGGCACAGACTGGTGGGAGATCGATGCTGCCCGCGAGGCTGGGAGAGGCATGCTGCTGGGACTCACCACCGCGTTGGCCGCCACCGTCTGCTTCGGATTCGGGGCGGTGTTCCAGGCCCGTGGCGCGCGGTCGGCGCCGCAGGCGGACCGGGTGCGGGCGGGGCTGCTGGCGGCGCTGGTGCGGTCGTGGGAGTTCCTGCTCGGCACGGCGCTGGACATCATCGGCTTCGGCTTGAGCATCGTGGCGCTGCGCAGTCTGCCCCTGTTCCTCGTGCAGGCCGTCACCAACGCGAGCCTGGCCGTGACGGCGCTGGCCGCCGTCTGGCTGCTCGGAGCCCGGCTGCGCCGGGGGGACGTGGCGGGGATCCTCGCGGTGGTGGTCGGTCTGACGCTGCTGGCGTCGGGTTCGGGCCGGGAGGGCCGCGAGTACGCCCCGGCCGTGTTCCACTGGGCGCTGCTCGCGACCACCGCCCTGATGCTGCTGCTCACCCTCGTCCTGGTGCGCCGGGACGGCACGGTCGCGGCGGCCGGGCTGGGGCTGCTGGCGGGGGTGGGGTTCGGGGTGACGAGCCTGGCGGTGCGGGTGCTGGACGCGTCGAGCCCGGCGGCCGTGCTCACCGACCCGGCGGCCTACGCGCTCGCGGCCGGCGGCCTGGGCGGCTACCTCGCGTACGCGCTGGCCCTGCAGCGCGGCACGGTGACGGCCGCGACCGCCGCCGGGACGGTCGCCGAGACCTTCGGCCCGGCCCTGGTCGGGGTGGCGGCGCTCGGTGACGCGGCCCGGCCGGGCTTCGAGTGGTGCGCGCTGGCGGGGTTCGCGGTGGCGGTGAGCGGCACCTTCCTGCTGTCCCGGTTCGGCGAGCTGGAGGGGGAGTCCGCGGAGGCCGCCGCGGCCCTGTGCGGCGCGAACCCGTCCGGCTCGGATCCGTCCGGCTCGGATCCGTCCGGCGCGGGCCCGAGCGCCTCGAACCGAGACGCCTCGAACCAGGACGCCTCGAACCCGGACACCTCGGGCCCGGACACCGAGGCGGAGTCGGCCGCCCCGCCCCGGTAGCCCGGACGATGCCGCCGTGCGAAGGTGACTTGCCGGACAAAACGGACGGCGACACGCCCACGGAGCGGCAGGTACGCGATGGCGGACGAAGCCCAGCCGGGCCCTCGACACCCGGGGCCCACCGACCGCCCGGTCGTGCTCGTCACCGGCGCCTCCTCCGGGATCGGCCTGGCCACCGCCACCCGCCTGGCCGACGCCGGCTGGCGGACCCTGCTGTCCGGCACCGACCAGGCCCGCCTCGACGAGGTCGCCGCCCGCACCGGCGGCCGCGCCCTGCCCGAGGACCTGAGCAAGCCGGACGGCCCGCGCCGCCTCGCCGAGGCGGCCCTCGCGGCGGCCGGCCGGGTGGACGTACTGGTCGCGAGCGCGGGCCTGGGCTGGCGCGGACCGTTCGTCGACACCCCTGCGGACGTCCTGGACCGGATGGTCGAGGTCAACTTCGCGGCCCCGCTGCGGCTGGTCCGCCTCCTCCTGCCGGGCATGCTGGAGCGCCGCCGCGGCCGGATCGTGCTGCTCGGCTCGATGGCCGGCCAGGTGGGCGTGCGCGACGAGTCGGGCTACGCGGCGACCAAGGGCGGGCTGGCGATGTTCGCGGAGAGCCTCTGGTACGAGCTGCGCGGCACCGGGGTCGGGGTGCGCCTGGTGCTGCCGGGCCCGGTGGACACCCCGTTCTTCGAACGGCGCGGGACGCCCTACCAGCGCGAGCGGCCGCGCCCCGTCTCGGCGGAGCGGGTCGCCGACACCGTGGTCGCGACCATCACCACCGAGCGCGACCGGCTGTACGTGCCGCACTGGCTCGGCCTCCCGGCCCGGATCCACGGCGTGGCGCCGGGGGTGTTCCGGCGGATGGCCGCCCGCTTCGGGTGAACACGGCCACCCGGGCGCTCACGGTGGCGGCCGCGGCCGAGTTCGCGCACCTGGCCCCCGCGGCGGTGCGCCTTCCGGTGCTGCGCCGCACGCTGGCCCGTCGGACGGCCGGCCTCGGCGCCGACCCGCTCCACGTCGCGCTGACCTTCGACGACGGCCCCGACCCGCGCAGCACCCCGTACGTCCTGGACGCGCTGGACGGGCTCGGCGGTGTGCGCGCCACGTTCTTCCTGCTGGGCTCGATGCTGGAGCGCGCTCCCGCCCTCGGCCGGGAGCTGGTGCTGCGCGGGCACGAGGTGGCCGTCCACGGCTGGTACCACCGGCCGCAGTGGTACCCGGCCCCGGTCCGCGACCTGCGCGAGGTGTGCCGCACCACCGAGGCGGTGACCGAGCTGTGCGGGGCCCGCCCGCACTGGTACCGCCCGCCGTACGGCGTGCTGACCGCCGGCCCGGCCCTGGCCGCCCGCCGCCTGGGCCTGCGCAGCGTCCTGTGGACGGCCTGGGGCCGGGACTGGACGGCGGAGGCGACCGGTGCGTCCGTCTACGCGACCGCCCGCCCCGGCCTCACCGGCGGTGCGACCCTGCTCCTGCACGACTCCGACTGCACTTCGGCCCCCGACTCCTGGCGCGCCACCCTCGCCGCGCTTCCCCTGATCGCCGCCCACTGCCGCACCCGGGCCCTGACCCTCGGCCCGCTCCGCGACCATGCCGTCCCCTGGCCGTCCTGAACCCCCGGTCCGTCCGGTGCCGCGCCGCGCACCGCGGTAGTCCCCGCCCGATGCCCTACGCCAACCCCACCTGCTCCAGGGCGCCCGTGAACCCCGTGCGCCAGCGCTCCGGGGTGGCGCCGGGGGAGGGCGCGGGCTCCGGGCGGGCGAGGGCGGCGAGGGCGTTGCGGACCACCTCGGCGGGGTGGGCGGAGGCGACGTCGGCGTGTCCGAGTTCCAGCTCGTGCTGGAGGTTGTCGCGGCCGTGGCCCTGGACGACGTCGAGTAGCAGCAGCCGCCGCCCGAGGGCGCGGGCCTCGCTGCAGGTGTCGCCGGAGCTGGTGACGACGAGGTCGGCGGCGGCCATCAGCGCGGGGATCCGGTCGGTGTAGCCGAAGGGCTGCAGGCGCGGCTCCCGGCGGGCGGCGGCCCGCAGTCTGCGTTCCAGTTCCCGGTTGCGCCCGGCGACGGCGAGCACGTGCGGCCCGGCGGCGGCGAGCGAGGCGGCGGTGCGGGCGAGCGGCCCGAGCCCCCAGGCGCCGGACATCAGCAGCACGCACGCGGCACCCGCCGGGACACCGAGGCCGGCACGAGCCTCGGCCCGGCCGGGCGGCCGGTAGAACGGTTCCCGCAGCGGCGCGGGCAGGACGGTGACGGCGGCGTCCGGCCGGTAGCGGCGGACGGCGCAGGCGGCGACCTCGGAGGTGACCAGGAAGAGGTCGGTGCCCTCCTGCACCCAGAGCCGGTGCGGCGTCACGTCGGTGCAGAACACGAAGTGCCGGAAGTCCCTGTTCGGCAGCCGGTTGACGGCCGAGGTGGCGGTGGCGAACACCGAGACCACCAGCTGCGGTCGCTGCGCCGCGACCAGCTCCCGCAGGGCCGGGACGAGCCGGGTGCGGGCCGCCGCGTCGGCGAGCAGCGCGAGCCGGGCGCCCGGCCGCAACGCCGAGAAGTGGAAGGCGTCGTACACGCCGGGCAGGTCGAGCAGCCGCCGGAAGACGGCTTCCCCGGCGGCGCCCGAGCGCTGCCCGAGCAGCGCCATCGCGTCCACGGTGCTGGTGGTCCAGCCGCGGGCCCGCAGGGTGTCCGCGCAGGCCTGGGCCATCACGTCGTGGCCCTGGCCGAGGGAGCCGGAGACGAGCAGCGCGTGCGGCATCGGGCGGCCCGGTCAGGAGGCGGCGGAGGCGGCGGTGTCGGTCCGGTACCAGTCCGCGTACCGCCGCACGCCGTCCGTGAAGTTGGTGTGCGGAGACCAGCCGAGCAGCCGTTTGGCCTGGGCGCAGGAGATCCGCCGGCCGGCGTAGTCGGCCTTTCGGCCGTCGATGTGCTCGATGCTGACGGGCCCCAGCAGCGTGTCGACGGTGTCCGCGATGTCGCGCACCGAGACGGCGGTCGAGCCCTCCAGGGCGAAGGTCTGGTCCTCGGCGGCGGGGGAGAGGGCCCGGACGTGGGCGTCGGCGAGGTCCTCGACGTAGACGAAGTTGCGGCTCTGCCGGCCGTCGCCGGCGATGGTGATCGGCCGTCCGGCGAGCGCCGCCTGGACGAACCGGGCGACGACCAGTTCGTCGCGCATCCGGGGCCCGTACGGGATGCCGTAGCGCAGGATGGTGAAGTGCTGCCCGTACAGCTCGCGGTAGCTGTGCACCAGCAGCTCGGAGGCGAGCTTGGTGGCGACGTAGAGGTGGCCGCTGCGCTCCAGCTCGATCGGCACGCGTTCGTCCAACTCCTGCTCACCGCCGTCGAGTTGGTCGTCGGTGAGGGCGGCGCCGTAGACCCAGACGGTGCTCGCCAGCACGGTGCGGCTCAGCCCGCTGCGCCGGGCGGCCTCCAGGACGGCCTCGGTGCCGTCGATGTTGGTCCGCACGGCCCGCACCGGGTCGGCGGAGACCTGTTCGACGTCGGCCATCGCGGCGAGGTGGTACACCACTTCGCTGCCGGCCAGCGCGGAGGTGAGCGCCGCCAGGTCGAGGACGTCGAGCCGGGCGTGCTCGGCGTCGGGGTTGAGGTACTTGTCGGTGGTGTCCACCGCGAGGACGTCGTGGCCGGCCGCGAGCAGGTGGTCCACGACGTGTGAGCCGATGAATCCGCATCCCCCGGTGACGGCTACCCGCACGTTCTCTCTCCTTGCCGAGCTCCTGGTCGTGCTCCTGGTCGAGCTTCCGGTGGTCGTGCCTCCGGTCGTGCCTCCGGTTGGGCCTGCCCGGCCGGGCGGACCCGGCTATCCGACGAGTCGCCGGTGCACCGCCGAGACGGCCTCGATGACCTGCTCCGTCTCGTCCTCGGTCATGTCGGAGTGGACCGGCAGGCAGACCTGCCGCGCGCAGACGTCCTCGGCGACCGGCAGTGCCTCGCGCCGGTAGGGGGCGAGGACGGGCTGCAGGTGCAGCGGCAGGTCGTACACCTCGCCGGACAGCCGCACGCCGTACTCCTCGGCGACCGCCCGCTTGAACGCGGCGCGCTCCACCCCGGGCGGCAGCAGCGCCACGTACTTGTAGTAGTTGCTCCGGCAACCGGGCGGTTCGAGCACCGGCTCCAGGCCGTCCAGCCCGGCCAGCGCCGCGTCGTAGCGGCGGGCGACGGCCCGGCGGGTCTCGATGAACTCCTTGAGCCGGCGCAGGTGCACGGCGCCGACGGCGGCGCTGAGCTCGCTCATCCGCCAGGCGTAGCCGAGCCGGACGTGGTGGTTGGTGGTGAAGGAGCCCTTGCCCTGGTCGCGGTAGGTGCGGGCCTCGTCGCGCAGCTCGGGCGACTCGGTGACGATCAGGCCGCCCTCGCCGCTGGTGATGACCTTGGTCGGGTAGAACGAGAAGGCCCCGGCCAGGCCGAACGTCCCGGCCGAGCGCCCGTCGAGGCTGCTGCCGTGGGCGTGCGCGGCGTCCTCGACCAGCGGGATGCCGCGGTCGTCGCAGATCGCGCGCAGCGCGCCGACCTGCGGGGTGACCAGGCCGCCGATGTGGACGAGTACGACGGCTGCGGTATCCGGGGTGAGGGCCGCCTCCAGCGTCTCGGGGGAGAGTGCCAGGGTGTCCGGGTCGACGTCGGCGATCACCGGACGCCCGCCGGCGTGCAGCACGGCGCCGGCGGTCGCGTAGAAGGTGACGGCAGGGACGACGACGTCGCGGCCCCGGACGTCGACGGTGCGCAGGATCACCTCCAGCGCCGCGGTGCCGCTGCTCACCGCGACGGCGTGCGAGGCGCCGTGCTCGGCGGCGAAGGCCTGCTCGAAGCGCTCGGTCCACGGGCCCAGGGTGAGGGCGCCGGTGGCGAGCATCTCCGTCACCGCGTCGGCGACGGCCGCGCGGTCGGATTCGTCGAACACGATGCGGGCGGCGGGAACGCCCATGGGTACCTCCGGCGGCGGGGCTGGATCGGCGGCGATCGGGTCGGATCGGCCTGAACCATGCGAAAAGGGTCGGGCCCACGCTACGTCGCCCGGCAGCCCGCGGCCCGTCGTCACCGCCCGCCCGGGTGACGGCGCCGGGCCCCGTCGAGCCGGCCGGGGCCGCCCGCGGAAGTACACCAGGCTGCTCCCGCCGCAGGCCGTGCGCTCCGCCGTTCGGGGAGGGGCCGTACTGCGTCCGCAGTACGCAAACGGCCTGCGCAGGGACGACGACGGAGCAGGGTCCGGCGATCAAGGATGGGTCATGCTGCGGGCGGTCCGCGTCGAAAGGCGCCGGCCCGGCCGCGGCGCGCACTCTGACCGAGATCCGAAGGAGTCCACTCTCCCGTGGCCACGTTCCTGTACCGCCTGGGCCGCTTGGCCTTCGCACGACGCCGGCTGGTGACCTTGCTCTGGGTCGCCGTGCTGGCCGTCTGCGGAGTCCTCGCGGCCAAGGCGCCCGCCGCACCCGACGACGGCTTCGCGATGCCCGGCACGGAGGCGCAGAAGGCCTTCGACCTGATGAACGAGCGCTTCCCCGGCGGCCACGCCGACGGCGCCTCGGCCCGCCTGGTGTTCGTCGCCCCGTCCGGGCAGAAGATCACCGCCGCGCCCAACGAGCAGGCGGTGGAGCGGACGGTCGCCGAACTCGCCCACGGCGAGGAGGTCACCGGCGCGGTCAGCCCGTTCAAGGCCGGCGCCGTCTCCAAGGACGGCACCACCGCGTACGCGACCGTCAGCTACTCCGTCAAGGCGGGCGAGCTGTCCAAGGGCGCCACCGACGCCCTGGAGCAGGCCGCCCAGCACGGGCGGGACGCCGGTCTGAAGGTCGAGGTCGGCGGCAACGCGCTGATGGCCAAGCCCGAGGCCGGCGGCAGCAGCGAGATGGTCGGCATGGCGCTGTCCGCGGTCGTCCTGGTGATCACCTTCGGCTCGCTCGTCGCCGCCGGGCTGCCGCTGCTCACCGCCGTGATCGGGGTCGGCCTCGGCATGGCCCTGATCACCGCGCTCGGCAGCACGCTCGGCCTGTCCTCCACCACCGGCACCCTCGCGATGATGCTCGGCCTCGCGGTCGGCATCGACTACGCCGTGTTCATCGTCTCCCGCTACCGGGCCGAGCTCGCCGAGGGCCGCACCCCGCAGGAGGCGGCCGGCCGGGCCGTCGGCACCGCCGGGTCCGCCGTGGTGTTCGCCGGGCTCACCGTGGTGATCGCCCTGGCCGGGCTCTCCGTGGTCGGTATCCCGATCCTCGCCAAGATGGGCATGGCGGCGGCCGGCACCGTGGTCATCGCCGTCCTGGTCGCGCTCACCCTGGTGCCCGCGCTGCTCGGCTTCATCGGTCGTCGGGTGCTGCCCCGCAAGGCCCGCAACGGTGTCGTCCGGCCGAAGAAGGAGAACGGCGGCTCCCGCTGGGCCCGGTTCGTGCTGCGCCGCCCGCTCGCCGTGCTGCTCGGCGCCGTGATCGGCCTCGGCGTGCTCGCGGCTCCCGCGCTCGACCTGCGGCTCGGCCTGCCCGGTGACGAGTCCAAGCCCACCTCCACCACCCAGCGCCGGGCCTACGACCTGCTGTCCGAGGGCTTCGGCCCCGGCTTCAACGGGCCGCTGACCGTCATGGTGGACGCCAAGGGCACGCCCGATCCGAAGGCCGCCGCGGGCGAGGTCGCCAAGACCGTCTCCGGGCTGCCCGGCGTGGTCTCCGTCACCCCGCCGATGTTCAACAAGGCGGGGGACACCGCCCTGCTGAACGCCGTCCCGGCCACCGGCCCGAGCGCCGCCGAGACCAAGGACCTGGTCCAGACGATCCGCGGCCACGCCGCCGGCCTCAAGACGGCCACCGGGGCGACGATCCTGGTCAGCGGCACGACGGCGATGAACATCGACGTCTCGCAGAAGCTCACCGACGCGCTGGTGCCCTACCTCGCCGTGGTCGTCGGCCTCGCCGTCGTCCTGCTGCTGGTGGTCTTCCGCTCCGTGCTCGTCCCGCTGAAGGCGGCGCTCGGCTTCCTGCTCTCGGTGGCCGCCGCGCTCGGCGCCGTGGTCGCGGTCTTCCAGTGGGGCTGGCTCGCCAACCTGATCGGCGTCGAACAGACCGGTCCGGTGATGAGCATGATGCCGATCTTCATGGTCGGCGTGGTCTTCGGCCTCGCCATGGACTACGAGGTGTTCCTGGTCACCCGGATCCGCGAGGGCTTCGTCCACGGCGAGCAGCCCCGTGAGGCCATCGTCACCGGCTTCCGGCACAACGCCCGGGTGGTCACGGCCGCCGCCTTCATCATGATCGCCGTCTTCGCGGGCTTCATCGGCATGGGCGAACCGATGATCAAGATGATGGGCCTGGGCCTCGCCGCGGCCGTCGCCTTCGACGCCTTCGTGGTCCGGATGACCATCGTGCCGGCCGTCCTCGCGCTGCTCGGCCGCCACGCCTGGTGGCTGCCGCGCTGGCTGGACCGGCTGATACCGGACATCGACGTCGAGGGCAGCAAGCTGCAGACCGCCGCCCCCGAACCGGCTCCGGTCCGGGAGTCCGTCGGCGTGTAAGGCCGGTCCCGCGGACCAGCCGGGGCCCGTCCCGATCAACGGGGCGGGCCCCGCCCTGGACAATGGTTCGATCCCTACCGTTACCGTTGCTGTCGGGGTCCGCCACGCGCACGGCGGCCCCCGACCCGGCCCACCCCGCCCGGCAGGGCGCGGTTCGGCACGAACTGGCAGAACCCGGCGAGGGTGCCGCCAGGGCACCCCCGACCCGGAGAGCACCACCATGAGCGACACCTGGCAGCGGCTGCGCTGCGACCACCCTCGGCTGCTCGACGCCGTCGGTGGCGTCGTGCTGGTCGCGATGACCTTCGCCGGTGCCAACGTCGACCAGACCGGCCACGTCATCCCCTTCCGGCCGCTCAGCGGCGCCATCGCGCTGGTCTCCGCCGTCGCCGTGTTCGCCCACCGCCGCTACCCGCGCCTGGTGGTCGTCATCACGCTGATCTGCACGATGGCACTCGTCGCCACCACCCCCCGGCTCACCCCCGGGCTGGCCACCCCGCTGCTCCTCACGCTCTACTTCCTCGCCGTCCGCACCGACCGCTCCACCGCCCTGCGCGCCTCGATCGCCTCCGCCGTCCTGCTCACCGGCACGTCGCTGATCGGCGAGGGCGGCGGCCCGATCGGCGCACGGCTCGGCGTCCTCGCCTGGGCCCTGCTGCCCGGCGCCCTCGGCGACTCCATCCGCAACCGCCGAGCCCACCTCGCGGCCATCGAGGAACGCGCCGAACGCGCCGAACGCACCCGCGAGGAGGAGGCCCGCCGCCGGGTCGCCGACGAGCGGATCCGGATCGCCCGCGACCTGCACGACGTCGTCGCCCACCACATCGCCCTCGCCAACGCCCAGGCCGGCATCGCCGTCTACCTCATGGACCGTCACCCCACCCAGGCCCGCGAGGTGCTCAGCCACATCACCGACGCCACCGGCTCCGCGCTCCAGGAGCTGCGCGCCACCGTCGGCCTGCTGCGCCGCGCCGAGGAGCCCGCCCCGCTCGAACCGGCCCCCGGCCTCGACCGGCTCCCCGACCTGATCAACTCCTTCGAACGCACCGGCCTGCCGGTCCGGCTCACCGTCGAGGGCGAGGCCCGCGCGCTGTCTCCCGGCGTCGACCTCACCGCCTACCGGATCGTCCAGGAGTCGCTCACCAACGTGGCCAAGCACGCCCGCGGCGCCGACGCCGAGATCACCCTCGCCTACAGCGGCAGCCGGGTCGCCGTCAGCGTCGCCAACGGCCGTCCCCCGGCCGGCGCCCGCCCCCGACAGGCCCTGCTGCCCCACCCCGCCCCCGGCGAGGGCGGCTTCGGGCTGATCGGCATGCGCGAACGGGCCGGCGCGGTCGGCGGCCGGTTCACCGCCGACCACCGCCCCGACGGGGGCTTCCTGGTCACGGCCGAACTTCCGCTGCGCACCGGCGCCCGAGACGACAAGGACCACACATGACCATCCGGGTACTGCTCGCCGACGACCAGGCGCTGCTGCGCGGCGCCTTCCGGGTCCTGATCGACGCCGAGGACGACATGGAGGTGGTCGGCGAGGCCGTCGACGGCCGCCAGGCCGTCGAACTCGCCCGCGCCACCCGTCCCGACATCGTCCTGATGGACATCCGGATGCCCGGCGCCGACGGCCTCGGCGCGACGGCCGCCATCTGCGGCGACGAGGAGCTGGCCGGCACCCGGGTGCTGATCCTCACCACCTTCGAGATCGACGAGTACGTGGCCCAGGCGCTGCGCGCGGGCGCGGGCGGCTTCCTCGGCAAGGGGGCGGACCCGGCGGAACTGCTCTCCGCCGTCCGTACCGTCGCCGCCGGGGACGCCCTGCTCTCGCCCGCCGCCACCCGGGCCGTCATCGACCAGTTCCTCGCCCAGCCCGATCCGGCGGCCGGCGCGAACGCCGCGGCGGAGCGCCTGTCCGTGCTCACCGCCCGCGAGCGCGAGGTGATGTCCATGGCCGCCACCGGGCTCACCAACGAGGAGATCGCCGAGCGGATGTTCGTCAGCCCCTTCACCGTCCGGACCCACGTCCACCGCGCGATGGCCAAGCTGGACGCCCGCGACCGGGCCCAACTCGTCGCCATCGCCTACCAGTCCGGCCTGGTCCCGCCCGGCCGTCCGGCCTGACCGAACGGGACCGGTTCGACCGAACCGAACCGGCCTGGTCTGGCCCGAACCGGTTCAGCCAGGCCGGGCCCACCTCGCGCCGTCCGAGGCGGTAGCAGCCCTGGGCAACCGTCAAACTCCGGCCATATATCGAGGATCTGAATTCCAGCCTGCCCGAAAACGACCTCCGAACTGGTGTATCAGCGAGTAGTCTGCCGATGACTCAGAATGAGGAGGGGTGTTCGTGGAAACGAAGGACACGGCAGGCGAGGTGCGGATTCTCCAGCCGTTGCCCGGGCGCACGGCCAACGGATCGCAGGCGTTCGACCTGCGGTTGACACGTTTGCTCCGCCTGCTCGGGGTCGACGCCGCGCACGGGCCGGACTTTCCGAGTGCGGCCCGGTGGGAGGTCCACAAGGCGCTCTCCGGGCGCACCGAACTGCCCGAGGAGTACTTCGAGGCACTGCTGGAGGCGGCGGTCTACGACCCCAACCCGAGCTTCAACCGGCGCTTCGTCGAGCCCGCCCTGCTCGCCTTCGGTCAGCGCCGGGTGCGGCTGACCCTGCTCGGCTACCTGCACACCGGCACCGACGCGGAACGGGCCGGCGCCGCCCGGGCCTGGTACTGGACGTCCCTGTCGGTCGGGGACGGCCGCAACACGGCCGCCGCCGACGAGGGGTCGGTCGTCCGGGACGCCTGGTACGAGGCCGCGCTGCGCGAGTTCGTCGCCAACGAGGACCTGGACGTCCGGCGCTGCATCCTCCCCGGGCTGCCCCTCGTGCCGCGCGCCTACCCGCCGCAACTGCACGACCTGGTGGAGGCCGCGGTGGCCATCGCGCGCTCGCACCCGGACGAGTACATCCGTCACCGCGCCGAGATCCAGGTCGGGCTCTGACCGCCCCCGGCCCCGCCACACCCCGGCGGGGCCGGGGAAGCGCGGACCCCGGTCGGCGGGCCGTGGGACGAACGCGTCGGGGCCTCCTGCCGGCGGACCGGGTCAGCCCGTCTTGACGGTGATCTCGCCGATGTTCGTCCCGAGGTCCAGCCGGTACTTCCCGTTCGGGTCGCTCTGGACGCCGATGTGCTTCTCGCCCAGGTCGGTCGAGGCGGTGACGTGGTAGGAGGAGGTCGGCACGGTCACGTTGATCTCGCCGTTCGAGGTCTTTGCCGTGATGTCCTGGGCCTTGCCGGGGGTGAGCTTGATCCCGCCGTTGTCGGTCTTGGCGCTGACCCGGTCGCCCTTGAGCGAGGTGCCCTTGATCTCGCCGTTGTCGGTGCGCACGTCGACCGGCCCGGCCACGTCGTCGAGCGTGATGTCGCCGGAACTGGTGTGCACCGAGACCTCGCCGACCTGCGAGAGCTTGACCCCTCCCGAGGACGTCCCGCCGCTGATCGGCAGCCCCGGCGGCAGCTCGACGGTGTAGTCCACCGAGCAGTTGCGCCCGCAGCCGCTCAGCACCAGCACGCCGCCGTCCACCCGGGTGGTCGCGCCGGGCTTGCCGCTGCGGTACTCGATGTCGCGGTGGACGGCGGCCTGGGTGGCGCCGGCCTTCCCGTGGACGGTGACGTCCCCGGCGGAGGTGTCCAGCTTGATGGCGGTGATCTTGTCCGAGACGGTCGCGTCGTCACTGAACCTGGTCCCGACCGGGTTGCAGGCGCTGAGCACCCCGGCGGCGAGCCCGGCGACCACGAGTGCCCCTGCGTAGCGGCGGTACCTGCCCATGTTCGTCCCCCCATGTCCTGCGCGTCTGCCGCGCGATGGCCCGTGCTGACCGCCCCTGTCCGGGGCCGTCCCGACGACAGTAACCGCGCGTGGTGGCCCCGGTCGGTGGTATTAACCCCCCCAAAGAACGGTGGCGAGCTACCCCGCTACGCGGACCGGAAGCCGTGTGAGGCCGCGGGTGATGAGACTGCGGCGCCACGTCCGGTCCGCACCGGGGGCGAGAGCGAGAGCTGGGAAACGGGTGAAGAGGGAGTTCAGAGCGGTCGCGGCCTGCAGCCGGGCGAGCGGCGCACCCAGGCAGTAGTGGATACCGTGGCCGAAGGCCATGTGGGAGGGCGAGGGTCGGCGGATGTCGAAGGTGTCGGGGCGGGGGAACCGGGCGGGGTCTCGGTCGGCCGCGGACAGAGCGACCATGACGGTCTCGCCACCGCCCGGGATCACGACATCCGTTTCGCCGACCCGCCAGGGTGTGGTGGTGAACCTGCGGGTGGAGAAGACCTGCGGGCCCGCATAGCGCAGAATCTCCTCGACCGCGCCCGGCAGAAGTGTCCAGTCGGCACGCAGCGCGGGCAGTTGCTCCGGATGGTGGAGCAAGGTGAGGACACCGTTGGCGATCAGGTTGGTGGTTGTCGCGTGGCCCGCCACCAGCAGCAGGAACGTGGTGGCACGCAGCTCGGTGTGCGTCAGCCGGTCCGCATCCTCGTCGGTGGTCCGAATCAGGGCGCTCAGCAGGTCGTCGGCAGGGTGGCGGCGCTTCTCCTCGATCAATCCGTCGAGCCTCCCGCCGGGCCGGGATCCGCTCACCCCTGCCGGGCGTGCGGGGACCCGGCCGTGGCGGCCAGGCGGCGGGTCAGTACGCGCGTGGTGGTGCCGTCGTCCTCGCTGATGTCCCGGACGTGCTCGAAGCCGATCCTGTCCAGCAAGGTCAGCGAGGCGTTGTTCGATGCCGCTACGGTGGCGTGCACCTCGGTCAACGCGAGAGCGTCGAAGCCGTAGGCCACGAGGGCCTGGGCCAACTCCGTCCCCAGGCCCGATCCCCACGCCGCCGGGGTGAGCGCGTAGACGATCTCGTGGCCCGCGACCGTATCGGTCGGCTTGATCTCGGCATGCCCGATCATCACACCGTCCCTGCGAACAGCCCAGACATCTAACAGGTCCTGGGCGTAGACCTTCGTGAAGATCCGCCCGAACAGGGCCCGGTCCGCCTCCTCGGAAGCAGGGCCGTCACCCATCCACTGCGACACCCTCACATCCTGGAACAGGGCCACGAAGTCCTCTTCGTCCGCGGGGACGTAGGGGGCGAGGAGCAGGCGCCGGGTGTGCAGAGTCGGGGTCATGGTCGGCGACGCTACCCATCCGGCGTCACGCCCGGCAAGCCACTTTCACCAGCGCAGACCCCGCCGGGCGCAGCCCCGGCCGCCATCGCACCGGCGACACCGTCCGCGCCGGAGGAATCGCCGATCGGCGCCCAGGGGCCATTGCCTGGTCGACCAGAAAATCAGTAGACCGGTCGGTATATTCCTTGCCGGAGGCGTCAGGGCTTGCGGCCGACCGCGCCGTACATGCTGACGCGGTCGGCGCCGGGGGCGGGGGTGGTGTCGGGGCGCCAGAGCGGAACGGTGGTGACGCCGGGGTCGAGGATGTCGAGGCCGTCGAAGAAGGTGCGGACCTCGTCGCGGGTGCGGCCGACGAGGGGTGCGGCGGCCTTGTCGTAGATGCCGGTGACGCGGTCGCGGATCTCGGCGGGGATGAAGTCGGCGGTGCCGTGCGAGAGGACCAGGTGACTGCCGGAGGGGAGCGCGTCCAGCAGGGTGCCGACCGCCTGGTGCGGCTTGTCCTCGTCGCGCAGGAAGTGCAGGACGGCAGCGAGGACGAGGCCGACCGGTCGGGAGAGGTCGAGCAGCCCCTCTACCTCGACGACGGCGAGCACGGCGGACGGTTCGCGGAGGTCGGCCTGGAGGACGGCGGTCCGCCCAGGGCCGGCGCCGGACATCAGGGCGCGCGCGTGGCTGAGCACGATCGGGTCGTTGTCGACGTAGACGACCCGGGTGCCCGGGCTGGCGGCCCGGGCGATCTCGTGGGTGTTGCCGGCGGTGGGGATGCCGGTGCCGATGTCGAGGAACTGGTCGATGCCGAGATCGGCGACGCAGCGTACCGCGCGGGTGAGGAAGCCTCGATTGGCCCGCGCGGTGGAGCGAAACTCGGGGTTGGCGGCGAGCGCCTTCTCGGCGGCGGCACGGTCGGCGGGGAAGTTGTCCTTCCCGCCGAGGTAGTAGTCGTACATCCGGGCCGGGTGCGGGATGTCGGGCCTCAGGTCGGCGGGGATCCCGGGCTCGCCGGGCTCCCACATGCTCGTGTGTCCCACGGTTGCCGCCCCCATCTGCTGACGATCGGATGATCTGCTTGTGACTCCCTCGGGCGACAGCGTAAAGCGCAGGTCACGGCCCGCGTGCCGGTTGGTCGGGTCACCCCTGTATGTCCCTTTTCGGCCGGTCGACCGCCGCCCGGTCAACCTCTTGCGGTCCGTCCCGCCGTCCGTCCCGCCGTTCGTCGTGCGCCCCCGCGCGTACCGGCGGAGGATGGGAGGTCCCGGCGGTGAACCGGTGCCGGAAGACGTTGACGGCGGAGGCAGATGCCGGACGGGAGACGGGAGGTCGATGCCGTGGTGATCGCTATGGCAGACATCCGCGAGTGGCGCGGCCATCCGGTGGTCGACGAGAAGAGCCATCGCATCGGCTCGCTGGAGTCCGTCTACGTGGAGACGGCCACCGACCAGCCGTTCGTCGCCACCGTCACGGTCGGCCTGGCGGGCAGGCGTCGCCTGGTGTTCGTCCCGCTCGACGGGGCGGTGGTCGGACCGGGCTACGTTCGGGTGGCCTTCCCGAAGAGCCAGGTCAAGCAGGCCCCCGCGATCGGCACCGACGATGTCCTGCCCGCTGAGGACGAACCCGCCGTGTTCGCGCACTACGGGCTGCCGTACGAGACCGGCGCCGGCGGTGAGCGCCGCCTCGCCCGCCGTTGAGCCCCTCCTGTCCGCCTGCCCGCAGGCCTGCGCTCCTGCCTGCCTGCGCGCCTGCCCCGAGGCGAGCATCGCCCCGCCCTGGAATGGATACCCCACCGGGTACAGTTGTCACTCGACAGTCGACGCGAAAGGCGGCCCGGACATGCAGGTGGACGAGGAGTCGGTCGGCGCGGTCCTGAACCGGCTGCGCCGCGCCCAGGGTCAGTTGGCCGGGGTGATCGCGATGATCGAGGCGGGGCGTGACTGCAAGGACGTGGTCACCCAGCTCGCCGCCGTCTCGCGCGCCCTCGACCGGGCCGGGTTCAAGATCGTGGCCAGCGGCATGCGCCAGTGCATGGCCGCCGCCGACGAGGACGCCGCGCCGATGAGCGAGGCCGAGCTGGAGAAGCTGTTCCTCGCCCTGGCCTGACCGTCGGGCAGCAGGGCAGCAGGGCAGCAGAGCAGCACCAGGGCCGCAGCGGATCTCCGCCGCGGCCCTTTCCGGCGTTCCGGGAGGGGGATTCCCCGCCGCCGGTCACGGAGTTCCCGAACCGCCCGATGTTCCGTCATGCGTCGTTCATGTTCCGGTCGCTGACCTTCGGATGAATGAGGGCCGCCCGCAGTTGTACAGCCAACTGCGGCGTCAACCCTCCCCAGCCTCCGTGACCAGCCGCGCGCGGACCCGGCGCCGACCCCCGGCGGACCGGGCCCCGGGCGGCGGACAGGAAAACCGTGGCCGCAGGCAGCGCCCTGACCCTCACCTCCTCCGCCAACCCCACCGAAGGCGACCGGCTCACCTTCCACTGGAGCACCGACGCCCCCGACGCCAAGAACTGGGTCGGCATCTACGACGGCGACCGCCGTCCCGGCACCGGCTCCTCCCTCCTCTGGAAGTACACCCCCGCCGCCTCCGGCGACCTCCAGCTCGACACCTCGGCGCTGACCGGCGGCCCGTACACCGCTTACCTGCTCGCCAAGGACGGCTACGGCATCCTCGCCCAGAGCGCCCCGTTCAGCTTCCGCGCCAAGCCCGCGGTCGTCCGTCCGCACAGCGCCGTGGACGCCGTCACCACCACGCCCGTCGCCCCCGGCGCGGCGGTGTCCGTCAAGCTCGGCGGCCTCTGGTCCCGCCCGGCCGGCAACCCGGCCGGGACGGCCGCCTTCCGCAAGGTCAGCGGGCCGTCCTGGCTGACCGTCGCCGCCGACGGGACGCTCACCGGCACCGCACCCCCGGCGGCCAAGACCCCCGAGGTGGCCGTCGTCGGCGTCAAGGACAGCGCGGGCGCCACCGACACCGTCACCGTCCTCGTCCCCGTCGTCGATCCGGCCGCGCCGCCGCGCCTCAAGGCCGCCAGCTGGAACCTGCACGACGCGGGCGCCGGCTACACCGACGCGTTGGAGAAGCAACTGCGCGTCGTCCTCACCCAGGGCCTGGACGTGCTCGCCCTGCAGGAGACCGCCGGCGAGCGGGCGAAGACCCTCGCCGACGCCCTGGGCTGGTACGCCTACCAGAGCCCCGGCAGCGTCGGCATCCTGAGCCGCCACCCGCTAGTCGACGTCACCCCGGTGACCGCCGACCTGCCCGCCGCCGGGGTCACCCTGCAGCTGGCCGGTGGCCGCACCGTCCGCTTCTGGGCCGCGCACCTCGACGAGGCGGACTACGGCCCGTACGCGCTCCAGGACGGTCGGACCGCCGCCCAGACGGAGGCCGCCGAGACCGCTTCGCTCCGGCTGAAGCAGGCCAAGGCGCTGGCCGCCGCGGTGCGCGCGGACATCGCCCGGCACACCCCGGTGGTGCTCGCCGGCGCCCTCTCCTCGCCGTCCCACCTGGACTGGACGGCCGCCACCGCCACCGCGCACGGCGGTGTCGGGGCGCTGAACTGGCCGGTCAGCCTCGCTCTTCAGGGCGCCGGGCTGACCGACAGCTTCCGCGAGGAGAACCGCGACCCGGTCAAGTTCCCGGGCGCCACCTGGTCGCCCACCCGCCGGCAGCGCGGCACCAAGCCCGAGCCGCAGGATCGCATCGACTACGTCCAGTACGCCGGCCCGCTGAAGCTGGTCGAGGCGCACACCCTGGTCGCCGACTGGCCGCAGCCCGAGCCGAACGACGCCGCCAACGAGTGGCCCTCCGACACCGCCGCCGCCGTCGCCACCTTCCAGCTCTGAGAGGCCAGTTCACGATGCCCGAGCTCTCCCGCCGCACCTTCGTCGGCGCCACCGCGGCCGTCGGCGCCACCGCCCTGACCGGCCTGGCCGCAGGCCCCGTCGAGGCCGCCTCCGCCGACGCCGCCCCCGGCCGGCTCACCGGCACCATCAAGGACGTCAAGCACGTCGTCGTGCTGATGCAGGAGAACCGCAGTTTCGACCACTACTTCGGTACGCTCAGCGGTGTCCGCGGCTTCGGCGACAAGCAGGCGCTCCGGTTCCCGGACGGCGCCGACGTGTTCCGCCAGCCGGACAGCCGTCGCAGCGACGGCGGCGCCATGCTGCCGTACCGAATGGACACCTCGAAGTACAACGCGCAGAACGCCGGGGGTCTGGCCCACGACTGGGCGACCGGCCACCAGGCGATCAACAACGGTGCGATGAACAAGTGGATCGCCGCCAAGGGCGAGCGCACCATGGGCTACTTCACCCGGGACGACATCCCCTACCAGTACGCCCTGGCCGACGCGTTCACCCTGTGCGACGCCTACTTCACCTCCCTCGCCGGGCCGACCGACCCCAACCGCCTCTACCTGTGGACCGGCACCTCCGGCCCCGGCCGCGACGGCACCACCGGGCCGTGGATCGACAACACCCCGGTCACCGACAACCCCGTCGCGGACTGGACCACCTACGCCGAGCGCCTGGAGCAGGCCGGCGTCAGCTGGCGGGTCTACCACAACCCCAGCAAGGACGACCGCACCGGCGACTACGACGACAACGCCCTCTCCTACTTCAAGCAGTTCCACAACTTCCCGCCCACCGACCCGCGTTACATCAACGCGATGACGAAGTTCGACCCGACCGACTTCGACCGCCACTGCAAGGACGGCACCCTGCCGACCATCTCCTGGCTGGTCGCCCCGTACCTGTTCTCCGAGCACCCGGACGCCGGCCCGGCGTACGGGGCGCACTGGGTCAACCAGGCGCTCCAGTCACTGATGTCCAACCCGGAGGTGTGGCAGCACACCGTCTTCCTGGTCATGTACGACGAGAACGACGGCTACTTCGACCACATGGTCCCGCCCACCCCCGAGCCCGGCACCCCCGAGGAGTTCACCCAGGGCCGCGCCATCGGCCTCGGCAACCGCGTCCCACTCTGGGTCGTCTCGCCCTGGTCGCGCGGCGGTTGGGTCAACTCCCAGGTCTTCGACCACACCTCGGTGCTGCGCTTCATGGAGCAGGTCACCGGCGTCGCCGAGCCCAACATCTCGGCCTGGCGCCGGGCCGTCTGCGGCGACCTCACCAGCTGCTTCGACTTCGCCGCGCCGAACACGTCGATCCCGTCGCTGCCCGACACCACCGCCCTGATGGCCAAGGCCGACGCGGGCGCCAAACTGCCCGGCGTCGTCCTCCCGGCCGTCGGCGCCCAGTCGATGCCCGTCCAGGAGCGGGGCGAGCGCCCGCACCGCCCGCTGCCCTACCAGCCGTGGGCCGACGTGGACGTGGACCGCAAGACCGGGAAGGTCGTCTGCACCCTGAGCAACGACGGTTCGGTGGCCTTCCCGTACACCGTCTACCCCAACATCGCGTTCCCGTTCGCGGGCACCCCGTACACCGTCGCCCCCGGCGCCACCGCCCAGTACGTCTGGGACGCCGCCGCCACCAACGGCCGCTACGACTTCACCGTCCACGGTCCGGACGGCTTCGTGCGCCGCTTCGCCGGCACCGTGGTGCGCGACGGCCGGGACGGCCAGAACGACGTCGCCGTACCGATCGTCACCGCCGACCTGCGCGGCAGCCGGCTGACCCTCCAGCTCGTCAACGACGGCCTGACCGACCTCGCCTACACGGCCGCCCCCAACGACTTCGCGGGCACCGCGCAGACCGTCTGGGTCCGCCCCGGCAAGCAGGTCAACCTGGCCTGGCCGCTGGACAAGCAGGGCCGCTACGACGTCGTCGTCACCGCCCACACCGGTCGCCGCTTCACCCAGCGCTACGCGGGCTGGGTCCACTAGCGGCACCGGGCCGCGGCCCGGGGGCGCCGATCCGGTGACCCCCGGCCGTGGCTCGGCGGCCCGGGCGGCGCCCGGGGCTACCGTCGGGCGCATGCAGAAAATCAGCACCTTCCTCTGGTTCGACGACCAGGCCGAAGAGGCCGCCGCCTTCTACACCTCACTGTTCCCCAACTCCCGTATCACCCAGGTCAACCGCTACGGCGAGGCCGGCCCCGGCTCCGCCGGCTCGGTGATGACGGTGGTCTTCGAGCTCGTCGGCCAGCCGTACGTGGCGCTCAACGGCGGCCCCGAGTTCACCTTCTCCGAGGCGATCTCGCTCCAGGTGGACTGCGCCGACCAGCAGGAGGTCGACGAACTCTGGGCCAAGCTCACCGCCGACGGCGGCCAGGAGGGCCCGTGCGGCTGGCTCAAGGACCGCTACGGCCTCTCCTGGCAGATCGTGCCGCGCGTGCTCAACGAGCTGATCACCGACCCGGACCGGGCCAAGGCCGACCGGGTGACCGCCGCGATGCTGCGGATGCAGAAGATCGACGTCCGGCAGCTGCTCGACGCGGCCAGGGGCTGAGGCCATGGCCGCGTCCGCCGTCCGCAGCACGCTCTACCTCCGTGCCACCCCCGCGCGGGTCTGGCACGCCCTCACCAACGCCGACGAGTCGGGTCTCTACTGGGGGCACCGCAACGTCTCCACCTGGCTGCCCGGCGCGCCCTGGGAGCACCAGCGCGCCGACGGCTCCGGGATCGCCGACGTGATCGGCGTCGTCGAGGCCGCCGACCGCCCGCACCGGCTGGTCACCACCTGGGCCGGGACACAGGAGCGGCGCCCGGGCGGGCCGTCCCGGGTCACCTTCGAGATCCAGGGCTGGTGCGAACTCACCCGGCTCACCGTCACGCACGACGACCTCGCCGACGAGGCCGAGCGGGCGGACACCGAGCGGGGCTGGTCGGCGGTGCTGTCCAACCTGAAGACCTACCTGGAGACCGGCCACCCGCTCCCGCAGGAGCCCTGGTCGATGCCTTGACGCCGGTGCCTTGACTCCGGTGTCCTGGCGCCGGTGCCGTGACGTCCGATGATCCGACAATGCGATGCGGTCAGCGCCCGGCCCCCGCCGCCGGGCGCCCCCGCCTCGGCCGGGCCCGGCGCCGCCGCTCGCCACGGACGAACCGGCGCACTCCGGCGAACCGCGAGAACCGCTCCCGGCTCGCCACCGAGGCCCGGTCCAGCTCCTCCATCAGGCGCCGGCTGCGGTGCTCCAGGTCCAGCTCGTCCAGGATCCGGTCCACCTCGGCCAGTATCGAACCGTGCAGCTGCCACGCTTCCGGGTGCTCCCGCACCTGCTGGAGCAGAGCCTGGGCGACGTTCTCCCGGCAGGTCCAGGCCGCGGCCAGCTCGGCGGTCAGCCGCCGCTCCGCCTCCTCGGCGTTGCGGCTCACCTGGGTGGTCACCAGCACCGCGAAGCTGACCACGGCCCCGCCGACGTGCGCCAGCAGTTCCTCCAGGCCCACCGCGACGTCGGCCGGGAACAGCCGCTCGCCGGGCCCGCGCCGCTTGGCGAGGTCGGTCAGCGAGCGGGCCAGCACCCGGATCACCACCACGCAGATCTCCAGGGTGTCCAGCCCGGTGCGCAGCACCAGCCGGGACAGCAGCCCCTCGCTGATCCGCGGATTGAGCCGCAGGCTGTCCTCCGCCTGGCGCAGCGCCGCGTCCACGTCGACGATGGCCTGGTCGAGCCGGCGGGCCTCGTGCAGCCGCTCGGCGACCCGGGCGACCGGGGTCGGCCCGTCCAACTCCTCGGCGATGTCCAGCAGCAGGTGGCGGGCCCGCCGGGCGAGGTCCTCGATCGACTCCCCGGCGGTGTCCACCCAGACCGGTGGCGCGAACACCAGGTTGAACAGCAGGCCGACGGCGGCGCCGATCAGCGTCTCCAGCACCCGGTCCCAGGCCTGCGAGGCGAGCCCGGAGACGCCCAGGATCAGCATCGCGCTGATCGCGACCTCCTGGACGAACTCCTCGACCCGGACGAACCGGCCGACGACCAGCGAGGCCAGGATGATCAGCCCGAGGCTCCACCAGGAGAGCCCCACCACGGCGCTGAAGCCGGTCGCGATCAGCACGCCGACCACCACCGAGTTGACCCGGCGGATGCTGGTCTTGAGCGTCGAGTAGACGGTGACCTGCACCACCAGCAGCGCGGTGAGCGGAGCAGTCAGCGGGACCGGCTCATTGCTGAGCCGGGTGGCCGCCGCGTACGAGATGGTGGCGGCCACGGTGGCCCGCACGGTCTGGACGACGAATGGTTCTCGGGCGCCACGGCGGATCAGGGCCGTGAGTGACTCCGGGAGAAGGGCCATGTCGCCCTTCTTTCCCCGCAGCCGCCGTTCACACCGCCGGGCGGCCCTCCGGGCACCCGTATGCCGGTTCCGGGCGGAGGAACCGCCACCCGTCGCGCGCTACGCGTCGTGGCGGTTCAGCCGCAGCTTCCAGGGCGCCAGCGCGGACTCGACCTGCACCCCGATGCTCATCTTCGAGGCGCCCTCGATCCGCTCCTCGAAGCGGATCGGCACCTCGCGGATCGTCAGGCCGCGCTTGACGACCCGGTAGTTCATCTCGACCTGGAACGAGTAGCCGCTGCTCTGCACGGTCGGCAGGTCGATGGCCCGCAGGGTGCTCGCCCGCCAGGCCTTGAAACCGGCGGTGGCGTCCCGGACGCCCAGGCCGAGGATGGTGTTGACGTAGAGGTTGGCCCAGGCGGAGAGGGCCTTGCGGTGCCACGGCCACTCCGCGGCGGTCGACCCGCCGGGCACGTAGCGGGAGCCGAGCACGACGGCGGTGTCGTCGTCGGTCAGGGCCTGCACCATCGCGGGTATCGCCGAGGCCGGGTGCGACAGGTCGGCGTCCATCTGGACCACGATGTCGGCGTCCTCGTCCAGGGCCCGGGCCATGCCGGCCAGGTAGGCGCGGCCGAGGCCGTTCTTCTCGGTGCGGTGCAGCACGCCGACCGTGCCGCCGGAGTCCGCGGCGAGCTTGTCCGCGATCTCGCCGGTGCCGTCCGGCGAGTTGTCGTCGACCACGAGCAGGTGCAGGTTCGGTACCGGGAGGTCTGCGAGCAGCCCCGCGAGGACCGGAAGGTTCTCCCGCTCGTTGTACGTGGGGACGACGACAACGACCTTCGGGGAGGCCTCGACCATGTTCTGTTTCCCTCGTGCCCTGTCCGGCCGGCACCCGTGCCACGCCGGACGGTTGTCCTAGACGACCTACTGTGTAGTGAGACCGTGTGAGTGTATCGGTGCGGCAGAGCGCCCCTCCCCCCGGGCGTTCGACCCGGAGGCTGCGACCCGGGCAACCGCCCGGGCGGTAGGACCACCTGGACCCCTGGCCGACCGGCCCGCTACGCCCCGCCGTAGACGGCCGCGAGGTTGTCCCGGGCCGGGTGGGTGCGGCCGGCCGGGCCGGCGGCGAAGGCGCGCAGCACGTTCTCGGTGACCTTGCGGACCAGGTCGCCGGCCCGGGCATCGATCCCGTGGTCGGCGCTGCCGCCGCCCGGCCCGTTCGCGTCCAGGGCCTCCACCCAGCGCATCGTCCCGGTGGCGAACACCCCGGCGCCGCTCGGCACGGTGTAGTACGCGGTGTCGGAGTGCGAGGCGCGGCCCTCGCAGACCACGGGGGAGTGCGCGATCACCTCGATCGGGCGCGGGGTGGGGAAGGCGGTGTCGACCCGGTCGTACTCGACGCCGACCAGGTGCGGGAAGGACGCCCCGACGGTGACGCCGGTGCCCTCGAACGCCCAGTGCTCGGGCGAGCCGACCACGTACGGGGCGTCCACCGGGTAGCCGTCGTAGATCACGCCGAGCATCGCGCTCTCCGGGTCCGCGTTCGGGACGGCCCGGAAGTCGGTGGTCGCCGGGGCGCCGGCCCGGTGGCCCGGGTCCTGCGCCCAGGCGTCCTTGTAGCAGACCACCGTCCGGTCCGGTCCCAGCTCCGAGGGCTCGAAGCGGACCCGGCGGAAGCAGCAGTTGGCGCCCAGGATCGCCAGGTTGGTACCGGCGTCCCGGGCCGCGACCACCTGGGCGCGCTGCTCGGGGGACCAGTACTCGTCGTGGCCGAGCGACAGGACGGCGCTCGCACCGCGCAGCAACCCGGGCTCGCGGGCCACGTCGATCCCGGTGGTGTAGGCGAGCGGCAGCCCGAGCCGCTCGGCGAGCGCGACCAGCGGCGCCTCGTACACCAGGAAGAGCCCGGCGCCGTGGTCGTAGTCGTACGGCCGGTCGAAGACGACCCGGAGCGAACGGGTGGCCAGCCCGCCGGTGGGGCCGTTGTACAGGCTGTACCCGCCCCACTCGTTGTACGCCTGCCAGGTCGCGGGGGCGCTCATCACCACCGTCCTGCCCGCCGTGGCGGCGGAGCGGATGGTGAGCGGGACGTAGCGCTGGCCGGAGCCGTCCTCGGCGTCCAGGCGCAGGAGGTAGGCGCCCTCGGGCCAACCGGCGGTGTCCACGGCGAGGGTGCGCTGCCAGCCGGTCAGCACGGTGCGGGTCACGGGGTCCACGTGCGGTGCGGGCTGCCTGCCGCCCGGGACGTGGTCGAGGCGCCAGACCAGGCGGGCGCGGGCGCCGTCGTACCAGCCGAGGCGGTACGCGGAGACGGTGAAGGCGGCGGCCGGGGTGGAGACGTGCAGGCCGAACGGCTCGCCGGGCAGCACGCTGACCCGGTCGGCGAAGCCCTCGATCGCGTCGGAGGGGCCGGGGTTGGTGATCTCCCAGTCGGGCGCGCCGGGGAGGGAACCCTCCGCCGGCGGGCCCACGTGCTGGGCGCCGGTCGGACCGCCGGCGTCGGGGGAGGGGTGCGGGGCGGGGTCGGGGCCCGCGGCGCGGTTGCCGCAGGAGGTGACGGCCGCCGTCATCAGGCCCAGGCCCAGAATCCCCCGTCGGCTCGGTTCCGCCACCGCGGCCTCCCTGGTGTCCGTCTCTGTCGGATATGGGCACGTGCGTCAATTCGCGCGGACATCCTCACCCATTCCGGGGACCCGGCGGGGCCCGCCGCGCCGGACCGCCGGCACGGCGGGGCGTCGCCCGCCACCGCTGAGGGCCGTCCGGGGCACCCTGGCGTGTCCGGACGGACGGTTGCCCGGCTGCGCGGATCCGGTCCCCTAGCCTGACCAGGCCCGCCGTCCGGCGGCCTTGGGGGCCCGGAAGCCGCGCGCGGCCGGCCGACTCGTGGACAGGGGTGCACGTGGCTTCGTCGGGTTCGGCCGATCCAGGGGTGGCACCCGCGACCCGCGCCACGAGGTTCCGGGCCTGGCTGCTGGAAGGCCTGTCGGACATGGCCAAGCAGCACCCCGGCCCGCACGCGCAGGCGCCGCACGTGAAGGGCCAGCGCTGGTGGCGGGTCATGTGCCTGACCGGCCTCGACTACTTCTCCACGCTCGGCTACCAGCCGGGCATCGCGGCGCTGGCCGCGGGCCTGCTGTCGCCGATCGCGACCATCGTGCTGGTGCTGGTCACCCTGTTCGGCGCGCTGCCGGTCTACCGGCGGGTCGCCCAGGAGAGCCCGCACGGCGAGGGCTCGATCGCCATGCTGGAGCGGCTGCTGTCGTTCTGGCAGGGCAAGCTCTTCGTGCTGACCCTGCTCGGCTTCGCGGCCACCGACTTCATGATCACCATCACGCTGTCCGCCGCCGACGCGACCGCGCACCTGGTGGAGAACCCGCATCTGCACAGCGTGCTGACCGGCAGGCAGGTGCTGATCACGCTGATCCTGATCGCGCTGCTCGGCGGGGTCTTCCTCAAGGGCTTCGGCGAGGCGATCGGCCTGGCCGTCGTCCTGGTCGCGGTCTACCTCGCGCTGAACGTCGTGGTGGTGGCCAACGGTCTCTGGCACGTGGCGAAGGCCCCGCACGTCGTCGGTGACTGGACCGACGCGCTCACGGCCGAGCACGGCAACGCGATCGCGATGATCGGCGTCGCACTGATCGTCTTCCCGAAACTCGCGCTCGGCCTGTCCGGCTTCGAGACCGGCGTCGCCGTGATGCCGCACATCGAGGGCGACCCGGAGGACACCGAGGCGAAGCCCACCGGCCGGATCCGCGGCGCCCGCAAGCTGCTCACCACCGCGGCCGCAATCATGAGCTGCTTCCTGATCACCACCAGCCTTATCACCACCCTGTTGATCCCCGCCGACGCCTTCAAGGCGGGTGGCCAGGCCAACGGGAGGGCGCTCGCCTACCTCGCCCACGAGAACCTCGGCAACACCTTCGGGAGCATCTACGACCTGTCCACGATCGCCATCCTCTGGTTCGCCGGCGCCTCCGCCATGGCCGGACTGCTCAACCTGATGCCGCGCTACCTGCCCCGCTACGGCATGGCCCCGCACTGGGCCCGCGCGGTGCGCCCCACCGTGATCGTGCTGACCCTGATCGCCTTCCTGGTCACCTGGCTGTTCGACGCCAGTGTGGACGCCCAGGGCGGTGCGTACGCCACGGGTGTGCTGGTGCTGATCAGCTCGGCCGCCATCGCGGTCACCATCGCCGCCCACAAGGCCGGGCAGCGCCGTCGGAGGGTCGGCTTCGCGGTGATCGCCGCCGTCTTCCTCTACACCACGGCCGTGAACATCGCCGAGCGGCCGGACGGCGTCAAGATCGGCGCCTGCTTCATCGCCGGGATCATGCTGGTCTCGTTCCTCTCCCGGCTCAAGCGCGCCTTCGAACTGCGCGTCACCGACGTGGTGCTGGACGACGTCGCGGAGCGGTTCGTCCGGGACTACACGTACCGCCCGCTGCGGCTGATCGCCAACGAGCCGAACAGCCGGGACCTCGCGGAGTACCGTGACAAGATCCGCCAGATCCGGACCGACAACGACATCCCGGCCGAGGACGACCTGGTGTTCGTCGAGGTCACCGTGCTCGACCCGTCCGACTTTGAGGCCGCACTGACCGTGCGCGGCGAGGTGCTGCACGACCGTTACCGGGTGCTGACGCTGCAGAGCTCCAGCGTGCCCAACGCGCTCGCCGCCCTGCTGCTGCGGGTACGGGACCTCACCGGGCACCAGCCGCACATCTACTTCGAGTGGACCGAGGGCAACCCCTTCGCCCAGTTCCTCAGGTTCTTCCTCTTCGGCCAGGGCGAGATCGCCCCCGTCACCCGCGAGGTGCTGCGCGAGGCCGAACCCGACCGCAGTCGCCGTCCGGCCGTCCACGTCGGTTGACCGGACCCGCCCCGCCGGCCGGAGGCCGACCGGCCGGCGGCGCGGGTCAGCGGTTCGGGTGGGACTTGGTCCAGGCCGGTGCGACGATGGCCACCAGGGCGACGGCGAAGCCGAGTTGGAGGATGTGACGGATCCAGTCGATGCCCGAGGTGTGGCGGACGCCGATCCACCCGGAGACGGCGTTGCCGAGCCAGGCCCCGGCGGCACCGAGCAGCATGGTCAGCCACCAGGGGATCGACTGCGGTCCGCGCAGGATCAGCTTGGCGAGCACGCCCAGCACGAAGCCGATGAGCAGAATCCACAGGAGCTGGAACATCGCAGTCCACCTTCCGGGCGCGGCCGGAGGGCACCGGTGCGCCGTATCGCCGAAGACGCGGTTCGTCTCATGATCGCCCGGATCGGCCGAACGGGCATGTCGGCGGGTGAAGAAGCAGTTCAGAGGCCCGACCGGCGGGCTACGCGGTGCCCGTCCGGCGGTCGATCAGTGCGGCCAGGCCGTCCAGGATCCGCTCCAGGCCGAAGTCCAGCGCCTGGTCGCGCCCGCCCTCGTCGGCCATGGCGGCGGCCAGGGCGGGGTAGCGGTCGGCGTGCCGGTGCACCATCAGGCCGAAGGCGGTGAGGAGCTCGGCCTCGGGGGAGCCGTCCGGCCCGGCGGCGCGGGAGTGCTCGGCGATGCCGCGGACGTGCCCGGCGAGCAGGACAGCGGCGTCCATCCGCTCGGGGCCGGTCAGTCCGTGGCCGTCGAGGGCGGCCACCACCCGCTCCAGCCAGGAGAGTTCCTTGGGTCCGAGCACCCGGGGGCCGACGGTGGCGTCCAGCAGCCACGGGTGGCGGACGAAGGATTCGGCCAACTGGTGGGCCCAGGCGGTGAGTTGATCCCGCCAGTCGAGGGCGCCCCGGTCCTGCGGGGGTTCGCCGACGGAGGCCTCGACCATCAGCGCGACCAGCTCGGCCTTGCCGGGCACGTAGCGGTAGAGCGACATCTTGGTGAAGTCGAGCAGCCCGGCGACCTTCTGCATCGAGACCGCGCCCAGGCCCTCGGCGTCCGCGATCTCGACGCCCGCCGCCGCGATCCGCTCCAGGCTGAGGGCCGGCTTCGGCCCCCGGGTCGGCTTGGCCGCGGGGCCCCAGAGTAGCCGCACCGTGTCGTTCGCCGCCTCGCTCACATTCCGCTCCCGTCCTGGGGTTGCCTGTCCGGCCCAACTGTGTCTACCGTACACAGCAACAAACAGTGTCCGCTGGACACAGTTTATCGATCCCCTCGGACGGAGTGGTCCCATGAGCACCAAGGTCCTGATCTCGGGCGCGAGCATCGCCGGCCCCGCCCTGGCCCACTGGCTGGGCCGGTACGGCTTCGAGGTCACCGTCGTCGAACTCGCCCCCGCGCTGCGCGGCGGCGGGCAGAACGTCGACTTCCGCGGCCGCACCCACCTCTCCGTGCTGGAGCGGATGGGCGTCCTCGACGAACTGCGCACGCTCGACACCGGCGGCAGCCCGATGACCTTCCTGGGCGCCGACGGCCGCCGACTCCTGCACCTGCCCGCCGAGTTCGCGGGCGGCGAGCTGGAGATCCCGCGCGGCGAGCTCGCCCAACTGCTGTACCGGCACAGCCTCTCCCGCGCCGAGTACGTCTTCGGCGACTCGATCACCGTCCTGGAGGAGGCCCCGGGCGGCGTGCGGGTCGCCTTCCGGCACGGCGCGCCGCGCGAGTTCGACCTGGTGATCGGCGCCGACGGGTTGCACTCGAACGTCCGCCGGCTCGCCTTCGGCCCCGAGCAGCGCTACGTCCGCCACCTCGGCTACTACGCGGCCACGTGGCAGCTGCCGGGCGGCCTCGGCCTGCCGCCCGGTTCGGTCGGCCTCAACGTCCCCGGGCGGCTCGTCTCGGTCGGCGCCGACCACCGCGACCCGACCCGGGCGGGCGCCTTCTGCCTCTTCGCCTCACCCGAACTGCGCTACGACCGCCATGACGTGGAGCAGCAGAAGGCGCTGGTGCGGGACGCCTTCGCGGGCCTCGGCTGGGAGGTGCCCCGCCTGCTGGAGAGCCTGCGCGGCGCCCCCGAGCTGTACTTCGACTCGATCAGCCGCGCCGACGTCCCCACCTGGTCCAGCGGTCGGATCGCCCTGCTCGGCGACGCGGCCTGCGGCGCCACCATCGGCGGCATGGGCACCGGTACCGCCGTGGTGGCCGCGTACGTCCTGGCGGGCGAGCTGGCCCGGGCCTGCGGGGACCACCGCACCGCCTTCGGCCGGTACGAGGGGCTGCTGCGCCGCTACGCCCAGGGGTGCCAGAAGGGCGGGGATCGCACCGGCCCGTTCCTGGCGCCGCGCACCGCCACCGGCCTGCGGGTGCGCAACGGCCTGTTGAACCGGCGCTGGGTCCTGGACCGGATGCTGGCGCTGGGCAAGCAGGTCTCCAGCGTCGAACTGCCGGACTACGCGGGCGAGTCGTCCGGCCGGTTCAGTGCGGCGGGCTGATCCGGGCGCCGCCGTCCGGGACCGCCTCCACCTGGACGGCCGCCCGCGCCGGGCGCTCGACGGCGAGCGTGTGGTCAGGGGCGGGCCGGTCGGCGGGCAGCGCCAGGTGCGCCAACCGGGCCGGTGGCGGGTCGACCGGGCCCGGTGACGGCCTGGCCCGCGCCGGACCGGGGGACGGATGTCGGGTCCGTGTTCGGAGAGCAGGGCCCATGGTCCCGGCCGTTCAGCCCGTTGGCCCCTGGCGATCACGGCCGCCGGGCGCGATGCTGCCGGTACCGGCCGGGACGATCCGCGCGCGGCCGGACCAGCGTCGTGGACGAGGTGAACCGGCGTGCGGCATGCCACCGTCGAATCAGTGATGACCAGCCCCGTGGTTCGGGTCGCGCCCGAGACCGGCTTCCGGGAGATCGTGGCCCTGCTGACCGAGTACGACATCACCGGGGTGCCGGTGGTGGACGCCGACGGACGGCCCTTGGGCGTCGTCTCCGAGGCCGACCTCCTGCGCACGCTAGCCGCGCAGGAGGACCCGGGTGCCCTGCTGCCCGCCCCCGAGTCGGCGCCGGCCGGCCCGGGCGGCGCCGTCACCGCGGCCGACCTGATGACCACGCAGCCGGTCTGCACCACCCCCGACACCAGCATCGTCGCGGCGGCCCGGCTGATGAGTCGGCACGGGCTGAAGCGGCTGCCGGTGCTGGACGAGGGCCGGCGGGTGATCGGCATGGTGAGCCGTGGGGACCTGCTGCGGGTGTTCCTGCGCGAGGACGTGGTGATCCGGCGGGAGATCGTCGAGGAGGTGCTCGGCCGGATCGACGGCGTGAGCCCGGCCGAGATCGGCGTCGAGGTCGACCAGGGCCGGGTGGTGCTCAGCGGCACGGTGCCGGAGGCGCACCTGGTGTCGATCGTGCTCAACCTGTGCCGTTCGGTGGACGGGGTGGTCTCGGTCACCGACCGGCTCGACGCGGGCGGGGCGGCCGCGCAGGTCGGCTGATCGGCCGGTTCTAGGAGCCGACCGCCGCCCGGCTCGGACCCGGATGGACCGCTTCGCATACTGCGGACCGTATCGGGTAAATCACTCTGTGTGCCTGGCGGGTCGGACTGTCGAGGCGCCGGAGCATTGGGGAGGCGGCCGTGGCAGTCGTGTTCGACGCGGACTTCACTTCGACCAGGCAGTGGGTCGCCGGGCGCAGCAGCGCCTATCCCCGGATGGGGCCGACCAACCGGAGCGACCACAAACTCGACTACCTCGGCCGCGCCTACTGCCCGGGCGGCGTGTTCAGCGCCACCCGCCGACCCGTCGGCGGGCTCTGGACCTGCAGCCTGCTCACCACCGAGGGCAGTCCGGACGGCTTCCAGGTCCGCACCGGGGACGAGCTGTCGGCACGGATCACGCTGCCCGTCGAGCTGGGTGCCTGGCCGGCGATCTGGACCTGGCGGGACGGCGGCAACGAGGTCGACGCCTTCGAGTACCACCCCGACCACCCGGACCTGCTGGAGATCTCCAACCACGTCCGGGGAGGGTTCCGGTACTGGCACGGCGCCGACGCGGGGATCGCGCCGGGGGCGACCTTTGGTCTGCGGGTGGTGCTCGGCGCCAACTCGGTGGACTGGTACGTCGAGGACGAGCTGGTCTTCGCGGACCTGCACGGAGTCGGCCCCGGCTGGCACGCGTACCTGATCGTCAACCTGTCGGTCTCGGACGGGACGTACCACGACCGGCCGCCGCTGGGCGGGCCGGACCGGCTCAGCTGGGTCTGCCACAGCCTTCAGGTCGAGCGCTGAGCGCCCGCCTCACGGGGCGAAGCCGGCGGTGATCGGGCCGCGCGGGCCCGAGCGCTGGAACCAGACGGTCCGGCGGCGCGCGCCGATGTGCGCGGGGTGGGTCACGTACAGGTCGTCGCGCGGGGCGCGCTCGTTGCCGGGGGCCAGGGCGGCGTCCACGGCGCGGTCGGCGATCGCGTGCAGCAGGGCGGTGGCGGTGGTGTCGGCCGCGGGCGGCGCGATGGCGAGGGCGGTGAGCTCGGCCCAGAGCGCGGTGGAGACGTAGCCGATCGGGGAGTGGCCGAGCGCCGGGTGGGGGCGGCGGTCCTCGTGGCGCCGTAGCACCCCGGCCGCGACGAGCTGCTCGGGCGAGCGGTCGTCGGCCCGCGGGTGCTGGTTCATGGACGAAGACGCTACCCCGGCGGGCCGGTCGCGGAGCGCCGGAACGTTTTCTCAGGCTTCCTTCAGAGCGCTTCGGCCCGGTGGCGGCGCACGATGGTGGTGAAGCGCCGATCGCCTCGGCGGGCCCCGGCTGCGGGGCCGGAGCAGGAGGTCCTGATGAGGTACTGGCACGGACACGGCCACGCCCTGAGCGGCTGGGGCATCGGGGTGATGGCGATCGGGGCGCTGCTGCTCCTGGCGCTGCTGGTGCTCGTCGTCATCGCCCTGTTCCGGTACGTGTCGCGCTCATCGCGGGCGGTTCCGCACGGTCCGGCGACTCCGGGTGCGGCGTGGTCCGGCGCGGGCGGGCCGCCGGGGCCGGTGGCCGGGCCGGCGCCCGAGCAACTGCTCGCGGAGCGGTTCGCGCGCGGCGAGATCGACGCGGAGGAGTACCGGCACAGGCTCGACACGCTCCGCTCGGTGAACGGGCCGGGTGAGGGCTGACCCGGGGTGGCGGCGGGCCCGCCGCACGGGTGGTGTGCGGCGGGCCCCGGTCGCGGGTCGGAACAGCCAGGGCCTGTCCGGCCCGAGAACTGCTCGACCCGTTCGACGTGTTCGGCTTGTCCGGCTTATTCGACGACCAGCTCGACCGGGATGTTGCCGCGGGTGGCGCGGGAGTACGGGCAGACCTCGTGGGCCTGCTTGACCAGCTGCTCGCCGGTCTCGCCCGCGAGCGCCTCGGGCAGCTCGACGCGCAGCACGACGGCGAGGCCGAAGCCGGCGCCGTCCTTGCCGATGGACACCTCGGCGGTGACCGAGATCTCGCCGGTGTCGACCCGGGCCTGGCGGCCGACCAGGCCGAGGGCGCTGGCGAAGCAGGCCGCGTAGCCGGCCGCGAACAGCTGCTCGGGGTTGGTGCCCTGGCCGTTGCCGCCGAGCGCGGGCGGCATCGCGAGCGCGAGGTCCAGCTGCCCGTCGGAGCTGACGGTGCGGCCCTCCCGGCCGTTGGCGGTGGCGGCTGCGGTGTAGAGCGCGTCCATGATCCGTTCCCTTCGTGTCCTGCGGCGGCCGCCCGGCCGCCTCCGGAGACAAGTAGAGCACGCAATTCAATTGCGCACAACTAAGTGGCGTGAACGCGATCGGTACCATGGGGCCATGACCACGCTTCCCGGCATGGCGGACGAGGAACTGCTCCGCCTCGACCAGCAGATCTGCTTCTCGCTGAACGCGGCCTCCCGAGCCTTCGGTGGCGTCTACCGGGTGCTGCTCCGTGACCTCGGACTCACCTATCCCCAGTACCTCGTCCTGCTCGTGCTCTGGGAGGACGGCGACCTGCCCGTCAAACGGATCGGCGAGCGCCTGCGACTGGACTCCGGCACGCTCTCCCCGCTGCTCAAGCGGCTGGAGGCGGCCGGGCTGGTGCGGCGCGAGCGCAGCCCGGAGGACGAACGGTCGGTCACCGTCAGCCTCACCGCCGAAGGCTCGGCGCTGCGCGAGCGGGCCGGACAGGTGCCACGCCGGCTGCTCACCGCGACCGGGCTGCCGGTGGAGGACCTGGCCGCGCTGCGCACGCTGCTGGAGCGGGTGACCGTCGCGCTGGACTCGGCGGTGGTGGAGCCGGCGCCGTAGTGGTGTCACGGCGGTGCCGTAGCGGCTTTCCGGCGGCGCCGTGGTGGCGCCGGCCTTGTCAAGTCGGCGGTCCGCGACCTGTGATGTGGGTCACGTGCCGCTGGATTCCGGACGTCCGCCGTGGTCGAACCGGCAGGTCAGCGCCGCTGTTCGAAACTGAACGGAAGCGGTCGCCAATTGTCCGCCCGATCCGGTCAACAACCCGCGCCGCCCGGACGGTTACACCACGAGCCCCCAGGGGCCGTCGGCGTGCCACCCGGTGGGCCGGCCAGCTGACCCACGAAAGGGGGGCGCGTGTGCTGAACACCCCCGGGCCGGGCGAGAAGCGGGGCCTGCGGGCGGACCCGCTCGGCGACCTGCCGGCCGACTTCGAGGCCTTCTTCACTCGCGAGAACCCCGGCTACCTCCGGTACGCCCAGCAGCGTCTGCGACACCGCGAGGACGCGCAGGACGCCGTCCAGAACGCGGGTGCCACGCTCTACAAGAACTGGCGCCGCGCCCTGGCCAGCGCCGACCCGCAGGCCTTCGCGTTCAAGATCGTCAAGGACGCGGTGGTGGACCTCCTGCGCGAGCGCCGCCGCGCCGAACGCAAACGGCAGCGCGTCCTCGCGCAGCGCCGCCCCGACACCAGCCAGGACGAACTGGACCAGCTCGCCGAACTCGACGCCCTGGACTGGGCCATGGAGGAGCTCGCGCGCGCCGCACCGGTCCAGGCCGACGTCGTCCGGCTGCGCCAGGCGGGCCTGTCCTACCCGGACATCGGCCGCACCCTCGGCATCGCGCACACCACCGCCCGCACCTACTACAGCCTCGGGCGGCGCCACCTGGAGTACCTGCTGGAACAGCCGGATGACGGGCAGACGCCGTGAAGGTCACCGAACTGCTGCGGGCGGACGCCGCCCTGCTGGAGCGCGAGTTCCGCGACCACGACCCGGCGGCCTTCACCCGTCGGCTGGCCGAGCGGCTCGCCGCGGCCCGCCGGCCGGCTCCTGCCACCCGCGAACGGCCGGCCCGCCCGCCTGCCACCGCGCGTCCGCCGCACGCCTTCGGCGAGTCCCCGTGGGTCGGCGGCCGGTCCGAACTCCGGCGCGACCTGCGGCACTTGTGCGCCACCGTGGCGGGCGCGGTGGAACCGGGGGAACTGGCCCTGGACCTCGAACTCGCCGAGAAGACGGCCTTCCGGACCCTCGGCTGCCTGCTCTACGGCATGGGCCGGACCGCCGACGGCGTCTTCTGGTGGCGGATCGCGGCCCAGTACGGCGACCAACTGGCCGTGCACTGCCTGGCCGTCCACTACACGGCCGAGGGCGAGGCCCGGGACGCGGCGCGCTGGGCCGCCCAGGCCCAGGACCTCAGCGCCCCCGGCCGCCTGCCCGCGCTGGCCCCGGACGCCGGGCCGGGCGGCGCCGCGCAGCTGGCGCGGGAGCTGGAGTGCTACGACGGCGAGATCCTGATGACGCTCAGGGACGTGCTGGCGGTCCGGCCGGGGGCGGACGGCGGGCGGCTGGGCGTGCGGTCGGTGCGGGGGAGAGGGGTGGTGCGCATCCGATGAGCGGGGCGGTCGGGAGCGGTGGCCGTCCGTCGGTGGAGCTGCGCGGACTCAGACTCAGGGTCGGGTTCGGGCTCAGGGTCGGGCTCAGGCTCCGGTGAGCCCGGTGATGGCGTCGCCGAGGTACTCGGCCCCGAGTACGGCCAGCACCGTGGCCGTGATCGCCGCATTGTGCGTGGCCATCCAGGCCTTCCACTCCCCGAGGACCCGCGCCGAGCGGCCCCCGCCGAGCAGGTGGACCCCGAGCGGCACCAGCGTGCACAGCGAGCCGACCAGCACCATCAGCGCGGCGGCCACCGCCTTGCCCCCGTCGCCGGCCGTACTGGTGGCGATGGAGGCCGCGCCGCCGACGGCCAGTACCAGGTTCTTCGGGTCGGCCACGGCCAGCACCACCGCCAGAGCGGCGGACCTGCCCGGGGTGAAGCGGTCCACCGTCCGCATCCACGGCGGAGGCGCGGTGACGTGCCCCTCGCGCGGCCGGTCGCGCCACTGCCTCCCGGCCATCAGCACCAGCAGGACACCGAGCGCGAGCTTGAGCCAGGATGACCAGTCCGGCCAGCCGTCGCCCGCACCCGGCGCGCTGCCCGCCGCCACCACGACCGCCACCACCGCCGCCAGACCGACCACCCAGCCGCAGGCGAAGGCGAGCCCGTTGGCCCGGCCGCGCGGTGTGGCCAGGATCAGGATCACGGCGACCAGCGTGAGCGGGCTGATCGCGATACCCACCGCCGACGCCAGCATCGGACCGACCGCCTCGCCCATCCCCGCTCCCGCCTCCTCGCGGCGGCCCTCGCGTGTCCGGAGAAGGTGCCGCCCGGCGTGGCGCGCTCCGCTGAACGCACGCCCTCCCCATTCAGCGACGGCCGGGCCCGCCCCGCGCGGTCGACGCCGCCATGCGGGTGAGGCGGCCGCACCCCTGCGACCCGGGAACGGCTCCTGCGACCTGGAAACGACCCCTGCGACCCGGGAACGGCCCCTGTAACCCGGGAACGACCCCTGTAACCCGGGAACACCGGAGGGCCGCCGCACCGGTGTGGTGCGGCGGCCCTCCGGCGTGGTCACGGCATCGGATCAGTCGTTGCCCGACTCGATCGCCGCGTTGTCGAGCGCGGTGGACTCCGCCGCGACCGCCTCGGCGCTGAGGCTGGCAGCCGCGATCGGCGCCGCCCCGCCCGGGGCCAGCTCGCCGATCAGGCCGCTCCACGGCGCCAGCTGGCCGTGCACCGCGTAGTGCTCCAGCTTGCTGCGGGAGTCGGCGATGTCGAGGTTGCGCATGGTCAGCTGGCCGATGCGGTCGTTCGGCACGAACGCGGCGTCGACGCTGCGCTCCATGGACAGCTTCTCGGGGTGGTAGCTGAGGTTCGGGCCCTGGGTGTCCAGCACGGAGTAGTCCTGGCCGCGCCGCAGCCGCAGCGTGACGCTGCCGGTGACCGGCTGGCCGACCCAGCGCTGCAGGCTGTCGCGGAGCATCAGCGCCTGCGGGTCGAACCAGCGGCCCTCGTAGAGCAGCCGGCCGAGCCGGCGGCCCTGGGTGTGGTAGGTCGCGACGGTGTCCTCGTTGTGGATCGCGTTGATCAGTCGCTCGTAGGCGGTGTGCAGCAGCGCCATGCCGGGCGCCTCGTAGATGCCGCGGCTCTTGGCCTCGATGATGCGGTTCTCGATCTGGTCCGACATGCCCAGGCCGTGGCGCCCGCCGATCCGGTTGGCCTCGTGCACCAGCTCGACCGCGTCGGCGAACTCCCGGCCGTTGATGCGCACCGGACGACCGAACTCGAACTCGATCGTCACGTCCTCGGTCCGGATCTCGACGGCCGGGTCCCAGAAGGCCACGCCCATGATCGGGCTGACGATCTCCATCGAGGTGTCCAGGTACTCCAGCCGCTTGGCCTCGTGGGTGGCGCCCCAGATGTTGGCGTCGGTGGAGTAGGCCTTCTCGGCGGAGTCGCGGTACGGCAGGTCGCGCTCGGACAGCCAGGCGGACATCTCCTTGCGGCCGCCGAGCTCGGCGACGAACGCCTGGTCCAGCCACGGCTTGTAGATGCGCAGGCTGGGGTTGGCGAGCAGGCCGTAGCGGTAGAACCGCTCGATGTCGTTGCCCTTGTAGGTGGAGCCGTCGCCCCAGATGGACACCTCGTCCTCGTGCATCGCGCGGACCAGCAGGGTGCCGGTCACGGCGCGGCCGAGCGGGGTGGTGTTGAAGTACGTCTGCCCGGCGGAGCGGATGTGGAAGGCGCCGCAGGCGAGGGCGGCCAGGCCCTCCTCGACCAGTGCCGCCCGGCAGTCGACCAGGCGGGCCTGCTCGGCACCGTAGGCGCGGCCGCGGGCCGGGACGTCGGCGAGGTTCGGCTCGTCGTACTGGCCGATGTCGGCCGTGTAGGCGTACGGGACCGCGCCGTGCTCGCGCATCCACGCGACGGCGACGGAGGTGTCCAATCCACCGGAGAATGCGATGCCGATCCGTTCACCGACCGGCAGCTTGCTCAAGACCTTCGACATGCATGCACCCTTGACCCGCGCGGCGGCGCGGGCTCCTGACTTAGCGACGTGTGAGGGGATTCGGCGTATCCGATGCCCGCACTCTGGCATAGATTTGCAGAGTACCGCAAGAGCATACGATCGTGTCGGTGGGGGCGGCTGCCGGTGTCGCCGCCTCCCGCCGCGGTCGATCGACCGTAGGCGCCGTCAAGTGGCGTGCTTGGACAGGGTGTTGGCCTGCTTGGCCAGGGTGTTGGGTGGCCCGGTCGGTCGGTCGGTCGGTCGTGTCGGTCGTGTCGGTCGGGTCGGTCGGGTCGGTCGGGCCGGTCGGGCCGGCCGGGCCGAGGAGCTGGACGCCGCCGCGGGCCCCGGTGCGGAAGGGGGGCGGCCCGGCGTGGGGAACGTGCGACGGCCGGGCCCCACCCCGGGAGTGTGCTGGGGTGGGGCCCGGCCGGGCGGTGGGGTCGTCAGGAGGCGCTGTCGGCGTCCGGCCCCTGGGCGCGCAGGCGGCGGACGTTCTCCAGCGACTCGCGCAGTTCGGTGAGCCAGGAGTCGGAGTGGCGCTGCACCAGCCGGACGCACCAGGCGAGCGCCTCGCTGCGGCTACGGGCGACGCCCGCCTCCACCAGTGTGTCGAGCACCTGCCGTTCGGGCTGGCGCAGCCGGGTCATGACGGGGGCGGAGACCGTGGTGAACATGCCCCGCAGGTCGCCGCACTCGGCGCCCCAGGAGACCTTGCGGCCGTATCGGCGCTCGGCCTCGCGGGCGACGGCGATCCGGGCGTCCCTGGTCCGGTCGCGGAACTCGGCGATCCGGCCCTCGAACGCCGCTTCGCGCTCGGCGTCCGGGGCCGCCCCGTCGAGGGCCGGTTCGGGAATGCGGCCGACGACGGTGATCTCCTCGCGGTCCGCGGTGATGTCGACGATTTCGGTGAACAGGTCGGCGGGGAGGCGGCCGGTGAACCACCCCCGGAGCTCTTCGGGCGAGGTTGTAATCATGTAATCAGCATTACTCGGCGTGGAAAGGATGGCAAGACCCCGGCGAGACCGGAGGAGAAGGGGTGCCGGGCCGGCAGCGCAGGACGGCCGGCGCGCGGCCGTCAGCGCACGGCGGAGCGCGGGCCCGGGGTGCGGGCACGGGCGCGCAGCCAGGCCGTCCGGGAGGCCAGCACGCCGAGGCCGAGCGCCACCAGGTGTCCGGCGTCGGCCAGTTGCTGGTCCAGCGCCCAGGCCAGGGCCAGTCCCACCGCGAGCGCGGGTAGGCCGAACCGGCGCAGCGGGGCCGGGCCCAGGGCCAGCAGGCAGCCGGCGGTGGCGACCAGCCCGTAACTGATCCCGACGTCACGCGCCCGGGACAGCGCCCCCGGGATCCGGACGGTGAGCATCACCCACATGGCGCCCTCGGTGAGCAGAGTGGCTCCCAGGTGCCCGAAGACGAAGACCGCGCCGGCCCGGGCCGGCCCCCAACGCCACTCGGCCAGGCCCAGTACCACGGCCACCGCCGCGATGCCCGCCCAGGCGGGCACCCCGTCGACCACCAACCCGCTGGTGAACATCGTCCACCACTTGCCGACCTCCATGTGGTGGACGTTGCTGCTGTTGTGCCGGACGAAACGGGCCCGCGCGGCGTGGCCCTGGCCGGCCAGCCAGCAGGCCGTCGCGGTCAGCAGCAGTACGTACACCGTGGTGAGCCGCAGCCGGGCCGCCACGCGCAGCGCCGGGTGCCGGGCGGTGGTGCCGACGTCGATACCCGCAGATGCGGTCGCTGCGCCGCGCTCCCTCATCGTGCCTGTCGCCCTCGCTGTGCAGTTCCCGGTGGTGCCGCCCGGTCGCCCCCGGCGGCCCGCCCCGGGCGGTCAGATCGCCAGCGTACGCCAGCCGCGGGTGATCTCCTCACGGACGGCGCCCGGGTCCGGTGCCGGGACGCCCGGTGCCGGACGGGTCGTCAGCAACTCCAGCAGCGCCGCACCGTCCGCCGGGCGTCCGGCCGGGTCGGCGCTCAGCGCGCGGACCACGACGGCGGCCAGCGCCGGGTCCAGGGCGTGCACCGCCGCCAGCGCGGCGGGCTCGGGGCCGGTGTCCACGATCCGCCGGATCACCGCGCCCGTACTGGTCGCCGCGAAGGGGCTGGCGCCGTGCGCGGCACAGACCACGCAGCACGCCCACGCCCAGACGTCCGCGGCCGTCCCGACCCGGTCCTCGCCGAACTGCTCCGGCGCCATGTAGGTCAGGGTGCCGGGACCGCCGCCGGTCATGGTGAGCCGGGTGCCGTCCACCAGCGCCGCGATGCCGAAGTCGAGCAGCCGTGGGCCCGCGGTGGTCAGCATGATGTTGGCCGGTTTGAGGTCCCGGTGGATCAGCCCCAGCCGGTGCACCCCCGACAGCGCGACGGCCAGCGCCAGCGCGAGGGCCCGCAGCGCCTCGGGGGAGCGGACCGGCCCCTGCTCGCGCAGATACGCGTCCAGCGGACGGCCGTCCAGCAGTTCCATCGCCAGGTACGGCCGACCGCCGTCCACGCCGCCGTCGAGTACCCGGGCGGTGTAGGCGCCGGGCACCATGGCCAGCACCTCCGCCTCGCGCTCGAAGCGGCGCAACAGCTCGACGTTGTCCAGGAGTTCGAGGTTGATGGTCTTCAGCGCCACCTGTGTCGCCGCACCCTCGCGCCGGGCCAGGTACACGGTGCCCATCCCGCCGGAGCCGATCCGGCCGAGCAGCTGGTAGCCGCCGATGGTGCGCGGTTCGCCCGGGTGCAGCGGATGGTGCGGGATCGCGCCGGCGGCGGCGAGCGGCGCGACCGGCCCGGTGCGCAGCGGCGCGGCGGGCACCGGGCCGGCCTGCGTCGGGACGTACGCCGGGGGCTGCTGCTGGTACGCGGCAGTCGGCGTGTACGGGGTGGGCTGCGCGGGCGTGAACACGGGGGTGAACGCGGGTGGGGCCGGCGGTGTGGCCGGGACGACGGGACGGTGACGCCCGCTGACCACGGTCGCGACGATCTGGAACACCAGGGCGGCCAGGATCAGTCCGACCGGCAGCACGAGCGCGCCGAGCACCGCGCGCAGGACGAACCCGCCGGCCAGCCGGAGCCGGGTCGAGCCGGACGACCACACCTCGGGCGGCATGCCGGCCCGCAGCAGGCGGTGCTGGGTCAGGAACCAGAGCAGGAGCCAGAGCACCAGGACCGCGATCACCGCTACGAGGTAGTAGGTCTGCGCGACGCCGCGGCTCAGGTGCATGTCGAGGGCCAGATACCGGGAGTTGGCCGGGTCGATCGGCAACCGCAGGACGCGGGCGCCCACGATGTTCACGAAGGTCAGCAGAGCCATCAGCCCGCCGCCGCAGGCGAGCCCCACCGCGAGTTCGCCGAACAGCGACGCCAGGCCCTTCGGGCCACCGCCGCCCTCCCGGGCCGCCGACGCCCGCTGCCGGACGTCCCGGTGATAGCGCCGCAGCAGTGGCAGGCTCACCAGCCGCACCACCAGTGCCACGCCGAGCACGACCGGTAGGTCCACACTGAGGATCGTGTCCACGCGTTCCGCCCTTCCCCCTGCTGTCGGCAGAGGGAGTATAGGCGGCCCGCGAGTTCGCCCGATCGCGGCAACGGGCCTGGCCGTCGAGCCGCAGCAGGTTGCCAGCGCCCTTCGCCGAGGACGACCTCGACCTCGACCTCGACGTCGACCTCGGCGACGCCGTCGCCCACGCGATCGCCACCGACCGGCCCGAACTGCCGCTGCCCGGCCCGTGAGCCCGCGATCACTCGAAGGGCGCAGCGCGTCGACGCGCCGGGGGACGCCCCGGGTGAGGGTGAAGGGAACGACGAGGAGGCGCCGATGACCGGTGGCATCACCAACGCGACCGGAACGGACCGGCGCCCCTGGTGGGCGCGCCTCGTCCTGGCCGTCTGGGCCTGCGTCCGCCACGCGCCGGGCACCTACGTGTGGCTGGCGATCCTGCTCGCCACCACGCAGGTGATCCACCACGTCGACACCGCGACCGCCGACCGGATCCTGGAACGGCGCTCGACCAACCTGCACCACCTGCAGGTATCACCGGCGCGCGTGCTGGTCACCAGCGCGCTGTGGATCGCGGGCGGCGGTTGGCTGAGCTACTTCGTGCTCTACAACCTCTTCCACGTGCCCGCCGAACGCTGGCTCGGGACCCTGCGCTGGATCTCGGTCGCGATGGCCGCGCACGTCGGCGCCACCTACCTCAGCGAGGGCGTCCTCGGCTGGGCGATCCACCGCGGCATCGCCCCGCCGAAGGCCGTCTACACCCTCGACTACGGCGTCAGCTACGCGCTTGCCGGAGTGATCGCCGTGCTGACCTACCTGATCGTGCGGCCGTGGCGGTACGCGTACGTCGCCGGTGTGCTGCTCTTCTACGGCCTGGGCGTCGCGCAGAGCCGGGACTACACCAGTATCGGCCACTTCAGCGCCGTGCTGATCGGCCTGGCCTGCTACCCGCTGACCCGGAGCCGCCCCGGCTCCTGGGACCCGGTCGCCACGGGCCGGCGCGTCCGTCGGCGGCTCCGTCGGCGGCTCCGTCGGCGGTGACGGGTCAGCGGGTGCTCGGATCGTCGGGGGTGGTCGTTCCGGGGGTGGTCGTGCCCGGGGTGGTCGTACTCGGCGCGGGCGAGTCTTTGGCGGGCGCTCCCAGGTAGGCGTTCAGCGGCGGTTCCTGGGCCAGCACCGCCCCGGCCGTGACGGAGAAGGTGACGGCGGCGCAGAGCGCGATCAGCCAGGACAGCATCATCAGCACCGGGCCCAGCGAACCGTACTGGGCCAGCGCGCGGTTCAGCGCGCCCGGCATGTAGACACGGGCGGTCAGCGACATCGCGGTGGCCGCTGCGGCGGTCAGCAGCGCACCGGGCAGCAGCGGCAGCCAGCCGACCCGGGCGCTGAGCAGCAGGTGGGTGGTCCACCACCAGACGACGAGCGATGCGGCGAAGGTGAGCGGCAGGCCGAGCCAGAAGCCGGTGCCGAAGCCGTCCCGCAGCGGGCCCTGGAAGAGCAGCACGGCCAGCCAGGAGACGACCCACAGCAGCCACCGCCACGCCGCCACCCGGGTGCGGGCCTTCGGCAGCCGCCACGCCCGCTCGCAGACCCGGGCCACCGCGCGGCTGCAACTGGTCGCCGACAGCAGCGCCATCAGGACGCCGATGAACCCGGTGGTCTGTCGCAGGTCGCCGTTGCCGTACAGCGACTGGTGCAACTGCTGGTCCGTGGCGCCGGAGATGCCGAAGAGCGAGCGGAGTGAGGCGACCAGTTGGTCCCGCACGCCGACCGGGGCGAACGCGCCCACCGCGAACAGCAGCGGCACGGAGGTCAGGAACACCTGGGAGGCCATCCGGGTGGCGGCGTCCAGCAGACCGGGGGAGAGCAGCCGGGCCGTCAGCTCGGTGATCACCGGGAAGCGCCGCTCGGTCTCGGCCCGCATCCGCTCCACCTGCCTGCGCCCCCGGGCCAGCCGCTCCCTCCAGCGGCCGGAGGCCTTCCGCACCGACCTCATCCCTCGGTCCTCCCGCAGCCGGGCCATGGTCCGACCCAGTCAAGGCGAGGCCGGCCCACCTCGCCACCGGGGGCGGCGAGCCTGGTGCGGTTGGTCTGAGGCCGCTCGGGCTGCCGCCCCGTCCGCTCGTGCTGGGCGGGCGGGGCAGCAGCCGCCCCGTCACGGTCGCGGCGGGCCCGCCCGCAGAAGCCAACCCTCACCACCGGTGAACTCAATGCCCTGGAAGGAGACACCGAACGTCACCTGGTTGAACCCGCGTTTCCGGTGCAGGTCGAGCGAGGCGCGGTTCCTGGCGGAAATGAAGCACCAGACTGCCGAGCCTCTTTCCCAGACCCATTCCATCCGCCGCTGGGTCAGCAGCGTCGCCATGCCACGACGCCGCCAGTCAGGGTCCACCGTGACACCGGTCAGGTAGTAGCCGGCTGGGGCACCGTCCACAGCATGCTCGGGCAGAAACGCCGCATTCGCGTACCCGACGGCTGCACCGGATACCTTCGCGGTGATCACCAGGCTGCGCTCACGGTGAAGCGCCCGGTGGATGCGGTCTGCCCATTCGCCCGCCGAACCACCGCGCGCCCGAGCCTGCATCATGGCCAGCGTCGGCACGTCCTCCCCGGTTGCCTCCGCCACCACCGCGGTCACCGGAGCATGCCGCTCGGCCGGGTTCGGAGAGTAGGCGGCGAACCGCAAATCCGTCCTGGCCATGTCGCCTCTCTCGCCGGACCAGCGTTGTCCCGACCCACCACGCTATTGCGGCCGATGTGGTCCCCGCTACCCGGCCAACGATGCGAGCCAAGCCACTAGGTACGGGCGGGTGCCGGGGTGCCGGGGTGCGGCTGGGCGGTCATGCGGGGTGGTCGGTGAGGGCGGCGTCGGCTCCTGTCGGGTCGGGGAGTGTCGCGTGCGGGTGCCGGGGACGGGTGTCCAGGCGGGAGCGGACCCGCAGGCCGGCGACGGCCACGGCCGTGAGCAGGTCGGTGCATGTCTCACACCGCCCGTCATGGCGAGCCCGTTTCCGGGAACACGGAGGTCCTGCACGGTCGTTCCCACGCCTTCACTCCTGTCGGGCGTCCGGCAACCGGGTTTCAGCGGAGCCGCGGCCAGTCGTGCGATATACGTTCCAGGACGCCGGAGCCGAACAGCTCGTACAGCGGCAGGGTCTCCAGGTGGACATAGCCGATGTGGCAGTCGCAGACCGGCAACGGGCATCCTCGTGGCCGGAGTTGGGCGCGGTACGAGCCGTCGTAGAGGTTGCCGAGGACGTCCCGGACGAAGTGGCAGCGGCGGACGGTGCCGTCGCCGTCGACGGACAGCACGGACTCGCCGGTGCGGCAGGGGCGGTCGGCGCTCGGATGGGCGTGCCGGCTGTAGCCGAAGTGCGGGTCGAGGGCGGCCCAGTCGGCGGCCTCGGCCTCGGTGTAGGTACGGCCCTCGGCGGCGTTGACCCAGAGGTAGACGCCCGCGGCGAGTTCGGCGCGCAGCCGGCGGGCCTCGGCCAGGTGCTCGGGCTGGCCGACCACGCCGACGCTGTAGCGCACGCCCAGGCCGTCCAGCTCCCGGCACTTGGCGAGGAAACGCTCCCGGGTGACCTGACCGGGGTGGTAGGTCACCCAGAGCGCGAGGGTGTCGAGATCGGCCTCGGCGAGCCAGCCGGTGCGGCAGCTGAGGTTGGTCTGGATCGCCACCCGGCGCACGTGCGGGAGCCGGCTCAGCTCGACCAGCGCCCGCTGGTACCAGGATCGCACCAGGCCCTCGCCCCAGGGCGTGAACAGCAGGGAGAGGGTGTCGCCGCTGCCAGCCCGCCCGGCGGCCCAGTCGGTGAAGCGCTCCAAAGCCGCGCGGTCCGTGCGCAGTTGGTCGGGCGTGTCGCGGCGCTTGGCGAACGGGCAGTAGGGGCAGTCGTAGTCGCAGGAGGAGAGCGGGCCGCGGTAGAGCAGGGTGAGGTCGAGCCCCCGGTCGGTCCCGGTGGGCCGGCCGGACGGCGCGGGCGGGGAGGACGGCGAAGCAGGCGCGGACGGCGCGGGCGGGGTGGCGGACGGCAGGCCGAGGAAGGTCATTTCGCCTCGTACGCCGTCATCAGGGCCCGGACCTCGGGCGAGAACAACATCGGTCCGACCGCGTCCGAGTGCGCCAGGCCCTCCGGGGTGAGCACCAGGTGGTCCCGGTCGTCGGCGAGCCAGCCGCGGGCGGTGAACTCGGCCAGCTCCAGCGGGAAGTCCTCGGCCGGGGTGCCGCCGAAGCGGGAGCGGTAGTCGGCCAGCGGCATGCCCTCGGCCTGCAACAGGGACTGCACCAGGTGCCGGCGGCGTGGTTCCTCACCGCTCATCCGGTGCCCCACCTCGGCGTGCCGGAAGTCCTCGGTGGAGACGAAGTCGTCGATGATTCCGCGCACCTCGGTGGCGTTCACCGCGTAGTCGAAGGAGTAGTGCAGCCGCGAGGTGTAGGAGCGCGCGCCGCAGCCCAGGCCGACCATGCCGTCGGTCTGGCAGGCGTACTCGCTCGCCCCGGCCTGCGGGGAGGCGGCGCGGCGGAACATCCGCATCGACACCTGCTGGTAGCCGTGTGCCAGCAGGTGGTCGCGCCCGGCGCGGTAGAGCGCGAGTCGGCGGGCGTCCCAGGCGGCCCGGCTCTCCTGCCCGCCGCGCCGGGCCAGGCCGGTGAGCGGGCGGACGTACAGCGGGTAGAGGTACAGCTCCTCGGGCTGCCAGGCGAGCGCGGCGTCCAGCGAGTGCAGCCAACCGGCCTCGGTCTGGCCGTCGATGCCGTAGATGAGGTCGATGTTGAGCACCGGGAACCCGGCGGTGCGGATCCGGCCGAGGGCGGCCTCCACCTCGGCCCGCTTCTGCGGGCGCACGGCGGAGCGGGCCTCGGCATCGACGAAGGACTGCACGCCCAGGCTCAGCCGGGTGGTGCCCCGGGCGGCCAGCACCTCCAGCCGGTCGGCGGTCGAGGTGGCGGGGGAGGCCTCCACCGAGAGCGGTATCGCCCGCAGGTCGGCGCCCATCCGCCGCTCGGCGATGTCGCAGAGCCGCTCCAACTCGCCCGCGGTCAGATAGGTGGGCGTGCCGCCGCCGAACGCGGCCAGCGCGAACCGGGCGCCCGCGTCCAGCGCCGCGCGGACGGCGGTGGCCTGGCGCTCCAGGGCGTCCAGGTAGGCGGTGGTCAGGCCCTCGGGGCTGCCGATCCGGGTGAACAGGTTGCAGAAGCCGCAGCGGACCTCGCAGAACGGGATGTGCAGGTAGAGCGAGAGCGCGTGCTGCGCCTCGCCGGCCCACAGCTCGTGCAGCCGCGGGCGCTCGGGCAGCGGGCGGTAGGCGGTCTTGTGCGGGTAGGCGTAGACGTAGGACTGGTAGGGCGAGTCGGGGCGCGGGGGTGCCGTGGTCATGCGCGCTCCTCGGTGGTGGTGGCCGGGGTGGACGGAGCGGTGACGGGATCGGTCGGCGGGAGGGCTGCCGGGATGGTGAAGTGGGCGTACGGGACGGTCCAGACCACCTCGTGGCCGATCCGGTGCCCGGTGTAGCCGTCCTCGCCGTACGCCGTGCCGTGGTCGGAGCAGACGATGGCGAAGCAGGGGCGGCGGGCGCTCATCGCGGCGAACAGTCGGCCGATGTGGGCGTCCACGTACTCCAGGGCGGCGGCGTGGCTGGCCCGGGAGTCGCCGTGCTCACGGGTGGCGCCGGGCAGGTGGAACCAGTTGGGCTGGTGAAGCGCCGAGACGTTCAGGAACAGGAACAGCGGCTGCCCGGCGGGCTGTTCGGCGGCGACCCGCTCCGCCCGGGCGACCTGTTCCTCGAAGGACGTCGGGGAGGGCACGCCCATCCCGGGCTCCCAGTGGCTCTCCTGGAACAGGTCTGGCAGCACCGAGCCGAGCGGGCCCTGCTTGTTGAAGAATCCCACGCCGCCGATGCACACCGTCCGGTACCCGGCCGCCGCGAGGGCGGTCGGCAGATCCGGTGCGTCGAACACCCAGGTGCGCGGGGCGGTGCTCTCGGAGCCGGCGAAGCGGGCCGCGAACAGGCGCGGGTGCGGGCCGTCGGGGGAGGCCGGGGTGGGGAGGAACCCGGCCAGGATCGCCTGGTGGGAGGCGTAGGTGAAGCTGCCGGGCGCGTGCCGCCGCTCCCACCGGCCGCCCGGGAGGAAGGCGGCGAGGTGGGGGATCCGGCCGGCGGCGGCCAACTCCTCGGCCACGTCGAAGCGGAGCGTGTCGAGCGTGACGAGCAACAGGTCGTGCGTGCCCACGACGGTGTTCATGTCGGGGGCCGGCGATCCGGTCGGGGCCGGGGTGTCAGGGGCCGGGGTCTCGGGGGCCGGGGCGTGGGGGAAGGTCTGGTGGTCCATCGGGAGGGTTCCGTGATCTGGTGGTCCGTCGGGGCGGGGCGGGGTGTTCCGGTGCGGCCGTCGGCGTATCCGGTGAGGGCGGCGAGCTGGGCGCCGTAGGTGTCCAGGCCCTCGGCGGGGCCGCCGGGCAGGCCGGTGAGGTTGGGGAGCAGATCGCCGAAGGCGTTGACCTCGCCGACCAGGGCGCGCCGCCAGCCGGCCGTGGGCAGGACGTCGACGCCGACCATCGGCGAGCCGGGGAAGCAGGCCGCCGCGCGTTCGGCCGTCTCCAGCATGGTCGGCCACGCGGGCCCGGCGGCCTCCCGGGCCAGGTCGAGGCTGCCCCGGGCACCGCCGAGGTGAAGGTTGGTCATCGGTTGCGCGCTGGTGCGCACCACCGCGTGGGTGGCCCGGCCGCTGACCACCACCACGCGCAGGTCCGCCGAGCGGCCGGACTGGGCGGCCTTCGGGATCCACTGCTCGACGTGCAGCCCGTCCGGCGCCAGCAGGTCGACGATCTCGGCGACCTCCCGCTCGCTGCGGTAGCGGCGGACCCGCAGCGAGTTGTGCAGCAGTCCGTCGGCCAGCTCGACCGAAGTGGTGGCCAGGACCTGCCCGCGCGGCCCGAACTCCAGGGCCATCACCCCGGAGGCGGAGGAGCCGTGCGCGGGCTTGACGAAGACCCGGCGCAGGCCGGCCTCGGCCAGCCGCCCGCGCAGGTGCTCCCAGCCGGAGACCTCGCCACCCAGCGCCGAGGGCACCGGCACCCCGGCGGCGGCGAGCAGCGCGTGCGCCCGCCGCTTGTCGAACATCACGGCGATCTCCTCCGGATCGCCCAGTAGCCGCACGCCGGGGCGCCCGGCCAGCTCGCGCAGCGCGGCCAGCATCCCCGCGTACCAGGCGGCCGTGCCCTCGACCCGGGTCGGCGTGTAGGACGGGCCGAGCGCCGGCCCGCGCAGCAGTTCGTCGACCCGCGGCTCCTCACCGGGCGACTCGATCCGCAGCAGACCGCCCTCGGGCAGCCGGTAGTCGCCGCGCAGCACGTCCAGCCAGGGCAGGACGGCGGGCTCGGGCAGCCCGGCGGCCCGGGTGGCAGCGGCGAACAGGGCCACCCGCCGGTGCCCCGGATTGCCGAGGACGGTCAGCCGCAGTGTCATCGTGTCGTCACCCGCCTACTCGGCGACCGCGACATAGCGGTCCTCGTCGTCCTCGTCGGCGTCCTCCGCCTCGTCGAGGTCGAGCTCGACCCCGGGCAGGGCCTCGGTCAGCCGCTTCTGCATCTCCTCGCTGAGGTAGTGGTGGTGCAGGTCGAGGGCGCGCAGGTGGGTGAGCGGCTGGCCCTCCAGCAGGGCGGCGGCGCCCTCGTCGGAGAGCACGCCCATGGACAGGTCGAGTGTCTCCAACCGGGCCACCACGGGCGCGTGCGCGACGGCGGAGGCGATCTCGTCCTGGAACGCGCTGTTGGCCAGCCCGAGATGGCGCAGCCTCGGGAGGCGGGCGCCGTCCAGGAAGGGCGCGAGGTCGTCGATCGTGGCGTCGCCGCCGTACTCGTCCACGCCGAGCCAGAGCGTCAGACGCTCCAGCGCCGGCAGCTCGGAGCCCGCCACCGCCCGGACCACCGAGGCGGGCAGGCCGCCGGCCTCGAACCGCAGTGCGGCCAGCCGGTCGTGCCGCACCGGCTTGAGGTGCAGGTCCATCCCGCCGCGCACGGCCAGTTCGGTCAGCCCGGGGAAGGCAGTCAGCAGCGGGGTGACGTCGTCCATCTCCAGCCAGGAGATCTCGCACTCGTCGTAGGTCACGTCACCGAGGAATACCGCCTCCAGGGCGGGCAGCCGCGCGGCGTCGGCGGTGATGGCGGCGACGGCGGCGGTCACGGAGACGTAGCCGTCGTGCCACCAGGGGCCGATCACCAGGGCGCGCACCCCGGCTGGGTCGACGGTGTCGAGGAAGTTCTGCCAGAGCTGCGCGAAGTCGTGCTTCGCGTCGTACTCCAGGGCGAGCCGCCAGGCGACCGAGCCGACGGCGGGCACCGCGCGGGTGCCGTCGTCGGGGGTGAAGTCATGGATCGGCAGGTCGTGGAAGCGGTCGATGTGGCGGGAGACGGCCATGTCGGCTCCGGGGGATGGGTGTGGTGGATTGGCTGGGTCGGTGGGGCTCGGTCGTGGACGTACGCGGTCGAGGACCGCTACTCCGCCACGGCGACGTAGCGCCACTGGTCGTCGGGCTTGCCCGCCTCGGAGAGATCGATCTCGACGCCCGGCAGGGCCTGCCGCAGGCGCTGCTGCATCTCCTGGGTGAGGTAGTGGTGGTGCAGGTCGAGGGCGCGCAGGTGCGTGAGCGGCTGGCCCTCCAGCAGGGTGGTGGCGCCCTGGTCGGTCAGCACGCCCATGGCGAGGCTGAGCGACTCCAGCCGGGCCACCACCGGCGCGTGCGCCACGGCGGCTGCGATCTCGTCCTCGAACTCGCTGTTCTCCAGGCCCAGATGGCGCACCAGGGGGAATCGCGTGCCGTCCAGGAACGGCGCGAGATCGCCGAGTGTGGCGTCGCCGCCGTAGTTGTCGACACCGAGCCAGAGTTCGAGCCGCTCCAGGGCGGGGAAGTCGCAGCCGGCCACCGCCCGCACCACCGAGGCCGGCAGGCCGCCCGCCTCGAAGCGCAGCGCGCGCAGCGCCTCGTGGCGCACCGGCTTCAGCTCCAGGCCGCTGCCGCCGCGCACCACCAGCTCGGTCAGCCGGGGATAGGTCGTCAGCAGCGGGGTGACGTCGCACATCTCCAGCCAGGAGATCTCGCTCTCCTCGTAGGTGACGTCGCCGAGGAAGATCCCCCGCAGCGCGGGCAGCCGGTCCGCCGCACCGGTGATCGCGGCCAGGGCGGCGTCGAGCCCCTCCGGCTCCTCGGAGAACCACGGGCCGATCACCACGGCCGTGACGTGCTCGGTCTCGACGGTGTCCAGGAACTGCTGCCAGCGCTCGGTGAAGGCCTCCTCGGACTCGTAGTTCAGGCCGATCCGCCAAGCGGCGGCCGCGGGCTCCGGCAACCGCGAGGCCGCCGTGTCGCCGTCGCCGGCGGCTTCGTCCATGGCCTGGACGAAGTCGAAGACCGGGAGACCGTGGAACTGCTCGATGTGCTGGTTGACGGTCATGCGCTGCTCCTCAGGGGTCGGGGCCGAACACGTGTCTACCAGCCGGGTCCGACAATCCGGTGGCCGGGTGGTCGGCCGGGCGCGTTGTCAGACCCTTGCCCTACGTTCTGGTCGTGGCTCCGGAGCGTGACCGCAGGTGGTGTGGCGGAGCCCGGGATTACGGCGTCCGCCGGGTCCGGTCGTACGGCGAGGGAGGACTGATGTACCGCCAGGGCGATGTGCTGATCGTGCCGGTCGAGGAGGGCGCCGTGCCGCCCCGGGTGGCCGCGCTGGCCGTGCAGCCCCGGGACGGGCGGGGCCGGATGGTGCTGGCCCTCGGGGAGGTCACCGGCCACGCGCACGCCGTGGTCGGCCCCGGCGAGCTGCGCCGGGAGGCCGGTCCCTTTGGCGCGGGGTGGCTGCACCTGCCCGAGGGCGGCCGGGTGGTGCACGAGGAGCACGCGGTGATACCGCTGCCGAAGGGCTGGTACCGGGTGGTGCGCCAGCGCGAGTACACCCCGGGCGCGGTGCGGGTGGTCGCGGACTGACACCCGGTCGCGGACCGGCACCCGGCCCGACGCGCGCGGGCCGATCTGCGGACAGGCCCACGGGCTGACCGGGCGTCGGGCGGTGGCAGCGGGACGGCAGGCGGGCAGGCGGGCGCGGCGTGGAACGCGGAACGGAACGGAAGCAGGCGGCCGGGCGGGGAGCCCGGCCGGGAACGGAGCAGACGATGGAGACGACGATTCCCGACGGCCCGGCGGGGGCGGCGACGGCGGCTGGGCCGGCCGAGGTGACGGCCCGGTGGCGGGCCGCCGCGGCGGCCACCGGGCCGGCCGACCGGGCGGCGGTCGAGCGTGCGGTGCGGGCCGCCTACCGGACGGCCGGGTTGCCCGAGCCCGCGGCCGTCCGCTGGTTCGGCTCGCCGCTCGCGGCCGCCGAGGCGGCGCTGGAGCTGCGGGCCGGCGGCGCGGTGAGCGTCCGGGAGGCCGTCCGCACCCGGCCCTGGGAGCGGGCTCGACGACGGGCCGTCGAGCAGGTCGGAACGGCCGGATGGGCGGCGCACTGGGCGCTCACCGGCGGTGAACTCGGCCCGGTCACCACCCCGTTCGCCGACCGGATCCGCAACGCGGTGCTCGACCGGCTCGCCCCCGAGGCCGACCGCGACGAGGTCTCGGACGACGAGGCCGCCGCCGCCCGCGCCCGCCGTACCACCGTCCGGCTCGCCCTGCTCGACGCCGTCCGGGGCCAGCACGACGGGCCCTGGTTCGCCGCCTTCGAGTCCGCCTCCGACGCGGCCGGGGGCAGCGCCGAGGCCGTCGCGCCGCTCGCCGAGGTGGCCCGCGAGGCCGGTTGGTGGTGGCCGTACGAGGACGTCGTGCTGGTCAGCGAGCGGCCCGTCGAGCTCCACCGCGACGAGGCCGGGCGGCTCGACCGGGCGGACGGGCCCGCCCTGGAGTACGCCGACGGCTTCGCCCTGCACGCCTGGCGCGGCATGCCCGTGCCCGCCGAGTTCCTGGCCGGGCTGGCCGATGTCACCGTCGAGCGGATCCGCACCGAGGAGAACGCCGAGCTGCGCCGCGTCCTGCTGGAGCACTACGGCTACGACCGCTACCTGGCCGATTCCGGCGCCGAGCCGATCCACCGCGACGAGACCGGGGTGCTCTGGCGGATCTCCCTTCCCGACGACGAGCCGGTGGTCATGGTCGAGGTCGTCAACTCGACCGCCGAGCCAGACGGCACCTTCCGCACCTACTGGCTGCGCGTCCCGCCGAGTACCCGCACCGCCCGCGCCGGAGTCGCCTGGACCTTCGGCATACCCGAGTCCGAGTACCACCCGCAGCGCGAGACCTGACGGCCCCGGCCCCGGCCGGACCACGCGCCCGGCCGGCTCCTGCCCGCCGACCACGAGCAGGCGCCGGACCTCGCGGCGGCGCCGGGCCGTGCGGAGGCGTACCGCCGGATCGCCGATGCCTACGAGGGCGCTCCGCCGGCGCCCCCGGTCCCCGCCGCAGCGGGCCGGCCAGTGCCGCCGTCGGTCACGCCGCGCTCGGCGGCTCGGTGAGCCATCCGTCGAGGTGGACCTGGCAGGAGTTGACGATGCCGGCGACCAGCGTGTAGGTGCCGACCAGCGCTAGCAGTTCCAGCAGTTGCGGCGTGGAGTGGCGCGCGGCCAGCGCCTGCCAGGTGGCCGGGGAGAGCGTGTGCTCCGTGCACAGTTCGTCGACGGCCCGCAGCAGCGCCCGGTCGGCCTCGTCCCAGTCGGGGTGGTCCGGTCCGTCCGCGACGCCGTCGATCTCGGGCCCGGTCACCCCGACGGCGGTGGCGAGGCGGGCATGGTGCTCCCACTCATACGTCGAGCCGGTTCGGTGAGCGGTCCGAAGGATGACCAGTTCCCGTTCGCGGGGCGGGATCAGCCCCTGGGCGAGCTGGGTCAGCAGGGGCGCCAGGGCGACCAGCAGGTCGGGATGGTTGCCGATGGTCGCCAGGACGTTGAGCACCGGGCGGCCGGCCAGCGGACCGGCGCCACCCGCGAGTACCTGCGCGGCGGGGCCCTCCAGCCGCGCGGCCAGGGCGGCGATCTCGGCTGCGGGCCGAGGCGTCACCCGGGGGGCCGCCTCGCCCGGGTGCGGCGTGGCGTAGTGGTCGAGGCAGCCCATCAAGTCCACCTCCCCAGGGGTGCCGTCGCCGTTGAGCCCGCGGTAGACGGCGCCGATGTTGAGCACCAGGCGTTCGGGATCGGCCCAGTCGGCGAAGCCGTCCAGGTCCATCTCCCGGGCGGCCTGCAGCACGGGTGTGCCCGCCCGGTGCGCGCGTACGGCGTGATCGTGGACGCGCTCCAGGTAGTCGCGGAAGAGACGGACCTCGGGCTTGCCGATGACCGGGCCGTGCCCGGGCACGATCGCCTCGGCGTCCAGCCCCAGGATGAGGTCGCAGGCGGCGATCCAGTTCTCCACCGGGCCGCTGTGGATCACCGGGTGGCCGCCGACGAACAGGATGTCCCCGGCGAACAGGACGGCGGCGTCCGGCACATGGACGAGCAGGTCCCCGGAGGTGTGCGCCGGACCGACCTCGACCAGCCGGACGGTGCGGCCGCCCACCGCGACCTCCAGTTCGCCGCCGAAGGTGCGGGTCGGCAGCGTCGGGGTGATGCCGGCGAAGTCGAAGGTCCGCAGCATCTCCTCGGCGACCCGCGGGAGCGGGACCTCGCCCGGCGCGGCGAACAACTCGTGGAGGTGGTCGCCTCGCATGGCGGCCGCGGCGGCCTCGGTGGCGATGATCGCGGCGTCGGGGAGCAGCTGGTTTCCCCACCAGTGGTCGCCGTCGGCGTGGCTGTTGACCAGGGTGCCGATCGTGAGCCCGGGCAGGGCCCGCGTCATCGCGGCCAGCATGGCGCGGGTCTGCGGCACGGTGAACAGGGTGTCGACGAGCAGCGCTTCCTCACCGGAGACGATCAGTCCGGCGTTGCTGAAGCCCCAGGAGCCGTTGGGCTGCAGATAGGCATAGGTGTCTGCGGCGATCTCGTGCAGACCGAGCGCGTAGGGGACGGCCATCGTTGGATCTCCTCGCTTGATGTACTTGAGTACCAATATGTACTCAAGTGTGTATCTGGATTCAAGTACACTCGCGGGGTGAGATCGACAACGCCGCAGGAACCGGCCGCTCGGCAGCACCGGCAGGACCGGCGCGGACAGCGCCGCAACGCGACACGGGACCGGCTGCTGACCGCGGCCCTGGCCCTGTTCGCCACCCAGGGGTACGCGACCACCACGTACGACCACATCGCCGAGCGCGCCGACGTGGGACGCCAGACGGCGTTCAACCACTTCCGCCGCAAGGAGGACTTCGTGACCGCCTGGGTCCAGCAGCGGCACGACCTGCTGGACCGGCAGGACGAGACCGACGCGTCCGACAGCCGCTCCGCCGTCGAGGCCCTGGCCGGCGAACTGCGCGCGCTCGCAGAACTCAACGAGCGGGACTACGCGCTGTCCAAGGAACTCCACGACAGCGGCGTCCTGCACTCCGCCTTCGCCCTGGGCGCCGCCACGCCGCGCGCGTTCCTCGCCGCCGTCACCCGCGGCCAGCAGCGCGGCGAGATCCGCCCCGACCTCGACCCGGGAACCGTCGCCGACATGATCTTCGACGGCTACGTCACCGCCCTGAGCCGCTGGCTGCGCGCCGACGGCGGCCACCCGCTCGCCGAGTCCCTGCTCGCCAGGCTCACCGTCCTTGCCACCGGCTTCGCGCCCGGCGACACCACCCTCCCCACTGCCGCAACCGGACCGCGGAACCCGTAGCGCCGCGCGGGAAGACGCCCCCCTCGTGGCGGGCGGGGCGGAAGAAGAGCTGGAGGCGGCTGCGGCCATCGTCGGCGTCGAGGTGGTGCAGCGTGTGGACGAGCGCGAGGTCGTCCTCGGCGACGAGGATGCCCAGTTCCTCCTCGACCTCGCGCGTCATGGAGCCGGGTGACCGGTTCACCCGGCTCCATGTGCCCGGTCGGCAGGTGCCACAGCCCTTCGGCGTAGCTGGTGTTGCGGCGCCTCCGAGCAGCACCGTGCCGCGGTCGGTCAGGCGGAGGTGGACGCCGACGACGAGCGTCGGTGGGTCCGGACCGGGCCCGTGGTGCGCCGTGTCTGCCGGTTGGCCGGTGTGGTCGGGTCGGGTCACGAGGTGCTCCCGCTGGTCCGGTCGGCCGCCGTGGTGAGCAGTGGCAGGTAGTGGTGCAGGTAGGGCGGGACCTTGAGGTCGAGCACCTCGTCGAAGGGGACCATGCGCACGGCCAGACCCTCGTCACCGAGCTGCAGGTCGCTCTCGGGGCCATCCCAGACGGCGTGCAGAACGCGGGTGAGCGGGAGGCCGAGGTCGTGGTGCGGGCCGGGGAGGGTCCGCAGCCCGGTGATCTCGATGCCGGCCTCCTCGCGGACCTCGCGCACCGCGCTCTCCCGGGTGCTCTCGTCGGCCTCGCGCCAGCCGCCGATCGGAGTCCAGTAGCCGGGCCAGGCCATGCCCGGCCTGTCTTCGCGCAGGTGCATCAGCAGTCGACCCGCGCCGTCGGTGACGAAGACCAGGACGCCCTCGAAGTCGTCGCCATCCGGGGCGGGGCGCTCCAGGTAGAGCGGGACACCGGACCGGTGGGCGCGCAGCACCTGCCGGAGCCGCTGGTAGTGGGCGAGGGTCATCCGGGAGCGCCAGTCGTGGGCCGTCTCGAACCGGAACTCGGTGTGCTCGGCCGGATCGAGCCGGATCCGGGCCTGCTGCTCCGCGGTCAGCGTGCCGCCGTCGAACACGTAGCCGGCGACCGGGACCGGGTGGTCGGCGTCGGCCTGCGTGTGGATCACGGCGACCAGGCGCCGCCGGAGCACCTGCGGGTTCTCCGCGGCCGGGTCCAACGATTCCAAGGGTTGGCTCGTCATGTGGCTTGAGCCACTGGGTGAGGATCGATGGCTCAGGCCGGACGAGACGTTCCGGGTTCGATCCGACTGCAACGGCGATGAGCTGGCCTTCTCCATAACCGTCTGGGTGGATGACAACGACCGGTCGGCGGGGATCGAGAACGTCGCCGTTTGGATCGAGAACGGTGACTGCTACGCGGAAGTCGTCGACAGGGCGGGCAACCTCATCGAGTGCGGCCACCAGAGGCCTGCGGAAGTCGACAGGCGACGGCAGGCCGCGCTCGAAGGGGCGCAAAAGCGCGCGGCAGCGCGGAAAGCGGTAGGAGAGACGGTCTGATGAATGGGCCGTCGCAGACACCGATCAGGGCCAGATCCTCCTCCGCGACGCGGACGCTGGTCGCCTTCAGCAACTTCCGCTCTGCTGCCCGTGCGGAACGGATACGCCGAGAGCCATCCGCTGGGTTGTCACCGGCGACGGGTTCCAGACCGGACCGTCTTCGAGTACATCGTGCTCGCGCTGGTCCACGGCTCCGGCTACGAACGGATCGCTGGCGCCGGATGCTCCGACCGGACCATCCGGCGCCGCGTCAAGCAGTGGGCTGAACCGGGGATATCCGAGAAGGTCCATGCCCTTGCACTCGAGGCCTACGACCGCATGATCGGCCTCGGGCTGAGCGAGATCTCGGTGGACGGCTGCATCACCAAGGCCCCGTCCGGTGGGGACAAGGCCGG
>NZ_JBIUYE010000005.1:0-210609 GCF_044744365.1 Kitasatospora sp. NPDC087314
GGTGGAGCGGATGATGCGGGACGCGAAGATCACCCAGATCTACGAGGGGACCAACCAGGTCCAGCGCATCGTCATGGCCCGCAACCTGCCGTAACGGCGGCTCCGAGGTGTACCGACGGCCGGGCCGAGCACCGGTCCGGCCGTTCGGAGCCGATGCTATGTTCCGAGAATGAGCGAGAAGGAAGAGCAGGACCTGCCCATGAACGACGGGCCCTCCAAGCCGGCGATGCGCGAGGCGCTGGTCGCCGCCGCCTTCGAGCTCTTCCTGGAACGCGGCTTCGAGCAGACCACCATCGACGACATCGTCTCGCTCGCCGGGGTCGGCCGGCGCTCCTTCTTCCGCTACTTCCCGGCCAAGGAGGACGTGGTCTTCCCGGACCACGAGCGCAGCCTCGCCGAGATGACGGAGTTCCTGGAGTCCGGCACCGGCGAGGAGGACCCGGTCAAGCACGCCTGCGACGCGGCCCGGCTCGTCCTGCGGATGTACGCCGAGCAGCCCTCCTTCTCCGTCCAGCGCTACCGCCTCACCCGCAAGGTGCCCGGCCTGCGGGCGTACGAGCTGTCGGTGGTCTGGCGCTACGAGCACACCCTCGCGGCCTACCTGCGCGGCCGGTTCGCCGACCGTCCGGACGGCCCGCTGCGGGCCGACGTGATAGCCGCCGCCGTGGTCTCCGCGCACAACCACGCCCTGCGCACCTGGCTGCGATCGGGCGGGGAGAGCGACTGGGTGGCCGAGGTCGACGTGGCGATGGCCTTCGTCACCGGCACCTGGCGCGACCGCCCGGCCGAGGGCGGAGCGGACGACGAGGCCGGGGCGGACGACGTGGTGGTGCTGGTCGCCAGCCGCCGGGCGCCGCTGTGGCGGATGGTCCAGGGCATCGAGAGCGCACTCGGCGACGTCCAGCGGGTCTAGGGGTCTGTCCTCAAACCCCCGCCTGCGTGGCGACGCCGGGGCACGCGCCTCACTGGCTCACGCCTCGCCGCCTCACGCCTCGCCGCCTCACGCCTCACCCGTACGGCGCAACCACGGCCGCCCGGCGCCCGGCTGACGGCCGCACGCCGTGCGGTCCCCCCGCCTCCGGGCGAGACTCGGTCGCAAGACGGGGGCCGCGCGCCCCGGGAGCGCGAAGGAGCGGCGATGCCGGGGACACCCCAGCAGCAGAGTGGTGACCCCGTCCTGCGTCAGGTGCTGCTCGGCCGGGGCTATCTCGGCCTGCTGCTGGTCGCCGCCCTGATCGGAATCCCGGTCTCGCTGGTCGCCTTCGGCTTCGTCGGCCTGGAACACCAGCTCCAGCACTGGATCTGGGAGAGCCTGCCGGCCGCCGCCGGCTTCGACCGCGCCCCCTGGTGGTGGCCGTTGCCCGCACTGCTGCTGGCCGGCCTGCTGCTCGCGCCGGTGGTCACCCGGCTGCCCGGGCGCGGCGGCCACGTCCCGGTGGACGGGCTGGGCGGCCCGCCCACCCCGCCGAGCGCCGTGCCGGGCGTGGTGCTGGCCGCGCTCGCCTGTCTGCCGCTCGGCGCGGTGCTCGGCCCGGAGGCGCCGCTGATGGCGCTGGGCGGCGGCCTTGCGCTGCTCGCCGTCCGCTCCGCCAGGCGGACCGAACACCCTCAGCTGGTAGCGGTGTTGGGCACGGCGGGCGCGGCGGCGGCGATCTCCACCATCTTCGGGAGTCCGCTGGTGGCGGGCGTGATGATGATCGAGGCGGCCGGGCTGGGCGGCCCGCAGCTGATCGCGCTGATCCTGCCCTGCCTGCTGGCCAGCGGGGTCGGCGCGCTGGTCTTCACCGGCTTCGGCCACTGGACCGGGCTGTCGATCGGCGCGCTCTCGCTGCCGCAGGTGCCCCCGAGCGGCGTCCCCGACCCGGGCGACTTCCTCTGGGGCGTCCCGCTGGCCGCGGCGGTCGCCGTGGTCTGCGTGGCCGGGCAGGCCCTCGGCCGGCGGGTGAAGGCCTTCACCACGGGCGATCCGGACGGCCCCCGCCCGGCGCCGACCGCCCGTCAGACTGCCGTCCGGACGGTGCTGTGCGCGGTCGCGGTCGGCGCCTGCCTCGCCGCGTACGCCCTGCTCACCGGCCGTTCGCCGGAGGAGGCCGCGCTCTCCGGGCAGGCCACCCTCGGCGTGCTGGCGGCCGACCCGACGGCCTGGCCGATCGGCGCGCTGCTCGCCCTGGTGCTGTGCAAGACGGTCGGCTGGGGGATCGCCCTGGGCAGCCTGCGCGGCGGCCCGATCTTCCCGGCGATCCTGATCGGCGCCGTGCTCGGGGCGGCCTGCGCGCCGCTGCCCGGCCTCGGCTCCGCGCCGGCGCTGGCCGTCGGGCTGGCCGCCTCCGGCGCGGCCGTCACCCGGTTGCCGGTCACCAGCATGGTGCTGGCGGCGATGCTGCTGGGCGGCGATGCCGCCAACGAGATGCCGCTGCTGATCGTCGCGGCGGTGACGGCCTTCGTCACCGGCGAGCTGGTCCGGGGTCGGCGCAGGCGTGGTCCCGTCCCGGCCGACCGGGGCCTCCCGGCAGGCCGGTGACCCGACCGACTGTCGACGCCCGGCTCCGGCCCCTGCCGTCGGCCCGGAGGCCAACGCCCTGCGGCGCGAAAGCCCTTTCAGTGGACGGGAGATGAACACCTGGGGATGTACCGGAACCCGGTCGGCGGGGTGCGCGATAACGGAGGAAGCCCCGGCCGACCGGCCGGCGGGGAACCAGCGAACCGAGGAACCGCACCCATGCCGATCCGTGACTACGGCGTGCTCGCCGGCACCGCCGTCGACCGGCGCCGTGAAGGCGCCACCGACACCCCGCACTACCAGATCCACCTGCGCGATGCGCAGGGCACCGACTTCCGCGCGGCGGTCAACGTCCTCTCCCAGCAGGCCCCCGCCGACCTGCGCTACCTCGCGGTCGAGGACTTCCGGCACCCCGTCACCGCAGTCCTCCCGCCGGCCGGCAGCGGCTGGAACCCGCTCTCGTCGCGGCCGGGTGCGGCGAGCCTGGACTTCGTCCGCGGGCGCCTGTTCGACCCCGCGGCGATGCGCGTCCTGCCGCCCGACCTCCCGGGCCCGGACAACGACCTCGCCGACCTGCTCGACCGGCACGTCCAGCGGGCGATCGCCGACCCGGTGGCCGCGGTGTACGTGTTCGGGCAGCGCTTCGGACCCGAACCCGGCGTCCCCGACAAGGTGTTCGGCTTCCTGCCCGGTAACGGCGTGCACGACGTGCACATGAACCAGGGCAACGGCGGGCGGTTCCGGGCGGACGACGGGGTGTACCAGGACGGCGCGCTGCTCATCCACCTGCCGTCGGAGAACCGCTGGGCGGCGGTGTTCCTGGCCTTCCAGTCGCAGTCCTGGCACACCGACGACCGCACCGGGCACGCCCTGCCCGCCGCCGTCCCGCGCCCCACCCGCCCCCGCCAGGCGACCGGCCCGCAGCAGTAGCCGGCGCAACCGGGGCAGCGCAACCGGGGGCAGCGCAACCGGGGGCGGTGGCGCCAGGGCCGGACGGGCCCAAGGACGGGGCAACCGGTGCCGGACGGCCCCCGGTCCGCCCGGCCCGCGTCCTCAGCCCGCGCTGCGGGACTGGGCGAGCAGCCAGGCGTAGACCTCGGGGTCGTCGTACGTCCGCGTCCAGGAGTCGTGGCCGACTCCCGGGTAGCGGGTGAACCGCACCGGACCGCCCAACTCCCGCAGCGCCGCGACCAGTCGGTCGGTGTGCTCGACCGGGACGACGTCGTCCTCGTCGCCGTGGAAGGTCCACACCGGGAGGGCGGCGAGGCGCGGCGCGGCCTCCTGCAGCCAGGAGCCGCAGACCGGTACGGCCGCGGCGAACCGGCGCGGGTACCGGGCGGCGAGCGCCCACGCCCCGGCGCCGCCCATGCTGAGGCCGGTCACGTACCGCCGGTCCGGGTCGATCCGGTACGTCCGCGACACGTCCTCGACCAGGGCCGCCAGTGTGCTCAACTCCGCCACCCACGAACTGTGGGCCGGGCACTGCGGCGCCACCACCACGAACGGGAGCTTCGCCCCGTCGGCGATCTGCCGCACCGGCCCGTGCGCGGCGAGCGCCGCCAGGTCCTCGCCGCGCTCCCCGGCGCCGTGCAGGAACAGCAGCAGCGGCCACGGCCCGGGGCCCTCGTCGTACCCGTCCGGCAGGGACAGGACGTACCCCAGGTCGTTGCCGTCCTCGTCGACGGCGAACCGGTGGTGCTGAACAGGTGCGGACATCGGCTTCCTCCCAGGCATCAGGCGCTCCACGGGGCCGGCGCGCCCGCACCACCCTTACCCGGCCGACCCGCCGAATGTCGAGGTCCCGGCGTCACGGTCGACGTCGCAATCACGCCAGACCGGGGCCCGGGAGGGCTGGTGGACTCGTACGGAGACACCCGCCGATCGTCGGACAGGACCGCCGCCGTGCCCAGTTCCCCCCGCTCCACCCCGCCCGCCCCCGCCCCCGCGGCCGCCGCCCCGCCCGCCCCCGCAGCCTCCGTCCGGGTCCCGGCGCGCGGCTGGCTCGCCGTCGTCTCCGTGATGACCGGGATCTTCTCCCTCGTCACCACCGAGATCCTGCCGATCGGCCTGTTGACACCGATCGGCGCCTCGTTCCGGATCTCGGCCGGCACGGCCGGGCTGATGATGGCCCTGCCCGGGATCGTGGCCGCCGTCGCCGCCCCCGTGGTGACCGTCGCCACCCGGCGGACCGACCGGCGCACCGTGCTCTGCGTGCTGATGCTCGCCCTCGTCCTGGCCGACCTCCTCAACGCGCTGGCCCCCGCCTACTGGGCGGTGCTGGTGGCCCGGATCGTGCTCGGCCTGGTCATCGGCGCCTTCTGGTCGATCGGCGCCGGCCTCGCCCCGCGCCTGGTGCCCGAAGCCCGGCAGGCCAGGGCCAACGCCGTGATCTTCTCGGCCGTCCCGCTCGGCTCCGTCCTCGGCGTGCCCGCCGGGGTCTTCCTCGGCCACCTGGCCGGCTGGCGGACCGCCTTCGCGGCCATGGCCGCGCTGACGCTGATCGTCTTCGCCGCGCTCGCCGTGTCCCTGCCCCCGCTGCCGCCGCAGACCGTCACCAGCCTGTCCGTGCTGCGCGGCCTGCTCCGGACGAGGGGCGCACGCACCGGGATCGCGGTGACGTTCCTCGTCGTGACGGCCCACTTCGGCACGTACACCTACGTCACGCCGTTCCTGCAGGACGTCACCCACGCCGGCCCGAACCTCGTCACCGTGCTCCTGCTGGCCTACGGCGTCGCCGGCATCGCGGGGAACTTCCTCGTGGGCACCTGGGCCGCACGAGCCCTGCGCCCCGCGTTCGTCACGGCCGCCTGCCTGCTCGCCGCCTCGACCCTGCTGCTCCCCGTCATCGGGCGGACCACACCCGGCGCGACCGTACTCCTCCTCCTGTGGGGTCTCGCGTACGGTGCCGTCCCGGTCTGCTCCCAGCTCTGGTTCCGCACCGCGGCACCCCACGCGCCGGAGGCGGCGACCGTCGTCTTCACCTCCTCCTTCCAGGCCACCATCTCCCTGGGCGCACTGCTCGGCGGCGCCGTGGTCGACACCGCCTCGACCTCCACGGTCATGCTCCTCGGCGGCCTCACCGCACTCGCCACAGCGCTGGTGGTCCGACTCCACGCCGGCTCGCCGGACTGATCGTCACCCACCGGACCGCCGGTGCCGCCCTGCGCCCGGAGCCCCCGGAGCCACCTGAGCCATCCGGGACCGGGCGCTCCGGCAGCCCGAGCAAGGGCGCAGTGACGGCGGCGAGCCACCCGCTCGCCCCAGGCCGTCACCGCAGCCGCCCGCTGGCAGGCCCGGCCCACCGCCTCCGCACCAGATAGCCCCCCCCACCTGACGCGGCGCCCGAACCGCCCCCCCCGCAGCCCGGGCGCCGCCCAGGCCATACCCAACGCAAAATGCGGGCCAGGATATCTCCTGACCCGCATCTATGGTGTCCGAGGGGGGACTTGAACCCCCACGCCCGATAAAGGGCACTAGCACCTCAAGCTAGCGCGTCTGCCATTCCGCCACCCGGACGGGGTGTCGCCTTCGCGGCTTTCGTTCTCTCGTCGGCCGCGCTGACAGATGTAACTGTAGCAAAGATCGGCTTGGGCTCCCAAAACGGTTCCGGGTGGGGGATCGGGGGTGGTGGCGGAGGCAAGGGGGTGTGTGTGGCGGGGGCGTGACCAGGGGGTTTTGGGGGTGCGCGGGGGGTGGATCCGGTTCGGGGGCTGGGGGAGGATGGGCGGACGTGCTCGTACGGCCCGGGTGCAGGTCCTGGGGATGGCGCGCTGGTGCGTCGGTGCGGGCCAGAGACGAGGAGTGACCGTGAGCGAGCGGAGCGAGTCGGCGACGCCGAGGGTGACGGCTGAGTCGGAGGTCGCCGGGATCTGTCGCGATCTGATCCGGATCGACACCAGCAACTACGGGGACGGTTCCGGCCCGGGGGAGCGCAAGGCGGCGGAGTACGTCGCCGAGCAGCTCGCCGAGTTCGGGGTGGAGCCGCAGATCTTCGAGTCGGCGAAGGGGCGCGCCTCGACGGTGGTCCGGATCGAGGGCGAGGACCGTTCCCGCCCGGGCCTGCTGATCCACGGCCACACCGACGTGGTGCCGGCCAACGCCGCGGACTGGACGCACGACCCGTTCGGCGGGGAGATCGCGGACGGCTGCGTCTGGGGGCGCGGCGCGGTCGACATGAAGGACATGGACGCGATGACCCTCGCGGTGGTCCGCGACCGGCTGCGCACCGGACGCAAGCCCCCGCGCGACCTGGTGCTGGCGTTCGTCGCGGACGAGGAGGCCGGCGGCACGTACGGGGCGCGGTTCCTGGTGGACAAGCACCCGGAGCTGTTCGAGGGCGTGACCGAGGGCATCGGCGAGGTCGGCGGCTTCTCCTTCACGGTCAACGATCAGGTGCGGCTGTACCTGGTGGAGACGGCCGAGAAGGGCATGCACTGGATGCGCCTGACGGTCGAGGGCCGGGCCGGGCACGGCTCGATGGAGAACGACGACAACGCGATCACCGAGCTGTGCGAGGCGGTCGCCCGGCTCGGCCGGCACAAGTTCCCGCTGCGGATCACCAAGACCGTCCGGGCCTTCCTGGACGAGCTGTCGGACGCCCTCGGGGTCGAGCTGGACCCGGAGAACATGGACGAGACGCTGCGGGTGCTCGGCGGCATCGCCAAGATGATCGGCACCACGCTGCGCAACACCGCCCAGCCGACCATGCTCGGTGCCGGGTACAAGGTGAACGTGATCCCCGGCCAGGCCACCGCGCACGTGGACGGGCGCTTCCTGCCCGGCTACGAGGAGGAGTTCCTGGCGGAGCTGGACAGCGTCCTGGGCCCGCGCGTGAAGCGGGAGAGCCTGCACTCGGACCGGGCGATCGAGACCAGCTTCGACGGTGCGCTGGTGGAGGCGATGCAGACGGCGCTGCGGGCGGAGGACCCGATCGCCCGTGCGGTGCCGTACTGCCTGTCGGGCGGGACGGACGCGAAGTCGTTCCAGGACCTCGGGATCCGCTGCTTCGGCTTCGCGCCGCTGCAGCTGCCGCCGGAGCTGGACTTCGCCGGGATGTTCCACGGCGTGGACGAGCGGGTGCCGGTGGACGGGCTGAAGTTCGGCGTCCGGGTGCTGGACCGGTTCCTCGACGCCTGCTGAGCAGCTGCCGGACACCTGCCCGGCAGCTGGTGCGGACGGCCCGTTCCCGGGGTGCCGGGGGCGGGCCGTCCGCATTGTCCGAGCTAATGATTTGGGACGAGGTGGTGGAGATCATCAGAAACGATTCTGCAAGGGAATACGTGTCGAGTATGTGTGCGAGGCCTCACCGTTGCGGGTGAATGGCAAATCTGTTCCGTACCCCGTTTGCCACACCGTCGTTCATTCCTGTGCAGCCCGCCGAACGGGTTGCGTTGTCCATACAGGAGGAATGATGAAGGTCAAGAAGATCGCCGCTGTCGCCGCCGCCACCGGTGGCCTGGTGATCGCCGCCGCCGGTGTCGCGTCCGCTCACGGCGGTGCCGCCGCCGAGGGTGTGGCCGCCGGCTCCCCGGGTGTCGTCGCGGGCAACCAGGTCCAGGTCCCGGTGCACATCCCGGTCAACCTGTGCGGCAACACCGTCAGCGTGATCGGCGTGCTGAACCCGGCGTTCGGCAACCACTGCGCCAACTTCTGAGCCACGCTCCGAGCCCCTGAGGCTCGTTGAGCTGACTCACTCGGCCCCCTGTACGGCGGACGCGCCGCACGGGGGGCCGTTCGCATGTCCGGGGATTGGACGCTGAGGAGTCGAGGAGCTGAGGAGTGGAGTGGAGAGGGCGAGGAACCGAGGTATCGGGGAACCGAGGAGTCGCGGGCCGGACGGGGGGGCTCGCTCGATCGGGTGAAGCGCGCGCGTTCGGCTCAACCTCCCCGTCGCCCTCTCGTTAACTCCTGTGCAGTCGAAGACCTTGCCGGATATCTGGATATGCAGAAATTCCGACTTTCGGACGGCAGCCACGTCAAGGTCGTCACGTCGTTCTCGATACGTCAGGGGATAAAGATGAGGAATGTAGCCAAGAAGGGGATCCTCACGGTCGTGGCCACCGGCAGTGTCCTGGCCTCGACCGCCGGCTACGCCTACGCGGGCTCCGAGGCTCAGGGAGGTGCGGCCGGTTCGGCGGGTGTCGCCTCCGGAAACTCGGTGCAGGTGCCGGTCGAGGTGCCGGTCAACGCCTGCGGCAACACCGTCGACGTGATCGGCGTGCTGAACCCGTCCTACGGCAACCGCTGCGCCAACGTCAGCGGCCACCACGAGGCCGCGAAGCCGGGCGGCTCCCACGCGGGCGCCGGTTCCAGCTCCAGCTCCAGCACCGGCGCGGGTACGTCCGCCCCGGGCGCGTCCGCCTCCGGTGTCGCCGCCAACTCGCCCGGTGTGGTCTCCGGCAACAGCATCCAGGCCCCGGTGCACGTCCCGGTCAACGCCTGCGGCAACTCCGTGGACGTGGTCGGCGTCGGGAACCCCGCCTTCGGCAACGAATGCGGCAACGTCGCCCACTCCGCCCCGGCCCCGAAGCCGACCGACGACTGCCCCGAGGACCACAGCCCGTCCTCCCCGCCGCAGACCGGCGGCGCGGAAACCCCGGGCAACCCGCGCACCGGCGGCCCGATCGCCACCCCCCCCGGGGTCGGCTCGACCCCCGTCGCGCCGGTCGCGAGCGGTCAGGCCGTCCCGGCCGCGGCCCGCACCGCAGCCGCCTCGCCGAGCACCGCCGTCGGCGGCCAGCTGGCCTCCACCGGCGCCGGTGACGTCGAACTGCTCGGCGCCGCCGGCCTCGCCCTGCTGCTCGGCGGCGGCGTGCTCTACCGCCGCGCCCGCGCCGGCGCGCGTTGAGCCGCCGGTAGGCCACACCCCGCAGCGCCGCCGGAGCGCGTGACGCGCCCGCGGCCGCCCGTCCATCGGGCGGCCGCGGGCGCGTGAAAGCCCGGAGTGCAGTCTCGGGGGTGATGGCCTGGCATGAAGGCCTGGCGTGAAATCCCCGCCGGGGCGGGCACGTTCCTGGTCGGGCTTACCCCGCCCGGCCGATCCTCGCCCGAGGCGGATCTGCCCGTACGCCCCCCGCCCGTACGCCCCCGCCGTGACGGGCGGACTCAGGCGCGCCCGCCCGTCACCAGCTCCGGACCTGTCGGATGATCCGCCGTCGCAGCCGGACCGTCCGGCTCCCGTCGGGAAACAGCCGCAACCGGTCGAGTTCCCAGTGTCCGTACTCGGCGTGCTCGGTGAGCAGTTGGCGTGCCGCGTTGCGCGTGGTGCCGCGCGGCATCCGCAGTGACTGGTACTCGTACTCCGGTTGCCGGACCGGCTTCGGTGGGGTCAAAACGCTCCTCCTGAGGATCACCTGCACGCAAGCCTACGACCTGCCTCGGACAGCCGGACCGGGTATTTCCGGTCGTCCTCCCTGCCGTCGTTCCCGCAGTCATTCCTGCTGTCGTTCCCGTCGTCCTCCCGACCCGACGGGACCGGCCCGGACCGGCCCAGCTGACAGTGCATCAGTTCCGTTGTTCCTGTGGACGGGATACCCCGATCCCGGCGCGCGAAGCGGCACCCGATCGGCCTCGTCGGGCCCGGCCGCACGCCCTCTGCGCCGGGCATGCGCGGGGACAGAACCACGCGGATCGGACATCAGGGGGGAAGTTGCGGTGAAATCGCGGGTGTAGGTGACAACCGCTGTGCGTACCGACACCGCGGGGAGATAGCGTCTGCACCATGTCTGATGCCGCGCAGCCCACCATTGCCGAGGTACGCGCCGCCGCCGAGGCGGTCAAGGCCGCCATCGACCGTCATCTGGAAGCGGTGTCAAGCCCCAGCGCAGCGGATGATCCCGCTGTGTCCGCCGCCTACGAGCAGCTCGCGACGGCGGCCATCGCCTACGACCAACTCCTCTACGAGGTCTACGACGAGGTCACCCCCTTCGAGATCCCCGGGGACGAGGGCCCGGGCGGCTACCACGGCCCCGAACAGCCCGAGGCGATCAGCGTGCTGATCCGCCGGGACTACCACGTCGCCGACCCCAAGCGGCTGCGCGCCCAGGCCGAGCGGCTCGACGAGTCGCTGACCCCCGGCGGGGGCGGCACCAGCGGGGTGAACGCCGCGATCGGTGTGCTGTTCGGCGAGTACGAGCCGGACGAGATCGCCGCCCGCAGCGAGGAGTTCGGCCTGGAGGAGGCGGACTCGACGCTCTGGGTCGCGGCGGCGGAGCCGACCGAGCCGGGGGAGTGGCTGCCGGAGCCCTTCGAGCACGCCGACCCGCAGATGCTGATCTGCCGGTTCGACGTGAGCGAGGTCTACGACGACGAGGACCCCGACGACTGACCGGCTCGGACCGCAGCGGGCGGACCCCACCGGGTGTGGGGCCCGCCCGCTGTGTTCCCGGTCCGGCGTGTTCGGACCGGAGTGTCAACCGGTGTGCGCGGATCAGTACGCCGACGCGGCGTTCTCGGCGAGGATCGCCCGCAGCCGGGTGGTGCGCGGCTGCGCCGGGCGCTCGGCGACGGCCTGGGCGAGCGCCGGGCCCGCGGCGTGCACCACGGACAGGTGCCGCTCGCCGCGGCCGAAGGCGGTGTAGACCCACTGCCGGGTGAGCGCCGGGGCGGCGTCCTCCGGGAGCACGACCACCGCGCCGGGCCAACGGCGGCCGAGCGCCTGGTGGACGGTCAGCGCCCAGCCGTGCCGCAGCCGGGCGGCCTCGGCGGGCGGGACGGTCCGGCGCGAGCCGTCCGCGTACTCCAGGTGCAGGCCGGTGGCGTCGCCGTCCAGCACGCGGGCCGGGCGGGTGATGCCGGGGGCGGGGGAGTCGACCACCCGGTCGCCCGGGTCGAAGCCGCCGAACCGGCCGGGCCCCGGGTTGAGCCGGGCCTTCGCGGCGGCGTTCAGGCCCCGGGTGCCGGCCGGGCCGCCGTGGCCCGGGGTGAGCAGTACCACCTGCTCGGCGGGGATGCCGAGGGCGCGCGGGATGGAGTCGGTGAGCAGCTGGACGGCGCGGTGGACGGCCTCGCCGCCGTCCTTGGCGGTCAGGATGACCACCTCCTTGTCCGGCGCCTCGACCGGCTGGAGTTCGCCGATGCCGATGCCGGAGACCAGCTCGCCGATCGGGCCGAAGTCCGGGGTACGGGAGGCGACCGCGGGGCAGACCTTGGCGGCCAGCAGGTCGGCGAAGAACCGTCCGGGGCCGGCCGACCAGAGCTGGCCCGGGTCACCGCTGAGCACCAGGCGGGTGCCGTCGGCGAGCGACTCCAGGACGGTGGCGGCCAGTTCGACGTCCAGCAGCGGGGCGTCGAGGACGACCAGGACGTCCAGGGCGAGCGTGCCGTCGGAGGAGCGGCCCGGTCCGGCGGCGCCGGAGAGCAGGTCGGCGAGGGTGACCACGGCGGCCGGGGCGTCGATGAGCGCGGCGAAGGACTCCCGGCCCTGGTCGGTCCAGGTGACGGCCCAGGCCCGCAGCCCGAGGCCGCGGACTGCGGCCAGCAGCGCGGCGGGTTCGGCGCGGGCGGCCTCGCCGCCGGTGTGCAGCACCAGGGCGTTGTCGGCGACGGCCTGGATCAGGGCGGTGGCGGAGGAGGACGGCGCGGCTTCACCGGCGGCCGCCCACGCGGTCGGGCCGGGCATGGCGGGGGCCTGCGGAGCGCCCTCGCCCGAGCCGGCGGCCTCACCCGCGTCGGAACGCGCCTCCGAGCCGGCGGCCTCACTCAGGTCGGCGGCCTCGCCCGAGTCGGCGCCCTCACCGGCGTCAGCCTCCTCGCTCGGCTCAGGGCCCTCGTCCGGTACCGAGTCCTCGTCCGGTACCGAGTCCTCGCCCGGCTCCGGGTCCTCGCCGGGCACGAAGGTCGACATCAGCCGGACCAGCCCGTCCGCGAGGCTCTCCTCGGCCAGCGCGAGCCGCTCCAGGGCGAGCAGCGTCCGGGTCGGCGGCTCCTCGTCCTCGTCCCCGCCCGCCGCGTGGGCCTCGGGTCCGGTCAGCTCCTCCTGGAAGGGCATCGCGCGCCCGTCGAGGACGGCGGCCTGGATCGCCGCGGCCGAGTCCGGCAGCCCGTGGCGGTCGAGTCCGGCCGCGATCTCGGCGACCTCCACGGCGGAGTGGCCGCGCAGCGCCGCCTGCTCCAGCAGCCACGGCACCAGCGCCTGGGCGCGGCGCGGGTCGCCGGGGCCGGCGGCGGGGCCGAGCAGGCCGCGCGCGAAGCCGTCCGCGTGGTCGGGCCGGACGCCGGGCAGGGACAGCACCGCCCATGGGTCGGAGCGCAGCTGCTCGGCGGCGCCGTCGCCGAACTCGGCCACCGCGGCGGCCGCGAGCTCCGCCGGGGCGCCCCCGGCGGTCAGCACCTCAGCGGTGTCCTTGAGCGCCTGGGCGCGCTGTCGGTCGAGCTCCCCGGGGCCCGGAGCCGGGCCCGGAGTCGGGCCCGGAGTCGGCGCGGTGGCCGGGGCCCCGGCGCCCTTGGCGTCCTCGACGACGGCCGGGCGGTCCCCGCCCTCCGGCGGTGCGGCCTGCGGGCCGACGCTGCGGATCCGCTGCGCCAACTCGGCGATCGCCGCCGCCTTGTCCGCCGGGCGGGCCGAGCCGGCCGAGCCCCCGGTGGTCTCCTCCGGAGCGCCGTTCTCCGTGTCACTCATCGTCCGCTCCAAAGGTCACTCCACTGCCTGTTCATCAGGACGAGGGGCTACAGCTCGCTCCACCCCTGGTCCGGGTAGCGGTGCACGGGCGACGAGATGTCGTCCAGCGCACCACGGATCTCACCCGGAAGCGTAAGCGCCTCCACCGACAGCGCCGCCTGCAGCTGGGCCACCGTACGGGCTCCGACCAGCGCGCTCGCCACCCCGGGCCGGTCCCGGACCCAGGCGAGGGCGACCGCGAGCGGGCTGCTGGCGAGCCCGTCGGCGGCCGTGGCGACGGCGTCGACGATCCGCCGCGAGCGCTCCCCGAGGTACGGCTGGACGAACCCGGACAGGTACGGCGAGGCGCCGCGCGAGTCCTGCGGGACGCCGTGCCGGTACTTGCCGGTGAGTACCCCGCGTCCGAGCGGCGAGGAGGCGACCAGCCCGACCCCGGCGTCCTGGGCGGCGGGCAGCGCCTCGCGTTCGATGCCGCGCTGGAGCAGCGAGTACTCCAGCTGGGCCCCGGCCAGCGGCGTGCGCCCGTGGTGGGAGTGCTGCCAGGTGGCGGCCTTGGCGAGCTGCCAGCCGCTGAAGTCGCAGACCCCGACGTACCGGGCGCGTCCGGAGGAGACGGCGATGTCGAGGGCGCTGAGCGTCTCCTCGACGGGCGTCATGGGGTCGAAGGAGTGCACCTGCCACAGGTCGACGTAGTCGGTGCCGAGTCGGCGCAGCGAGGCGTCGAGCGCGGAGAGGAGATGCCCGCGCGAGCCGTCGAAGCGGCGGGTGGACTCCGGCACGCTGCCGGCCTTGGTGGCGATGACGAGTTCGGAGCGGGGGATCAGACTGTCGGTGAGCCGGGAGATCAGGTATTCGGCGCCGCCGTCGGCGTACACGTCGGCCGTGTCGAGCAGGTTGCCGCCGGCGGCGACGAAGTCCTTGAGCTGCTCGGCGGCCTCGTGTTCGTCGGTGTCGCGGCCCCAGGTCATGGTGCCGAGGCCGAGCCGGGAGACCTGCAGACCGGTACGGCCGAGGTGTCGCTTTTCCATCGGTCGGGCCCTCCTCTGGCCGGTGGCACCGGGAGCGCCGGTAGCCCTGAATACGCGCAGGTGGGAAGAGCGCTCCCCACGTCGGCTGAGCGTAGTCGCCGGTACCCGGGCAGGGGTGGCGACCCGCAGAACGATCACCGGCCACCGGGGGCCGGCAGGTGTGACCCAGACCACCACTACCGGTCAGTAGCATGACCGGTGAGTGCGCGGCTACCCTCGCCACCAACCCTCACCGACTGGAAGGTTCGGCACATGCGACTCGGAATCAACCTCGGCTACTGGGGGCTCGGCATGGACGCCGACAACATCGCCGTGGCCCAGGAGGCGGACCGGCTCGGCTATTCGGTGTGCTGGGCGGCCGAGGCGTACGGCTCGGACGCGGCGACCGTCCTGAGCTTCGTCGCCGCGAAGACCGAGCGGATCGACGTCGGCTCGGCCATCTTCCAGATCCCCGCCCGCACGCCGGCGATGACCGCGATGACCGCGGCGACCCTGGACACCCTGTCCGGCGGCCGGTTCCGGCTCGGCCTCGGCGTCTCCGGACCGCAGGTCTCCGAGGGCTGGTACGGCGTGAAGTTCGACAAGCCGCTCGCCCGCACCCGCGAGTACGTGGAGATCATCCGCAAGGCGATGTCCCGCGAGCGGCTGGTCCACGAGGGCGCGCACTGGACGCTGCCGCTGCCCGGGGGCCCCGGCAAGCCGATCAAGCTCACCGTGCACCCGGTGCGCGAGCACATCCCGCTGTACATCGCCGCGATCGGCCCGAAGAACCTGGAGCAGACCGGCGAGATCGCCGACGGCTGGCTCGGCATCTTCTTCTCGCCCGAGCACGCCGCACTCTCCCTCGACCCGCTGAAGGCCGGCCGCGCCAGGACCGGGCAGGGCCTGGACGGCTTCGACCTCTGCCCGACCGTCACCATCGCGGTCGGCGAGGACATCAAGGCCGGCGTCGACTCCCAGCGCTCCTACGCCGCGCTGTACATCGGCGGCATGGGCAGCAAGGAGAAGAACTTCTACAACCAGCTCACCCGGCGGATGGGCTACGAGCAGGCCGCCGACGAGATCCAGGAGAAGTACCTGGCCAAGGACTACGCGGGCGCCGCGGCCGCCGTCCCGCACGAGCTGATCGACGCCACCTCGCTGATCGGCGACACCGCCCGGATCGCGGACCGGATGCAGGCCTACGCCGACGCCGGCGTCACCACGCTCACCCTGGCCCCGTCCGGCTTCACCCTGGACGAGCGGATCCAGGCGCTGCGCACGGGCGTCGAGGCGCTGGAGCGCGCCGGCCTGGTGTAGCGGCGCCCGGCGCCACCGGCGAGCGGGTACCCGGTGAACCGGCACCCGGCGAAGCGGTACCCGGGTCTTCGAGCGGCACTACAGCCAGTCGTGCCGCTTGAACACCCGGTGCAGCACCAGGCAGACCGCCACCATCAGTGACAGCACCGCCGGGTACCCCCAGGGCTGGCGCAGTTCGGGCATGTCGACGAAGTTCATCCCGTACACGCCCGCGATCAGCGTCGGCACGGCAGCCAGCGCCGCCCAGGCCGAGATCTTCCGCATGTCGTTGTTCTGCTGCACGCTGACCTGCGCCAGGTTGGCGTTGAGGATGTCGGACAGCAGCCGGTCCATGCCCTCCACCTGGTCGGTCACCCGGGCCAGATGGTCGGCGACGTCCCGCAGGTAGGGCAGGGTCTCCGGGCGGACGTACGGTTCGCCGCCCCGGGCCAGGCGCAGCGCCGGCTCCAGCAGCGGGCCGGTGGCGCGGCGGACGGTCATCACCTGGCGTTTGTAGCCGTAGATCCGGCCGGCGGTGTCGCGACCGACCCGGCCGGGGGCGAAGACGTCCGCCTCCAGTTCGTCCAGGTCGGCCTGCAGCCCGGTGGCCACGTCCATGTAGCCGTCGACGACGGTGTCGAGGACCGAGTGCAGCACCGAGCTCGGCCCGTACCGCAGCAGTTCGGGCTGCTTCTCCAGTCGGGCCCGCAGGCCGGAGAGCGGGGTGTCGTCGCCGTGCCGGACGGTCATCACGAAGTCCGCACCGAGGAACACCATCACCTCGCCGATGGTCACCGCGTGGGCGCCGGGGTGGTAGCCGAGCGTCTTGAGGGCGACGAACAGGGAGCCCTGGTAGGGCTCGACCTTGGGGCGCTGGTGGGCGCTGACGGCGTCCTCGACGGCGAGCGGGTGCAGGGCGAACTCCCGGCCGACGTGGTCGAGTTCCTCGGCGGTGGGCTCGAACAGGCCTATCCAGACGAAGCCGCCGGGCCCGGCCGCGCGGGCGGCGGCGAGCGCGCCGGCGAGGTCGCCGGGGGCCTCGATCCGGTGGCCGTCGTGGTAGCTGGCACAGTGGACGATCATGCGGGCCATTGTGGCCCGGGACGGGGCGTCCGGTGTGAAGCCGGGCCAGAACGGCTGCGGGACCGGCGCCCCCGCCCGCGCCCCACGGTCGGGCCCCGCACCCCCGCCCCACGGCCGTCCCCGGAGGCCGTAGGCTAAGCCCCATGCCCACCCTGCTGCTCGTCCGCCACGGCCGCTCGACCGCGAACACCGCCGGAATCCTGGCCGGTTGGACGCCCGGCGTGGACCTCGACGACACCGGGCGCGCGCAGGCCGCCGCGCTGGCCGGCCGGCTCGCCGGGATCCCGCTGGCGGGGGTCGTCAGCAGTCCGCTGGAGCGCTGCCGGCAGACCCTGGAGCCGCTGCTGGCGGCCCGGCCCGAGCTGGGACCGCCGGCCGAGGACGAACGGCTGGGCGAGTGCCACTACGGCGAGTGGACCGGCCGGCCGCTGGCCGAGCTGGCGAAGGAACCGCTCTGGCGCACCGTGCAGGACCACGCGGCCGCCGCGGCCTTCCCGGGCGGGGAGTCGCTGCGCGAGCTGAGCCACCGCACGGTGAGCGCGGTCCGGGAGTGGAACGAGAAGATCGCCGCCGAGCACGGCGAGGACGCGGTCTGGGTGGCCTGCTCGCACGGGGACGTGATCAAGGCGGTGGTGGCCGACGCGCTCGGCCTGCACCTGGACCACTTCCAGCGGATCAGCGTCGAGCCCTGCTCGGTCACCGCGATCCGCTACACCCCGCAGCGGCCCTTCGTACTGAGGATGGGCGACACCGGCGACCTCGCCTCGCTCGCGCCGCGCACCGGCGCGGCCCCGGCCACCCCGGCCGGCGACGCGGTGGTCGGCGGCACCACCTGAGGCGAACCGCCCGCCGCGGCGGCCCGCCGCCCGAGGCGACCGCCCGCCGACACGACCCGCCACCCCGAGCCGGTCGTCAGGCCCCGCACCACCCGGCGGCACCGCCTGAGCTGGCCGGTGCCAGTCCGGCTCGGCTCCCCGACGGGGGCCCGGAGGTCGTAGGGTGACTAACGAGCCCCGCCGCGTGGCGAGCCCGCGCGCGGGCCGCCGAACGGCAGCCCGAGCCATGACCTCCCAGCGATCCCTGTGATCCCCACGAACGACACGATCCGGAGCGAGAGCGTGCCCCGTCAGGTCTTCTTCTACGACCAGCCCGAACGGTTCGTGGCCGGCACTGTCGGCCAGCCCGGCGCCCGGGCGTTCTACCTGCAGGCCAGCGCCCGGGGCCGGATCACCAGCGTCCTGTTGGAGAAGACCCAGGTGGCGGCGCTCGCCGAGCGGATCGAGGAGGTCCTCGACGAGGCGCTGCGGCGCAGCGGCGGCGACGTCTCCATCCCGGCCGCCGCCCCGCAGGACCTGCTCGACACCGCTCCGCTGGACCTGCCGCTGGAGCAGGAGTTCCGGGTCGGCACCATGGCCCTGGCCTGGGACAGCGTGGACGGCTGCCTGGTGGTCGAGGCGCAGGCGCTGATCGAGGGCGAGGACGACGACGAGGACAGCACCGCGGCGGTCTTCGAGGACGACGACAACGGCCCGGACATGCTGCGGGTGCGGCTCTCCGGCGCGATGGCCCGGGTGTTCGCCAAGCGGGCCCTGGACCTGGTCGCGGCCGGTCGCAAGCCCTGCCCGTTCTGCAACCTGCCGCTCGACCCGGAGGGCCACCTGTGCCCGCGCGCGAACGGCTACCGGCGCTGAACACCGAGACGCCGCCCCAGACGGACCCGGCGGCCGCCGCCGCCCTCGCCGCCGACGTGCCCACCGCGCTGGAGCTGCTGCGCGAGGGCGAGTTGACCGTGCACGGCCGCCTCACCGAGGCCTCCAACGCCGCGCTGTACTGCACCGTCACGCACGGCTCGCTGAGCGCGCAGGCCGTCTACAAGCCGGTGGCCGGCGAGCGCCCGCTCTGGGACTTCCCGGACGGCACGCTGGCCGGCCGCGAGGTCGCCGCGTACGAGGTGTCCGCCGCGACCGGCTGGGCGCTGGTCCCGCCCACCGTGCTGCGCGACGGCCCGCACGGGCCCGGCATGGTGCAGCTGTGGGTCGAGCCGGACCACGAGGCCGAGCCGCTGCTGGCCCTCCAGGACCCGCGCGGCCCCGAGGAGGGCTGGCTGCCGATCGTGCGGGCCGAGGTCGGCGAGGGCCGCACCGCGCTGCTGGTGCACCACGACGACCAGCGGCTGCGTCGGCTCGCCGTGCTGGACGCGGTGCTCAACAACGCCGATCGCAAAGGCGGCCACCTGATCCCGGCCGCCGACGGCCGGGTCTACGGCATCGACCACGGCGTCACCTTCAACACCGAGGGCAAGCTGCGCACCCTGCTCTGGGGCTGGGCCGGCGAGCCGCTGCCCGCCGAGGCGCTGGAGGTGCTGGCCCGGCTCGCCGAGCGGCTGGACGGTGAACTGGCCGAGCGCCTCGCCCCGCACCTGACCGCCGCCGAACTGGAGGCGACCCGCGCCCGGGTGGCCGGACTGCGCCGCACCGGCCGGTACCCGCTGCCCTCCGAGGACTGGCCCGCGATCCCCTGGCCGCCGGTGTAGCACCGGCGCAGGCAACGGGCCGGTTGATGGTCTGGACCTGTCACGTGAATCGGTCGCACACTGCTCCGATGGACGCGCGACGGACCACCCCCACCCCCCGAACCACGCCGGACCTGCCGTTGCACCGGCTGCAGGCCCGGCTCCCGTTCGCCATCGGCACCTTCGACACGATCGGCCCGCTCTCCCGCGCGGGCTTCCCGCACCGGCACTCGTTCTACGAGATCGTCCACGTCACCGGCGGCCGCGGCGCCCACGTCCTGGACCTGGTCCACCAGCCGTTGGCGCCACCGCAGTTGTGCGTGATCACGCCCGGCCAGGTGCACTACTGGTCGGACGCGGACGAACTCACCGGCCAGGTCGTCCTGTTCGACGAGGACTTCCTGCTCAGGAACCCGCAGGACCTCGCCGCGTTACGTGCGCTGGCGACCCGCCCGGCGCTCGGACTCGGCGAACAGGCCGGGTCGATCGGCGCGTTGCTCGCCGACATGGAGGACGAGTACCGGGCCGGGCAGCCCGGTTTCCAGGGCGTGCTGCGGGCCAGCCTGCACATCCTGATCATCCGGGCGCTGCGTGCCGCCGAGCGGGCCGACCGGCCGTCACCGCCCGGTCGGCCGACCGAACTGGCCGCCGCCTTCACCCGGTTGATCGCCCGGCCGGGCGGCGTGCGCCACTCGGTGGCCTCCAGTGCGCAGGAACTCGGCGTCTCGCCGGGCCACTTGCAGACCCTGGTCAAGCAGGCCACCGGCCGCACCCCGGGCAGGCTGATCCGCCGCCAGCAGACCCTGGAGGCCAAACGGTTGCTGGCCTGCACGGATCTGACGATTCGTCAGGTGGCGAAGGAGGCGGGATTCGCCGACCCCGCCTACTTCTGCCGCTTCTTCCGGCGGGAGACCGGGATGACGCCGGGGGAGTTCCGGGCCAGGGTCGACGGAAATCACCACGATCCCCGGATCGCGTCCATCGCGGCGGCTCCGGACGGCCCGTAACTTTGCTGCTGGCCACCGGTGGCCGGTCCGGTGCAGGTGGACGGGTGACCGGTCCGGTCCTTGTCATGCCCCCACCATGGCAAGGGCCGCCCCCACCTCCACCCCATCCCGGCTCCGTCACCCCCCATCCCAAAGGAGAGGGCGCATGCCCAGCCCCGACGGCATGATCAGCCGAAAGACCGTCCTGAAGGCCGCAGCCGTGCTCGGCGCGGCCCCGCTGCTGGTCGGCGGCGGTGTCGCGCTGGCCCGCGAGCAGGCCGGCACCGGCCGACCCCCCGGCTTCACCCCCGAGTGTCACGACGGCGACGACCCCACCATCGAGCAGACCGAGGGCCCCTATTTCAAGCCCGACTCCCCGCTGCGCAGTTCCCTGGTCGACGACGGCCCCGGCACCCGGCTGACCGTCAGCGGCTACGTCTTCGGCCGCGCCTGCCGGCCGATCCCCGGCGTCCTGTTGGACTTCTGGCAGGCCGACGACAACGGCGCCTACGACAACGTCGGCTACACCTTCCGCGGTCACCAGTTCACCGACGCGAACGGCGTCTTCAAGCTGGACACCATCGTCCCCGGCCTCTACCCGGGCCGGACCCGGCACCTCCACGTCAAGCTCCAGGCGCCCAGCCACCCGGTGATCACCACCCAGCTCTACTTCCCGGGCGAGCCGCGCAACAGCACGGACACCATCTACGACGCCCGGCTGCTGATGAACGTCCGCCAGAACGGCCCGGCCCGCGAAGGCAGCTTCGACTTCGTCCTGGACGTGCCGCAGACCCCGGGCACGCCGAGCCCGACGCCCACCTCCACCCCCACCGGAACACCCAGCACGCCGCCGAGCGGCAGCTGGAAGGCGGGGACCCCGTACAACGCGGGCGACCGCGTCACCTACTCCGGCGCCTCCTACACCTGCCTCCAGGCGCACACCGCCCTGGTCGGCTGGGAGCCGCCGAACGTGCCGGCCCTCTGGAAGCGGTCGTAGCGGCTCCGGCCGCGTCCCCCGGGGTGCCGGGCGCCCGGTCGGCGGCAGGGCCGGCCGGGCGCTCACCCGTGTCCGAAGACCTCCGGCGGGCTCGTCGGACCCGCTCTTTATCAGTCGAGAAGCGGTCCGGCAACGACAGGAAGCGAATCCAGTCGATCTTGCGTACTGGTTAGGCTTTCAAATGTTCGCAAGGTTAAAGTCGGTTCCATGCATGCCTGGCCCGCCTCCGAGGTTCCCGCCCTGCCTGGTCAGGGGCTCCCCCTTCGTATCTTCGACACCGCAGCGGGTACGGTCCGGGAGGTCGTGCCGCAGGACGGCACCGCCCGGATCTACGTCTGCGGAATCACCCCCTACGACGCGACCCACATGGGCCACGCCGCCACCTACAACGCCTTCGACCTGGTGCAGCGCGTGTGGAAGGACGCCGGTCACGACGTCCTGTACGTCCAGAACGTCACCGACGTGGACGACCCGCTGCTGGAGCGCGCCGTCGCCACCGGGCAGGACTGGACCGCGCTGGCCGAGCGCGAGACGGCCCTGTTCCGCGAGGACATGACCGCCCTGCGGCTGCTCCCGCCGGCGCACTACATCGGCGCCGTCGAGTCGATCCCGTGGATCGTCCCGCTGGTCCAGAAGCTGCTCGCGAGCGGTGCCGCCTACGAGGTGGACGGCGACATCTACTTCTCGGTCGACTCCGACCCGCACTTCGGCCAGGTCTCCGGCCTCGACCGGGAGGCCATGCGCCCGGTCTTCGCCGAGCGCGGTGGCGACCCGGACCGCCCCGGCAAGCGCCACCCGCTGGACGCCCTGCTCTGGCTCGCCGCCCGCCCGGGCGAGCCCGCCTGGGAGACCGAACTCGGCCACGGCCGCCCCGGCTGGCACATCGAGTGCGTCGCCATCGCGCTGCAGTACCTCGGGATGTCCTTCGACATCCAGGGCGGCGGCAGCGACCTCTCCTTCCCGCACCACGAGATGGGCGCCTCGCACGCCCAGGTGGCCACCGGCACCCACCCGTACGCCAAGGCGTACGTGCACGCCGGCATGGTCGGCCTGGACGGCCACAAGATGTCCAAGTCCCGCGGAAACCTGGTCTTCGTCTCGGCGCTGCGCCGCGAGGGCGTCGACCCGGCGGCGATCCGCCTGGCGCTGCTCTCGCGTCACTACCGCGAGGACTGGGAGTGGACCAAGGCGACCCTGGACGAGGCCGTCGAGCGCCTCGCCCGCTGGCGGGCCGCGGTCTCCCGGCCGGACGGCCCGGCCGCCGAGCGCCTGCTCGGCGAGGTCCGCACGGCGCTCGCGAACGACCTGGACGCGCCCGCCGCGCTGGCCGCCGTCGACCGCTGGGCGGCCCGGCAGGAGGCCGAGGGCGGCACGGACATCGGCGCGCCCGGCCTGGTCACCCGCACCGTGGACGCGCTGCTCGGCGTCGCGCTCTGACCGACGGCCGACGGCCGACAACCGCTCCGGACAACGCCGAAGGGGCGTCAGGACCAGGTGTCCTGACGCCCCTTCGGCGTTGTCCGGAGCGTGGGGCTACTCCTCGTCGCCGTCCTGGCTCTCCCGGGCCGCGCCCGGGGCCTCCGGCTCGGCCGGCCGCTCCGCCGTGGCGTGGCCGGACACCGGCTTCTCCCCGGTCGGGCCGACATTCTCCCGGCGGCGCAGGTAGCGCTCGAACTCGCGGGCGATCGCGTCGCCGGAGGCCTCCGGCAGCTCCGCGGTGTCCTGCGCCTCCTCCAACTGCTGGACGTACTCGGCCACCTCGCTGTCCTCGGCCGCCAGCTGGTCCACGCCCAGCTGCCAGGCCCGGGCGTCCTCGCCGAGCTCACCCGGCGGGATGCGCAGGTCCAGCAGGTCCTCCAGCTTGTTGACCAGGGCCAGCGTCGCCTTGGGGTTCGGCGGCTGCGCGACGTAGTGCGGCACGGCGGCCCAGAGCGTCACGGCCGGCACCCCGGCGTGCGTGCAGGCCTCCTGGAGCACCCCGACGATGCCGGTCGGGCCCTCGTAGCGGCTCTCCTCCAGGTCCAGGCGGCGGGCCAGCTCCGGGTCGGAGGTGACCCCGCTGACCGGCACCGGGCGGCTGTGTGGGGTGTCGCCGAGCAGTGCGCCCAGGATCACCACCAGCTCGATGCCGAGCTCGTGCGCGAAACCGAGCAGTTCGTTGCAGAACGAGCGCCAGCGCATGCTCGGCTCGATGCCGCGCACCAGGACGAGGTCCCGGGTGGTCGGCTCGGTCACCCGGATCACCGAGAGCCGGGTGGTGGGCCAGGTGATCCGGCGGATGCCGCCGTCCAGCCAGACCGTGGGCCGGTTGACCTGGAAGTCGTAGTAGTCCTCCGCGTCCAGGGCGGCGATGACCTTGCCGCCCCAGGTCTCGTCCAGATGCGCCAGAGCCGCGGAGGCGGCGTCGCCCGCGTCGTTCCAGCCCTCGAAAGCGCAGACCATCACCGGGTCGATCAACTCGGGAACATCTTCCAGCTCGATCACCCAGCGTCTCCCTCCGGTCGGCGGTCGGACCGGCGCCGCCTCGGCTGGCCTGCCGGGGCGCCGACGGGTCGGCTGCCGACTGTCGAACCTCTCGTCACCCATGGAACGCCTCGCCCCATGGTCCCTACCTGCCCAGCCTACGGGCTTTGATGCGCACCGCGGCCGGGCACCGGGACAGTCTGGGGGAGCGGACCGCCCCGATCCAGCGGATATCCGGACGGCACGGACTGACGGTCCGTCAGACGCCCGGGTCGGGTGCAGACCGTGCCGGAACGGCCACACAGCGCGAGGGCATCCCCTCGCCCAGGGGTCCTTAGACCTCCACCCACCCGCGCCGGTACGCCGCCCAGTGCTCCGGGGTGGCGGCGAAGTCCACGTACAGCGCGACGCCGAAGTTCCGCCGCCCGGGGTCCTGACGGCCCAGCCCCAACCGGACGCCCCGGACGGCGGCGGACACGGTCTCGGCGTCACCCCAGTGGCCCCACTTGTCGTCCCAGAAGAACGGCAGCCCGATCAGCAGGTCCACGCCCGCCGGCGTGGCCTCCAGCGCCAGCTCGGTCTGCAGGGCGACGTAGCCGCCGTACAGCGGCTCGGTCGGCATGCTGGTGTCGTACGTCATCACGGCGACCTGGTCGACCCGGCGGGCGGTCTCGGTGAAGTAGGCCCGGTCCCACCACTTGCCGTGGTCGGTGAGCAGGATGCCGGCGGTGTGCAGGCCGGGCACCGGATCGATCTGCGGGGCCGCCACCGAGAGCTTCGCGTCGCGCGCGGCCGTCACCGGGCGGACCTGGTCGAGCAGGGCCAGCCAGCCGGCGCTGCCGGGGCGGATCGGTTCCATGTCGAAGTGCACGCCGTCGAAACCGAGGTCCAGTACCTGTCGGGCGGAGGCGGTGACCCGCTCCCGGGTGGGGGCGTCCTCCAGGTCCAGGGCGTCCTTCTCCGGCTTGACCTCGTCGCCCAGCCAGCCCTGCAGCCGGACGTCCGGCAGCGCCCGGTGCACCGTGTCGGTGAACCAGCGGGCCCTGGGGTGGACGGTCGGCGGCAGTGAGCCGTCGTGTTCCAGCGGGCCGGTGTGCACGTACAGGTCGCGGATGCCGGTGCCGGCCAGCTGCCGCACCAGGGCGGTGACGTCGGCGTCGGTCTTGCGGCCGTCCACCCAGGCGTGGCCGAGCCAGAGCGCGTCCCGGCCGCGGGTGTGGGCCTCGGCGGACGGGTCGCCGGTGTACTGCAAGCGGATCGCGACGAAGGCCGAGCCGAGTGCGGCGGCCGGCACGGCCACCGCGAGGCCCAGCGCCAGCAGCGCCCGGCGCCACCAGGACCAGCTCCGCCAGCGTCTGCGCGCCGCCCGGAACGGGGCCGCCAGCGCCCCCGTCGTGCGCCGCGCGAAAGTCCGGAATCGGGCCACGCGGTTGCTCCCCCCTTGCGCTCGAACGCTCAGGATACGGAATGCCGCCGCAGGTCGGGGCGCGGGCCGGATACCCTGGCCACGTGCGGGCCCGAGTAAGCGGGCCCGCAAAGCCGACAGCCGTCGCACAGGGAGAAGCCCCATGGCCACTGCAGCCGATCCGTCCATCACTCAGCAGAGCCGCGCGAACGCGCTGCGTGAAGCACTCGCCACCCGGGTGGTGGTCGCCGACGGTGCGATGGGCACCATGCTCCAGGCACAGGATCCGACGCTGGAGGACTTCCAGAACCTGGAGGGCTGCAACGAGGTCCTCAACGTCACCCGGCCCGACATCGTCCGCTCCGTCCACGAGGCCTACTTCTCGGTGGGCGTGGACTGCGTCGAGACCAACACCTTCGGGTCCAACTTCTCCGCACTCGGCGAGTACGACATTGCGGAGCGGATCTTCGAGCTGTCCGAGGCCGGCGCCCGGATCGCCCGCGAGGTCGCCGACGCGCACGCCGCCGACGGCCGCACCCGCTGGGTGCTCGGCTCGATCGGCCCCGGCACCAAGCTGCCCACCCTCGGCCACGCCCCGTACGAGACGCTGCGCGACGGCTTCCAGCAGAACGCGGCCGGCCTGATCGCCGGCGGCGCCGACGCGCTGCTGGTCGAGACCAGTCAGGACCTGCTGCAGACCAAGGCCGCCATCCTCGGCTCCAAGCGCGCCCTCGCCGAGGCCGGGCTGGACCTGCCGGTGCTGGTGCAGGTGACGGTGGAGACCACCGGCACCATGTTGCTCGGCTCCGAGATCGGCGCCGCGCTGACGGCCCTGGAGCCGCTCGGCGTCGACTACATCGGCCTCAACTGCGCCACCGGCCCGGCCGAGATGAGCGAGCACCTGCGCTACCTGGCCAAGAACGCGCGGATCGGCCTGTCCTGCATGCCGAACGCGGGCCTGCCGGTGCTCGGCAAGGACGGCGCCCACTACCCGCTCTCCCCGGCCGAACTGGCCGACGCGCACGACGTGTTCACCCGCGAGTACGGCCTCTCGCTGGTCGGCGGCTGCTGCGGCACCACTCCCGAGCACCTGCGCCAGGTGGTCGAGCGGGTGCAGGGCCGCCCGGTCACCCCGCGCACCCCGCAGCCGGAGCCCTCGGCGGCCTCGCTGTACCAGGCGGTGCCGTTCCGCCAGGACACCTCGTACCTGGCGATCGGCGAGCGCACCAACGCCAACGGCTCGAAGAAGTTCCGGGAGTCGATGCTGGCCGGCGACTGGCAGGCCTGCGTGGAGATCGCCCGCGAGCAGATCCGGGACGGCTCCCACCTGCTGGACCTCTGCGTGGACTACGTCGGCCGCGACGGCGTCGCCGACATGAAGGAGATCGCCGGCCGGCTGGCCACCGCCTCCACCCTGCCGATCGTGCTGGACTCCACCGAGCCGCAGGTGCTGCGGGCCGGCCTGGAGGCGCTCGGCGGCCGCGCGGTGCTCAACTCGGTCAACTACGAGGACGGCAACGCCCCGGACTCGCGTTTCGGCCGGATCGCCTCGCTGGCCCGCGAGCACGGCGCCGGCCTGATCGCGCTGACCATCGACGAGGAGGGCCAGGCTCGCACCGCCGGGAAGAAGGTCGAGATCGCCGAGCGGCTGATCGCCGAGCTGACCGCCGACTACGGCGTCGACGAGGGTTCGATCCTGGTCGACTGCCTCACCTTCACCCTGGCCACCGGCCAGGAGGAGTCCCGCCGGGACGGCATCGAGACCATCGAGGCGATCCGGGAGCTCAAGCGCCGCCACCCGGCCGTGCAGACCACGCTGGGCCTGTCCAACATCTCCTTCGGCCTCAACCCGGCCGCCCGCGTGGTGCTGAACTCGGTCTTCCTGCACGAGTGCGTGGAGGCGGGCCTGGACTCGGCGATCGTGCACGCCTCCAAGATCCTGCCGATCTCCCGGATCCCCGAGGACCAGCGCGAGGCCGCCCTCGACCTGGTCTACGACCGCCGCCGGGACGGCTACGACCCGCTGCAGCGCCTGCTGGAGCTGTTCGAGGGCGTCTCCTCGGCCTCGGTCAAGGCCTCCAAGGCGGAGGAGCTGGCCGCGCTGCCGCTGGACGAGCGGCTGCAGCGCCGGATCATCGACGGCGAGCGCAACGGCCTGGAGGCCGATCTGGACGAGGCGCTGGCCGGGCGGCCCGCGCTGGAGATCATCAACGACACCCTGCTGTCCGGCATGAAGGTGGTCGGCGAGCTGTTCGGCTCCGGCCAGATGCAGCTGCCGTTCGTGCTCCAGTCCGCCGAGGTGATGAAGACCGCGGTGGCTCACCTGGAGCCGTACATGGAGAAGTCCGACAGCGAGGGCAAGGGCACCATCGTGCTGGCCACCGTCAAGGGCGACGTCCACGACATCGGCAAGAACCTGGTGGACATCATCCTGTCCAACAACGGCTACAACGTGGTCAACCTGGGCATCAAGCAGCCGGTCTCGGCGATCCTGGACGCCGCGCAGGAGCACAAGGCGGACGTGATCGGGATGTCCGGCCTGCTGGTGAAGTCCACCGTGATCATGAAGGAGAACCTGGAGGAGCTCAACCAGCGCAAGCTGGCCGCGAGTTACCCGGTGATCCTCGGCGGCGCCGCGCTCACCCGCGCCTACGTCGAGCAGGACCTGCACGAGATCTACGAGGGCGAGGTCCGCTACGCCCGGGACGCCTTCGAGGGCCTGCGGCTGATGGACGCGCTGATCGCCGTCAAGCGCGGGGTGCCCGGCGCGACCCTGCCGGAGCTCAAGCAGCGCCGGCACGCCCGGGTCGAGGCGACGGAGGAGGAGCCGGAGGTCAACCTCGGCCAGATCCGCTCCGACGTCGCCGTCGACAACACCGTGCCCACCCCGCCGTTCTGGGGCGACCGGATCGTCAAGGGCATCCCGTTCGCCGACTACGCCTCCTGGCTGGACGAGGACGCGCTGTTCAAGGGGCAGTGGGGCCTGAAGGCGGCCCGCAGCGGCGACGGGCCGTCCTACGAGGAGCTGGTGGAGACCGAGGGCCGGCCGCGGCTGCGGGCCTGGCTGGACCGGCTGCAGACCGAGGGCTGGCTGGAGGCGGCCGTGGTCTACGGTTACTACCCGGCCAACTCCAAGGGCGACGACCTGATCGTCTTCCACGAGGACGGCACCGAGCGGACCCGCTTCACCTTCCCCCGCCAGCGGCGCGGTCGCCGGCTCTGCCTGGCCGACTTCTTCCGCCCGGAGGAGTCCGGCGCCCGGGACGTGGTGGGCCTGCAGGTGGTCACCATGGGCAACCGCATCTCGGAGGCGGCGAACGAGCTGTTCGCCGGGAACTCCTACCGCGACTACCTGGAGCTGCACGGCCTGTCGGTGCAACTGGCCGAGGCGCTGGCCGAGTTCTGGCACGCCCGGGTCCGCTACGAGCTGGGCTTCTCCGGCGAGGACCCGCAGGACGTCAAGGACATGTTCGCGCTCAAGTACCGGGGCGCCCGGTTCTCGCTCGGCTACGGGGCCTGCCCGGAGCTGGAGGATCGCGCCAAGATCGCCGAGCTGCTGAGGCCCGAGCGGATCGGCGTGGTGCTCTCCGAGGAGTTCCAGCTGCACCCGGAGCAGTCCACCGACGCGATCGTGATCCACCACCCGGAGGCGAAGTACTTCAACGCCCGGTAACTCCGGTGCCCTGCTGCGTTCGCTCCTTCCGGGGGGTACGGGCGTATCCTTGATGATCCTGAACGGGCCGGTCCGCTCACCAGCGGGCCGGCCTGTGCCATCCCCAGGGTGCGCTCGGGCGCGCCCCGGGGGTACCGACGGAAGGACTCCCGCCATGACCACCACCTCCACCGCCACCCGGGTCCTCGACCACGGGGACGGCCGCGGCCTGCAGGCGGTGCTGCTGGACATGGACGGGACGCTGGTGGACACCGAGGACTTCTGGTGGCAGGCCGAGGTGACCCTGTTCGCCGAGCTGGGCCACGCGCTGACCGACGAGGACCGGGCCCAGGTGGTCGGCGGCCCGATGACGCGGGTGATCGACTACCTGGTCGGCACCACCGGGGTGGACCTCGCCCCGGCGGACCTGACGGCGCTGATCAACCAGCGCTTCGTCGACCTGCTGGCGGGCGGCGTGCCGCTCATGCCGGGCGCCGAGCGCCTCCTCAACACCCTTGCCGCGCACGGGATCCCGGCCGCCCTGGTGTCCGCCTCGCACCGGCACGTGATCGACATCGTGCTGCGTTCGCTGGGTGCCCACCACTTCGCCTTCACGGTCGCCGGGGACGAGGTGCCGCGCACCAAGCCGCACCCGGACCCGTACCTGGAGGCGGCCCGCCGGCTGGGTGCGGAGCCGGCCCGTTGCGTGGTGATCGAGGACGCGCCGACCGGGGTGCGGGCGGCCGAGGCGGCCGGCTGTCCGGTGATCGCGGTGCCCTCGGTGGCGCCGATCGAGCCGGCCCCGGGGCGGCTGGTGCTCTCCTCGCTGGAGCAGGTCGATCTTGAACTGCTGCGCTCGCTGGTCACCTCGCGAGTGTGATTGTCATCTCATTGCGGGAGTGGCCTACTCGCCGGTAAGTGGCCCGATCCGGTCGTGGCGGAGGGCCGCCCGGGGAGAAAACGGGCATTGCCTGACAACTCGTCGGGTGCGTCGCGATGCCCCCAACGGCCGTATCCCAAACGTCATCTGCACGGGTATCGGTCGTGCGTGTTCGATATGGCACGCTACTCCAGTTCGTTCCCCTCCCTCGCGCCCTGCCACCGCCGACGACGGGCAACCCCGTCCCGCCCGCGGTCGTACGGGCGCCGGGCCCGCGCACGCCTTCCGCACCCCGGAGCGCACTCGACGCGGGCCACCGACCCCGGTCGGACAGCACCCAGAAGGACGCGCCCCGTGAAGACTTCAGCTGAACGCCTGGCAGTACTCGGCTGCGCCGGTCTTGTCGCCGTGACGGCGGCCGGCTGCGGATCGGTCACCGACGCCGTCAAGGGGGAGGGCGGCAAGGCGATCACCATGGGCACCACGCAGCTGACCGGCGTGCTGGACCCGGCCGCCGCCTACGACTCCGGCTCCTGGCTGCTGCTGCGCAACACCTTCCAGTCGCTGCTCGCCTTCCCGGCCGCCTCCAGCGCGCCGTCCCCGGACGCCGCGCAGTCCTGTGAGTTCCCCGGCGGCGACGCCACCCAGTTCCACTGCACCCTGCGGTCCGGCCTGAAGTTCTCCAACGGCCACCCGATGACCGCCGCCGACGTGGTGTTCTCGATCCAGCGCACCAAGAAGATCAACGACGAGAACGGCCCGGCGGCCCTGCTCTCCTCGATCAAGAGCGTCGAGGCCAAGGGCGACACCGAGGTGATCTTCCAGCTGGCCGCGCCCGACGCGACCCTGCCGGCCAAGCTGGCCGGTCCGGCCGGCGCCATCGTCGACCACCAGGTCTACCCGGCCGACAAGGTGGCCCCCAACGACAAGCAGGTCGGCTCCGGCCCGTACCGCTTCGACTCGATCGAGAGCATGGGCGGCGGCAACGGCACCGCCAAGCAGCTGGGCAAGGTCGTGCTGGTGCCCAACGACAAGTACAGCGGCGAAGCCAAGCTGCGGAACAGCAAGTTCACCGTGCGGTACTTCGACAAGCCCGCCGACCTGAAGACCGCGCTGGACAAGGGCGACGTCGACCTCACCGACAACAGCCTGGAGCCGAACACCGCCGCCCAGATCCACTCCGACCAGCAGGGCGGCAAGACCGACCTGCAGGTCGTCGAGGGCGACAGCAACGACACCCGCTCGCTGGTCTTCAACACCAAGGACCCGGTCGGCGGCAACCTCGCCGTCCGCCAGGCCGCCGCCCAGCTGATCGACCGCAAGGCGCTCGCCCGCGACGTCTTCGCCCGCACCGTCCAGCCGCTGTACTCGATGGTCCCGGCCGGCACCACCGGCCACACCACCGCCTTCTTCGACCGCTACGGCGACCAGGACGCCGGCAAGGCCAAGAAGATCCTCACCGACGCCAAGGTGCAGATCCCGGTCAAGCTCACCCTCTCCTGGTCGCGCTCGCGCGCCGGCAACGCCGAGCCCGACATGCTGAAGAAGCAGTTGGAGGCCGGCGGCCTGTTCCAGGTGACGGTCCAGCAGGAGCCGGACTGGGACAAGTACCGGGCGGGCTGGGCCGAGGGCCGCTACCAGGCGTACATCATCGGCTGGTTCGCCGACTACCCGGACCCCGACAACTACACCGCCCCGATGCTCGTCGACGGCGGCGCCTACCACCACGGCTGGGACGACCCGCGGATCAGCCAGAAGCTGGTGCCGGACGGCCAGAAGCAGGCCGACCGCAGCGCCGCGGCGGCCGGCTACGCCCAGATCCAGCAGATCGTCGCCGAGAACGCGCCGCTCATCCCGCTGTACCAGAACAAGGCCTTCTACGCGGCCCGTTCGTCGATCACCGGCGTCGAGTCCACCGTCGACACCACCGGCGTGTTCCGCTTCTGGGAGATCAGCCGCAGCGGCAAGTAGGGTCCCTCGACACGGCGGCCCGCCCGCTTTCCCCCAGGGTGCACGGGGGAAGCGGGCGGGCCGCCGTCACGTCCGGGACCAGCCCTACAGGGCGCCCGGGCGCACCAGCCCGCTCTCGTACGCGTACACCGCCGCCTGCACCCGGTCGCGCAGCTGGAGCTTGGTCAGCACGTGGCCGACGTGCGTCTTCACGGTGGTCTCGCTGACGAACAGCTCGGCCGCGATCTCCGCGTTCGACAGCCCGCGCGCCACCAGCTTCAGCACCTCCAGCTCGCGCTCGGTCAGCGCGCCCAGCGCCTGCGGCGGCGCCTCCTCGCCCGAGGGCAGCTTGGTGGCGTACATGTCCAGCAGTCGGCGGGTGATGCTCGGCGCCAGCATCGCCGCGCCGTCCGCCACCACCCGGATCGCCTGCACCAGCTCCTCGGCCGGGACGTCCTTCAGCAGGAAGCCGCTGGCGCCCGCGCGCAGTGCCTCCACCACGTACTCGTCCAGGTCGAAGGTGGTCAGCACCAGCACCTTGGCCGGGCCGTCCCGCCCCGGGCCGGCGATCCTGCGGGTCGCCTCGACGCCGTCCATCCTGGGCATCCGGATGTCCATCAGCACCACGTCGGGCTGCAGCGCCCGCACCTGGTCCAGCGCCTGCTGACCGTCGCCGGCCTCACCGACCACCACCAGGTCGGACTCGGCCTCCAGGATCATCCGGAAACCGGTGCGCAGCAGCGGCTGGTCGTCGACCAGCAGCACTCGGATCGTCACTAGGACTCCTTGCTCATCAGATCCCCCGTGGGATCGTCTTCGTCAGACGTACGGCTCGATGTGTCGACCTGCACGGGCAGCGGGTACGGCGGGGGAGTGCCGCCGAACTCCGGGCAGCTGGCCTGGTGGTCGCACCAGTCGCAGAGGCGGTTGCGGGTCGCCGGGAAGTCCCCGGTGGCCACCGCGTGGGTGATCCGCTCCCAGAGTGCCCGCAACTTGCGCTCCACCGCGAGCAGGTCGGCCTCGTCCGGGTCGTAGCTGACCACGTTGCCGCCCCCGCCGAGGTAGACCAGCTGGAGCCGCTTGGGGACGACGCCCTTCCAGCGCCACACCACGAGCGCGTAGAACTTCATCTGGAACATCGCCTTGCCCTCGAAGTCCCGCGAGGGCGCCCGGCCGGTCTTGTAGTCCACCAGGCGGACCTCACCGGTCGGGGCGACGTCCACCCGGTCGATGTAGCCGCGCAGCAGCAGCCCCGACTCCAGGGCCGTCTCCACGTACAGCTCGCGCTCCACCGGGTGCAGCCGGGTCGGGTCCTCCAGCCGGAACCACTGGCCGACCAGCTTCTCGGCGTCCGCCAGCCAGCGGGTGAGCGCCGCGCCGTCCGGGTCGTCCGGGAAGAGCGAGCCCAGCTCCGGGCGCTCGCCCAGCAGCCGCTCCCACTGCGGGCGCAGCAGGCCCAGCGCCTGCTCCGGCGTCCGCTCGGCCGCCGGGCTGTCGAACAGCCGCTCCAGCACCGCGTGCACCAGCGTGCCCCTGGTCGCCGCCGCGCTCGGCGGCTCGGGCAGCCGGTCGATCACCCGCAGCCGGTACAGCAGGGGACAGGTCAGGAAGTCCCCCGCACGGGACGGGGACAGGCCGGTCGGGGGCGCCGCCGGGCGCGCCGGGGCCCCGGCGGCACTGGTGGTGTCGGTCTGCTGCATGCCTACGACCCTATTGCCCTTCGCTGTCATCCCGCTGCCACGGTGCTGCCACACCGGTCGGCACAGTGGGTATGAAGCCTGACAGAGGGGCGCGCGCCGCCGGAGCGCCGCGATCACGTAGCGTGGGCGCACCGGGGCACGACGGGGCAGACGACCGAAGGGATCACGGTGAGCGACAGCAGGGGGCAGCAGACCTCCGACCAGCCACCGCAGGACGACGGCAGCCGCCCCCCGGGGCGCCCGCCCCAGCCGCCCGAGCGCGGCGGCGGCCTCCTGATGGGCCGCCCCTTCGGCGTGCCCATCTACGTCACCCCGTCCTGGTTCGTCATCGCCGCGCTGATCACCTGGGTGTTCGGCGGCCAGCTCGGCGACGTCCTGCCGGAGCTCGGCGCCGCCCGCTACCTGCTCGCGTTCTTCTTCGCGGTCGCCTTCTACGCCTCCGTCCTGGTGCACGAGCTCGCTCACACCCTGGTCGCGCTGCGCTACGGACTCGGTGTACGGCGGATCCAGCTGCAGTTCTTCGGCGGCGTCTCCGAGATCGAGAACGAGGCCGAGACCCCGTGGCGCGAGTTCTGGCTGGCCTTCGTCGGCCCGCTGCTCTCGCTGGCGCTCGGCGGCCTGTTCTACCTCGGGCTGCAGGCCGTGGAGCTCTCCACCGTGCCCGGGGTGCTGCTCACCGGGCTGATGGTCTCCAACCTGGTGGTCGCCGCGTTCAACCTGTTGCCCGGCCTGCCGCTGGACGGCGGCCGGATGCTGCGGGCGGTCGTCTGGGCGATCAGCGGCAAGGCGATGACCGGCACGGTCGCCGCCGCCTGGGTCGGCCGGGCGCTGGCCGTCGTCGTCCTGATCGGCCTGCCGCTGGTCAGCTCCGCCCGCGGGATCGAGCGCACCACGACCGACACCCTGGTGGACGCGGTGCTGGCCGCCGTCCTCGCCGCGATCATCTGGAACGGCGCCACCGGAAGCCTGCGCAACGCCCGGCTCAAGGAGGTGCTGCCCGGCCTGCGGCTGCGCGAGCTCGCCCGCCGGACCGTCGAGGTCACCGCCGACACCCCGCTCGGCGAGGCGCTGCGCCGTGCCCGCGAGGCCCAGGCCGGCGCGGTCGTGGTGGTGGACGGCCGGGGCGATCCGATCGCCATCGTCCGCGAGTCCGCCGTCCGCGGGGTGCCGGAGCACCGCCGCCCGTGGGTCGCGGTCGGCCCGCTCGCCCGCGACCTCGAACCCGGCCTGCGGCTGGACGCCGACCTCGGCGGCGAGGACCTGCTGCGCGCCGTCCAGGCCACCCCGGCCGGGGAGTACCTGGTCGTCGAGACGGACGGCCGGGTGTTCGGCGTCGTCGCGCTCACCGACATCGAGCAGCGCCTCACCGCCGCCGTCAGCGGCCGCTGACCGGGGCCTGGTCAGGCGGGCCGGTCCGCTTCCCTTAGGATTGTCCGCATGTCCGAACCGACCGGTGCCACCCGCCGACGCGGGCCCTTCCAGGTCGGGGACCAGGTCCAGCTGACCGACCCCAAGGGCCGCCACTACACGTTCACGCTCCAGGCCGGGAACCAGTTCCACACCCACAAGGGTGCGTTCCCGCACGACGAGCTGATCGGCGCCCCCGAGGGCACGGTCGTGCGCACCACGGGTAACGTCCCGTACCTTGCGCTGCGCCCCCTGCTCCCCGACTACGTCCTGTCCATGCCGCGCGGCGCCGCCGTGATCTACCCCAAGGACGCGGGGCAGATCCTGGCGATGGCCGACATCTTCGCCGGCGCCCGCGTGGTCGAGGCCGGCGTGGGCTCGGGAGCGCTCTCCACCTACCTGCTGCGCGCCGTCGGCGACACCGGCATGCTGGCCTCCTACGAGCGCCGGCAGGACTTCGCCGACATCGCCCAGAGCAACGTCGAGCGCTACTTCGGCGGGCCGCACCCGGCGTGGAAGCTCACCGTCGGCGACCTGCAGGACAATCTGGTCGAGACCGACGTCGACCGCGTCATCCTCGACATGCTCGCCCCCTGGGAGTGCCTGGACGTCGCCTCCAAGGCGCTCGTCCCCGGCGGCCTCATCTGCTGCTACGTGGCCACCACCACGCAGATGTCCAAGACCGTCGAGGCGCTGCGCGAGCACGGCACCTTCACCGAGCCGCAGGCCTGGGAGACCATGGTCCGCACCTGGCACCTGGAGGGCCTGGCCGTCCGCCCGGACCACCGGATGATCGGCCACACCGGCTTCCTGCTCACCGCCCGCCGCCTCGCCGACGGCGTCGAGCCGCCGCTGCGCCGCCGCCGCCCGGCCAAGGGCGCGTACGGCGAGGACTACGACAACGGGGGCTCCGAGCCGAGCCTGCAGGAGCGCGCCGCGGCCCGTGCCGCCGCCCGCGCCACCGAGACCGAGCAGCCCGACCTCGGCTGACCCGGATCGCTTCGCCCAGGGGTGGTACGAGCCTGCTCGTGCCACCCCTCGGCATTCCGGTCGCCGGCGTGTGGGACGATGCTCGCGCACGCAGACCAGCTCCTGGGAGCACTGGAGGGGACGCCTGGTGGAGACCGCGGTCGGGATGACGGCTGGACAGCAGACACCGCGGGGCCGCACCGGGCCCGAACCCGCGCGCACCGCCCCCTGGCACTGGGCCCTCGCCCTGGCCGGCTGCGGCGCGGTGGTGGCCGCCGCCCTCGCGGCCGCGCCGGCCACCGGCACCCCGGTGCCCGTCCGCAGCACTCCCAAGGCCCTCGCCGCAAGCGCCGCCCCCGACCCGGCCAAGGCCCAACTTCCTTTGGAATGTGGCCCGTTCCCGATCGAGACGGTCATCGGCATGCCCGCCGACTTGGGCGACGGACGGCCCGGCACGGTGGTCGCCGCGCACTGCGCGGCCGAGACCGGCACCCCACCGGACGCCGTCTACCTGCTCGGATTCGGGCCCGGCGACCACCCGGTGGTGCTGACCACGCTGCTCTCCGAACGGGAGAACCTCACCGTCGGACGGCTCGCGCTGCGCTCCGACGGCGCCATCACCGGCCACGCGCAGGGGTATTCGAGCGAGGACGTGCCGCGGTTCCGTCCCGACATCTCACTCGATCTCACCTGGACGCGCAAGGGCGGCGGCTGGGAACGCTCCCAGACCGCCGCCCCGGTCAGCCAGACCTGACGGGAGGACGCGTCAGTCCGCGTCCGGCCCGTACACCTCGACCCGGTCGGAGACCCGGCGCACGTGGATGCAGTCGCCGGGGCACTCCTTCGCCGAGTCCACCACGTCCTGAAGGATCGTCAGCGGCACCGGGGCGGTCTCCCCGGGCTGCTGGCGCAGTTCGTCGTCCGGCCCCTTCACGTAGGCGAGGCCGTCGATGTCCAGCTCGAAGACCTCGGGCGCGTACTGCGCGCAGATGCCGTCGCCGGTGCACAGATCCTGGTCGATCCACACCTCCAGCTGCTCGGCCGTCGTGGCCGTGTGCTCGGTTGCCGACATGGTCCCCTGCCGTTTCTGTCCCGGGTCGCCCTATTCCTGGGGCAATCCCGCCATTCGTACAACGATCGGACCTAGCTGAGCGGTCGCGATCGGATATCACTTCGCTCGACGATACATCTGGCCCGCTTTGGGTGGTGCGCGGTGGGTATCCCCTTAGCAGAGGGGAAGCACGCTGGGGCGAAGATCGGACACGCCCGTTCCATCTTTCTTGATCTAGGGGTTTACGGACCCCTGGTCCCAGGTAGGGTCTGGAAGCGTCCAGCTCCCCGGAGGAGGTGAGGACCGTGGCAGCCCACGATGACGACTACAACCGCAGCACCGGCAGGCCCGCTCGTGGTTCCGACGAGACCGCTCAGGTCTCGTACCTTGAGCAGGAAATCGCCGTGTTGCGCCGCAAGCTCGCCGACTCGCCGCGCAATTCGAGGATCCTCGAAGAGCGGATCGTCGAGCTCCAGACCAACCTGGCCGGTGTGACCGCCCAGAACGAACGGCTCGCCTCCACCCTGCGTGAGGCCCGCGACCAGATCGTGGCCCTCAAGGAGGAAGTGGACCGGCTGGCACAGCCCCCGGCCGGTTTCGGCACCTTCCTCGAGGCCAACGAGGACGGCACCGCCGACATCTTCACCGGGGGGCGCAAGCTCCGCGTGAACGTCAGCCCCAACGTCGCCCTCGACGAACTGCGGCGCGGTCAGGAGGTGATGCTCAACGAGGCCCTCAACATCGTGGACGCGATGGCCTTCGAGCGCATCGGCGAGATCGTCACCCTCAAGGAGATCCTGGAGGACGGCGAGCGCGCCCTGGTCGTCGGCCACACCGACGAGGAGCGGGTGGTGCGCCTCGCCGAACCGCTGCGCGAGCTCACCATCCGGGCGGGGGACGCCCTGCTGCTGGAGCCCCGCTCCGGCTACGTGTACGAGGTGGTCCCGAAGTCCGAGGTCGAGGAGCTGGTCCTCGAAGAGGTCCCGGACATCGACTACCGGCAGATCGGCGGTCTGAGCAACCAGATCGAGCTGATCCGCGACGCGGTCGAGCTGCCGTACCTGCACGCCGACCTCTTCAAGGAGTACGAGCTGCGCCCGCCCAAGGGCGTGCTGCTCTACGGCCCGCCCGGCTGCGGCAAGACGCTGATCGCCAAGGCGGTCGCCAACTCGCTGGCCAAGAAGGTCGCCGAGGTCACCGGACGCCCCCAGGGGAAGAGCTACTTCCTCAACATCAAGGGCCCCGAACTGCTCAACAAGTACGTGGGCGAGACCGAGCGGCAGATCCGCCTGGTCTTCCAGCGGGCCCGGGAGAAGGCGAGCGAGGGCACGCCCGTCATCGTCTTCTTCGACGAGATGGAGTCGCTGTTCCGCACCCGCGGTTCCGGCGTCAGCTCGGACGTGGAGAACACCATCGTCCCGCAGCTGCTCGCCGAGATCGACGGCGTGGAGGGCCTGGAGAACGTCATCGTCATCGGCGCCTCGAACCGCGAGGACATGATCGACCCGGCGATCCTGCGGCCCGGCCGCCTGGACGTCAAGATCAAGATCGAGCGCCCGGACGCCGAGGCCGCGAAGGACATCTTCTCCAAGTACCTCAAGGACTCGTTGCCCTTCCACCCGGACGACCTCAAGGAGCACGGCAGCTCCGTCGAGGCGACGGTGGAGGCGATGATCCAGGCGGTCGTGGAGCGGATGTACACCGAGACCGAGGAGAACCGCTTCCTGGAGGTCACCTACGCCAACGGCGACAAGGAGGTCCTGTACTTCAAGGACTTCAACTCCGGCGCGATGATCCAGAACATCGTCGACCGCGCGAAGAAGATGGCCATCAAGGACTTCCTCGACCACGGTCAGCGCGGACTCCGCGTCTCCCACCTGCTCGCCGCCTGCGTGGACGAGTTCAAGGAGAACGAGGACCTGCCGAACACCACCAACCCGGACGACTGGGCCCGCATCTCCGGCAAGAAGGGCGAGCGGATCGTCTTCATCCGCACGCTGGTCACCGGCAAGCAGGGCGCCGAGTCCGGCCGCTCGATCGACACTGTCGCCAACACGGGGCAGTACCTGTAAGCACGCGGTGACCGGGCCGCCCGGCGGTCCCCGGAACAGCACGCACCCCGTCCGGCTGTGGCGCCTCGCGGCCCCGCAGCCGGACGGCGCGTCTCGGGGCCCGCCCGTCGGCACCGGGTTCTAGGCTCGACCCACCGTCCGCGGGCAGACCGCCGGCGTCGGTGTTGTTTCAGCGGTACGTCGGCGTGCTCCGCCCGTGGGGGGCGGCGCACCGGGCAAGGAGGGCCGCATGACCGTACGGCGCGTGATGGGCATCGAGACCGAGTACGGGATCTCCGTGCCCGGGCACCCCAACGCCAACGCCATGCTCACCTCGTCCCAGATCGTCAACGCGTACGCGGCGGCGATGCACCGGGCGCGGCGGGCCCGCTGGGACTTCGAGGAGGAGAACCCGCTGCGTGACGCCCGGGGCTTCGACCTGGCGCGCGAGGTGGCGGACGCCAGCCAGCTGACCGACGAGGACATCGGCCTCGCCAACATCATCCTCACCAACGGGGCCCGGTTCTACGTGGACCACGCGCACCCCGAGTACAGCTCGCCGGAGGTCACCAACCCGCGCGACGCCGTGCTCTGGGACAAGGCCGGGGAACGGATCATGGCGGCCGCGGCGCAGCGCGCGCTGGAGCTGCCCAACGGGCAGAACATCCACCTGTACAAGAACAACACCGACAACAAGGGCGCCTCGTACGGCACCCACGAGAACTACCTGATGAAGCGGGCGACGCCGTTCGCCGACATCGTCCGCCACCTCACCCCGTTCTTCGTCTCCCGCCAGGTGGTCACCGGTGCCGGCCGGGTCGGCATCGGCCAGGACGGTTCGGCGCACGGCTTCCAGATCAGCCAGCGGGCCGACTACTTCGAGGTCGAGGTCGGCCTGGAGACCACGCTCAAGCGCCCGATCATCAACACCCGGGACGAGCCGCACGCCGACGCGGAGAAGTACCGCCGGCTGCACGTGATCATCGGGGACGCCAACCTCTCCGAGATCTCCACCTACCTCAAGCTGGGCACCACCTCGCTGGTCCTGTCGATGATCGAGGACTCCTTCATCGCCGCCGACCTCGCCGTCGACCAGCCGGTGCGCACCCTGCACCGGGTCTCCCACGACCCCACGCTCAAGCACCTGATCACCCTGCGCAACGGGCGCAAGCTCACTGCCGTCCAGCTCCAGCTGGAGTACTTCGAGCTGGCCCGCAAGTACGTCGAGGACCGCTTCGGCAACGACGCGGACGAGCAGACGACGGACGTGCTGGCCCGCTGGGAGGACGTCCTCGGCCGGCTGGAGCGCGATCCGATGTCGCTCTCCAAACAGCTGGACTGGATCGCCAAGCGGGAGATCCTGGAGGGCTACCGCAGCCGGGACGCCCTGGGGTGGGAGAACCCGAGGCTGCACCTGGTCGACCTCCAGTACAGCGACGTACGGCCCGAGAAGGGCCTCTACAACCGCCTGGTGGCCCGTGGCCGGTTCGAGCGGCTGGTGACCGAGGAGGAGGTCGAGCGGGCCGTCTCCAAGCCCCCGGAGGACACCAGGGCGTACTTCCGCGGGCGCTGTCTGGAGCAGTACGCCGACCACGTCGCGGCGGCCTCCTGGGACTCGGTGATCTTCGACCTGCCGGGCCGGGACTCCTTGCAGCGGGTGCCCACGCTGGAGCCGCTGCGCGGCACCCGCAACCACGTCAAGGAGCTGCTGGACCGCTGCCGCACCGCGGAGGACCTGCTCCGGGTCCTCTCCGGCGGGTAACTTTTCGATCACCATGGGTGAACGTCCGCCGAATGGGAATCATCCGGGGTGGCAGCGGGTGTTGGACAGGAAGCGCCACCGGCAAACCGGGAGCGGTAGTCGCACCTTGTGTATAGGGTCGATGCAGCAAGCAACGACCAAACCGTGCCAGACGAATCGAGCGGGGTGAGGGAAATGGCGAGCAAGGACACCGGCGGCGGCCAGCAGCGGGCAAACCGGTCCTCCGAGGAGGTCGAGGAGCAGGCCGCGGAAACCCAGAATTCCGACGACCTCAAGGAGCGCCAGGAAAAGCTGAGCGACGACGTCGACGCGGTGCTGGACGAAATCGACGAAGTACTCGAGTCGAACGCCGAGGATTTCGTCCGGGGATTCGTGCAGAAGGGCGGGCAATAGCCCGTCGCCGGTATTCGGGAATTCACGGTCGCGACCGTCGGGGCGGCTGGGTGGCGAGGGCCGCCCGGCCGCCCGGCACCGGCCCCCTCCACGCGTGGACAGTGATCGTCGGGCGGGTAGGGTGCGGGCAGCGCGAGCTTCAAGCTACCTGGAAGGAATCGTGTGGAAGCCAACACTCGTGGCACCGGGCGTCTACCGGCTGCCTTCCTGACCCCGGGGTCCTCCTCGTTCCTGGACTTCCTCGCCGAGCACAGGCCGGAGCTGATCCCCGGCCACCGCGGGTTCCCCGAGGGTGCCGTGGTCGAGGCCCCGCACGGGACCACCATCGTGGCCGCGGTGTTCGACGGCGGTGTGGTGATCGCCGGTGACCGCCGGGCGACGATGGGCAACGTGATCGCCCAGCGCGACATCGAGAAGGTGTTCCCGGCCGACGAGTACAGCGCGGTCGGCATCGCCGGCACCGCCGGCCTCGCGGTCGAGATGGTCCGGCTGTTCCAGCTGGAGCTGGAGCACTACGAGAAGATCGAGGGCGCCGTGCTCTCCCTGGAGGGCAAGGCCAACCGGCTCACCAGCATGATCCGGGGCAACCTGGGCATGGCGATGCAGGGCCTCGCGGTCGTCCCGATGTTCGCCGGCTACGACCTGGACCTCGGCCGCGGCCGGATCTTCAACTACGACGTCACCGGCGGGCGCTCCGAGGAGCGCGGCTTCGCCGCCACCGGTTCGGGTTCGGTGTTCGCCCGCGGCTCGATGAAGAAGCTCTACCGCGACGACCTGACGGCCGAACAGGCCTCGACCCTGGTCATCCAGGCGCTCTACGACGCGGCCGACGACGACTCCGCCACCGGCGGCCCGGACCTCGCCCGCAAGATCTTCCCGATCGTCTCGCTGATCACCGAGGACGGCTTCCGCCGGCTCACCGACGCGGAGGTCGCCGAGATCGCGGTCTCGATCACCGACCAGCGTCTCTCCCACCCCAACGGCCCGCAGGCCCCGCTGCTCTAGCCGTCACCTCACAGGAAAGGGACGACCGCCGGTGTCGACACCGTTCTACGTCTCGCCCCAGCAGGCCATGGCGGACCGCGCGGAGTACGCCCGCAAGGGCATCGCGCGCGGCCGCAGCGTGGTCGTGCTCACCTACGCCGACGGCATCGTCTTCGTCGCCGAGAACACCTCCAGAGCGCTCCACAAGGTCTCCGAGATCTACGACAAGATCGCCTTCGCGGCGGTCGGCCGGTACAACGAGTTCGAGAACCTGCGCATCGGCGGCGTCCGCTACGCCGACCTGCGCGGCTACTCCTACGACCGGGCCGACGTCACCGCCCGAGGCCTGGCCAACGTCTACGCCCAGACCCTCGGCACCATCTTCTCCTCGGTCGGCGAGAAGCCCTACGAGGTCGAGCTGATCGTGGCCGAGGTCGGCCGCACCGCGGACGAGGACCAGATCTACCGCCTCACCCCGGACGGCTCGATCGTCGACGAGAAGAACTACGTCGTGGTCGGCGGCAACGCCGACTCGATCGGCAACTACCTGGGCCAGCGCCACCGCGCCGGGATGAGCCTCACCGAGGTGGTCCGGGCCGCCGTGGACTCGCTCGCCCGCGACCCCAACGGCGGCAGCCCGCGCACCCTCACCCCGGAGCAGCTGGAGGTCGCGGTCCTCGACCGCCAGCGCTTCCAGCAGCGCAAGTTCAAGCGCATCCTGGGAAACCAGCTCGCCCGGCTGCTCGACGGAGACCAGTCCGCGGAGTCGGACGACGAGGACAACCCGGCGGACACCGCGCCGGAGTAGCAGTGCCTGCGGAGTCCCGTACGGCGGCCGGACGGAGGCCGTACGGGGCTCCGGTGCCCCTGCGGCGGCCCAGTCGTCGTGGAGGCGGTTTCGGACAGCTCCGACCAGATAGGAGTGCTCATGGACCGCCGGATTTTCGGGCTGGAGAACGAGTACGGCGTGACCTGCACGTTCCGCGGTCAGCGGCGGCTGTCGCCGGACGAGGTGGCGCGGTACCTGTTCCGCCGCGTCGTCTCCTGGGGCCGCAGCAGCAACGTCTTCCTGCGCAACGGTGCCAGGCTGTACCTCGACGTCGGCTCCCACCCCGAGTACGCCACCCCCGAGTGCGACGACGTGATCGAGCTGGTGACGCACGACAAGGCGGGCGAGCGCATCCTCGAAGGGCTCCTGGTGGACGCCGAGCGGCGGCTGCACGAGGAGGGCATCGCGGGCGACGTCTACCTGTTCAAGAACAACACCGACTCGGCCGGCAACTCCTACGGCTGCCACGAGAACTACCTGGTGGCCCGGCACGGGGAGTTCTCCCGGCTGGCGGACGTGCTGATCCCCTTCCTGGTGACCCGGCAGTTGATCTGCGGCGCCGGCAAGGTGCTGCAGACCCCGCGCGGCGCGGTCTACTGCGTCAGCCAGCGCGCCGAGCACATCTGGGAGGGCGTCAGCTCCGCCACCACCCGCTCGCGCCCGATCATCAACACCCGCGACGAGCCGCACGCGGACGCCGAGCGCTACCGCCGGCTGCACGTCATCGTCGGCGACTCCAACATGTCCGAGACCACGACGCTGCTCAAGGTCGGCGCCACCGACCTGGTGCTGCGGCTGATCGAGGCCGGCGTGGTGATGCGCGACCTCACCCTGGAGAACCCGATCCGGGCGATCCGCGAGGTCAGCCACGACCTCACCGGCACCCACCAGGTGCGGCTCGCCAACGGGCGCGAGGCCAGCGCGCTGGACATCCAGGAGGAGTACTACACCAAGGCGTTGGAGTTCGCCGACCGCAAGGGCATCAACACCGGCACCATCGCCCGGGTGCTCGACCTGTGGGGCCGGACCCTGGAGGCCGTCCGCACCGAGAACCTGGACGGGGTGGCCACCGAGATCGACTGGATCATGAAGTACAAGCTCATCGAGCGCTACCGCGAGAAGCACCAGATGAGCATGTCCAACCCCCGGGTGGCCCAGATCGACCTCGCGTACCACGACATCCACCGCCGGCGCGGGCTGTTCTACCTGCTCCAGGGCAAGGGCCAGGCGCAGCGGGTGACCACCGACCTCAAGACCTTCGAGGCCAAGTCGATCCCGCCGCAGACCACCCGGGCCCGGCTGCGCGGGGACTTCATCCGGCGGGCGCAGGAGCAGCGCCGGGACTTCACGGTGGACTGGGTGCACCTGAAGCTGAACGACCAGGCGCAGCGGACGGTGCTCTGCAAGGACCCGTTCCGCTCGGTGGACGAGCGGGTGGAGAAGCTCATCGCCGGGATGTGATCCGCGGCGCCCTCGGGTTTGTGATCAAGGCGGTGTCCGGCCCCGGTGGTGTCTACCGGGGCCGGACACCGTCCGGGCATACGCTGTCCGTCGAGTCAGGAGAGCCGACCTCGAACGACAGTTAGGACCCCCGTGCGCCGCACCGCCGGTTTGCTTTTCACCCTGCCGTTGCTGCTGGCGGTCGCCTGCAGCAGTTCGCCCAAGGCGGCCGGCCCGGCGACTCCGTCCGCGCCGAGCGCGCCTCCGACGGTGCCCGCGCCGGTCGGCGAGGCGTCGCCGATGCCCGTGCTCTCGGGGGGCGGGTTCGGCAGCAAGGCCACCATCACCCTCCCCGAGGGCCAGCCCAGCGGCCAGTTCGTGGTGAACACCGTCAGCGAGGGCGACCGGCCGGCGGTCAACAAGGGCGACTGGGTGACGGTCAACTACACGGCGAAGGACTGGACCACCGGCAAGGACCTGCCCAGCTCGTACGACCCGAGCGGGAAGCCGCAGCTCTACCAGGCGGGCAGCGGGCAGCTGGTGCCGGCGCTGGACCAGAGCGTGATCGGCAAGAAGGTCGGCAGTCGGCTGCTGGTGGTGGCCCCGCCGACGGCGGCCTTCGGCGAGCAGGGCAGCACCCAGCTCGGCGTCAGCAAGGGCGACACCGTGGTGTTCGTCCTGGACATCATGGAGAGCCTGCCGCAGGACTCCACGCTGAGCGGCGCCATGACCCAGCCGCCGGCGAACCTGCCGCAGGTCAAGGACAACGGCAAGGCCCCGGTGACGATCACCGTCCCGGCCGGGCAGGCCGCGCCCACCGACCTCCAGCAGGCGGTGCTCATCAAGGGCGAGGGCAAGCAGGTCAAGACCGGGCAGACCCTGGTGGTGCAGTACACCGGGGTGCTCTGGAACAACGGCCAGCAGTTCGACGCCTCCTGGACGCACGGCGGCGCGCAGGCGGTGCAGATCGGCACCGGCAGTGTGATCGAGGGCTGGGACAAGGGGCTGGTCGGCCAGACCGTCGGCAGCCGGATCCAGCTCGTGGTGCCGCCCGGGCTCGGCTACAAGGACCAGGCTCAGGGCTCGGTGCCGCCCAACTCCACGCTGGTCTTCGTGATCGACATTCTGGAAGCGGTCTAGGAAGTCACCCAGGGGATTCCGTACGCTTGGGCGGACGCTCGTACAACGAAGCGTCCGCCCTCATCCTGAGCTGTCATACTGCCCTCGCACTGTGGCAGGCGCCGCCCGGCGCCAAGGCCGGGGCGGATGGTGCGACGGCAGGCCGGCGCTCAGCACGCCGGTCGCAGACCTGGAAGACCTCGTGGCGAGATGGATGGGGAGTCATGACTGAGAAGACGCCGAGCCCGGGCGGGGCCGGTACCGCGGCGAACGACAGCTCTGCGGGTGACCCGGCCGCCTCGCGTCCCGGCGGCCCGCTTCCGGGGGACGGTGAGTCGATCGTCGTCCCGCCGTCGATCCTGAAGCAGCAGGCCGGCTGGGCGCAGCCCGGCCAGCAGCCGCGTGCCACGGGCGGGACCAAGACCGACGACACCCCGCAGATCTTCGCCTCCACCGTGCGCCGGGGCGACACCTCGGAGGCCGGGTACGACGAGAACCCGCCCGGGGTGGGCCGACTGGGCGTGATCCTCGGCACGGTGCTGGCCGTACTGCTGGCCGGCAGCGCCGTGACGCTGTACCTGGTGAACAAGGACGGCTCCACGTCGGACACCGCCGCGAAGCCGGACGCGGCCAAGTCCGCGCCGCCCACTCCGACCGCCGACCCGGTGCCGCCGATCAAGGACAGCGCCAAGGTGCTGCCGACGGTCGCCGGCGACTTCGGCAAGAAGGCCGAGATCCAGGTGCCGGGCGAGGCGTCCGACGGCAGCTTCGTGGTCAAGGTGCTGTCCGAGGGCACCGGCCCCAAGGTGGACAAGAACTCCTGGACCTCGGTGGACTACACCGCCAAGGACTGGAACACCGGCAAGGACATCCCGAGCTCGTACGACAACAACGGCAAGCCGCAGATCTTCCAGGCCGGCACGGACGCGCTGATCCCGGCGCTGGACCAGGCCGTGGTCGGGAAGAAGGCCGGCAGCCGGATCCTGGTGGTGGCCCCGCCGGCCGCCGCGTTCGGCTCCCAGGGCAAGTCCGACATGTCGATCGGGCCCAAGGACGACCTGATCTTCGTGATCGACATCCGCAACTCCAGCGCGCCCGACGCCGTGGTGAGCGGTACCGTCACGCCGCCGCCGGCGGGCTTCCCGCAGGTCAAGGACAACGGCAAGAAGCCGGCCGAGATCACCCCGGTGTCCGGCGCGGCCGACCCGACCGAGCTGAAGACGCACGTCCTGATCCAGGGCACCGGGCCGAAGGTGGAGAAGGGCGAGAAGGTCGTCGTCCAGTACACCGGCGCGCTGTTCAAGGACGGCAAGGTGTTCGACTCCTCGCTCAGCAAGGGCCAGGCGTTCTCCTTCCCGGTCGGCGGCGGTCAGGTCATCCAGGGCTGGGACCAGGGCCTGGTGGGCCAGACCGTCGGCAGCCGGGTGGAGCTGGTGATCCCGGCCGCGCTGGCCTACGGCGACAAGGGCCAGGGCGACATCCCGCCGAACGCGCCGCTGGTGTTCGTGGTGGACATCCTGGACGCCGGTCAGGGCTGATCCACTTTCGGGTGACAATGGTGTGCGTGTGACCTTCGGGTCCGGCCGCGTGGCCGGACCCGTACGGGCGGCGGGCGCCCGTACCGTGGTCCGGGAACGGACCGGGGTGCGGGCGTCCGCCGCTTGGTCGTGACCGCAAGCGAATACGAGAAGCACGAGAAGAGGGACTGTGAGCCTCAACGAGAAGCCCGAGATCGACTTCCCGGGCGGTGACGCTCCGGCGGAGCTGCAGATCCGCGACATCGTCGTCGGTGACGGGGCCGAGGCCAAGCCGGGTCAGAACGTCAAGGTCCGCTACGTCGGCGTGACCTTCGAGACCGGCGAGGAGTTCGACGCCAGCTGGAACCGGACCCCGAACGAGTTCGCGTTCCCGCTGGGCGCGGGCCGGGTCATCAAGGGCTGGGACCAGGGCGTCGCCGGCATGAAGGTCGGCGGCCGCCGCGAGCTGGTCATCCCGCCGCACCTGGGCTACGGCAACCAGTCGCCGACCCCGCTCATCCCGGCGGGCTCGACCCTGATCTTCGTGGTCGACCTGCTGGGCGTCTGAGCCTGCTGTCGTGGGGGGGGGCCCCCCCCGGGGGGGGGGCCCCGCCGGGGGGGGGGGGGGGGGGGGGGGGGGCCGCCGGTGGAGTGGGTTACACTGAACGGGAAGGGGGGGACCCCCCGGGGCCTCCCCCACCCCCCCCCCCCCCGCGGGGGGGGGGGGGGGCGGGGGGGGGGGGGGGGGGGCGCGGGGGGGGGGGGCGGGGGGGGGGGGGGGGGCCCCCCCCCCGGGGGGGGCCCCCCCCCACGGCCGTGTCCTGAGGAGCAGGTGCCGGACGCCGCTTTTGCAGTGCGTACCGCTACCGGTACGGTCGGTCCCGCCGGGTGACGACTACCCGGCGGCGCACCCCGCGCACGGCGCGGCACACCGGAAGGGTCAGCGATGGCGATCGCCAAGGCAGAGCGGCTGATGAATCTCGCCCTGTGCCTGATGAACACCAGGCGTCCGCTCTCCAAGAAGGAGCTGCGGGAATCCATCGAGGCGTATCGCGAAGCCTGGCAGAACAGCAGCGAGGACGCCTTCAACCGGATGTTCGAGCGGGACAAGGACGACCTGCGCGAACTCGGCCTGGTGATCGACGTGGACGAGAACGCCCTGGACGGCGAACTCGGCTACCTGGCCCGCGCCGACCGCAACCGGCTGCCCGAGATCGCGCTGGACGCCGAGGAGGCGGCCGCGTTGACCCTGGCCGCCCGGGTCTGGCAGCAGGCCAAGATGTCCGGCGCGGCCAGCGGCGCGCTGCAGAAGCTGCGCGCGGCCGGGGTGCCGTTCGCCGAGCCCGAGGGCCGGACCGCCCTGGAGCCGCGCATCCCCGCCCGGGAGGCCGCGTTCGAGCCGCTGCTCACCGCCGCCCGGGACCGCCGAGCGGTCGGCTTCGAGTACCGCAAGGCCGGCGCCGCCGCCGTCGAACTGCGCAGCGTCGAGCCGTGGGCACTGGAGTGCTGGCGCGGGCACTGGTACCTGGCGGGGTGGGACCGAGACCGCGGCGACGCCCGGGTGTTCCGGCTCAGCCGGATCATCGGCAAGGTCCGGGCCAAGTCCGGCGCGTTCCTCGGCACCGTGCCCGAGCACGTGGACGTCCGCGCCACCGTCGCGAAGTTCGCCGGTGAGGGCGCCACCGCCACCGCCTCCGTCCGGGTCCGCCGGGGGGCGGGCTTCCCGCTGCGCACCAAGGCGCTGAGCAGCTCGCGGGTGGACGAGGACTGGGACGAACTGGAGATCCCGTACGGCAACGGGCTGGGCGCCGACCTCGCGGAGTTCGGGCCGGACGTGCTGGTGGTCGGCCCCGAGGAGCTGCGGGCCGACGTGATCGACCGGCTGCGGGCCGTCGCAGGGCTGAGTGAAGGAGTGCGGGCGTGAGCAACGCGATCGACCAGACCAGGCGGATGCTGTCGCTGGTCACCTACCTGCGCGAGCGCCCCGGCGCCGAGGTGGCCGAGGTGGCCCGCGCCTTCGGGATCTCCGAGCGCGAGCTGATCGGGGACCTCAACGTGCTGCCGATGTGCGGCACCAGCTTCCGCGGCGGCGACCTGCTCGACATCGACACCGACGGCGAGCGGATCTGGTGGCACAACGTCGACGACGTGGCCCAGCCGCTGCGCCTGGCCGCCGACGAGGCCACCGCGCTGCTGGTCGCCGCCCGTGCGGTGGCCGGCCTGCCCGGCCTGCGGGCGGGCGACCGCGAGGCGCTCACCCGGGCCGTCGTCAAGATCGAGAACGCGGCCGGCGAGAGCGCCGCCGGCAGCGCCCGGGTCGGCGTGACCTTCGAGGCGGAGGGCCACGTGTTCGCGGACATCGACCGCGCGCTCAGCGAGGGGCGCCGGCTGTGGCTGCGCTACTACTCGCACGGGCGCGGTGGGATGACCGAGCGCGAGGTCGACCCGATCCGGCTGCTCACCGAGGGCCACACCTACCTCGAGGCCTGGTGCCGCACCTCCGAGGACCACCGGATGTTCCGGCTGGACCGGGTCGCCGAGATCCGGGTGCTGGACGTCCCGGCCGACCCGCCCCGGCGCGAGCCGCGCGACCTGAGCGGAGGGCTGGTCAACCCGTCCGCGGACGACCCCGAGGTGGTCGTCGAGGTGTCCTCCGGTGGGCGCTGGGTGGCCGAGTACTACACCCACGACCGGGCCGAGGAACTGCCCGACGGCGGACTGCGGATCACCCTGCGCAGCGCCGACCCCTCCCAGCTGCGCCCGCTGGCGCTGCGGCTGGGCCGGGACGGCCGGATCGTCTCGCCGCCCGAGCTGGCCGGACAGGCCCGCGCGGCCGCCCTGGAGGCGCTGGCCGCCTACGGGGAGCCGACGGTCGGCGGGGAGCGGCAGGTCTGATCGGTGGAGCCCGGGACCAGATTCAAGGTGTACTGCTCCGAGTGCCGGGAGAAGGTCGAGCTCCCGGCCGAGGAGTTCCGGCTGACCCTCGGCCGCACCCCGGCCCAGGCGTACTACAGCTTCGGCTGTCCGCTCTGCGGGGCGCCGGTGCGCAAGCCGGCCGGGGAGAAGATCGTCGCGGCGCTCACCGGTGCCGGGGTCCGCACCATGCGGCTCGTCCCGGCCGAGGGGTAGCGCACCCGGCCGGAGCCGCAGGTGGGCCCGTATAGGGTGGGGCGCATGTCCTGGATGCTCGTCGCCGCCGTCCTGCTCGCCACCGCGGGCCTGCTGGTCCTCGGGGCACTCGCGATCCGGCTCTGGCTGGACGTGCGGGCGCTGGCCGAGGGCGTGGACGCGGCCTCGCGGGCGCTGGCCGAGGCGGCGGGGGACCTGGCCTCGGCCGTGCCCGGCCGGTAGGGCCGGTCCGGTAGCACAGTGGGGCCGTCGGTGGGACGGGGCTGCTGCCGGGAGGCCCGGGCGGGTTACGCTCTCAGGTGGCTCCTGCACTGCTTCTGGCGAACGGGGGTCGCTGTCCTGTTAGGGGGACCGTCGTCGTGGCGTCATCCGCAGCGGTTACCATCCGCGGCGGGCGGCCCGACGGGTCGCCATGAGTGAAGGTGGTCGCGCATGCGTATCTCGATGACCGCGATCGTGGTGGTCGTGGTTTTCGCCGTCCTGCTGTTCGGCGCGAAGCGGCTGCCCGATCTGGCGCGTTCGCTCGGGAAGTCGATGCGGATCCTGAAGAGCGAGGCCAGGGCGATGCGCTCGGACGGCGCCGAGGAGGGCGACGCCGCGACGCCGCCCCCGGCGGCGCAGGTCGACGGTGGTCCGGCGACGACCGCGGCCAGGACCATCCAGGCCGCTCCGGGTGCGTCGGGCACGGCCCGTCCGGTGGCCGAGCCCACCGCCGGGCCGTCCGCGCCCGACGGCGACCGCCCGCACTGAGCGCGGTGCACGTGACGAACGCGACCACGGAGGCCCGTCGACCGGCGGGCCTCGACGCACGAGTTGAGGACCGGGGTTGAGCAAGCTCTCCAAGGCGTCGAAGGCGTCCAAGGATCCTGAGGGGCGGATGGCCCTCGCCGACCACCTGCGGGAACTGCGCAACCGCGTGGTCAAGTCGGTCCTGGCGATCGTGGTGATCACGATCATCGCGGCGATCTACCACAAGAAGATCGAGGACTTCCTGCTCACGCCGCTGCCGCACTGCACGCCGGACACCGCCGACCAGTACCACGGCAAGTGCGCCCAGGTCTCCAACATCGGTCTGACCGCCGGTTTCACCTGGATGCTCAAGGTGTCGCTGACGGCCGGTGTGGTCGCGACCGTGCCGATCTGGCTCTACCAGGTCTGGGCCTTCGTGGCGCCCGGTCTGCACAAGCACGAGAAGAAGTACGCGGTCATCTTCATGGCCGCCGGGGCACCGCTCTTCCTGGCCGGTGTGGGCTGCGCCATCCTGGTGCTGCCGACCACCGTCGACGTGCTGATCTCGTTCACCCCGAACCACACCACGCCGATCCTGCCGCCCGAGGACTACCTCGACATCGCCACCCGGATGGTGCTGGTCTTCGGCCTGGCCTTCGAGTTCCCGTTGCTGCTCGTGATGCTGAACATGGTCGGCATGGTCACCGGCAAGCGGCTGCTCGGCTGGTGGCGCGGCATGGTCATGGGCATCACGGTCTTCGCGGCCTTCGCGACGCCGAGTGCCGATCCGGTGAGCATGCTCGTCCTGGCCGCGCCGATCTGGGCGCTCTACTTCATCGCGGTGGCCATCGCGTTGTTCAACGACAAGCGCAAGCTCCGCCGGAACCCCGATGCCGGGCTGAGCGACGAGGAGGCCTCGCAGCTGGACCTCTCGGTGCAGCCGGTGGCCGGTGCGGAGATGGTCGAGGCCTCGACCGCGCCGGCGGCCGGAGCCCCGGTGCCGGCCACCCGCCACGAGCAGATCGACGACATCACCTGAGCCGCTAGCGCATCGTGAGGACGTGTGCCACACGCCCGGAGCCCCGGCCCGCCGCCCGACGCGGCGGGCCGGGGCTTTTGCGCTGTTCCGGTCCGGTTCGGGATTCGGCCGGATGGTCTTGGCAGGGTGGATGGCATGTGACATATTACCGACGTGCTGAAGACCCAGAGACCTCCCCTGGACGTCGTCGTGGTCGGCGCCGGCGTGGTCGGCGCCGCCTGCGCCTACTACGCGGCCCGCGCCGGGCTCACCGTCGCCGTCGTCGACCGCGGGCCGGTGGCCGGCGGCACCACCGGCGCCGGCGAGGGCAACCTGCTGGTCTCCGACAAGGAGCCCGGGCCCGAGCTCGACCTCGCGCTGCTCAGCACCCGGCTCTGGCGCGAGCTCGCCGAGCGCTTCGGCGCGGCCATGGAGTACGAGCCCAAGGGCGGCGTGGTGGTCTCCGCCACCGCGGCCGGGCAGGACGCCCTGCGGGCCTTCGCCGCCGGGCAGGCCGCCGTCGGCGTCACCGCCGAGGAGGTCCCCGCCGAGCGGCTGCGCGACCTGGAGCCGCACCTCGCCCCCGGTCTGGCCGGCGGCTTCCACTACCCGCAGGACGCCCAGGTCCAGCCCGCCCTCGCCGCCGCCCACCTGCTGCGCGAGGCCCGCCGGATGGGCGCCGAGCTGATCACCGGCGAGACCGTCACCGCCGTGCGCCGGGGGCCGGACGGCGCCGTGCGCGGCGTGCGGACCGACCGCCGCCGGCTGGACGCCCCCGCCGTGGTCAACGCGGCCGGCACCTGGGGCGGCGAACTGGCCCGGCTGGCCGGGGTGCACCTGCCGGTGATGCCCCGCCGCGGCTTCGTCCTGGTCACCGAGCCGCTGCCGCGGATCGTCCGGCACAAGGTCTACGCCGCCGACTACGTGGCCGACGTCGCCAGTGGCTCGGCCGGGCTGCAGACCTCCGCCGTGGTCGAGGGCACCCCCGGCGGGCCGGTGCTGATCGGCGCCAGCCGCGAGCGGGTCGGCTTCGACCGGACCCTCTCCCAGGAGGCGCTGCGGCGGCTCGCCGCGCAGGCCGCGGCGCTGTTCCCGGTGCTCGCGGACGTCACCGTGATGCGCACCTACCGGGGCTTTCGCCCGTACCTGCCGGACCACCTGCCGGCGATCGGCGAGGACCCCCGGGTGCCCGGGCTCCACCACGCCTGCGGGCACGAGGGCGCCGGCATCGGGCTGGCCCCGGCGACCGGCCTGCTGATCAGCGAGCAGCTGACCGGCAAGCGGCCGGAACTCGACCTCGCGCCGTTCCGCGCGGACCGCTTCCCGGTGGACAGCGGTACGGACGCCTGAACCGGCTCCTCGACCTGCGTCCGACCCCCCTGCACCCCCTGCCGACCACCCCCGGAACGGAGAGGCCGCTGATGCGCCGCACCCCCGCCGAGCTGGTCGGGGCCGAGCCCGGCCCCGCCCACCACATCGAGTTCGACGGCCGACCCGTCCCGGCCCTGCCCGGACAGTCGATCGCCGCCGCGCTCTGGGCCGACGGCGTGCTCGCCTGGCGCACCACCCGGGTCGGCGGCCGGCCGCGCGGCGTGTTCTGCGGCATCGGCGCCTGCTTCGACTGCCTGGCCACCGTCGACGGCCGCCCCAACCAGCGCACCTGCCTGCTCCCCGCCGAGCCCGGCACCACCGTGACCACCCAGGAGGGCAACGGCCGTGCCGACCTCGCCGTCTGAGCCCGTGGAATCGCCGCAGTCCTCCCGGTACGACCTCGCGGTGGTCGGCGCCGGCCCGGCCGGGCTCGCCGCCGCCGTCACCGCCGCCGACCTCGGGCTGCGCTGCGTCCTGCTGGACGCCGGCCGCGACACCGGCGGGCAGTACTACCGCCACCCCGCGCCCGGCCTCGGTGCGGCCCGCCCGGACCGGCTCCACCACGGCTGGTCCGTCTACACCGGACTGGCCGACCGGCTCGCCGCGCATGAGCGGGCCGGGCGGGTCCGCTTCCGCGGCGGGCACCAGGTGTGGGCGCTGGAGCGGACCACCGACGGCTTCGCCGTGCACGTGACGCTCGGGCCGGAGGCCGCCGACCGGACCACCGTCCCGGCCCGCTCCGTGCTGCTCGCCACCGGCGCGTACGAGCGGCAGCTGCCGTTCCCCGGCTGGACCCTGCCCGGGGTGGTCACCGCGGGCGGCGCGCAGGCCATGCTCAAGGCCGGGCTGGTGCTGCCCGGGCGGCGGATCGTGGTGGCCGGCAGCGGGCCGCTACTGCTCGCGGCGGCGTCCTCGCTGGTCACCGCCGGGGCCGAGGTGCCCGCGGTGGTCGAGGCCACCGACTACCTCGGCTACGCCCGGCGTCCGGGCGTGCTGGCGGCCGTCCCCGCCAAGCTCGTCGAGGGCGCCGGGCACGGGGGCGCGCTGCTGCGGCACGGCGTCCGGCTGCGCCCGCGCAGTGCCGTCGTCGAGGCGCACGGGACCGAGCGGGTCACCGCCGTCACGGTGGCCCGGCTGGACGCCGAGTGGCGGCCGGTGCCCGGCACGGAGCGCCGGATCGACTGCGACGCCGTCGCCGTGGGTCACGGGCTGCTGCCGCAGATCGACCTGGCGACCGAACTCGGCGCGGCCACCCGGACCGCCCCGGACGGCGCGGTCGGACTCCGGGTCGACGCCCGGCTGCGCACCACCGTGCCCGGCCTGTGGTCGGCGGGGGAGACCAACGGCGTCGGCGGCGCGGACCTCGCGATCGTCGAGGGCGAACTGGCCGCGCACGCCGTGGCCGACCGGGTGCCGAAGCCCGCGCTGCTGCGCCGCCGGACCCGGCTGCGGAAGTTCGCCGAGCTGATGGCCGCGGCCCACCGGCCCGGCCCCGGCTGGACGGGCTGGCTGCGGCCGGACACCGACGTCTGCCGGTGCGAGGAGGTGCCGGTCGCGAGGATCCGGGAGGCCGTGGACGAGCTGGGCGCGGGCGATCCGCGCACCGTCAAGCTGCTCACCCGGGCCGGGATGGGCTGGTGCCAGGGCCGGATGTGCGGTCCGGCCGTGGCCTGCCTGGCCGGTCCGGGTGAGCCTGGGCCGGACCGGCGGCCGCTGGCCTGCCCGGTGCCGCTCTCGCAGCTGGCGGCCGGGCCGTCCGGCGAGGGACCCGATCCGGCCTAGGGCCGGTCTCCAAACCTGTGGGCCGGGGACTCTTGTCTCCGGCCCTTCCCTCTAATAAAATGTCACACCTCACCAAGGAGCTCATCGTGTCCAACACCCCGCGCGACACCACCCGGCCCTGGCGCGGCATCATGGTCGCCACCACGATCCCGCTGCGCCCGGACCTCTCCGTCGACTACGACGCGTACGCCGAGCACGTCCGCTGGCTGATCGAGTCCGGCTGCGACGGCGTCGTCCCCAACGGCTCGCTGGGCGAGTACCAGACGCTCACCGCCGAGGAGCGCGCCCGCGTCGTCGAGGTGGCCGTCGAGGCGGCCGGTGACGGCTCCCGGGTCATGCCCGGCGTGGCCGCCTACGGCAGTGCCGAGTCCCGCCGCTGGGCCGAGCAGGCCGCCGAGGCCGGTGCCGGGTCCGTGCTGCTGCTGCCGCCGAACGCCTACCGGGCCGACCACGCGTCCGTCCGCGCGCACTACGCCGAGGTCGCCAGGGCCGGCCTGCCGGTCGTCGCGTACAACAACCCGATCGACACCAAGGTCGACCTCGTCCCTGCGCTGCTCGCGCAGCTGCACGGCGAGGGCTCGATCGTCGCGGTCAAGGAGTTCAGCGGCGACGTCCGCCGGGCCTACGAAATCGCCGAGCTGGCCCCCGGGCTGGACCTGCTGATCGGCGCCGACGACGTGCTGCTGGAGCTGGCGCTGGCCGGCGCGGTCGGCTGGATCGCCGGCTACCCGAACGCGCTGCCGGAGGCCAGCGTGGCGCTGTACCGGGCGGCCGTGGCGCACGAGTTGGACACCGCGCTGCCGCTGTACAAGTCGCTGCACTCGCTGCTGCGCTGGGACTCCAAGACCGAGTTCGTGCAGGCCATCAAGCTGTCCATGGACATCGCCGGGCGCCCCGGCGGCCCGGTCCGCGCGCCGCGCCAGCCGCTGACCCCGGAGATCGAGGCGGCCGTCCGCGCGGCCACCGAGAAGGCGCTGGCCGAGGGCCTCGCCTAACTGCGGGACGTCGTCACCAGGCCGGCTGAGGGGGCAGCCGGCCCGGCCCACCCATCCGATCCCGTACGGTCGTCCCGTCCGTACGGCCACCCGACGGGAGTCGTAAGCCATGCGCAGCCGTCACGTGTTCCACGCCGTCGACTCGCACACCGAGGGCATGCCGACCCGGGTCGTCACCGGCGGCTTCGGCGTCATCCCCGGCGCCACCATGGCCGAGCGCCGGGTGCACTTCCAGCAGCACCTGGACCACTTCCGCACCCTGCTGATGTACGAGCCGCGCGGCCACGCCGCGATGAGCGGCGCCATCCTGCAGCCGCCGACCCGGCCGGACGCCGACTTCGGCGTGCTCTACATCGAGGTCTCCGGACTGCTGCCGATGTGCGGGCACGGCACCATCGGCGTCGCCACCGTGCTGGTCGAGACCGGCATGGTGCCCGTGGTCGAACCGGTCACCACGGTCCGGCTGGACACGCCCGCCGGGCTGGTGATCGCCGAGGTGCGGGTCGAGAACGGTGCCGCAACGGCGGTGACCATCCGCAACGTGCCCTCCTACTCGGTCGCGCTGGACAGCAAGATCGAGGTGCCCGGGTACGGCGCGGTCGGCTACGACCTGGCGTACGGCGGCAACTTCTACGCCGTCCTGCCGCTCGCCGAGTTCGGGCTGCCGTTCGAGCGCGAGCGCAAGCAGGACATCCTGGACGCCGGACTGGCCCTGATGAAGGCCATCAACGCGAGCCCCGACCGCCCGGTGCACCCGGAGGACGCGTCCATCCACGGCTGCCACCACGTCCAGCTGCTCGCGCCCGGCTCGACCGCCGAGCACTCCCGGCACGCCATGGCCATCCACCCCGGCTGGTTCGACCGCTCGCCCTGCGGCACCGGCACCTCGGCGCGGATGGCGCAGCTGCACGCGCGCGGCGAACTGCCGCTGGGGCGGGACTTCCGCAACGACTCCTTCATCGGGACGACCTTCATCGGGCGCCTGGTCGAGGAGACCGAGGTGGCCGGGCGGCCCGCCGTGGTGCCCACCGTCACCGGGCGGGCCTGGATCACCGGCACCGCCCAGTACTTCCTGGACCCGAGCGACCCGTTCCCGGCCGGATTCCTGTTGTGAGCGGTGCCTGCTCCGACGCCTGCTGAACCACCTCTGAAGGGCTGCTAGTTGTGACCATCACCTCGTACAACCCCGCCGACCCCGCGGACCTCGTCGTCGCCGTCGAGGAGCCCGGAGCGGAGGCCGTCCGGGCCGCCGTCGGGCGGGCCCGGGCCGCGCAGCCCGGCTGGCTCGCGGCCGGTGCGGGCGCCCGCTCGGCGGCGCTCGGCCGGATCGCCGAGGCGGTCGAGGCGCACGCGGAGGAACTGGCCGGGCTGATCGTGCGCGAGGTCGGCAAGCCGCTCGCCGAGGCGCGCGGCGAGGTCGCCCGCACCGCGGCGATCTGGCGGTACTACGCGCAGGCGCCGTTCGCGCCGTCCGGGGCGGTGCACGAGACCGCGGCCGGGCCCGGGCTGCTGCTCACCCGGCGCCGTCCGTACGGGGTGGCCGGGCTGATCGCACCGTGGAACTTCCCGCTGGCGATCCCGACCTGGAAGGCCGCGCCGGCGCTGGCGGTCGGCAACACCGCGGTGCTCAAGCCGGCGCCCGAGGCGACCGCCTGCGCGCTGCGGCTGGCCGAACTGGCCGCGGGGGCCGGGCTGCCCGAGGACGTGTTCACCGTGCTGCCGGGCGGCGCGGAGGAGGGCGTGGCGCTGGTCGACGCGGTGGACGTGGTCTCCTTCACCGGCTCGACCGGCGTCGGCCGGGCCGTGGTCCGGGCCGCCACCGAGCGCGGCGTGCCGGTGCAGGCCGAACTCGGCGGGCTGAACGCCGCGCTGGTGCTGCCGGACGCCGACCTCGCGCAGGCCGCCGCCCACATCGCCTCCGCCATCGCCGGGTACGCCGGGCAGAAGTGCACCGCCACCAGCCGGGTGATCGCGGTCGGCGCCGCGTACGAGCCGCTGCGCGACGCCCTGGTCAAGGCGCTGGAGCTGGTCGACGACGCGGCCTGCGGGCCGGTCATCAACGCCGCCGCCCGGGACCGGCTCACCGACGCCGTCGCCACCGCGACCGCCGCCGGGGCCACCCTGCTCACCGGCGGCCGGGCGCCCGAGCGGGACGGCTGGTACGTCGAACCGGCCCTGCTCACCGACGTGCCGGCCGAACACCCGCTGGCGCGTGAGGAGTTCTTCGGCCCGATCGCGCTGCTGCACGCCGCCGCCGACCTGGACGAGGCGATCGCGCTCGCCAACGACACCCCGCACAGCCTCTCCACCTCGGTGCACACCCGCAGCCTGGACGTGGCGCTGGCCGCCGCCGACCGGCTGGACGCGGGCATGATCCGGGTCAACGCGCCGTCCAGCGGCGTCGACTTCCACCTGCCGTTCGGCGGCGCCAAGGGAGCCGCCCACGGCGAGCGCGAGCAGGGCCAGGCGGCGCTGGACTTCTACACCGTCAGCCGCACGGTCAGCGTCCTGCCGGGTGGTGGTGCGTGATGTCCGTCCGCACCGTCGACTACCACGCGGCCGGTGAGCCGTTCCGGATCGTGCTGGACGGCGTGCCGGCGATCCCCGGCGACACCGTCGCCGAGCGGCGGGCCATCGCGCTCGGCGCCGGCGGCAGCGCGACCGCGCCCCGGCCGAGCGCGCTGGACGACGTCCGGCGGCTGCTCAGCCGCGAGCCGCGCGGCCACGCCGGGATGTACGGCGGGTTCCTGGTGCCGCCGGACGACGACGAGGCGCACCTCGGGGTGCTGTTCTGGCACAAGGACGGCTACTCGACGGCCTGTGGGCACGGCACCATCGCGCTCGGCGCCTGGGCGGTGGACTCCGGACTGGTCGCGGCCCCCGCCGACGGCGTGGCGCGGGTGCGGATCGACGTGCCGTCCGGCCGGGTCACCGCGCTGGTGCACCGGGCCGGCGGCCGGACCACCGGCGTGACCTTCCGCAACGTGCCCACCCGGGTCAGCGCGCTCAAGCTGGCGCTGGCCACCTCGCGGGGCACCGTGGAGGTCGCGGTGGCGCACGCGGGCGCCTGTTACGCCTCGGTGCCGGCGGCCGCCCTCGGCCTCGCGGTGGAGCCCGGGCAGCTGCCCGAACTCACCGCCGCCGGGCGGGAGATCAGGGAACTGCTGGCCGGCTCGGCGGCGGTGGCGCACCCGGCCGACCCGCTGCTGTCGGGCGTCTACGGGGTCATCCTCTACGACGAACTCCCGGCCGAGGGCGGGGGGGTGAACCAGCGCAACGTCACCGTCTTCGCGGACGGGCAGATCGACCGTTCGCCCTGCGGCTCCGGCACCTCGGCCCGGCTCGCCGTGCTCGCCGCCGAGGGGCGGCTGGCGCCGGGGGAGGAGCTGCGGCACGAGTCCGTCATCGGGACGGTCTTCACCGGCCGCGTCCTGCCCGGCGGCGACCCGCTGGGGGGCGGCGTCGTCACCGAGGTCACCGGCAGCGCGCACCGCACCGGCGAGCACGGGTTCGTCCTGGAACCGGACGACGACCTGGGTGCGGGGTTCCTGCTGTGAGCGGGCCCGTCCCCATTTCCCCCGTCCCGGTTTCCCCCGCGCAGCCCGGTGCGGCGGCTGAGCCGCTCCAGTACGCCGTGCCGGGTGTTGGTGAGGTCACGGCCGCCGGGGCCGTGGCGGCGATCGAGCGGGCGCTGCTCGACGGGTTCGATCCGGAGCCGGCCCCGGCCCGCTCGGCCGTCCCGGTCCCGGCCGGCGAGCTGCTGATGATGCCGGCCGCCGCCGGGCCGTACGCCGGCGTCAAGATCGCCGGGGTCGCGCCCGCCAACCCCGAGCGGGGGCTGCCCCGGATCACCGGCAGCTACCTGCTGCTCGACGGGCCCACCCTGCAGCCGCTCGCCCTGCTCGACGGCGCCGCGCTCACCACGCTGCGCACGCCCGCCGTCACCGCCGTCGCGCTGCGCCGGCTGGCCGTGCCGGACGCCGCGCACCTGGTGCTGTTCGGCTCCGGGCCGCAGGCGTACGGGCACCTGGACGCGCTGCTGGCCGTCCGGCCGCTGACCCGGCTCACCGTGGTGGCGCGCAACGCCGAACGGGCCGGGGCACTGGCCGCGTACGGGCGGGGGCTCGGGCTGGCGGCCGAGGTCGGCGGGCCCGAGGCGGTGGCCGGGGCGGACCTGGTGGTCTGCTGCACCACCGCGCGCACGCCGCTGTTCGACGGCGCGCTGGTGCCCGCGCACGCCGCCGTCGCGGCGGTCGGCTCGCACGAGCCGGACGCGCGGGAGGTGGACGAGGTGCTGGTCGAGCGGGCCGAACTGTACGTGGAGGCACGGGCGGTGGCGGCCCGGGAGGCGGGCGACCTGCTGATGGCCGGGGTCGCGGGGGGCGGGGCCGGTTCGCGGCGGGTGTGGAACCTGGCCGAGCTGGTGGCCGGGGAGGTGACGGTGCCGGCGGACCGGCCTCGGTTCTTCAAGAGCGTCGGCATGGCCTGGGAGGACCTGGCGGTCGCGGCGGCGGTGTACCGGAGCGCCGGGCGTGCGGAGGCGGGTGGAGCCGCCGGGAGTGCCTGACGCTCAGTCGCCGAGGAGGCGGAGCCGGCTGCCCGGGGCGGCGGCGTGTGCCGGGTGGTCGCCGGAGAGGTGCGGCAGCGTCGGGCCGGGCCGGCGGCCGGTGTTCGGAGGGCCGTCGTACAGCGCGATGTCGCTTCCCAAGTCCGTTACTCCGGGCGTTTGTTGGGAGTTGTGAAGCTGGGGTCGGCGCGGCGGGAAGGGATCCCCCGTCGCGCCGGCCCCGTTCGCCTGCCCGGGGAGAGCGCCGTGTGAGAATGCGTGGCAGATCGTGTGCCGCCGGCCGTTGTCACGGTCGGCGGCCGCTGCCACGATGGGTGTCGGCCGGATCGAAGCCGGCGAGGGCTCGGTGAACTGACAGTAGCTGACAGGTCGCTCGAATCGCGGAATGTTGCACACTCAACGTAACGTGACATTGTACACTGGTGTTCTGCACCCACCCGGAGGAACACCATGGCCGACCTCAAACCCCGCACCCTGATCTCCGTACAGGAGCGGCTTCGCGACCAGGTCGCCCACGCGCTCCGGGCGGCCCTGATCTCCGGAGAACTGCGCCCCGGCGTCGTCTACTCCGCACCCGCGCTCGCCGCCGACTTCGGCGTCTCCGCCACCCCCGTCCGCGAGGCCATGCTCGACCTCGCCCGCGAAGGCCTCGTCGAGGCCGTCCGCAACAAGGGCTTCCGGGTCACCGAGCTCACCGAGCGCGACCTCGACGACTACACCGAGATCCGCGCCCTGATCGAGGTCCCCACCGTCGGCCGGGTCACCCGCACCGCCACCAAGGAGCAGCTGGAGCGGCTGCGTCCGCAGGCGGAGGCCATCGTCGCCGCAGCCCGCAAGCACGACCTCATCGGCTACCTGGAGGCGGACCGGCAGTTCCACCTGGACCTGCTGGGGCTGGCCGGGAACGCCCGCCTCGTCGACGTCGTCAGCGACCTGCGCAAGCGCTCGCGGCTGTACGGCCTCAACCGGCTCGACGAGCGCGGTGAGCTGACCTCCTCGGCGGAGGAGCACCTGGAGCTGCTGGACCTGATGCTCACGGGTGACGTGGCGGCGGCGGAGGCCTGCATGACGCGCCACCTCAGCCACGTCCGCTCGCTGTGGGCGGGCCAGGAGGAGGCGACCGAGGAGGAGCGCCCGGCGCTGCGGCTGCGGGCTCGGTAAGGGCAAACCACTCGTTCGAGCGAAGAGCGCGTCCTGGTGCCGACCGAGCCGCAGGGCGGCGGGTACCGGGTGCACGCCGTCCACCACCCGGCGCAGTCGTTCACACTGCCGGAGTCGATCGGGGCGTCGGTGACGCCCGCGGTGGACGGCGTGCCGGCGGCGGGGAAGTAGCTCAGACCGCCGTCGCGGGCACCGTCAGGCGGCCGTCGTGGACCTCGGCGACCTGGTCGACGGCGGTCAGGTGGGTGCGGTCGTGGGTGACCAGGACGGTGGCGGTGGCGCGGCGGTGGGTGAGTTCGGTGATCAGGTCGAGGACGGCCGCGCCGCGCTCGTGGTCGAGGGCGCTGGTGGGTTCGTCGATCAGCAGGACGGTGGGGTCGTTCATCAGCGCGCGGGCGATGTTGACGCGCTGGCGCTGACCGCCGGAGAGCTGGTGCGGGCGGCGGCCGGCCTGGTCGCGCAGGCCGACCGCGTCCAGCAGGTCCAGCGCCCGGGGGAGGGCGGCGCGCGGGGAGCGGCCGTCCAGGTGGGCCATCACCTGGAGCTGTTCGGCGGCGGTCAGCGAGGGCAGCAGGTTGGCCTGCTGGAAGACGATGCCGATCCGGGTGCGGCGCAGCGCGGTCAGCTCGGCGCGGCCGAGGCCTGCGGTGTCGGTGCCGTCCACCACGACCCGGCCGGAGTCCGGGGCGATCAGGGTGGCGGCGACCGCCAGCAGGCTGGACTTGCCGGAGCCGGACGGCCCGACCACGGCCGTGATGGAGCCCTTGGGGACGGTCAGCGAGACGTCGTCCAGGGCGGTGAGCCGGTCGTCGCCGTCCGGGTAGGTGAGGGTGATGCGGTCGAGGTGCAGGCTCATCGGGCGCTCCCCAGGGCGGTCAGCGGGTCGACGGAGGTGATCCGGCGGATGGACAGGGCCGCGCCGACGGCGCCGAGCGCGATCATCACCACGGCCGGGAACAGGACGGTCGGGGCGTCCAGCACGAAGGGCACGGCGGAGCCGACCAGGGCCCCCACGCCCGCCGCGAGGGCGGTGCCGAGGGCGGTGCCGAGCACCAGCAGCAGGACGGCCTGGCCGAGGGCGTCGCGCAGCAGGTAGCGGGTGGAGGCGCCGAGGGCCTTCAGTACCGCGATGTCGCCGCTGCGCTGGATCGTCCAGACGGTGAAGAACGCGCCGATGACCAGCGCGGAGATGGCGAACAGGAAGCCGCGCATCAGTTGCAGCGAGCCGTTCTCGGAGGTGTAGGAGCCGATCGCGGCGAGGGCGTCGTCGCGGGTGCGGGTCACGGTGCCGTGGCGGGCGTCGGCGCCGCCCAGGTCGGCGCCCTTGGCGGTGCTGAGCGCGATGACGGTCGCGCGCCCTGCGCCGCCGGGGGCGGCCTGCTGCCAGTCGGTGAGGCTGGTCCAGATCACCGGGGTGTGGCTGTACGCGGCGTCGCCGTCGACGGCCGCGATCTGGAGGTGGTGGCCGGCCAGGGTGACGTCGGCGCCGGGGGCGAGCCCGCCCAGGTTCTCGGCGGCGGTCTTCGACAGGACGGCCTGGCCGGGGGCGATCCGGGCGCCCTGCGGGGCCAGCCCGGAGCCGTCCGGGACGCCGAAGGCGGACAGCGCGGCGGTGCGGGCGCCGGCGGCGGCCTTGGTGGTGGTGATGCCCAGCGGCTGGGCGGAGGTGACGCCCGGCTCGCGCGCCCAGGCCTGCCACTGCTCGGGGGTGACCTGGGAGTCGGTGAAGGAGAGCTGCTGCCCGTCGGCCGGTTTGCCGAACACCAGGTGGTCGGCGGGCAGGCCGGTGATCGCGGAGATGTTCTGCCGGCCGAGCCCGGCGGTCAGGCCGGACAGCAGGCCGACCAATACGGTGATCAGTACGATGACGGTCCCCATCAGGGCGAACCGCCCCTTGGCGAACCCCAGATCCCTCCAGGCGACGAACACGGTGGGCCTTTCTTGTGGACAGCTGCTTTCCGACGCTTCCACCGTCCCGGAGGAGGGGCCCCGCGGGCATCGCACCGGGGATTGCATCCTCGGCATCAAAGGGCAGAAGCGGAGTTCAACCTTTTGATTGATGCCGGGGCCCGGCGCGGAACCTAGGCTGGATGGATGGCGACCGAACGATCCCGCATCACCCCCGTCGCCCGCGTCCTCCAGGTCTGCCTGCACCTGCTCGTGGCGGGCCTGCTCGCACTCGCCGTCGCCCGCGCCGTGGTCGGCCGCGGCGCCGACCCGGCGTCCGTCGTCGCCGCGGCCACCGCGATGGCCGCCGGCTACGCCGTCGGGCCCCGACTGGCCGCCGTCCGCCGCTCGCGCCGGGCCGCCGCGCTCTGGCTGGCGCTGCTCGGCGTGACCTGGGTGGGCGTGCTGGTCGCCACCCAGGACGGGGTGTGGCTGGCGTTCCCGCTGTACTTCCTGGAACTCCACCTGCTCGGGCGGCGCGGCGGCCTCACCGCGGTCGGGCTGACCGCCGCCACCGCGATCGCCGCCTGGTCGTGGCACCAGCACACCTTCAGCCTGCCCGCCGCGATCGGGCCCGCGCTCGGCGCGGCCGTCGCCACCGCCACCGTGCTCGGCTACCAGGCGCTGTACCGGGAGAGCGAGGAACGGCGCCGGCTGATCGACGAGCTGACCGCCGCCCGTGCCGACGCCGCCGCCGCGCACCACATGGCCGGGGTGCTCGCCGAGCGGGAGCGCCTCGCGCGGGAGATCCACGACACCCTCGCGCAGAGCCTCACCTCCATCCAGCTGCTGCTGCGGGCCGCCCAGCGGGAACTGCCGGAACGCACCGAGGCCGCCGCCGGGTACGTCGAACAGGCCCGGCAGGCCGCCCAGGACAACCTGGACGAGGCCCGGCGGTTCGTCCGTGCGCTCACCCCGCCCGCGTTGGACGGCGACCCACTGCCGGTCGCGCTGGAACGGCTCTGCGCGACCACCACGGCGCACAGCGCCCTGCCCGTCCACCTGCACGTCTCCGGGGAGCCGGTACGGCTGCCGGTACCGCAGGAGGTCGCGCTGCTGCGGATCGCGCAGTCCGCGCTCGGCAACACCGTCCGGCACGCGCAGGCCTCGCACGCCGAGGTGACACTCAGCTACATGGAGGGCGAGGTGGCGTTGGACGTGTTCGACGACGGGGCCGGATTCGATCCGGCGGCGGTCGCGGGTCGCACCGGCGGGGACGGCGGATTCGGGCTGCCGTCGATGCGGGCCCGGGCGCGGGCGCTGGGCGGCACCTTCACGGTGGAGTCGGCACCCGGCGAGGGGACGGCGCTCGCGGTGCAGTTGCCCGTCGCGGGTCGGCCGCTTGTCGCGGAGGACTCGCCCGGTGCGGAGGGTCTGCCCGGTGGGGAGGAGCACGGATGAGCGGCGCGGTGATCCGGCTGCTGCTGGCGGACGACCACCCGGTGGTGCGGGCCGGGCTGCGGGCGGTACTGGAGGGCGAACCGGACTTCGCCATCGTCGCCGAGGCCGCGACCGCCGAGCGGGCCGTCGAGCTGGCGGCGGCGGGCGGGGTCGACGTGGTGCTGATGGACCTCCAGTTCGGGCCCGGTTCGGCCATGAACGGCGCCCAGGCGACCGCCGAGATCACCGCCCGGGCGGGCGCGCCCCGGGTCCTCGTCGTCACCACCTACGACACCGACGCCGACACCCTGCCCGCGCTGGAGGCCGGCGCCACCGGCTACCTGCTCAAGGACGCCCCGCCGGAGCAACTGGCCCAGGCCGTCCGGGCGGCCGCGGCGGGACGCTCGGCGCTGGCGCCGAGCGTCGCCGACCGGCTGCTGGAACGGATGCGGACGCCCGCGGCCGCGCTCAGCGCGCGGGAGACCGAGGTGCTGGGGCTGGTCGCGGACGGGCTGACCAACCAGCAGATCAGCCAGCGACTGCACCTGAGCCAGGCCACGGTGAAGTCCCATCTGGTGCACATCTACACCAAGTTGGGGGTGGACTCGCGTACTGCGGCGGTGCGGGCGGCGCGCGGGCGGGGGCTGATCCGCTAGGGCTTGTCCGGGCATAGGGTGGGGTCGTCCGTGCCCGCAGGAAGTGGAGGAAGCTCCGATGGCCGTGCGTCTCGACGAACTTGCCGTACCGGTGGTCGGCGCGCCGATGGCGGGTGGGGCGTCCACCCCGGAACTGGTGGCCGCGGTGAACCGGGCCGGCGGGCTGGGGTTCCTCGCCGCCGGGTACCGGAGTGCCGCCGCGATGGCCGAACAGATCGCACGGGTTCGGGAGTTGACCGATCGACCGTACGGCGTGAACCTGTTCGTCCCGGCTCCGCCCGGCGATCCGGCGGCCGTCGCCGCGTACCGGGAGCGGCTGCGGCCCGAGGCCGAGCGGTGGGGTGTGGCGCTGCCCGAGGAGATCGGGCCGGACCGGGACGACTGGGAGGCCAAGCTCGCCGTACTGCTGGCGGATCCGGTGCCGGTGGTGTCGTACACCTTCGGTCTGCCCGCGCCGGAGGAGGCGGCGGCGGTCCGTGCGGCCGGGACGTTCCAGGTCGGCACCGTCACCACGCCCGCCGAGGCGCGGGCGGCGGAGGCGGTCGGGATGGACGCGCTGTGCGTGCAGGGCCCGGAGGCCGGCGGGCACCGCGCCACCCACCGTGTCGAGGACGAGCCCGGGGCCGTCCCGCTGCTGGAACTGCTGCCCGCCGTACGGGCGGTGACGACGGGGCCGCTGATCGCGGCCGGCGGGCTCGGCGACGGCCCGGCGGTGGCGGCGGCGCTGCGCGCCGGGGCGGTCGCGGTGCAGCTGGGCACGGCCCTGCTGCGCGCCGACGAGTCCGGCGCCTCGGCGGCGCACCGGGCGGCGCTCACCGACCTCCCGGAGACGGCCGTCACCCGGGCCTTCACCGGTCGCCCGGCCCGCGGCCTGCGCAACGCCTTCATCGACCGCCACGGCTCGTACGCGCCGCCCGCCTACCCCGAGGTGCACCACCTCACCCAGCCGCTGCGCGCCGCCGCCACCCGTCGTGCCGACGTCCAGGCCATGCACCTCTGGGCCGGCACCGCCCACCACCTCGCCCGCACCGGCCCCGCGGCCGACCTGGTCACCCGGCTCTGGCGGTCCGCCCAGGGGTAGCGCGCCCCGCGCGCAGGCGCTGAGGCGTGTCGTCCCCCGCAGGACTCTTCGTCTTCGACCAGGAGCGGGAGGCGGTCGTCCTGGGGGAGGTGCGGCACGGACACAGCTCGGTAACGGGTGGCGTCACCTCTTGTGCAGTGCAATTTCACATTACTATGTTACGGGTCACACCGCGGAGTGGCCGGGCCTTGACGGTCGCCCTCCCGGTCGGGCCCCGGATCCCTGCCGGGGTGGACCACGGGCTTCACGGCAGGCCCCCCACAGCGGAGTTGCACATGACCAGGCGCACCCACGCCGCCCTCGCGGCGGCCCTCGCGGCGACCCTCACCCTCGGCCTCGGGGCCTGCAAGAACGACAAGAGCGACAGTGGCGGCGACGCCGCGCCCTCCAGCACCAAGGGCCCGGGTGCGGAGTCCGGGTCGATCGTCGGCGGCACCCCGGTCAAGGGCGGCACCCTCACCGTCCTGACCAACCAGGACTTCGCCCACCTCGACCCGGCCCGCAACTGGGTGGTGCCGCACATGGACTTCGGCACCCGGTTGATCTACCGCACCCTGACCACCTTCAAGTCCGAGCCGGGCGCGGCCGGCAGCGAGATCGTCCCGGACCTCGCCACCGACCTGGGCAAGTCCAGCGAGGGCGGCAAGGTGTGGACCTTCACCCTGAAGGACGGCCTCAAGTACGAGGACGGCACGCCGATCAAGTCCGCCGACATCAAGTACAACGTCGAGCGGTCCTTCTCCCCGGATCTCACCGGTGGCCCCGACTACGCGGCCCAGTACCTGGCCGGCGGCGAGAACTACAAGGGTCCGCTGAACGGCGAGCACCTGGCGAGCATCGAGACCCCCGACGACAAGACCATCGTCTTCCACCTGAAGCGCCCGGTCGCCGAGTTCTCGGACACCGTCACCCTGCCGACCTTCTCCCCGGTGCCGCAGGCGCAGGAGAAGGGCACCCAGTACGACGCCCGGCCGTTCTCCTCCGGCCCGTACAAGATCGAGACCTACGACCGCGGCAAGCAGCTGGTGCTGGTCCGCAACGACAGCTGGGACCAGGCCACCGACACCGTCCGCAAGGCCTACCCGGACCGGATCGTGGTCACCCAGGGCATCAAGGGCGGCCAGGCCGACGACCGGATCATCGCCAGTGACGGCGCCGACGCCAACGCCATCAACATGCCCTGGATGCAGCACGAGACCGTCGCCAAGGTGCTGCCCAAGGCGGACATCAGGTCCCGCATGGTCGCCGAGCAGACCGGCTGTACCGACATGCTCTACCTGAACACCGCCAAGGCCCCCTTCGACGACCCGAAGGTGCGCGAGGCGATGATGTGGGCGGTCGACCGCGAGGCGCAGGTGACGGCCTTCGGTGGCCCCGCGGTGACCGACGCGGCGACCTCCTACCTGCCGCCGTCGCTGACCGGCGGCGTCAAGTCCGACCCGCTGAAGATCCCGGTGGCCGGTGACCCGGAGAAGGCCAAGGCGATGCTCAAGGACGCGGGCAAGACCGACCTCAAGGTCTCGCTCACCGTCTCGCTCGGCGACAAGACCCGCGCCGAGGCGATCCAGCAGTCGCTGGCCAAGGCCGGCGTCCAGGTCACCGTCAACACCACGGACCCGTCCGCATTCGCCGACACCATCGGCGACACCAAGAACGCCCCCGAGCTGACCCTCAACGGCTGGTGCCCCGACTACCCCTCCGGCGCGACCTTCCTGCCGTTCCTCTTCGACGGCCGCACCATCAAGGAGAAGGGCAACCAGGGCAACTACAGCCAGTTCAAGGACCAGGCCACGATGGACCGGATGGACCAGATCGCGGCCATGACGGACGTCAACGAGGCCAACAAGGCCTGGCAGCAGCTGGACCAGGACCTGATGCAGAAGGCCCCGGCCGTCCCGCTGCTGTGGGAGCGCCGCCCGCTGCTGGTGGGCACCAACGTGGCCGGTGCGTTCGGCAACGCGGGCTTCGCCGGCATGATCGACCTGGCCACGGTCGGCCTCAAGGACCCCGCCAAGGGCAAGTGAGGGACCGGCAGCGATGAGTACCACCACTGAGCCTGCCGCCGTGGCCGAGTCCACGCCGGCGAGCGCCAAGAAGAGTTCCGGGCGGGGTCCGTGGCGGCTGGTCTGGGACCAGCTGTGGGCCAAGGGCCCGGCCCGGTTCGGGCTGATCACCGTCGGCGTGCTGGTCCTGGTCACCGCGTTGGCCGGACCGCTCAGCTCGCTCGGCGGCTGGACCCCCGAGGAGTTCGACAAACGCGCCATCGACCCGTACCTGGGCGGCCTGCCCCGGGGTGACTTCGGCGGCATCAGCACCCGGCACTGGCTGGGCGTCGAGCCGATCACCGGCCGCGACCTGTTCGCCCGGGTACTGCACGGAGGGCAGGTGTCCCTGCTGATCGCGTTCACCGCGACCGCCGTCGTCGTGATCGTCGGCACCCTGGCCGGCATCGCGGCGGGCTACTTCGGCGGGCGCGTCGACACGCTGCTGTCCCGGCTGATGGACCTCACGATGTCCTTCCCCTCGCTGATCTTCATGATCGCGATGATGTCGGTGGCCAAGGACGTCAACCGGATCCTGCTGATCACCCTGGTGATCGGTCTGTTCACCTGGCCCGGCATCGCCCGCGTGGTGCGCGGCCAGACCCTCTCGCTCAAGCACCGCGAGTACGTCGAGGCCGCCAAGGTCGGCGGGGCGCGCTCCTGGCGCATCCTCACCCGGGAGATCCTGCCGAACGTCTCCGGCCCGATCATCGCCTACACCACCCTGCTCGTCCCCGGCATGATCGCCACCGAGGCCGCGCTCAGCTACCTCGGCGTGGGCGTCCGCCCGCCGACCGCGTCCTGGGGCCAGATGATCGCCGAGAGCATCGTGCACTACGAGACCGACCCGACCTACTTCCTGATCCCGACGGCCTTCCTGTTCCTCGCCGTGCTCGCGTTCACCCTGCTCGGGGACGCACTGCGCGACATCCTCGACCCCCGGGGAGGCCGGTCGTGATCCTCTACCTCGGCCGCCGACTGCTCGGCGTGGTGGGCATCCTGCTCGCCATCTGCGCCATCACCTTCACCATCTTCTACCTGCTGCCCAACGACCCGGCGGCGGCTGCCTGCGGCAAGACGTGCAGCCCCGAGCGGCTCGCCGACGTCAAGGCGGCGATGGGCCTGGACAAGCCGGTCTGGGACCAGTTCCTCGCCTACCTCGGCGGCATCTTCGCCGGCCGCGACTACGGCTCCGGCCCCGGCGCGGTGCACTGCGGCTTCCCCTGCCTCGGCTACTCCTACGAGTACGGGCTGCCGGTGTGGGACCTGCTCACCGACCGGCTGCCGGTCTCCATCTCGCTGGCCCTCGGCGCGGCCGTGCTCTGGCTGGTCCTCGGCCTCGGCGCGGGCGTCACCTCGGCGCTGCGCAAGGGCAAGCCGATCGACCGGACGCTGATGGTGCTCTCGGTCGGCACCGCCTCGCTGCCGGTCTACTTCACCTCGATCATGCTGATCTGGGGCGTCGTCAGGACGGCCGGCGTGCTGCCCTACCCCTCGTACCACAAGTTCACCGAGAACCCCCTGGAGTGGGGCTCCAACCTGCTGTTGCCGTGGATCGCGCTGGCCCTGCTGTACGCGGCGATGTACGCCCGGCAGAGCCGCAACTCGATGATCGAGACGATGGCCGAGCCGTACATCCGCACCGCCCGGGCCAAGGGCCTGCCGTCGCGGACGGTCACGGTCAAGCACGGGCTGCGCGCCGGGATGACGCCGATCCTCACGATCTTCGGCATGGACCTCGGCGGCCTGTTGGCCGGTGCGGTCATCACCGAGTCCATCTTCGGCCTGCCCGGCGTCGGACGGCTGTTCTACGACGGTCTGGGCCGCTCCGACCAGCCCGTCATCCTCGGCGTCACCCTGCTCGCGGCCTTCTTCATCGTCGCGGCGAACCTGCTGGTCGACCTGCTCTACGCGTTCGTCGACCCGAGAGTGAGGTACTGATGACTCTGTTGGAGGTCGACGACCTCAGGGTCTCCTTCGACACGCCCCGCGGCCTCGTCCGGGCGGTGGACGGCATCTCCTTCGCCGTCGAGGCCGGGCGGACCCTCGGCCTGGTCGGCGAGTCCGGCAGCGGCAAGTCGGTCACCTCGCTCGCCGTGATGGGCCTGCACCGCGACGCCACCGTCACCGGCTCGATCCGACTGATCGGGCAGGAGCTCAACGGGCTCGGCGAGCGGGAGCTGGGCACCGTCCGGGGCCGCCGGATCGCGATGATCTTCCAGGACCCGCTGTCCAGCCTGCACCCCTTCTACACCGTCGGGGAGCAGATCGCCGAGCACTACCGGGTGCACTTCAAGGCCAATCGCAAGACCGGCCGCCAGCGGGCGATCGAGATGCTGGCCGAGGTCGGCATCCCGGAGCCGGCCCGCCGGGTCGACGAGTACCCGCACCAGTTCTCCGGCGGCATGCGCCAGCGCGTCATGATCGCCATGGCGCTCGCCTGCGAGCCCGAGCTGCTGATCGCCGACGAGCCCACCACGGCCCTCGACGTCACCGTCCAGGCGCAGATCCTCGACCTGATCGCCCGCATCCAGCAGGAGCGCGGCCTCGGTGTCGTCATGATCACCCACGACCTCGGGGTGGTCGCCCGGGTCGCCGACGAGGTGCTGGTCATGTACGGCGGCCGGGCCGCCGAACAGGCCCCGGTGGACCGGCTGTTCGCCACCCCCGCGCACCCGTACACCCGCGGCCTGCTGGACTCGCTGCCCCGACTGGACGACACCGACGACGCCCCGCTGCGGGCCATCCCCGGCAGCCCGCCGTCGCTGATCGCCCCCGCCCCCGGCTGTTCCTTCGCCCCGCGCTGCGCCCGCACCGCCGCCGCCACCACCGAGGAACACGCCCGCTGCCTGGCCGAACGCCCCGTGCTCGGCCCGCTCGCCCCCGGCCACCAGGCCGCCTGCCATCTGCCGCTGGTGCCGGAAGGAGCCCGGGCATGACCGAGACCCTGCTGTCCGTACGGGACCTGGTGAAGACCTTCCCCGGTCGGCGCGGGCGCACCGGCCGGCCCGGCGCCCCGATCCGCGCCGTCGACGGCGTCAGCTTCGACGTCGGCACGGGCGAGACGCTCGGCCTGGTCGGCGAGTCCGGCTGCGGCAAGTCCACCACCGGGCGGATGATCGTCCGGCTGCTCGACCCGACCTCGGGAACCGTCACCTTCGGCGGCACCGAGATCGGCGGGCTCTCCCAGGCCCAGCTGCGGCCGCACCGCAAGCACCTGCAGATGGTCTTCCAGGACCCGTACTCCTCGCTCAACCCCCGGCAGACGGTGGCCCGGATCATCTCCGAGCCGCTGCTGGTCCAGGGGTCGAGTGCGGCCGACGCGCGCAAGCGGGCCGGCGAGCTGATGGAACTGGTCGGGCTGATCCCCGAGCACATCGACCGCTACCCGCACGAGTTCTCCGGCGGCCAGGCGCAGCGCATCGGCATCGCCCGTTCGCTCGCGACCTCGCCGAAGCTGGTCATCGCCGACGAGCCGGTCTCCGCGCTCGACGTGTCGATCCAGGCGCAGGTGGTCAACCTGATGGAGCGGCTCCAGCAGGAGCTGGGCCTGGCGTACGTGTTCATCGCGCACGACCTCTCGGTGGTCAAGCGGGTCTGCGACCGGGTGGCGGTGATGTACCTCGGACGGATCGTCGAGATCGGCGACAAGAGCGAGGTGTACGGCAACCCGGCGCACCCGTACACCAATGCGCTGCTGTCCGCCGTGCCGCTGCCGGACCCGGCGGCGGAGCGCGCGCGGGAGCGGATCGTGCTGCTCGGGGACCCGCCGAGCCCGGCGAACCCGCCGTCCGGGTGCAGCTTCCACCCGCGCTGCGCGAAGGCGCAGGAGGTCTGCCGGACGGAACGCCCGCTGCTGCAGATCACCGGGGCGGGCAGCCGGCAGGCGGCCTGCCACTTCCCGGAGGCCTGAGCCTCTCCCGGGCCTGAGCCCTTCGGGAGCCTGCGGCTCCCCGAGGTCCGAGGCCACCACCAGAGCCGCCGTACCGCCCAGTTGCCCCCACGCCGGGCGGTACGGCACCCAACCGGCGAGGGACGTACCCCCTCGCCGCACACGCCCGGTCGGACGTGGCGGGGAACCTCACGAGGGCCGCGTCCGACCGGGTTCCGCCGTTGCTACGCCCCTGCCGCCCCGCCGGCCCCGCCCGCCGCACTGGCCTCGCCCGCCGTACCCGGCAGCAGCCGGCGCGGGCCCGGCCCCTCGGCGGCCAGTTCGTCCCCGGGGTTGAGCACCCGGCAGCGGCGCAGCGACACGCAGCCGCAGCCGATGCAGCCGGTCAGCTCCGCCTCCAGGCGCTCCAGCTCGGCCCGCCGGGCGCGCAGCTGCTCGGCCCACCGCCGCGAGATGCGGTCCCAGTCGTGCTTGCCCGGCATCCGGTCCTCGGGGAGCCCGGTGAACACCTCGGCCACCTCGGAGAGCGGGATGCCGAGCCGCTTGGCGACCAGGATCAGCGAGATCCGGCGCAGCACGTGCCGCCGGTAGCGGCGCTGGTTGCCCGTCGTCCGCTCGGAGGAGATCAGCCCCTGGTCCTCGTAGAAGCGCACCGCGGAGGTGGCGATCCCGGCCCGCCGGGCCACCTCGCCGACGCTCAGCAGATCGACCGGTGCGGTGTCCATGACGGCTCCTTGACTTCAAGTCCCCTTGAAGATCCAGCGTACCGGACGTGACCTGATCTCTCGCTGCACAGAGGGTTGCCGCCCTTGCCGAGCAGGACAGTTGCCTGACGGAGCCGGGGTCGAACGGACCCTCCGGCGGTTGGCGTGAACTGTTCTCGGGGCGATCCTGACCTCCGGCATCGCCGTGACCACCCTGCTGGGGGGTGGCCACGGCTGTGCTCACCGCCCGCCGCCGCGGGCGGTGGCCCCGACCGGCCCCGGGTCCCTTTTCGTCGGGGGGACCCGGGGCCTTCGTGCCCGGGTACGGCTCAGGAGGCCGGGCCCACCCGGACGGTGGTGATCCGCCCGCCCTGGGACTCCCGGACGACCTCGATCCTGGTGTTGGTGTCCGGCACCTTCACCGTGAGCTGCGGGGTGGCCGGGTCACCGTACCCGCCGGTGTGGTCGTTGAAGACCGGGACGGCCGGCTCGGACGGGATCCGCACCGCGACGCCGCCCTTGTGCAGGGTGAACGGCGTGGTCGGCTTGAGCGAGAACGGCGCGTCGTACGTCTGCGCCCGCGCGTTGACCAGTGTGCCGTCGGCGAAGCGGATCGGCGCCGGGTGGGCGTCGATCGGCAGGATCAGCCCGCCGCCGGGGTGGTCCTTGGTGTTGTTGTCGCCGTACGCGGTGTCCCACAGCCAGAGCAGGACGCCCTCCTGGTAGGGGTAGTTGTCGACGACGTTGGCCTTGCCCGTGACGCCGCCGTACCCGAAGTTGTACGGACCGGTCTTCAGGAACGCGCCGTAGCCGGTGTAGCGGCGGTTCTCGGCGAGGTAGGCGCGCGGGTGCTGCTTGACGGCGGTGCGGCCGGTGATGATGGTGAACCCGTTGGCGGTCCAGCCGTTGGCGCCGTTCTCGGCGCCGTCGGCGAACAGCTCGGCGCCGCCGGCGGTGACCTTCACGGCGTCGACCAGCACGCCCCGGCCGTGGGTGTTGTTGTCCGAGGTGGCGTGGAAACGCAGCCGGACCTGCTGGCCGAGGTAGCCGTCCAGCGGGATGTGCAGCTTCCGGTAGGTACCGGAACTGCCGCTGAGGCCCGGGGTGTTGGCGTTGGTGTTGCCGATCGGCGCGCCGTCGACGGTGCCGCCGAGGGCGGTCCAGTGCTTGCCCTGGTCGGTGGAGGCCTCGACGGTGAGGAAGTCGTAGTCCTGCTCGGTGTCGTACCAGGCCGCGGCGTCCAGGGCGGCCGGGCCGGTGGTGGTGCGCAGGTCGACGTCCCGGCTGAGGGAGTTGTCGAGGTTGTCGCCGGTGTCGCTCCACCACTGCTTGCCGCCCTCGTACGGGTCGGCGAGGTCGGTGCTGGTGGTGCCGTCCGGCAGGTGGACCAGGACGGCCTGGGCCTGGTCGGTGTTGTAGCTGCTCACCCCGAGGGCGTGGCTGGAGCGGGTGGCGGCCTGCGCCTCGTCGTAGTTGAGCCAGCCGAACTGGAGCTTGCTCCAGGCGTCGAGGTCGCCGGGGTAGCCGCCGGTGGTGTTCGGGCCCTTGCCCAGGTACGAGCCGGAGGACATCAGCGACCAGAAGTTGACGCTGTTGTCACCGCCGTTGGTGCTGTACAGGTCGGGCAGGCCGAGGTTGTGGCCGTACTCGTGGGCGAACAGGCCGACGCCGCTGTTCTCGCCGGCCTGGACGTAGTCGTAGACGTAGAGGCCGGTGTCGCCGACCGGCGCGCCGCCGATCTTGTTGCCCTCCGGGCCGGTCTGGCCGGTCGCGTCGGGGAAGGTCCAACTGCGGTGCGCCCACAGCGCGTCGGCGCCCTGGGCGCCGCCGCCCCAGGTCTCGTCGACGCCCGCGTGCACCACGATGACGTTGTCGAGGTAGCCGTCGGGCTGGTCGAACTCGCCGGTCTTGGTGTGGTCGTAGCGGTCCTGGACGTCGTACTGGGCGAGCTGCGCCCTGATGTCGGCGACGCTGCGGCCCTTGGCGATCTCGCCGTCGTACCAGGCCTTGACGGCGTCCCGGATGAACTCCTGCCCCTGGGTCCAGGCGCCGGAGCCCTGCGGGCCCTTGTTGCTGCCGTAGCGGGCCTCGTTGTACGGGACGGTGACCCAGTCGCTGACGGTGCCCTGGACGTCGTAGCGGCCGGAGGACTGGGTGCGGTAGTAGTTGCGCATCGACACGGCGCCGGGCGTGTCGTCGAAGAACATCTTCTGGTAGTAGTCGCGGCTGAAGTCCGAGGCCCACAGCGTGTGGTTGTCGTCCTTGCCCGGCTCGGGGATCTGGTTGTGGCGCGGGCCGGGGGTGCCGCCGTAGCGGGGCTGGCCGCCGTACTGGGTGGTGTTGTCGACCTCGTCGCCGAACTGGGCGAGGATCACGAAGACCTTGTCCGTGCGCTGGTGCGCCAGCTGGACGTAGTCGTTGCCGATCTTCACCTTGGCGGGGGCCCGCTTGTCGGCGGTCTTGGCGACCGTGCCCTTGTTGAGCTGTTCCAGGGCCTTGGTGCGGAGTGCCTGGCGCTCGCGCTCCTGGGGGGCGAGCGGCGCGGGCGGCGCTTCGGCGCCGCCGGCTTCGGCGCCTTGTTCGGCGGCGGCGGCGATCGTGGCGGGGGCGGGCGGTGCGGCCTGGGCGGGGGTGCCCAGCAGGGTGGCCGCTATCGCGCTCGTGGTGAGCGCGGCCGCGAGTACCGCGGACAGTCTGCGCAACTGACCGGTCCTTTCCGGGGGAGGGGAGTAATCGTCCGGTGAAGCGCAGGTAATATTTCACATGTCACGGGTCACGTGGAAGAGTCGGGGACGGCGAAGAGGGCGCCGCACCACCGGTGCGACGCCCTCTCCCGGACGGTCCGTCAGCGGGTGCTGTACTCCACCGCCACGCTGACCACCACCAGTGCCCCGTACACCGCCGCGAGGGTGGTCCGCCCGGTGCCGTACAGGGCGAGCGCGGCCGAGCCGAGGACGAGCAGCTTGAGCGCGATCTCCACGGCGAGCGGCTGCCGGAACCTCGGCCCGCCGGCGGCCAGGAACAGGCCCCAGAGCGCGGCGGCCAGGGCCGGCGCGCCGATCCCCAGCAGGATCCGGGCGGCCAGGCCGGAACCGGTCTTGAAGCCCCAGTAGCAGAGCGCGGCCAGCATCGCGAGCTCCAGCCCGAACGCGAGCCCGCCGTTGACCACGGTCAGCGGCGTCCACTGCCGCTGGCCGACCGGGCCGGGTCTGTCGATCCTCATCCGTGCGCTCTCCCCGTCTCCTCGCGCCGCCCGGGCCGGGCGGCGCTCACGCGGGAGTGTGGCAGTCCGGCCCGGGGGATTCAACGGATCAGCCCAAGGAAGCGCGCAGGAAGGCCAGTTCGGCCTGGGTGACCTGCTCGTTCACCCCGCCCGGGGTCATGTGGGTGACGCCCGGCAGCGGCAGCACGGCGTGCGGGCGGCCGGCCTTGGTGAGGGCTTCGGAGAGCAACAGGGTGTGCGAGGGGTGGACGTTGTCGTCGGCCAGCCCGTGGATCAGCAGCAGCGGCCGGGTCAGCCCCGGCGCGTCGGTGACCAGGCAGTCGTCGGCGTAGCCCTCGGGGTTGTCCTGCGGCAGTCCGAGGTAGCGCTCGGTGTACGCGGTGTCGTAGTGCCGGAAGTCGGTGGGCGGGGCGCCCGCGCAGGCGGCGTGGAAGACCTCCGGGCGGCGCAGCACGGCGAGCGCCGCGAAGTACCCTCCGTAGGACCAGCCGCGCACGCCGACCCGGCCGAGGTCGAGGTCGGGGTGGTCGTCGGAGAGCGCCCGCAGGGCGTTCACCTGGTCGTCCAGTGCCACCTGGGAGAAGCGGCGGAAGATCGCCCGGGTGAAGTCCGGCGAGACGAACGGGGTGCCGCGGTTGTCGGTGGTGACGACGGCGAAGCCCTGGTCGGCCCACCACTGGCGGAGCTGCCAGCGGCGCGGCTCGGCTGCCACGGCCTGGAAGCCGGGCCCGCCGTAGACGTCCAGCAGCACCGGCAGCCGGCGGCCGGGGGTGTGGTCGCGCGGGTACACCACCGCGGTGGGCAGGGCGAGTTCGGTGACCCGGGCGAGCTGCGGCCGGACCCGGTGGGGCAGGGCGGCGCTCAGGTCGGTGAGCGGCAGCTCGCGCCCGTCCAGCAGCAGGCGGCGGCGGATGCCGTCGGCGTCGGCGGTGGTGAGCAGCAGGGTGTCGGCGGCGGCGAGCGCGGAGTGCGCGCCGGGGCCGGTGGTGACGGCCTCGGGTGCGCCGCCGTCCGGGTCGATCAGGTGGACGTACTGGTCGGCCGGGTCGCCCTGGCCGGTCTCGCAGAGCAGCCTGCCGCGCAGCCGTCCGACCACCCGGCGGATCTGCAGGCCGGTGGTGTCCAGCGGCTTGCCGTCCAGGGCGAGGCCGCGGGCCTGCGGGGTGTCGTGGACGGTGAGGAGCCGTCCGTCGGCCAGCCGGGCGGGGGTGCCGGGCAGGTCGTCGACCCAGAACTCGTCGGTGGTGCGGGAGAGTTCGCGGGTCTCGCCGGTGGCCGGGTCGGCGGTCAGCAGCAGCACGTGCTGCTGCAGCCGGTCGGCGACGGTGAGCAGCACCTCGTCGTCCGAGGCCCAGGCGGCGGCGCAGAGGTACGGGAACGTGGCGGTGTCCCAGTACAGGCGGACCCGGCTGCGGTCGAGGCCGAGCACCCAGAGCTGGACGTCCGCGTTGGGGCCGCCGGCCAGCGGGTAGGCGAAGTCCTCGGCGGGCTCGCCGGGGTGGGCCGGGTCGGCGAAGTAGCGCCGGGGGAGAGCGGATTCGTCCACCCGGGCGGCCAGCAACGCGCCGCCGTCCGGGCGCCACCAGTGGCCGCGGGAGCGCCCGAGCTCCTCGGCGGCGGCGAACTCGGCGACGCCCCAGCGGGCGCCGTCGGCGGGCGAGAGCGGTTCGGGGTCGGGGGTGGCGTACAGGGCGTCGTAGGCGACGTAGGCGACGCGCTCGCCGGCGGCGTCCGGTCGGGGGTCGAACGCGGGGCCGGCGACGGGCAGTTCGGTGCCGGTTCCGGTCGCGGTGTCGATGCGGAACAGTCGGCCGTCGAGGGCGAGGACGGCGGTCGCGAGGTCGGCGGTGGCCGCGTACGTGCCGATGCCGGCGGCGACCAGGCGGGTGCGTTCGCGCAGGCGGCGCTCGACGGCGGGCAGGTCGTCACGGTGGCCGGTGCGTCCGGGCGCGAGCACCGCCGGGTCGGCGACCAGCCGTTCCTCGCCGGTGGTGGCGTCGAGCAGGTGGAGGCGGTCGACCGGGTCCTCGGGGCCGGTCGAGCGGAGCAGCAGCAGCCGGGTACCGTCCTCGGCGAGGGTGAACGCGCGTGGCGCACCGAAGGTGAACCGGCCGGTACGGGCACTGAGGGACAGGAAGGCGTCGGTGATGGTCACGGCCCGATCGTGGTCGCGGGGCGCGCCGCCCGACCAGTAGTCTGGCATGTGAAATGTCACACATCATTATCAGGGAGGATGCCGTGATCGAGGACCTGTGGACCGCCGAACCCCCTGCCCCGTTGCCTGCCGCCGACGGGCTGTTCAGCGTCTCGGCGGACGCGGCGCACCTGAACCACGGTTCGTTCGGCGCGGTGCCCGTCCCGGTGCAGCGGGTGCAGGAGCGGTTGCGGACCGAGCACGAGCTGGACCCGGACGACTTCTTCGCCGACCTGCCGGCCCGGGTCGGCGCGGCGCGCCGCCGGATCGCCGCCGACCTGGCCACCGATCCGGACCGGCTCGCCCTGGTCTCCAACGTCACCGAGGCAGCCGCGATAGCCCTGGACACCATCCCGTTCGCGCCCGGTGACCGGATCCTGGTCACCGACCACGGCTACGGCGCGGTCACCCAGGCGGTGGCCCGCAGGGCCGCCGAGACCGGCGCCGAACTGGTCGTCGCGGCGGTGCCCTTGGACGCTCCGGACGATCAGGCCGTCCGGGAGGCGGTGCTCGCCGCCGTCGACGAGCGCGTCACCGTCGCCGTGCTGGACCAGATCACCTCGCCCACCGCCCGCCTGGTCGCCGGCCCGGCCCTGCTCGCCGACCTGCGCGAACGCGGCGTGACCACCGTCGTGGACGGCGCCCACGCGCCCGGCATGCTGCCCGATCCGGTCGACCCGAACGCCGACTTCTGGTTCGGCAACCTGCACAAGTGGGCCTTCGCCCCGCGCGCCACCGGCGTGCTCTCCGTCGGCCCGCAGTGGACGGACCGGGTGCGCCCGCTCGCCCTCTCCTGGGAGCACGACAAGGGCTTCCCGGGCAACGTCGAGTGGCGCGGCACCTGCGACTACACGCCCTGGCTGGCCGCCCCGGCCGGGTTCGACCTGCTGCGCGAGCTCGGCGCGGAGGCGGTGGCCGCGCACAACGCCGGGCTCGCCCGGTACGGCCAGCGGGTGCTCGCCGAGCGGGCCGGTCTGGCGCCGCTGCCCGCGACGCCCGGGGTGTGGATGCGCTCCCTGCGGCTGCCGGCCGGGTGGGTCGAGGCGGAGCAGGACGTGCGGCCGCTGAAGGACGAGGTGCGGCGGCGCCTCGGCACCCGGATCGCGATCCGCCCGTGGGACGGCGGCGGGGTGCTGCGGATCAGCGCGCAGCTGTACAACCGGCCGCAGGAGTACGAGCGGCTGGCGGACGGGCTGGCCGCCCTGTTGAAGGGCTGACGGGTCTGAAGGGCTGGCGGGTCTGAAGGGTTGACCGGCCTGAAGGGCTGACCGGTCACCCGGATCACTCGGAGCCGGCCCGCAGCTCGGCGAGCAGCAGGTTCTGGTCGGCGAGCAGCCCGGTGAGGATCCGCCGGGCCGCTCGCAGCAGGTCGGCGACGTCGCCGCCGGCCAGTGCGTACACCACCGTGCTGCCCTCCCGGGTGGCGGTGACGATGCCGGACCGGCGCAGCACCGCGAGCTGCTGGGAGAGGCTGGAGCGTTCGACCTCCAGCTCGGCGAGCAGGCCGCGGACGGGCGTCGGTCCGGCCTGGAGCAGCTCCAGCACCCGGATCCGGACGGGATGGCCGAGCATCCGGAAGAACTCGGCCTTGGCCTGGTAGAGCGCTACCGCCACGAGGCCCCCCTTTCCTGGTGTCGGTCCGCTCAGACCTCCAGCGAGAGTTCGATCCGCCTGAGGTGGTGGCGGGCCATCGCCAGGTTGGAACGCCCGCGGTTGAGCGCCAGGAAGAGGAAGAGGCCGCGTCCGGTCGGCGTGGTGATCGGCCGGACCAGGTGGTACTGGTTGGTGAGGCTGATCAGGATGTCCTCGATCTCGTTGTCGAGGAGGTTGAGCATCTCCATCGCCCGCATCTTGGCGCGGACCACGTCGGTGTTCCCGGCGGCGGCGAGGTTGAGGTCCAGTTCGCCGCCGTCGCTGAGACTGCCGAGCGCCATGCCGCTGCTGTAGTCGACCAGCGCGACGCCGATCGCGCCGTCGATCGACATGGCCTCTTTGAGGGACGTCTCCAGGTTCGCCATCGTCGGTGTCCTCCCGTGAGTTGGTGGCTGTGGCACCGAAGGTAGGGAAGCGCCGCCGCGTTCCACCGGGGATGACCGGAGACGTCCGAAGCTGGTCGGACTCTGATCACTTGAAGATGTTTGCAACTATGGATGTGAGAGGGAAGTGATCCCGGAGTGATCCCGCAGCCGATCCCGCGCTGTGGAAAAACGGTGCTATCGATGTCAGTGCCGCCGGGTAACCTCTCGCTGAGATGCGAGATCACACCAACCACACCCGGACGGCGATGAACACCCCTGAGCCCCAGCCCCACGTCGACCAGGAGCTCAGCCCCGCCGAGGCGTACGCGGCCAGTCGCCGCCGGGCCAAGGAGCAGGCGGCCGCCCTCCACGGCTTCCAGCAGCTGTACGACTTCCCGCTGGACGACTTCCAGCTGGAGGCCTGCGAGGCGCTGGAGGCCGGCTCCGGCGTCCTGGTCGCCGCGCCCACCGGCTCCGGGAAGACCATCGTCGGCGAGTTCGCCGTGCACCTGGCCCTCCTGGGCGGGCGCAAGTGCTTCTACACGACGCCGATCAAGGCGTTGTCCAACCAGAAGTACGGCGACCTGGTCAAGCGCTACGGCGCCGCCAAGGTCGGCCTGCTCACCGGCGACAACACCGTCAACGGCGACGCCCCCGTGGTGGTCATGACCACCGAGGTGCTGCGCAACATGCTCTACGCGGGCTCCAGCACCCTCGACGGCCTCGGCTACGTCGTCATGGACGAGGTGCACTACCTCGCCGACCGCTTCCGCGGCGCCGTCTGGGAGGAGGTCATCATCCACCTCCCCGAGTCGGTCACCCTCGTCTCGCTCTCCGCGACCGTCTCCAACGCCGAGGAGTTCGGCGACTGGCTGGACACCGTGCGCGGCGGCACCCGGGTGATCGTCTCCGAGACCCGGCCCGTACCGCTGTGGCAGCACGTGATGGCCGGCAACCGGATGTACGACCTGTTCGCCAACCCCGACCGGGACGGCCGCCCCAAGGACGGCCCGCGCAACCCCGGCAAGGCCGTCAACCCCGAGCTGGTCCGGCTCGCCCGCTCCGAGCTCGACCGCAACCCGCGCGACCGGTTCGGCCGCGGCCGGGGCCGCAGCATGCCCAACGGCCGCCCCGGCAAGGTCTGGACGCCGGGCCGGGTGGACGTCATCGACCGGCTCGACGCCGAGGGCCTGCTGCCCGCGATCACCTTCATCTTCAGCCGGGCCGGCTGCGAGGCCGCCGTCCAGCAGTGCCTCAGCTCCGGCCTGCGGCTCAACAAGGACGGGGACCGCGCCCGGGTCCGGGCCATCGTCGAGGAGCGCTGCGCCGACATCCCCGACGAGGACCTGCACGTCCTCGGCTACTTCGAGTGGCTGGACGGGCTGGAGCGCGGCATCGCCGCCCACCACGCCGGGATGCTGCCGCGGTTCAAGGAGGTGGTCGAGGAGCTGTTCGTGAAGGGCCTGGTCAAGGCCGTCTTCGCGACCGAGACCCTGGCGCTCGGCATCAACATGCCCGCCCGCTCGGTGGTCATGGAGAAGCTGGTCAAGTGGAACGGCGAGACCCACGCCGACATCACCCCCGGCGAGTACACCCAGCTCACCGGCCGGGCCGGGCGTCGCGGCATCGACGTCGAGGGCCACGCCGTGGTGCTCTGGCAGCGCGGCCTCGACCCGGAGGCGCTGGCCGGCCTGGCCGGCACCCGCACCTACCCGCTCAAGTCCTCGTTCCGGCCCTCCTACAACATGGCCGTCAACCTGGTCTCCCAGTTCGGCCGGCACCGTTCGCGCGAACTGCTGGAGACCTCCTTCGCCCAGTTCCAGGCCGACCGCTCGGTGGTCGGCATCGCCCGCCAGGTCCAGCGCAACGAGGAGGGGCTGGAGGGCTACCGCGAGTCGATGACCTGCCACCTCGGCGACTTCGACGAGTACATGGAGCTGCGCCGCCGGCTCAAGGACCGGGAGAACGAACTCGCCCGCGAGGGCAGCAGCCAGCGCCGCGCCGCCGCCATCGAGTCCATCGAGCAGCTCAAGCCGGGCGACGTGATCCACGTGCCCACCGGCAAGTTCGCCGGCCTCGCCCTGGTCCTCGACCCGGGCCTGCCGCCGGTCAGCCGCAACGGCCGGGTCGGCGCCCGCCACCCCGACTTCCAGGACGGGCCGCGCCCGGTGGTGCTCACCGCCGAGCGGCAGGTCAAGCGGCTCGCCATGATCGACTTCCCGTACCCGGTCGCCGCCGTCGAGCGGCTGCGCATCCCGAAGTCCTTCAACCCGCGCAGCCCGCAGTCCCGTCGGGACCTCGCCTCCGCGCTGCGCACCAAGGCCGGCCACCTGGAGCCCGAGCGGTTCCGCCGGGGCCGGGCGGCCGCCGCCGACGACCCGGAGATCACCCGGCTGCGCACCGAACTGCGCCAGCACCCCTGCCACGGCTGCGACGAGCGCGAGGACCACGCCCGCTGGGCCGAGCGCTACCACCGCCTGCACCGCGACACCGAGCTGTTGGAACGCCGGATGCGCTCGCGCACCCACACCATCGCCCGCACCTTCGACCGGGTCTGCGGGCTGCTCACCGACCTCGGCTACCTGAGCGGCGACACCGTCACCGACGACGGCAAGCGGCTCGGCCGGCTCTACGGCGAACTCGACCTGCTCGCCTCCGAGTGCATCCGCGAGGGCGTCTGGAGCGGCCTGGACGCCGCCGAACTCGCCGCCTGCGCATCGGCGTTGGTCTTCGAGGCGCGCCAGGCCGACGACGCCACCGCCCCCCGGGTGCCGGAGGGCGCGGCCAAGGAGGCGCTGGGCCAGATGGTCCGGATCTGGGGCCACCTGGACGCCCTGGAGGAGCAGCACCGGATCAACACCGCCGAGGGCGTCGGCCAGCGCGAGCCCGACCTGGGCTTCGCCTGGGCCGCCCACCGCTGGGCCCTCGGCCACAGCCTGGACCAGGTGCTGCGCGACGCCGACATGCCGGCCGGCGACTTCGTCCGCTGGACCAAGCAGCTGATCGACGTCCTCGGCCAGATCCAGGACGCGGCCGGCGAGGACGCCGAACTGCGACGGACGGCCCGCAAGGCCGTCGACGGCCTGCGCCGCGGCATCATCGCGTACTCCTCGGTGGGCTGACACCGCACCCCGCAGGGGCCCGCACGTTCGACATCGAACGTGCGGGCCCTTCCGCGTGCCCGGTGCCTTCCCAACGCTGAACGGTGGAAGCCGCCAGGCCGCCACCCCCCACCGCTTCGGCTGCGCCTCGCCTCTCGCGGATGCCGTAGGCGCGATTGCTTCTGTCGAATGAGTGATGCCGGTCTTCGAGGAACTCGAAGACCGGCATCAGGCCCCGCGGTTACTGCCTTCGCCTACCTGCTCCGGACGATGACGGCTGACGAACTCGACTACCACGTCTGGTTTCGGCGGGCCTCGCTCGAGTCGAGCGAGGCCCGCCAACCACAACTCCCCCCATCCCCCGTCGCCGCTCCAACGGGAATGGAAGCGGCGAGGCGCAGCCCGAAGCCGCACGGGAGGTGCTGCGCGGGAAATCGACCCGGCCGACTTCCTAGTTCTGGGGGCGCCCCGACCCTGCGGCGTCGAGACGGCGGACCAGCTCGCGCAGGGCGCGGAGTTCGCGGTCCAGGGCCTGCGCGCCCTGCGTGGTGAGGGTGACCCAGGTGCGCGGGCGGCGGCCGGCGTAGCCCTTGGTGACCGTGACCAGGCCGGAGTCCTCCAGGACTTTCAGGTGCCGGGACAGGTTGCCGTCGGTGAGGCCCAGCTCCTGCTTGAGGAAGCCGAACTCGACCCTCTCGGCCTCGCGGGTGACGGTCAGCACGCCGAGCCGGACCCGTTGGTGGACGGTGTCGTCCAGGTCCAGGGTCGGGTGCTGTCCCTCGGGCTCCCCGGGTCCGTCGGGTCCTCCGGGCCCCGCGGCCTTGGCCTGGCCTTCTTGTCCGCCGCCCGTTCCGTCGGGCGCCTGCGCAACGCTCATGGGGTGACCGTACGGGACGGTGCCGGTTCGCGGCGGGCCGCGGTCCATTGGGCCAGCCCGGCGGCCAGCAGGATCGTGGCCAGCAGTAGTGCCTTGAGCTGCGGGCCGTCGGCCCAGCCACCGTCACCCCGGTCGAGCCACGGCAGCCAGCCGCTCTCCCAAGGTGCCGCGAGGTAGGCGGTGAGCAGCGCGGTGTGGGCGAGGCCGGCGCCGGCGACCAGCGGGCTGTGCTCGGTCAGGCCGAGGACGAGCAGGCCGATGCCGATCACGTACCAGGGCGAGGCGTAGCTGTTGGCCAGCAGGGAGAGTGTGAACGGCGTCCGGTCCGAGAAGAGCAACGCGAGCAGTACGGCGGCGATCAGGACGCCGGCACCGGCCGCGGCGCCGAGCCAGGTGGCGCGGTGCGGGACGACGCCGCGCGCCTCGCCGCGTCGCTTGTACCAGCGGGCCAGAGCGATCCACGCCAGCGGGAGCAGCGCGAACCAGATCCCCCAGCCGAGGAAGCGCAGGACCGCCCCGTCGAATTCGTGGGCATCGCAGGCGGCATCCGGCGCGTGGGTGACGCAGAGGTCGGTCAGCTGCGCGTACGCGAAGGCCGGGTACGACTCGACGTTCCGCCCGTTGGCGCCGAAGTTGTAGGCCCGTCCGGCGATCGGCGCGGCGGTCAGTGAGAGCAGGCCGAAGCCCAGGAGCGGCACCCCCGCGCCGCGCAGTCGGGTGCGGGTTCGGGCCCGCAACCCTTCGGTGGCGGCCAGCAGTTCGGCCGGGTTGCCGCGTTGCAGTTCTTCCATGATCCACCCCTGTTGTGCTTGATCGTGGAAGATACTTTGCAGTGCAAAGTAGATTGCGGTCAAGAGTTCATGGGGAGGCAAAGCAGAAGTCGGTCCGGGAACGCCGGAGGGGCCCGCCGCGCGATGCGACGGGCCCCTCCGGGCGCGGGGTCAGCGGGTGACGAGCGCCTCCAGGAGGCGTTCCAGGGAGGTGCCGAGGCCCCAGCGGGCGGAGAGGTGCTCCAGGGTCATCGGGTCCAGCGGCTCGCGGGGGAGTGCCGGGTCGACCTCGGGCAACGGGGCGTCGGCGGCGACCCGGACCACCGTCGGGGCGACGTCGAGGTAGGCCGCGCCCTCGACGATGTTGCGGCGGCGGGCCGGAGTCAGTCGGGAGCCGACGTCGAGTGCGGCGGCCCGGATGCCCGCGAGGTCCCCGTACTCGTCGATCAACTGGGCGGCGGTCTTCTCGCCGATGCCCTTGACCCCGGGCAGGCCGTCGCTCGGGTCCCCGCGCAGGGCGGCCATGTCGGCGTACTGGGCGCCGCGCACGCCGTACTTCTCCAGCAGCAGTGCGTCGTCGGTGACCTGGAGGTTGCCCATGCCCTTGACCGGGTAGAGCACGGTGATCCCGCGGGCGTCGTCGACCAGTTGGAAAAGGTCGCGGTCGCCGGTGACGATCTGCACCGGCCCCTTCGCGCGGGCGGTCAGGGTGCCGATCACGTCGTCCGCCTCGTAGCCGGGGGAGCCGATCCGGGCGATGCCGAGCGCGTCCAGCACCTGCTCGATCACCGGGACCTGCGGGGCCAGCGTGTCCGGCACCTCCTCCTCGCCGTCCTCGGCGGCCTCGGCGACCCGGTGGGTCTTGTACGAGGGGATGAGGTCCACCCGCCACTGCGGGCGCCAGTCGGCGTCCATGCAGGCGACGAGCTGGTCGGGGCGGTGGTCGTGGACCAGCCGGGCGATGAAGTCCAGCAGGCCGCGGACGGCGTTGACCGGTTCACCCTGCGGGGAGCGCAGGGTGTCCGGCACGCCGTAGTAGGCCCGGAAGTACAGGCTGGCGGAGTCGAGGAGCATCAGTCGCGGTGCGGTCACGGGTCAGATCATGCCGTACGGGGGCGACAGCCGGCGGTCTTCAGTGCTCGTGCGGGCCGGCGCGGTGCACCGGGCCGTGCGCGTCGGCGCAGTGCTCGGCCGGCTGCTCGCCCGGGGCGACGATCTGCAGCAGCGCGCCCGCCGCGTCCTCGCCGACGTGGTCGACCTGGAGCGTGCTGTGCGTGATGCCGTACTCGTCGCCCAGCCGGCGCTGCAGCTCGCGCCGGACGGCGTGGCAGTCGCCGCCGGGGGTGACCAGGATGTGCGCGGACAGCGCCGGCTGGCCGGAGGTGATCTCCCAGATGTGCAGGTCGTGGATCTCCTCCACCAGCGGCTGGGCGACCATCCGGTCGGCCACCGCGTCCGGGTCGATCCCGGCCGGAGCGGCCTCCAGGAAGATCCGCCCGGAGTCGCGGACCAGGCCGATGCCGGCCTTGAGCATCAGCGCGACCACGATCAGCGAGGCGATCGCGTCGGCCCGGGCGAAGCCGGTGGTCAGCATGACCGCGCCGGCGACGGCGGTGGCGATGAACGCGTACAGGTCGGTCAGCACGTGCTGGAAGGCGCCCTCGACGTTCAGCGAACTGCGGTTGGCCTTCGACATGCACCAGGCGGCGGCCAGGTTGACCACGATCCCGATCAGCGCGGTGACCAGCACCAGCGAGCCGGCGACCTCCGGCGGCTCGAACAGCCGGGTGATCGCCTCGTAGCCGAGCCAGGCGGACAGCACCAGCAGGGTGACGCCGTTGGCCTGCGCGGACAGGATCTCGGCGCGCTTGAGGCCGTAGGTGTAGCCGCCGCGGGCCGGGCGGGCGGCGAGGCGCATCGCGACCAGCGCGAGGACGATCGAGGCGGCGTCGGTGAGCATGTGCGCCGCGTCGGAGATCAGGGCCAGGGACTTCGCGGCGAAGCCGACCACGACCTCGCCGGCCATGAAGACGACGATGAGGGCGAGGGCGCCGAGCAGCCAGCGGCGGTCGGCGTCGGCGGCGACGCCGTGCGAGTGGCCGCCGTGGCCGTGACCGCCGTGCGAGTGCCCGCCGTGCCCGTGGCCGCGGTCTTTCGGGCCGTGGTCGTGCGCGGGCTGGTGGTCATGCGCATGATCATCGAGGGAATGCTCGTGCCCGGCCATCGAAGTCCTCTCTGGACGCACGGGTGGGAGGGGCGGGGTCGCGATCGCCCCGCATCCGAAGTGAACCTCAGATCGGACAAAGATCCAAAGGCTGTACTGGTGACCGTTGTCGTTGCCGTTCGGATGCCCTGCGCCGAACGGGTGGCGCGGCCCGCGGGGCGGCCTCCCGACTGCTCAACGCGGCCGCCCTCGGCGGGTTACCCGGGGCCGGTGGCGGCCGGATTGCCGGCGGCATAGACCCTGGTCAGAGCCGGATGACGGCCTCACTCGAACGGGTGAGGTGAGTTTGCGCGGCGACGCGGGATTCGACGACGATCATGGCCCGTGAGGATCGCTACTGCGGATACCGTCCGCTGGCTCGTCGAACTCGAGGCAACGGCCGAAGAGCTGATGAACCGTCACTTGGCGTCGGCTCGCGAGTGGTTCCCGTACCAGTACGTCCCGTGGAGCCTCGGCCGGGACTTCGACGGCCCGCTCGACGGCGAGCCCCGGCACCCCGGGCAGTCCGCGCTCAGCCCCGCCCTGCGCTCCGCCCTGGTCGTCAACCTGCTGACCGAGGACAACCTGCCCGCCTACCACTGGATCATCGGCGCGCAGACCTCCCGGGACGGCGCCTGGGGGGCCTGGCTGCACCAGTGGACCGCCGAGGAGGACCGGCACGCCTCCGCCCTGCGCGGATACCTGCACGCCGCCCGCGCCGTCGACCCGGTCGCCCTGGAACGCGCCAGGACGGCCCACCTGGGCACCGGCGCCGCGCCGGAGCCCGAGGGTGTCCTCGGACTGGTCGCCTACGCCGCCGTCCAGGAGCTGGCTACCCGGGTCAGCCACCGCAACGCCGGCCGGCTCGGCGGCGACCCGGTCTGCGACCGGTTGCTCGCCCGGATCGCCCAGGACGAGAACCTGCACATGGTGTTCTACCGGGAACTGCTGCGCGCGGCCCTGGAGTTGGACGCCGACCAGGTGCTCGTCACGCTCGACGAGACCGTCCGCGGCTTCGCCATGCCGGGCCAGGGCATGCCCGGCTTCGGCCGGATGGCCGTCGAGGTCGCGGTGGCCGGGGTCTACGACCCGCGGGTGCACCACGACGAGGTGCTCGTCCCGTTGCTGCGCGCCCTCCGGGTCCACGACCTGGCCGGGCTCGGCCCCGCCGGGGAGCCGGCCCGCGACCGGATCGCCGCGCACGTCGAGCAGCTGGACGCCCGGGCCACCCGCTTCGTCGAACGCCGCGCCCGGACCCTCGCCGTCCGGGCCCGCCATGCCGGATCCGCCTGAGCCCCGCCCCTTTGCCGCCCGATCGAACAGGAACCGCATGACCATCACCACCGCCGGCAGCAGCGCCGCCGACATCGAGTTCCACTACGACCTCGGCAACGACTTCTACGCCCTCTGGCTCGACGAGACGCTCGCCTACACCGCCGCCCGGTGGGACGGCATCTCCCCCGACGAGCCGGACGCCACCGCGCTGCCCCGCGCCCAGCGCGCCAAACTCGACCACCACCTGGACCTGGTCGGTGCCCGCCCCGGCGACGGCCTGCGGTTGCTGGACGTCGGCTGCGGCTGGGGCGCGATGCTGGAGCACGCGAGCCGCGACGACCGGGTCGCCGAGGCCGTCGGCCTGACCATCTCCCGGGCCCAGTACGAGTTCCTCGCCGCCCGCGCCCTGCCCGGCGTCGAACCCCGGCTGGAGAGCTGGGAGGACCACACCCCCGAGCGCGCCTACGACGCCGTCGTCTCGATGGGCGCCTTCGAACACTTCGCCACCGCCGGGATGGCCAGGGCCGAGCGGCTCGACGGCTACGCCCGCTACTTCGAGGCCTGCCACCGCTGGCTGCGCCGCGGCGGCCGGATGTCGCTGCAGACCATCGCCTACGACGGCGCCGTCGACGGCTCCGGCCCGGTCGGCGAGTTCGTCGGCAGCGACATCTTCCCGGGCGGCCGACTGCCCCGGCTGAGCGAGATCGCCGCCGCCTGCGACCCGTACTTCTCGGTGGTCGCGCTCACCGCCTCGGCCGAGGACTATTCCCGCACCCTGGCCTCCTGGTCGGCGCGGCTGCTGCGGGCCCGCGAGGAGGCCGAGCGGCTGGTCGGCCCCGAGGGCTACCGGCGTTACCGGCGCTACCTGCGGGCCAGCGAGGTGACCTTCCTGCGCGGCGCGGCCACGCTGTACCGGATCGGCTTCCGGCGGCGTGACGAACCGCTCCGGCTGCCGGTCTGAGGCCCGGGCGTGCACCCCTCGGACACGGTGCTCCCGCCGTACCGGGCCTGGGCGGCCGTCGCGGTGGTCTGCGCCGCGCTGTTCCTGCTCGGTCTGGACTTCACCGTCCTCAACGTGGCGATCCCCCGCCTGCGCACCGACCTCGGCCCCACCCTCGCCGAGACCCAGTGGATCGTCGACGGCTATGCCCTCGCGCTCGGCGGCTGCGTGCTGGCCGCCGGCGCGCTCGGCGACCGGTACGGCCGGCGGAAGGCCTTCCTCGCGGGCCTGGCGCTCTGCGCGGCCGCCTCGGCGGCCGGCACGCTCGGCACCGGTGCCGCCCAGCTGGTCGCCGCCCGCTGCGGGATGGGCCTCGGCGCGGCCCTGTTCATGCCCGCGACCCTCTCCACCGTCGTGCACGTGCTGCCCGAACCGGCCGCCCGGAAGCGGGCGATCGGGATCTGGGCGGCGGTGGCCGGGGTCGGCGCGGTGTTCGGCCCGGTCGCCGGCGGCCTGTTGGTCGAGCGGTACGGCTGGCAGTCGGCGTTCTGGCTGAACGTCCCGGTCATCGCGCTGATCGCCGCGGCGGCGGTCGTCCTGCTGCCCGAGTCCCGCGACTCCGATGCCCGCCCGCTGGACGGGCCCGGCGCGCTGCTGTCCTGCACCGGGCTGCTCGCGCTGGTCTGGGGCGTGATCGAGGCCCCGGGTCTCGGCTGGACCAGCCCCGGGGTGCTGGCCGCCGGCGCGCTCGCCGTCCTGCTGGTGGCCGCCTTCGTCCGGCGTCAACTCCGGTGCGCGGCACCGATGGTGCCCGTCCGGCTGCTCAGCGGCGGACCGGTCTGGCCGGCCACCGCCGCGCTCGCCCTGATGTCCTTCGCGATGTTCGGCGCGATGTTCCTGCTCACCCTCTACCTCCAGCAGATCCGCGGCCTGACCGCCTGGCAGGCCGGGATGCGGATGATCCCGCTCTCGCTCGGCCTCGCCGCCGGCGCGCTCCTCGGGCCACTGCTGGCGCGGCGGTCGGGCGCGCGGGTGCCGTGCGCCGGGGGACTGCTGCTGATCGCCGCCGGGTTCGTCCAACTCGGCGGGCTGGAAGCCGGGTCGGGGGACGTCCCGGTGCTGCTCTTCGAGGCCCTCGCCGGGCTCGGCGCCGGGCTGCTCGCGCCGGTCGCCACCGAACTGGTGATGGGCGCCGTCCCGGCCGCCGCGGCCGGCGTCGGCTCCGCGCTCAACGACGCCACCCGGCAGGTCGGTTCGACCCTCGGAGTCGCGGTGCTCGGCTCCGTCCTCGCCACCTCGCTCACCGACACCGCGCCCGGCGACCAGATCGCCTTCACCGAAGGCCTCACCGCGGCGGCCGTGGTGGGCGGCGCCGTCGCCCTGGTCGCCGCCGTCCTCGCCTGGTTCCGGCTGCCCGGGCGCCGGCCCCGGCCCGTCCTCGTGCCCGACCGTGACCTCTCAACCACCCAGAGATGAAAGGCAGTTCACCATGTCCACCGCCTACGAAACGATCCGCGCCAGCCTCGTCGACGAGTTCGACGTCGCCCCCGCCATGGTCACCCCCGACGCCACCCTCGCCTCGCTGGCGCTCGACAGCCTCGCCCTGGTCGAGCTCTCCCTGGTGGTGGAGGAGCGGCTCGGCGTCACCGTCGCCGACGTCACCCCGGACCGCACCCTCGGTGAACTCGCCGCCCACGCGGACGCCGCCCTGGCCGCCGGCGCCGTCAGTTGAGCGCCCGCGCGGTGGCCGTCACCGGGCTCGGGCTGGTCACGCCCGCCGGCACCGGGGCGGCCGCCGTCTGGGAGCGTTTCCTCGGCGCCGAGCCCACCGCCGGGACCGACCCCGAACTCGCCGGCCTGAACGTCGACTTCTCCTGCCAGGTGGCCGACTTCGACCCGTCCGCGCTACTCGGCGGGCGGCTCGCCCGCCGCCTCGACCGCTTCGCCCAACTCGCCCTGGTCGCCGCCCGGCAGGCCGTCGCCGACGCCGCGCTCGACCCGGCCGCCTGGGACGGTACCCGGGTCGGCGTGGTCCTCGGCGTCAGCGCCAACAGCGTGCAGACCTATGCGGTCGAGTACGCCCGGCTGGAGCAGGGCCGGGCCGACCGGGTCTCCCCGCTGATGCTGCCGCGCAGCATCCCCAACATGGCGGCCGGCGAGGTCGGCCTCGACCTGGGCATCCGCGGCCCCGGCCTGGTGGTCAGCACCGCCTGCGCCTCCGGCACCACCGCGCTCGCCCTCGGCGCCGACCTGATCCGGGCCGGCACCTGCGACCTCGTCCTCGCCGGCGGCACCGACAGCCCCCGCACCCCGATGACGGCCGTCGCCTTCGACCGGCTCGGCGCGCTCTCCCGCCGACGGCACGACCCGGCCGGCGCCTCCCGCCCCTTCGACGCCGACCGGGACGGCTTCGTCCTCGGCGAGGGCGCCGGCGTCCTCGTCCTCGAACGCGCCGAACACGCCCGGGCCCGCGGCGCGCGCCCCCGCGCCTACCTGGCCGGACACGGCGCCGCCGGCGACGCCCACCACTTCACCGCCCCACACCCCGGCGGCGACGGCCTCGCCCGCGCCGTCCGCGCGGCCCTCACGGACGCCGGGCTCGCCCCGCACGAGATCGGGCACGTCAACGCGCACGGCACCGGCACCCTGCTCAACGACCCCGCCGAGGCGGCCGCCCTGCGGCAGGTCTTCCACCGGCCGCCGCCGGTCACCGCCAACAAGAGCGTCATCGGCCACACCATGGGCGCGGCCGGCGCGATCGAGGCCGCCGTCACCGTCCTCACCCTTCAGCACCGGCTCATCCCGCCCACCGCCAACCTCGACCGGCTCGACGACGCGATCGACCTCGACGTGGTCGCCAAGGCGCCGCGCCCGCTCGCCGTCCCGGCCGCCCTGTCCGTCTCCAGCGGCTTCGGCGGGCAGAACGCCGCCCTCGTCCTCACCGCCGCCTGATCCCGGAGCACCGTCATGCGCCGCCCCGCCACCCGGCTCGCCCGGCTCGCCCGGCTGTACACCCACCTGCTGGCCCACCGCCCGCCCGCCGACTGGTCCGTCCCGGTCGCCGACGGACGGTACGGGCCGGCCGAACCCGCCGCCGAAGACCGGCCGCTCACCCTGCTGATGCTCGGCGACTCGCTCGCCCAGAGCTTCGGCGCCCACCGGCCCGAGCAGACCCTCGGCGCCCGGCTCGCCCAGGGACTCTCCGAGGGCACCGGCCGCCCGGTGGACCTCCGGGTCCTGGCCCGGGTCGGCGCCACCACCGCCGCGGTCGGCCGCCAGGTGTTGCGCGCCGCCCGGCTGCGGCCCGGCATCGCGGTCCTGATCGTCGGCGGCAACGACGTCCTGCTGCCGAGCCCGCTCGGCCGCTCCGCCCGCCGCTTCGCCCACCTCGCCCAGAACCTGCGCGACGCCGGCTGGCAGCTGGTCGTGGTGCCCTGCCCCGACCCCGGTCACGCCCCCGGCTTCCGCGTCCACGCCCGCTGGATCGGCCGCTACCGCTCCCGCCGCCTCGCCCGCTTCCACACCCGCACCGCCGAGCGGGTCGGCGCCCACCTGGCCGCCACCTCGGGCCCCGAGTTCCGGGACCAGGCGGCCCACCTCCTCGGCCCCGACGGCGTCCACCCCTCGCCCCACGGCTACGCCACCCACGCCGCCCGGATGCTGCCCACCCTGCTCGCCGCCGCCCACCACCCCGAACCGGCCGCGCACGTCTGACCCCGGAACACCGGGGCCCGCGAATGCGGAGGCCCCCGCGCTCCGGAGACGGAGCGCGGGGGCCTCCCGGGCCGAAACCCGACTCCCCGGCGGCCTGACGGCGGCGCCCCGGCTACCCCGGCAGCACCGCGTCCAACTGCGCCGCGGTGGCCGCCCGGACGAGGGCCCGCATGACCCGCAGGTCGTCCCCCTGCTCCGGGTGCCACTGCACGCCCAGGGTGAACCCCGGACCCTCGACCGCCTCCACCGTCCCGTCCGGCGCATGGGCGCCGACCCGCAGGCCCGTCCCGACCCGGTCGACGGCCTGGTGGTGGAAGGTCGGCACCTCCACCTCGCTCTCCGGCAGCAGCCCGCCGAGCAGCGTCCCCGGTACGGGCCGCACCAGGTGCGTCCCGTACCCGCCGTCGGTGCCGCCGTGGACGTCCACCGGCAGGACGTCCGGGAGGTGTTGGACGAGCGTCCCCCCGCAGACGACGTTCAGCACCTGCATGCCCCGGCAGATCCCCAGCAGCGGCATCCCGGCCGCCAGGGCCGCCCGGAGCAGGGCCGCCTCCCACTGGTCCCGTTCCGGGGAGTCGACCTCGGTGCGGGGGTGGGCGGGCTGCCCGTAGTAGGCCGGGTCGATGTCCGGCCCGCCGGCGATGACGAGGGCGTCGAGCCGGGCGAGCACCTCGGGTGCGCGTTCGGGGGCGTCGGGCGGCAGGAGTACCGCGATCCCGCCGGAGTCCTGGACGTACGCGGTGTACTGCTCGGGCACCAGGGCCACCCGGCGGCCCCGCCAGTTGCTCCAACTCGCGTCGACCACGTAGGTGCTGACGCCGATGAAAGGCCTGCGATCCATGGCGCGCATTCTCCTCCCGTACCGCCTGATCCCCCGTCAATCACGCACATCGGCGCGCCACACCCGCCCGCCCTCTTCCGCGCCGTCCGCCGCAGGCCGTACGGTTCGCTGTGACCGCTTGATCTCGAAGAGTGATCGAGGAGAAGGGTTCCGTCATGCCCGAGAACGCCGCCGCGGGCGTGTCGCCCCGTCCGCCGTTGACCCTGGACGAGCTGCGCACCCTGGTGGACACCGGAGAAGTCCACACCGTCGCGCTGGCGTTCACGGACATGCAGGGGCGCCTGCAGGGCAAGCGCTTCGCCGCCCGCTTCTTCCTGGACGAGGTGGTCGAGCGCGGCGCCGAGGCCTGCGACTACCTGCTGGCCGTCGACGTGGACCTGAACACCGTGGACGGCTACGCCTTCTCCTCCTGGGCGACCGGCTACGGCGACTTCGCGATGCGCCCCGACCTCGGCACCCTGCGGCTGACCCCCTGGCAGCCGGGCACCGCACAGGTGACCGCGGACCTGGCCCGGCACGGCGGCCACCCGGTCGACGCGGCCCCGCGCCAGTTGCTGCGCCGCCAGATCGCGCGGCTGGCGGAGTACGGGCTGGCCGCCGACATCGGCACCGAGTTGGAGTTCCTGGTGTTCCGGGACACCTACGAGCAGGCCTGGTTGGGCGGCTACCGCGGTCTGACGCCGGCGAACCTGTACAACGTGGACTACTCGATGCTGGGCACGGCCCGGGTGGAGCCGCTGCTGTCCCGGATCCGCACCGAAATGGCGGGCGCGGGCCTGGTGGTGGAGTCCGCGAAGGGCGAGTGCAACCTGGGCCAGCACGAGATCGCCTTCCGTTACGCGGACGCGCTGACCACCTGCGACCAGCACAGCGTCTACAAGACGGGCGCGAAGGAGATCGCCGCGCAACAGGGCTGCGCGCTGACCTTCATGGCCAAGTACAACGAGCGCGAGGGCAACAGCTGCCACATCCACCTGTCGCTGCGCGACGCGGTGGGCGCGCCGGCCTTCGCCGACCGGGACGGCCGGATGACCGACACCATGCGGCACTTCCTGGCCGGCCAGCTGACGGCGCTGCGCGAGTTCAGCCTGCTGTACGCGCCGAACATCAACTCGTACAAGCGGTACCGCCCGGGCTCGTTCGCCCCGACGGCGGTGGCCTGGGGCCGGGACAACCGGACCTGCGCCTACCGGGTGGTCGGCCACGGCCCCGGCCTGCGGATGGAGAACCGGGTGCCGGGCGGGGACGTCAACCCGTACCTGGCGGTGGCCGGGATGATCGCGGCCGGCCTGCACGGGCTGCAGCGCAAGCTGGAGCTGCCCGCGCCGTGCCTGGGCAACGCCTACGCGGTGCAGGAGTACGCCCGGGTGCCGGGTTCGCTGCGCGAGGCGGCGGAGCTGTGGGCGCAGAGCGAGACGGCCCGGGCCGCCTTCGGCGACGACGTGGTCGAGCACTACCTGAACATGGCCCGGGTGGAGCAGTGCGCCTTCGACGGGGCCGTGACCGACTGGGAGCGCTACCGCTCCTTCGAACGGATGTGAGGCCGATGACCGAGCCGGCTACCACCGGGCCCACCAGCAGCACCGTCCGCAATCCGACCACCGGCGAGGTGCTCGCCACCGTCCCGGACACCACCGCCGAGCAGCTGGAAGCGGCGGTGCAGCGCGCGCTGAAGGCCCAGTCGGGCTGGGCGGCGCTGGCACCGGGTGAACGGGCCCGGCTGCTGCGCCGGTTCGCCGACCAGGTCGAGGTGCATGTCCCGGAGCTGGCCGCGCTGGAGGTGCGCGAGGCCGGGCACACCGTGGGCAACGCCCGCTGGGAGGCCGGCAACGTCCGGGACCTGCTGGAGTACGCGGCCGGGGGAGTGGAGCGGCTGACCGGCCGCCAGATCCCGGTGGCGGGCGGCCTGGACGTGACCTTCCACGAGCCGGTCGGCGTGGTCGGGGTGATCGCGCCGTGGAACTTCCCGATGCCGATCGCCGCCTGGGGCTTCGCGCCCGCCCTGGCGGCGGGCAACGCCGTCCTGCTGAAGCCCGCCGAGGCGACCCCGCTGACGGCACTGCGCCTGGCCGAACTCGCCCTGGCGGCAGGGCTGCCGGAGGGCCTGTTCCAGGTGGTGCCGGGCGCGGGCGGGACGACCGGGCGGGCCCTGGTGGACCATCCGGCGGTCCGCAAGATCGTCTTCACCGGCTCGACCGTGGTCGGCAAGGAGGTGGCCGCCCGCTGCGCGGCCCGGGCCAAGCGGGTCACCCTGGAGCTGGGCGGCAAGAGCCCCAGCATCGTCTTCGCCGACGCCGACCTGGCCCGCTCCGCGGACCCGATGTCCTTCGCCGACAACAGCGGCCAGGACTGCTGTGCCCGCAGTCGGATCCTGGTCCAGCGGGAGGTGTACGACGACTTCCTGGCCCTGCTGCTGCCCGCCGTCGAGGCGCTGCGCACCGGCGACCCGGCGGACCCCGAGACCCGGCTCGGCCCGCTGATCTCGGCCGCCCAGGTGCGCCGGGTGGCCTCCTACCTCACCCCGGAGCTGCCGGTGCTGGCCCGCGGCGCGGTGCCGGACGGGCCCGGTTACTGGTACCCGCCGACGGTGATCGCGCCGCCCGACCCGCAGGTGCCGGCGGTCACCGAGGAGATCTTCGGTCCGGTCGCCGCCGTGCTGCCCTTCACCGACGAGGCGGACGCGCTGCGGTTGGCCAACGCCACCCGTTACGGCCTGTCCGGCTCGATCTGGACCAGGGACCTCGGCCGGGCGCTGCGGCTGGCCCGGGGCGTCGCGGCGGGCAACCTGTCGGTCAACTCGCACTCCTCGGTGCGGTACTGGACGCCGTTCGGCGGCTACGGCGAGTCCGGCGTCGGCCGGGAGCTGGGGCCGGACGCGCTGCGCCAGTTCACCGAGACCAAGAACGTCTTCATCCACAGCGAGGAGTAGCAGCCCGATGACCGACAACGACGCCACGGTGTGCCGCCGACTGGTCGACCGCACCGCCGTGATCACCGGCGCGGGCAGCGGGATCGGCCTGGCGGCCGCGCGCCGGCTCGCCTCGGAGGGCGCGAAGGTGGTCTGCGCGGACCTGGACGAGGAGTCGGGGCGGGCGGCGGCCAAGGAGGTCGGCGGCCTGTTCGTGCACACCGACGTCACCGACCCGTACATGGTCGAGGCGCTGTTCGACGAGGCCTACGAGAGGTACGGGAGCGTGGACGTCGCGTTCAACAACGCGGGCATCTCGCCGCCGGAGGACGACTCGATCCTGACCACCGGGCTGGACGCCTGGCGCAAGGTCCAGGAGGTCAACCTGACCTCGGTGTACCTGTGTTGCAAGGCCGCGCTGCCGTACATGCGGCGGCACGGGCGGGGCTCGATCATCAACACCGCCAGCTTCGTGGCCCGGATGGGCGCGGCCACCTCGCAGATCTCGTACACCGCCTCCAAGGGCGGGGTGCTCGCGATGTCCCGCGAACTGGGCGTGCAGTTCGCCCGGGAGGGGATCCGGGTGAACGCGCTGTCGCCGGGGCCGGTGGACACCCCGCTGCTGCGGGAGCTGTTCGCCGAGGACCCGGAGCGGGCGGCCCGCCGGCTGGTGCACATCCCGTTGGGCCGGTTCGCCCGGGCGGAGGAGATCGCCGCCGCGGTGGCCTTCCTGGCGAGCGACGACTCGTCCTTCATCACGGCGAGCGAGTTCCTGGTGGACGGCGGCATCTCGGGCGCGTACGTGACCCCGCTGTAGCCGCGCGGCGGCGCGGCGGGCCCCTTCTCACCGTAATCTCATCGAAAACCGCCGGAATTCCGGGCTGCGCTGATTTCGCGCTTATCCACGTGCCTTTAGATTCTCTGTTGTGAGTGAGCAGATTCCCGCCGGGTGGTACCCGGACCCGAAGGACACCGGCAGCGACCCGAGGCCGCAGCGCTGGTGGGACGGCAGGGGTTGGACGGCCAGCACCCGGCCCGCACCCTCGGACGCCCCGGAGCCGGTGCCCCCGGCGGCCGGGGCTCCGGGGCCGGGGGCGGCCGAGGAACCCAAGGTCCTGGAGGGGGAGGTGCTGGACAGCGGACCGACGGTCCGCTACCCGGAGCCGCCGCCCTTCGGCACCGCCTACGGTGCCGCGGCGCCGCCCCCGGCGCGGGGGCCCCGGCGCCGCCCGTCCCGGCTGGTGATCGCCGCCGCCGTGGCGGCGCTGCTCGGCCTGGGCGCCGGCTCCGGGATCACCTACCTGGCGATGGACGGCCACGGCGACAACCGCCCGCAGCGCAGCGCCCGACCGGTCGTGCCGAACGGCGAGAACGGGCCCTGGAACGGCTTCCCGGGCCTCGGCGGCGGCAACGGCGACAGCGGCAACGGTGGGAGCGGGGGCGGCGGCAACGGGAGCGGTGGCAACGGCGGCAACGGGAGTGGCGGCAACGGCAGCGGCAAGACCAGGCCAGGCGCCGGGAACGCGATCGACCCGGTGAACCGGCTCACCCTGCCCGTCCCCTCCGGCTGGCAGGCCGGCGCCACCAGCGACGGCTACGCCGCGCTCACCGTCGGCTCGTACACCTGCCCGGACGGCAGCCAGTGCACCCTCGGCGGCGTGACCACCGGCCGGATCGACGGCGGCGGCACCGACGCCCAGGCGGCGGCCAAGGCGGACATCGACAAGGCGGCCAAGCAGTCGTACGGCGACATCACCGGGCACCAGGAGCTGAAGTCCGAGGCGGTCAAGGTCAACGGCCAGGACGGCTACCTGGTCCGCTGGAAGGTCGACGCGCCCAAGGGCAACAACGGCTACGTGCAGACGGTGGTCTTCCCGTCCGCCGACGGCAAGGCGCTGGTCTCGGTGCACTTCGGCTTCGACATCGCCGACAAGGCGCCGGACCCCGGCGTGATGGACACCATCCTCAACGGCATCACCGACTACAAGGGCAAGCTGCCGTCCCTCCCGGGCGGCGGACTGCCCGGCGGCGTCCCCGGTGGCGTTCCCGGCGGTGGTGCCGCTGGGACCGGCGGCACCAGCACCTGAGCCACCCGCTCCTCACACGGGGTGGAGCCACGGAACCGGGTCGGACGGGGGCGTGGCCGGCCCGGCCCCGCGTCCGGCGTCAGGAGTCGCGTCGAACAGCCTCGATGCGACGGCGCCGGAGCACCATGCCGGCCCAGCCGACGCTGATCGCGGCGGCGCCGGCCAGCAGCAGCGGACCGGTGGCCGACGTGCCGACGGCCGCGGAGGTGGTCGGGATCACCGCGCCGGCCGGGGAGTTGGGGTCACCGCCGTGGCCGTGGTGGGCGACCGTGGACTTGGACGCGTCGGCCGCGATCTGCGCGTCGCTGGGCGCGGCCGGGGCCTGCGCGGCGAGCGCCGTGCCGGCCGGGGCGCCGGCCGTGCCGAAGTCGATGTCGGAGCAGCTGTAGAACGCCTCCGGGCTGTCGCTGCGCTGCCAGACCGTGTACAGCAGCTGGCGGCCGGTGCGTTGCGGCAGGGTGCCGGAGTAGGTGTAGAAGCCGTTGGTGGCGGTCCGGTCGACCTGCACCTGGGCGACCGGGGTCGGGTCGAGGTCCGACCACTTCAGCGGCTTGGTGGGGTCGTAGCTCGGCTTGGTGATGTAGACGGTCTGGGTACCGACGTGCGGTGCGGTGGTGCGGAACTGGAAGGTGAAGGCGCCCGCCCTGACCGCGGTGGCCGGCCAGTCGGTGCGCGGCCAGTCGAGGGCCTGGTACTTGTCGCGGTTGGCCGAGCAGAGCTTGCCGTCCGGGATCAGCGCCTGGTGGTTGCCGGCCGCGTTGGCGATGTTGACCTCGTTCCAGTCGTACAGCGGCTGGGTGCCGCTCGTGGCGACGAGGTCCTTGCAGACCTGGGACACCGGGTGCTCGGGGCCCTCGGCGTAGCAGGCGGCGACCCGGCTGACCGGGTTGGTCATCGTGCCGTGGGCGCTGGCGGTGCCGGCGGTGGAAACGGCCACCGCGAGGACCGCGGCGCCGACCACACCGACGGACAGGGCACTTCGCTTGATGGACATGGGGTGGGGACTCCTTGACCGTCGTTCCGGGCGAGTGTGGGGGAGCGGGCACGCCTGCCCGTTCGGGAGCCGCCGGCCCGGCGCACGGCCCCGGCCAGAGCGTAGAATTGGTCTGGACCAGAGTGCAATAGTCGTGCGCCGGCCACTTGTTGACGGACTGTAGGCCCCAGATCAGCGCAAAGGCCCGATGGAAGGCTGTGGTTAGCCGTTCCATCGGGCCCGCTTAAGGCTCCGGAAAGGTCGGGCGTCAGAAGTTCAGGCTGCCGTTGATCGTGTGGGCCTGGACGACCTTGCCGTGGACCGTGGCGGTGCCGCTGATCTCGTTGTGCACCGTACCGGGTTGAGCAGGCACCTGTGGCGCCAACTCATCCAGGATCTGCCGGAGTTCATCGACGGCCTCCGGGTTCTCGCGGAACAGCGTGCGCAGTCGGGTGCGCAGCACCGCGGTCTGGTCGTTGCGGGCCTCCTGGTCCTCGCCGGCCTCCAGCAGTCCGCTCCGGACCGCTTCCAGCTCGGCGCCGGCCTGCTCGTCGCTCGCGCCCCGCCCGAACAGCCGGGCGAACCGCGAACTGACCTGCTCCCAGGCCGCGGTGGCCATCAGCGTGGCCAGCGACGTGGCGCCCGACGTCACCATCTGTTGCACGATCTCGGCTTCCATGCGGCCCCCCTTCTCTCCCTGCTCCGCACTATCGGCACCACGGTAGAGCACGGACGGGGCGCCGGTCAGAGGAACGTCTTCCCCTCACCCCGGTATGTCGGGGCGGTCCGCACCACCCGATCCCCCTCGATCAGGTGCAGTTCGGCGAAGCGCTCGCACAGCTCGCCCGCCTTGGCGTGCCGGAACCAGACCCGGTCGCCGATCAGCAGGTCGTCCGCGGCCGAGCCGAGCAACGGGGTCTGCACCTCGCCGGCGCCCTCCATCGGGTCGTACCGCAGCCCCTGCGGCAGGTACGGCACCGGGGAGCGGTCCGGGCCGGCCGCGCCCGAGGCGGGGTAGCCGCCGCCGAGCACCGTCACCACCCCGACGCCGGGTCGGCGCACCACCGGCTGGCCGAACAGCGCGGCCGGACGGCCCTGGAACGAGCGGTAGTTGTCGAACAGCCGGGGCAGGTAGAGCCCGGAGCCGGCCGCGACCTCGGTGACGGCGCGCTCGGCCGCGGTGGACTCCACGCTGCCGGTGCCGCCGCCGTTGACGAACTCCAGCTCGGCCACCCGCCGCAGCCGCCTGACCACGGCCGCGCGCCGCTCGGCCAGCTCGGTCCGGGCCTTGGCCTGCATCAGCCGGATCAGCCGCGAGCGCGCCGGCCGTCCGGGCACCCGGTCGCCCACCCCGGCGACGTGCCCCTCGTAGGCCATCAGGCCGACCACCCGGAACCCCCGGCGGTGCTGGACGAGTTCGGCGAAGGCGCCGAGGTCCTCGGGGGTGCGCAGCGGGGAGCGTCGGGCGCCCACCCGGACGCGTCCGCCGAACAGGTGCAGCGCGGTGTCCAGTTCCAGGCAGACCCGCACCTCGGCGTCGCCGCCGCGGGCCTTGTCGATCAGGTCCAGCTGGGCGGGGTCGTCGAGGACGACGGTGATCTCGCGGGCGAGCGCCGGATCGGCGGTCAGCTCGGCGTAGCCGGTCCGGTCGGCGGAGGGATAGGCGAGCAGGATGTCGCGGACGCCGGTGCGCGCCAGCCAGAGCGACTCGTCGAGGGTGTAGCTCATCACCCCGGCGAAGCCGTCCACGGCCAGTGCGCGCTCCAGCAGGGCCCGGCAGCGCACCGACTTGCTGGCGACCCGGATCGGCTTGCCGGCGGCCCGGCGTACCAGGTCGGCGGCGTTGGCGTCGAAGGCGGCGAGGTCGACGACGGCCACCGGCCCGTCCAGGTGTGCGGTGGCCCGGTCGTACCGGTGGCGGTCGGAGACCGGGGCGGGGGCGGCGGTTTCGAGCATGACCATGCGCGCAGAGTGCCACACCGTCCTACCCGTGGGTAGGCCCCGCGTGCAGGGAAATGAGGTCGGGGGCGCGCGGTGGCATAGGGTCGGCGGGTGGACCGCAAGAACATCCCGAACCCCGGCTTCGCCGACGACGACGGCACCGCCGACCCGGCGCTCACCGAGGCCCTCGCCCGCTGGTCGCAGGACCGCGCGGCGGAGCCCGAGCTGCTGGCGGCGCTGACTCCGACCCGGCTGATGGTCCCGATCGTCGCCCTCCTGGGCGAGGTCGAGGTGGACGAGCACGGGCACAAGCACGAGAAGACCAGCGACATGGCCGTCCCGGTGCTGGAGGCCCCGGACGGGCGCCGCGCGCTGCCGGCCTTCACGTCGCTGGAGACGATGGCCCGCTGGCGCGCCGACGCCCGCCCGGCGCCGGTGGCCGCTCCGCAGGCCGCGATGGTGGCCTTCTCCGAGCGCGCCGACACCCTGCTGATCGACCCGGCCGGTCCGGTCGCCTACCAGGTGGCCGGGGCCCGGCTGCGGGCGCTGGCGGAGAACCGGCCGTACCTGCCGCCGGTGCGCGACCCCGAGGTGCGCGAGGCGGTACGGGCGCTGCTGGCGGCCGAGCCGCAGGTGCTCACCGGGCTGCTGGCGGCCGCTGAGGGCGCGGACGGGGTGCTCGCCGTGGTGTTCGACCCGGAGCTGGACCAGCCGGGCGTCCAGGCGGCCGCGCAGCGGGTGGGGCGGGCGGTGGCCGCGGACCCGGTGCTGCGGGTGCGGCTGGACCGGGGGCTGGACCTGGCGGTGCTGCCGGCGACCGCGCAGCTGCCCGGCGAGCCGCTCTACCGGCGGTAGGAACGGCTCGGGCGGTGGGAACAGAGCAGGGGCAGTGGCTCACGAGAGCCACTGCCCCTGCTGCGTACCCGGGTCAGGAGTAGACCGGCCCGGTGAACTTCTCGCCCGGGCCCGTGCCCGGGGCGTCCGGGACGATGGAGGCCTCGCGGAAGGCCAGCTGCAGCGAGCGCAGGCCGTCCCGCAGCGGCGCCGCGTGGAAGTTGCTGATCTCCGGGGCGCCGGCGGTGATCAGCCCGGCCAGCGCGGTGATCAGCTTGCGGGCCTCGTCGAGGTCCTTGTCCTTGTCGCCGCCCTCGGCCAGGCCGCACTTGACCGCGGCGGCGCTCATCAGGTGCACCGCGACGGTGGTGATCACCTCGACGGCCGGGACCTCGGCGATGTCCCGGGTGAGGTCGTCGAAGCCGATCGCGTCGTCGTCCGCGCCGGGGGTCTGGGTGGGCTCGCTGCTCAAGGGGGGCTCGTTCCGTCGTGCCGGTGTCCGTACCCCTGGAGCGTACAAGTTGGTCCGAAGTGGGGCGGAATAGTGTTCTACGGCGCAACGCTGTATGCTTCGAGACTGACCGGCCGGGATCCCGCAGGGGAGCCTGGCCAGCAAGAGGAGGCTCCACCCAGGAGGCCCGAGAGGGCAACCGCGAAAGTCTCCCACCTGGTCGACCTCGCGGTCGACGGGTCCCGGTCCGCGACGGGCGCCACGGCGCCGAGTCGCCGCAGCGCTCCTCACCAGGGCGCCGCCCCCGGTTGTGTGGAGCCCCGCTTGTACCGAGCGGGGCTTTTTTCGTGTCGCGGTGCACACGGTACCGAGCAGGTGCCTGGCAGCGCAGCACGAATGAAGCCCCGCCCAGTGGTCGAGTCCACTACGTGCGACCGCCGTCCGACGGCCGCATCGCAGAAGGTGCAACCGAGGAGGCCCCATCAGCACCGAGCCCCGCATCAACGACCGGATTCGCGTTCCGGAGGTGCGACTCGTCGGTCCCAGCGGCGAGCAGGTCGGCATCGTGCCGCTTGCCAAGGCGCTGGAGCTCGCGCAGGAGTACGACCTCGACCTGGTCGAGGTCGCGGCGACCGCCCGGCCGCCGGTGTGCAAGCTCATGGACTACGGCAAGTTCAAGTACGAGTCGGCCATGAAGGCCCGTGAGGCGCGCAAGAACCAGGCGCACACGGTCATCAAGGAGATGAAGCTCCGGCCGAAGATCGACCCGCACGACTATGACACCAAGAAGGGTCACGTCGTTCGGTTCCTCAAGCAGGGCGACAAGGTCAAGATCACGATCATGTTCCGCGGTCGTGAGCAGTCCCGCCCCGAGCTGGGCTTCCGTCTGCTGCAGCGGCTCGCCGACGACGTCCAGGACCTGGGCTTCGTCGAGTCCTCGCCGAAGCAGGACGGCCGAAACATGATCATGGTTCTTGGCCCGCACAAGAAGAAGACCGAGGCGATGGCCGAGGCCCGCGCGCTCGCCGACGCCCGCAAGGCCGAGCGTCAGGGCCGGACCCCCGGCTCCGACGCCGCCGCGGCTGACGAGGACGCAGCGCTCGAGGCCGAGAACGCCGCGGCCGAGGCGGAAGCCGACGAGGCTGACGTCGAGGACGCCGCCGAGGTCGAGCAGCCGGCCGAGGCCTCCCAGGACGCCTGAGCCGTTACGGCCAGGGCGGCCCGGGGGACCGGCCACCAGAGGTGACGGGGCGTCCCGCCCGGTCACCGTAGATCCATCCAGTTCACGCCCGCGTGGCTCAGGCCGCGCGGGCGCGGACGGGACCGACGAGGAGATACGGCGAAATGCCGAAGCAGAAGACGCACAGTGGCGCCAGCAAGCGCTTCAAGATCAGTGGCTCTGGCAAGGTGCTGCGCGAGCGCGCCGGCCGCCGCCACCTCCTGGAGCACAAGCCCTCGACGCTGACCCGCAAGCTGGCCGGGACCGTCGAGCTGGCCCCCGCTGACGCCAAGAAGATCAAGAAGCTTCTCGGCAAGTGATCGCCCTCCCGCTCGGCGCGAGCCCGAGCGGGGCAGCTGATCCTTCCCGACCCATTCGAATGACGGACCACGTGAAGTAGTCCGTGGTCCAATCCAAGGAGTAATCAAGTGGCACGCGTCAAGCGGGCAGTCAACGCCCACAAGAAGCGCCGGGTCATCCTGGAGCGCGCCAGCGGCTACCGTGGCCAGCGTTCGCGGCTGTACCGCAAGGCCAAGGAGCAGGTCACCCACTCGCTGGTCTACAACTTCAACGACCGCAAGAAGCGCAAGGGCGACTTCCGTCAGCTGTGGATCCAGCGCATCAACGCTGCGGCCCGTGCCAACGGCATCACCTACAACCGCTTCGTGCAGGGCCTGAAGGCCGCCAGCGTCGAGATCGACCGCAAGATGCTGGCCGACCTGGCCGTCAACGACCCGGGCGCCTTCGCGTCGCTGGTCGAGGTCGCCCAGAAGGCGCTGCCGGCCGACGTCAACGCCCCCAAGGCTGCCGCCGACGCCGCCTGATCTTCCGAGATCAGTCGAGCTCTGACCGGACCCGCAGGCCCTCCTGCGGGTCCGGTTCTGCGTTCCCCCGGATCTTCAGCGGTTTCCCCGGATCCTCAGAGCCGCCCGCCACAGAGAACGAGACCATGCCGAGCACCGACATCCCCCTGCTCACCTCCGTGCGCTCGCCGCGCGTCGTCGCCGCCCGCCGGCTCGCCAAGCGGAACCAGCGCACCAAGGAGCGCCGCTTCCTGGCCGAGGGCCCGCAGGCCGTCCGGGAGGCCGTCGCCTTCGGGCAGCTGCCGGGATCGGCCGAGCACGCCGTGGTCGAGGTGTACGTGACCCCGGAGGCCGCCGAGCGGCACGCCGGCATCGTCGAGGCGGCGCTGGCCGAGGGACTGCCGGTGCTGACCGCCACCGACGAGGTGATCGCGGAGATCTGCGACACGGTGACCCCGCAGGGCATCGTGGCGCTCTGCCGCTTCATCGACACCCCGTTCGCCGAGGTGCTCAAGGCCCGCCCGAGGCTCGTCGCGGTGCTCGCCCACGTCCGCGACCCCGGCAACGCCGGCACCGTGCTGCGCACCGCCGACGCGGCCGGCGCGGACGCCGTGGTGCTCACCGACGCCTCGGTGGACCTGTACAACCCGAAGGCCGTCCGGGCCTCCGTCGGCAGCCTGTTCCACCTGCCGGTGGCGGTCGGCGTGCCGGTCGAGGAGGCGGTCGGGCAGCTGCGCGCGGCCGGAGTCCGGGTGCTCGCCGCGGACGGCGCGGGGGAGCGCGACCTGGACCAGGAGCTCGACGAGGGCACCCTGGGCGCGCCCGGCGCGTGGGTGTTCGGCAACGAGGCGTGGGGGCTCCCGGAGGAGACCCGCGCGCTCGCCGACGAGGTCGTGCGCGTCCCGATCCACGGGCACGCCGAGAGCCTCAACCTGGCCACCGCGGCGGCCGTCTGCCTGTACGCCTCGGCCCGGGCGCAGCGTTCGCCCGGCGGCTGCCGCTCGAACGCCTGAACCGCGCGCTCGCGGCGCGCCCGGATCACCCCGCCGCGGGCCCTACTGCGGGGGGCTGCGAGGCGCTAGGGTCTGCCTCGGTGGGGGGAACGGCACGGTGGGTAATCGGGGAGGACACCCATGGTCGGCAGCGGGCCAGAGCTCGACCCGGACGACCTACCGGACGGCCTGGTGGTCGCCGACGGGCGGGGCCGGGTGGTCTGCTTCAACCGGGCCGCGGTCCGGCTCACCGGCGTGCTCCGGGAGGTCGCGCTCGGGCAGGCGCTGGAGGACGTCCTCCCGCTGGAGGACCTGGACGGCCGCCGCTGGTGGCAGCTGACCGACCCGTACGGCGGCCTGGCCACCCGTACCGGCCAGCCGGAGCGCAACCTGCTGCTGCCCGGCGGTCGCGAGGTGCTGGTCTCCGCCCGGTACGTCCGGGCCGTACCGCTGGGCCCGCCGGAGCGCCTGGTGATCGCGCTGCGCGGCACCGAGGCCCGGCGCCGCACCGAGCGCAGCCACGCCGAGCTGATCGCCACCGTCGCGCACGAGCTGCGCTCGCCGCTGACCAGCGTCAAGGGCTTCACGGCCACGCTGCTGGCGAAGTGGGAGCGGTTCACCGACGGGCAGAAGCGGCTGATGCTGGAGACCGTGGACGCCGACGCCGACCGGGTCACCCGGCTGATCGCCGAGCTGCTGGACATCTCCCGGATCGACGCGGGCCGGCTGGAGCTGCGCAAGCAGGTGGTGGACCTGGCCGCCGCGGTGCGCCGGCACGTCGAGCGCAAGGTCGCCACCGGCATCCCGGAGGAGCGCTTCGACGTCCGGATCAGCGAGTCGCTGACCGTCCTGTGGGCCGACCCGGACAAGGTCGACCAGGTGCTGGCCAACCTGCTGGAAAACGCGGTGCGCCACGGCGAGGGAACTGTCACGATCGAGGTGGCACCGGCCAAGGAGGTCGTCGAGGCACCCGTCTGGGAGCGCTCCGGCACCCCGCCCCGCATCGTGGAAGGCACCGCGGTCACCGTGAGCGACGAAGGAAGCGGCATCCCCGAGGAGTCGATGCCGCGCGTCTTCACCCGCTTCTGGCGCGGGTCCAAGCGCGGCGGCACCGGTCTGGGCCTGTACATCGTCAAGGGCATCGTGGAGGCCCACGGCGGTTCGATCCGGGTCGACCGCGCCCCCTGCGGCGGCGCCCGGTTCCGATTTATCCTGCCCGCCAGCGTTCCGGACTTCATGTTCTGAGGTCCCGCTGGACGGGCATCGCGGCAGGCGCGCTACGCGCTGCGACTACACTCGACCTTTGGCGTTGTGGGACGCCCTGTGCGGCTGAGCCGCGGACACCCCTCTTCCCCGTCGTGCGGAGAACGGCTGCCCGTGCCCCGGCCACGCCGGGCGTAGCGCAAAGGTCCCCTCCTGCCCGAGGGCGGGCGAGGAGGGAGAGCCACCCTTACCTGAGCACGGACGAGCAGGAGCACGGGAAAGATAGAGATGTCGGCACCCAACAAGTCGTACGACCCGGTCGAGGTCGAGGCCCTCAAGCCCGAGGTGGTGGAGCAGGCGCGGGACGAGGCCGTCGCCGCCTTCGCCGCCGCCAGCACGCTCGACGAGCTGAAGCAGGCCAAGGTCGCCCACACCGGCGACCGCTCCGCGCTCTCCCTCGCCAACCGCGAGATCGGCGCCCTGCCCCCGCACGCCAAGGCCGCCGCAGGCAAGCTGATCGGCCAGGCCCGCGGCGCCGTCAACCAGGCCCTCGCCAAGCGGCAGGTCGAACTGGAGGCGGAGCGCGACGCCCGCGTGCTGGTCGAGGAGGCGGTGGACGTCACGCTGCCGTACGACCGCGCTCCGCGCGGCGCCCGGCACCCGCTGACCACGCTGGCCGAGCGCATCGAGGACACCTTCGTCGCGATGGGCTACCAGGTCGCCGAGGGCCCCGAGGTCGAGGCCGAGTGGCTCAACTTCGATGCCCTCAACCTGGGCCCGGACCACCCGGCCCGCTCGATGCAGGACACCTTCTTCGTCCAGGCCCCGGACGGCTCCGCCGACTCCGGCGTGGTGCTGCGCACCCAGACCTCCCCGGTCCAGGCCCGCACCCTGCTCGACCGCGAGCCCCCCGTCTACGTCGTCTGCCCCGGCCGGGTCTACCGCACCGACGAGCTGGACGCCACCCACACCCCGGTGTTCCGCCAGGTCGAGGGCCTCGCGGTGGACGAGGGCATCACCTTCGCCGACCTCAAGGGCACCATCGAGGTGCTGGTCGAGAAGCTGATCGGCGGCGGCCTGGAGCTGCGCTGGCGCCCCTCGTACTTCCCGTTCACCGAGCCGAGCGCCGAGATCGACCTGCAGTGCTTCGTGTGCCGCGGCGAGAGCGTCGGCAACCCGGACCGCCCCTGCCGCACCTGCTCGTCCGAGGGCTGGATCGAGCTCGGCGGCTGCGGTGTGGTCAACCCGCGCGTGCTGGTCGCCTGCGGCGTCGACCCGAACCGCTACAGCGGGTTCGCCTTCGGCCTGGGCCTGGAGCGGATCCTGATGAATCGTCACAACGTCGCCGACATGCGCGACATGGTCGAGGGTGACGTGCGTTTCACCCTCCCGTTCGGGATGGAGATCTGATGCGCGTCCCGCTTTCCTGGCTGCGCGAGTACGTCGACCTGCCGGCCGGCGAGACCGGCCGTGACGTGGCGGAGCGCCTGGTCCGGGCCGGCCTGGAGGTCGAGACCGTCGAGCAGCTCGGCGGCGACCTCAAGGGCCCGCTGGTGGTCGGCGAGGTGCTCTCCATCGAGGAGCTGACCGGCTTCAAGAAGCCGATCCGGCACTGCTTCGTCAACGTCGGCGACGCCAACGGCACCGGTGAGCCGCAGGAGATCGTCTGCGGTGCCACCAACTTCGCCGTCGGCGACAAGGTCGTCGTGGTGCTCCCGGGCGCCGTGCTGCCCGGCCCCTTCCCGATCTCGGCCCGCCAGACCTACGGCCAGACCTCGGCCGGCATGATCTGCTCCGCCCGCGAGCTCGGCATGGGCGACGACCACGACGGCATCATCGTGCTGCCGCCGGAGTTCGAGCCCGGCACCGACGCGATCGAGCTGCTCCAGCTGGTCGACGAGGTGCTGGACATCGCCGTCACCCCGGACCGCGGCTACTGCCTGTCCCTGCGCGGCGTCGCCCGCGAGGCCGCCGCCGCGTACGGGCTGCCGCTGGCCGACCCGGCGCTGCTCGACGTGCCGCCGGCCAACTCCTTCGGCTACCTGGTCAAGGTCGCCGACCCGGCCGGCTGCGACCGCTTCGTGGCCCGTACGGTCGTCGGCGTCGACCCGACCGCCAAGTCCCCGATCTGGCTGCAGCGCCGCCTGCAGAAGGCCGGCATCCGCCCGATCTCGCTGACCGTCGACATCACCAACTACGTGATGCTGGAGGTCGGCCAGCCGCTGCACGCCTACGACAAGCAGCGCGTGGAGGGCCCGATCACGGTCCGTCGGGCGGAGCAGGGCGAGACCCTCACCACCCTCGACGGCGTGAAGCGCACGCTCTCCGCCGAGGACCTGCTGATCTGCGACAACAGCGGCCCGATCGGCCTGGCCGGCGTCATGGGCGGCGCCTCCACCGAGATCCTCGACCCGGCCGCCGGCCCGGGCACCACCGAGGTGATCATCGAGGCGGCGCACTTCGACGCGGTCGCCATCGCCCGCGCCGCCAAGCGGCACAAGCTGCCCTCCGAGGCGTCCAAGCGCTTCGAGCGCGGTGTCGACCCGGAGGCCGCCCGCGCCGCCGCCCAGCGCGCCGTCGACCTGCTGGTCCTGATCGCCGGCGGCACCGCCGAGGCCGGGGTCACCGACATCGCCGCCCCGCACCCGGTGCGCACCATCACCATCGCCGCCGACCTGCCCGACCGGGTCGCCGGCACCGCGTACGGCCGCGAGACCGTCACCCGGCGCCTGCAGGAGATCGGCTGCTCGGTCGCCGGCGCCGACATCCTGGAGGTCACCCCGCCGACCTGGCGGCCCGACCTCACCGACCCGTACGACCTCGCGGAGGAGGTCATCCGGCTGGAGGGCTACGACAACGTCCCCGCCCGGATGCCCAACGTGCCCCCGGGCAAGGGACTGACCGAGGCCCAGCGCACCCACCGCCGGATCGGCGTCGCGCTGGCCGGGGCCGGCTACGTCGAGGTCAACAACTACCCGTTCCTCGGCGAGAGCGCCTTCGATGCGCTCGGCCTGGAGCCGGAGGACCGGCGCCGCCGCACCGTCAAGCTGGTCAACCCGCTCAACGACGAGGAGCCGGCGCTGCGCACCACGCTGCTGCCGGGCCTGCTCGGCGCGCTGCGCCGCAACGTCGGCCGGGGCAACACCGACCTGGCGATCTACGAGACCGGCACCGTCTTCCTGCCCAAGGACGAGCTGACCGTGGCCCCGCGCCCGGCCGTCGACCACCGGCCGAGCAACGAGGAGCTGGCCGAGCTGGACGCCGCGCTGCCGGACCAGCCGCGCCGGGTCGCCGTCGCCCTCACGGGCGAGCGGCTGCCCTCCGGCTGGTGGGGCCAGGGCGCCCAGGCCTTCTGGGCGGACGCCGTCGAGGCGGCCCGCACGGTGGCCCGCGCGGCCGGTGTCGAGCTGACCGTCCGCCAGGGGCAGCAGGCGCCCTGGCACCCGGGCCGCTGCGCCGAGCTGGTCGTCGCCGGCACCGACCGGGTGGTCGGCCACGCCGGTGAGCTGCACCCGCGCGTCGTCAAGGCGCTCGGCCTGCCGGCCCGCACCAGCGCGATGGAGGTCGACATCGACCTGCTCACCGCCGACGGTGCCGAGAAGGTCAACGGCCCGGCCGTCTCCGGCTTCCCGGTGGCCACCCAGGACGTCGCGCTGATCGTCGACGCCGCCGTCCCGGCCGCCGACGTGGAGGCCGCGCTGCGCTCCGGCGCGGGCGAACTGCTGGAAGCCATCCGGCTGTTCGACGTCTTCACCGGCGAGCAGGTCGGCGAGGGCCGCAAGTCGCTGGCGTACGCGCTGCGCTTCCGCGCCGCGGACCGCACGCTGACCGCCGAGGAGGCGACCGCCGCCCGTGAGGCGGCCGTCGCCGAGGCCGTCGCCCGCACCGGCGCGGTGCTGCGCGGCGCCTGATCGCGCCCGGCCCAAGGGCCTCGTCCGGACCTCGGTCCGGGCGGGGCCTTTTGCCTTTCCTTGGGTTGACAGCCCGTCACCATCTCCACTTAGCTCATTAACTATGGAACTAGATAAAGGTGACCAGACCTCCCCGGTCGAGTTCCGTCTGGACCCGGCCTCCGGCGTCCCGACCTACCTGCAACTCGTGCAGCAGGTCGAACAGGCGCTGCGGATGGGCTGGTTGACCGAGGGGGACCGCTTGCCCCGGGTGCGCGAGGTGGTGGCGGGGCTGGCGATCAACCCCAACACCGTGCTCAAGGCGTACCGCGAACTGGAGCACCGTGGGCTGGCGGTCGGCCGGCGCGGCCAGGGCACCTTCGTGCGTGGGCTGCCCGCCGGAGTGGTGCCGCTGCGCGAACGGGCCGCGCTGCGGCGGGGGCTGCTGGACTGGATGCGCTCGGCGCGGAACGCCGGGCTGGACGAAGGGGGGATGGTCGCGGTGTTCGAGGACGCGCTGCGCGACCTGCGCGAGGGCCGGGACGGGGTGGTGGCCTGATGGCCGCGGACACGGTGATCGACTGCGGCGGGCTGGGCAAGCGCTACCGCCGCTCCTGGGCGCTGCGGGACTGCAACCTCGCCGTCCCGGCCGGGCACGTGGTGGCGCTGGTCGGCCCGAACGGCGCCGGCAAGTCCACCCTGCTGGGCCTGGCCGCCGGACTGACCCTGCCGAGCGAGGGCATGTTGTCCGTCCTCGGCGGTCAACTCCCGGGCTCGCCCGAGGGGTTGGACCGGATCGGCTTCGTCGCCCAGAACGCCTCGCTCTACCCGGGCCTGCCCGTCCGCGATCTGCTCCGGATGGGCGGCCACCTGAACCGCCGCTGGGACGGGGACCGGGCGCGTACCCACCTGGACGGCCTCGGCATCCCGCTGGACCGCAAGTACGGCCGGCTCTCCGGTGGCCAGCAGGCCCAGGTGTCGCTCGCCCTGGCCCTCGCCAAGCGTCCTGAACTGCTGCTGCTGGACGAGCCGTTGGCGGCCCTGGATCCGCTGGCCCGGCACGACTTCATGGCCGTGCTGCTGACGGCCGTGGCCGAGGACGGCCTGTCGGTGGTGTTCTCCTCGCACGCGGTCAACGAGCTGGAGCAGACCTGCGACTACCTGGTGGTGCTCGGCGGTGGCCGGGTCCAGGTGGCGGGGGAGGTGGACGACCTGGTCGGCGGCCACCGGATGCTGACCGGCCCGACCGCGGAGGCGGACGAGGTCGCCGACCGCCTGCCGGTGGTCCGCGAGCGCCGGGCCGGCGTCCAGTCCCACCTGCTGGTCCGCACCGGCGGCGTGGACGCGCCGGTCTCCGACGGCTGGCGCCAACAGCGTGTCGGCCTGGAGGAGTTGGTGCTCTCCTACTTGCGCGAGCCGGCCGCCTCCGCCCTGCCCGGCCCGCGCGGGGCCGTCCGTACGTCCGAGAAAGCGATGCTGTCATGAGTGCCGTCACCGCCGCTCCCGCCGCGCTGCCCCGCAGCGGGGCGATCCGGGCGGCCTGGCTCCGCCACCGGTCCGCGCTGCGGATCCTGCTGGGCGTCCTCGCCGGGCTCACCCTGCTGCTGGCCGTCACCGGGTACTTCCTGCACGCCGGGTTCGAGCGTTCCGGTGCGGGTGGCTGCGACATGGCGACGCGGGCCTGCAACGAGCGGTGGAAGGAGTTCCTGCGCGAGTACGGCACCGAGCTGACGGTCGGCGGGAACATCGTCTACTTCCTGGGCGGAGCCTTCGGCGCCTTCGTGGGCGGTCCGTTGCTGGCGCGGGAGTTCGAGCACGGCACGGTCCGCTTCGCCTGGACCCAGGGCGCCGGGCGGACCCGGTGGACGGTGGGTGTGCTGGCCGTCGTGGGCGGTGTGCTGGCGGCCGCGACGGTACCGGTGGCCGCGGTGTTCAGCTGGTGGATCGCGCCGATGGCGGGGGAGTCGGGCCGCTTCCTGCCCCTGCTCTTCTCGGCCGCTCCGCCCGCCCTGGTCGGCCGGGTCCTGCTGGTCTTCGCGGTGGCCGCGCTCGCGGGCGCGGTGCTGCGGCGGACCGTGGTGGCGGTCGGGATCGGTGTGGTGGCCTCGGTGGTGACCACTCTGGTGGCCGAGTCCCTGCGCTTCCACTACCGAACCCCGCTGGAGGACACGGTGCACACGCTGGCCCAGTCCTCGGTCGACCACCGCTGGGAGGGGAGCGTGTGGTACGCCGATCCGGCCGGGAACCGGCTGAGCGGTGGTGATGTCTACGACCTGGGACACGACTACTACGGCGCCGAGAAGCTGGTGAGCGAGGGGGGCTACTCGGTGCACGAGACGTACCAGCCGGACGGACGCTACTGGTCGTTCCAGTTCATCGAGCTGGGCTGGATGCTCCTGCTCGCGGTGGCGCTGTGCGCGGCGACGGTCTGGTGGGTGCGCCGCCGGGCGGTCTGAGCGGAGAAATCTGAAGAGGTTCTGTCAAAACCCTTGCGGGGGTGGGGGTTCGGGGCGCTAATTTCCCGTTAGGAAAGTTTCCTAACCTCCCGAGGAAACGGAGCATCGTATGCGTCCCCAGCACCACCGTGCCCTGCGCATAGCCCTCGCCGCCGCCCTGGTGGCCGCACCCGCCACGGTCGCGGCCGCCGGCGCGGCCGCCGCCGCCCCGGCGGCCGCGGCATCCGTCCAGCTCAAGGGAGTCGGGCTGGACGACCCGCACAAGAAGGACATCGCGATGCAGCTGGTGTCCAGCGCGGAGAACTCCTCGCTGGACTGGAAGGCCCAGTACAAGTACATCGAGGACATCGGCGACGGGCGCGGCTACACCGCCGGCATCATCGGCTTCTGTTCCGGCACCGGTGACATGCTCGACCTCGTCCAGCACTACACGGACCTCAAGCCCGGCAACATCCTCGCCAAGTACCTGCCGGCCCTGAAGAAGGTCAACGGCAGCGCCTCGCACTCCGGCCTCGGCACCCCCTTCGTCAAGGACTGGGCCACCGCCGCCAAGGACACCGTCTTCCAGAAGGCCCAGGACGACGAGCGCGACCGGGTGTACTTCAACCCCTCCGTCAACCAGGCCAAGTCGGACGGCCTGCGCGCGCTCGGGCAGTTCGCCTACTACGACGCCATCGTCATGCACGGCCCCGGCAACAGCTCGGACAGCTTCGGCGGCATCCGCGCCGCCGCCATGAAGAAGGCCAAGACCCCGGCCCAGGGCGGCGACGAGGCCACCTACCTCAAGGCCTTCCTGGACGCCCGCAAGGTGGTCATGAAGAAGGAGGAGGCGCACTCCGACACCAGCCGGGTGGACACCGAGCAGTCGGTCTTCCTCAACGCGAAGAACTTCGACCTCAACCCGCCGCTCAAGTGGAAGGTCTACGGCGACAGTTGCGCCATCAACAGCTGACGTGACGCAGGACGGGGCCCGGGAGCGGCATGCTCCCGGGCCCCGTCGCCGTCCGCCGGCCGGTGCTCAGGCGCTCGCGGTGTAGTCGTAGAAGCCGCGGCCGGACTTGCGGCCCAGCAGGCCCGCGTCGACCATCCGGGAGAGCAGCGGGGGAGCGGCGTACAGCGGCTCCTTGTACTCGTCGTACATGAGGCGTACTTGCATGACAGGCCGGTTGCAGCCGCCTTGCACCTCTTGAGCTGCGAATACAGTTCCTCATAATTCCTCAGCTTTTCTCGGGGGTCCTCGCTTCGGACCTCCCCAGGTGCTCCCCAGTTTCCCCGGGAACTCCCCAGATCTTCCCGCTCGGGACGTACGTGAGCCGCCCCGTACCCTCCACATGGGGGGTACGGGGCGGCATCAGGGGTCGGTAGGATCCCGACAGCCTCCCACAGCATGAGGGTCCCCTGCCGGCCCCGAGATCCCCGCTCCTCAGCGCCCGATGCAAGCGGGCACTGCGAAGCGGGAGTTTGAGGCCGGGCCGGCCGCCATCAGGCGGCCGGCCCGAGCTGCTAGCCCCAGATGGTGTCGTCGAGGGCGGCGGCGCTCGCTGTGACGGTTGGCGTGGGACTGGGCTGGGGCGGTACGGCCCCCCAGATGGTGTCCGCAACGTGCGTCGGGCTATCTACGGGCGTCCCCGCGGAGAGCCCGATGCCGACGGCGAGGCCGATGCTGGCCAGGATGCCGACGACGACGGCGCGGTAGGTCTTGCGCTTGGGCATGGCAAACACCCCTTTCGCTGCTGCTCGGCAGCCTGTGGTGTGGGTGGGTCAGGTGTGAAAACCCCGTGCACTCATGGTCCAGTTGGTTCGCCTTTGAATCAAGCGTTCACGCGATACGCTCCGAAGTGTGCACTCAAGTGCATCCAGACATTCAGGGGATAGCGTGCAAAGTAGGGTGAAGTCGGACGCTGATGATGGCTGATGATGGTCGACTTTTGCTTACGAGTGCATCAAAAGAGTTGTACTTGCGGATGCTTGACGGTGAGCGGGCCCCAGACGACGGCGCCGACCTCAGGCTGCTGATCCAGTCGCAGCTTGTGGAGCGCCACCCGGACACGGGTGAATGGGAACCGTCCGACGCCGACGTGGTCATCCACCAGTGGCAGACCACTCTGCAGACCATGGCAGGAACGTTCCTGGCCGAGGCCCAGTCGGTACCGATCCAACTGCGGGAACTGAGCGACGCCTACCGAAAGGCCCGCCCGAAGCTCACCCCGATCGAGTACGTGGTCGGCACTCAGGCCATCAACGAGCGAATCGGTGCGGCCGTGCGGGAAGCGCGTGAGGAGCTCCTCAGCGCCCAGGCCTCCGGTCCACGGCCGGCCCATGTCCTGGCCGCCTCCTACGTGCAGGATATGGCCGCACTCGAACGCGGGTTGAAGCTGCGAACGATCTACCTGCCATCGGCTCGCACGGACGAACCCACTGCGCGGTGGGCCAAGACAGTGACTGAGCGCGGGGCGCGGATCAGAACCGCAAGCCATCTCAGCCGCATGATCATCATTGACCGTCGGCTGGCCGTGACATCGGTGCTGACTCGCGGGGAGCCGGACCCGGTGGCAGTGGATCGTGCGGTCTTCATTTCGGACGAGACCGTAGTCCAGTTGCTGGTTGCCGCATGGGAACGGGACTGGGAACGTGCAGATCCCTGGGATGGCACCGACAGGGGCGTCACGCTCACGTCGTTGCAGACGGCGATCCTCGACGGCCTTGGGCGCGGTCTTGACTGGGAGGAGATCGGGGCCGAACTGCACATCTCGAAGCGGACCGTCGCCAACCGGCTCGCCGAACTGCGCGAGGCGACGGGGTCGCGTTCGATCGCCCAGCTTATGTACTGGTACGGCACGCGTCGTTGATCAGTCCTGATCAACCGGTGTTGTCCGGGGTGCAATGACGGCGGTGAAGGTGCCGCCAGCTGCCGTGAACTGCAGGTTCATCCGGCCGTCGCGCCGGATGTAGTCGTCCGCCCATGCGGGGTCACTGAGAATCAGGTCGAACCCGACGCGGTCCGTAGCGATGAGGGGAAGTTCGGCAAGGAGCTTTCGTAGGGCGGAAACCGCCGCTGCCAGCGTCTCGTGCTCAGACGGCTCGATCAGGCCCTCGACGGTGAGGGTGTAACTCACGTGTGCTCCCGGTTCAGTCCCCCCGGACTGCGGTGGGTCGATCCTATCGAACTAGTAATCGATAAATGGCGGCATATCGGTACAGACTTTTGATCATGATCCGGTCAGCGTCAAGAGGTGCCCGCCCCGTACAAACCTGATGACCAGCAGATCCGCGACCGACGGGACGTCGGGGCACGGATCCTCTCACTCCGACGACAAGCTGACCTCACTCAGGAACGGCTCGGAGAGCGGGCAGGCGTGGACCGAAGGACTGTCGGCCGCATCGAGAACGGCCTCGTCCCCCCGACGCTGGATCAGCTCAGCGCGATCGCACGGGCAATCGGGGTCCCGCTTTGGAGGCTGTTCCGCGACAGGTGACCCTGGCCGGCCGGCCCGCCGAGGCGGCCGGCCAGGGAGTCGGGGGGCTACTCGGTCGGCGGCGGGGGCGGCGGAGGGTCGGACTTGGGAGCCTTCGGGCCGCCGATCCCTCCACTTCCGCCGCTGGGGTCCTTCTGAGGGGTCATGTCGTCCTCCTCAATCTCCAGTGCCGCCGGACATGTCGGCGGTGGCATCAGGGGGTGTACACGCGACCGGTTGGGCCCGCGGGAAGCGCGGCCTCGCTGGTCGCGCCACCGGCCCTGGTCGTGCGGGTGGACAGTGCCGCTCATGGCGACCTCCTCTTGATGGTCGGACCCGCCATCGTGGCGCGTCCGCGATACCCCCGTGGCACGGTTCCGGTCATCCATCACGACCCCTCGTGGTCCACCTCCCGGAGCGCCGCCGCGACGTCGCCCGCTCGCCGGGACGCGTCGTCGTACGACGCCGCATCGGTTGCGGCCCGCCCGTCCTGGACGGCGTCCACCAGGTGGCCCAGCTGCTCGAAGAACGCGTCATCCGGGTCGCTCATGCACTTCTCCTTGGGTGACCCCAGGGCTAGCCCTGAGGGAGTTACTTCCGATCGGTGATCACGCCGTCTGACTCGCCTCTCCGTAATGCTGTGACCTACCGGTAGGCCAGAACCAGCAGCGCGGTCACAACCGCCAGCCCTGCCACGGAGACCGCGCACGCCGCCGCCAGGCAGTTGGGCGGACCTTCGCGATGCCTACCGGTCACCGGTGCTTTGCCTCGTGGTGACGGCGCATCCGAACACGTGCGTCCACTGCCCCCGCGTGGTCGCGCCGACGTTCAGCCTCGGCGTGCTGTCTGGCCAGCCGGGTGCACTCCGTACAGCGGGAACGGGGTGCGAGCAGGGTTCCAACCGGTGTTCCCCCGGCGGCGCTCACTCGGCGACCGTCCGCATCGGGAAGGCCCGGTACCCGGCGAGGTTCACCCGGCCACGGGTCCACTCATCGGCGCTCTCCCGGATCGAAAACTCAAGCGGCCGCGGCCCGGTGCCAGCGGTGACCAGGCCGCCGGTCTCGGCGTCCCGGATCACCCACGGGCGCCGCCCTCGCTGGTCGGCTGGCAGCTGCACGACGGTGTACCGGGCCGCGACGCGCTGCCGGCAGGTCAGCCCGTCGCCGTACGACACCCGTACGACAGCGACGGCATCCCCATCAAGGCCAAGCGTCCAATCGGTGGACTTGTCACCGTTCATCCAGCGCTCCAGGTCGCGCGTGTCGCCGCTGCCCACCAGCCGCTCCATCGCCCGCAGCTGGTACTCGCCGATCGGCAACTCGCGCAGCGTCTGCCACAGGATGTCCAGCGCCTGCAGCGCCGGCGCGGTGACCGGCTCCAGGTGACCGTCCACCGAAACGGTGAGATCGTCGGTCAACATGTCCTCTCCTTGATGGTGATGCACTTCGGGTGGGCCACGATTGCCCAGCCGAGCGGGGCCCGCCCAGGGCCGGTGGGGGTGTAGACGTGGCCGGCGGGGACCAACTCGCCGTCCTCGCCGCCGCAACAGATGCAAGCCTCGGCCTGGAGCTGAGCCCTGTTGGGCGCTGGCTGATGCGTCGTCACAGGCACAGCATCAACGCCCTGTGAGGACGTCACTAGGGTCACGGTGGGTACCCACCGTGACACCGCGGTGGCCGCTACCCTCGTGACACCATCAACTCGGGAGGCAACGTGTCCGCACCGGAACCGCTCCCCTCGCATGTCCTTGCCGACCCGGCGTTCGCGGCAGCCTGCTCTGCTCGCCGAATCGGCACCGTGTTTCAGACCGCCAGGCGTGCAGGCATCAGCCCGGCTCAGATCGCCCGTCGCACGGGCCTATCCATTAGCAGGGTCACCGAGATCATGAGCGGTCCTCGGGAGGTCTCCAGCATGGGGGTCATCGAGCGCATCGCCGACGGCATGCGAATCCCCGGACGCATGCTCGGCCTCGCCGACCGCCCGTGGGAGACAACCCCTGGACCGACGGCCTACCAGCCCGCCGCCGTACCTGAGACCTGGGAAGTCCTCGACATGCTGTCCCGTTCCACCGCGTCCGACGCTGCCCTCGCGAACCTTGAGATGGCCGTTGCCGACGTCGCCTATCGTTATCCCGAGACACCGCTCGATGAGTCCGTCTCCACACTCAAACGCCAGCTCGCCAGCGTGCACGAGCTGCTCAGCCGGCCTCAGACCCTCAAGGCTCGTCGGCGGTGCACCCAGATACTGACCGTCGTATCTGGGCTACTTGCGTTCGCGCACCACGACCTCGGTGACCGCGGGCGCTCCGACGCCCACTTTCACCTGAGCGCCGTAGCTGCGGGAGAGGGGGAGGCAGACGACTTGGCCGCGTGGCTGCTGACCATGCAGTCCATCGTTGAGTACACGGCTGGTCGCTGGGACACCGCCGCGACGCTGCTCCAGCAGGCCGCTGGCCTCTCCCAGGTGGCCAGTCCCCGACGGCGCGCTTGGGTTACAGCGAACCTCGCTCGGGCGCTCGCAGCCACAGGTCGGCAGGCCGAGGCGCTGGCCACGTTGGACGAGGCCACCTACCTGCTCGACATTGCCAGCACAGAGCCGCTCGGCGGGCTGGACTTCTTCACATCACCGCGCCTCGACGGTCTCGCTGGGGAGACCTACGCACACCTCGGTGAGCACAAAGCTGCTGCCAGCCTCCTAGAGACGGCCATCCGGTGCCGTGCCGAGGCCGACATCAAGGGGCGCTCCGTACTTACCGTCGACCTCGCAGAGTGTCAGCTGGGCCAGGGGGACCTCGACGCCGCATGCTCTACCGCCAATGCTGCCCTCGACCTGGCCGGGGACGCTGTTGCGCACCGGCTCGTCCTGCGCGCCCGCCAGTTCCAGGCTGCCCTTACCCCATGGCAGTCCGCACGCCCGGTGCGGGAGCTCACGGCGCGCGTGAGAGAGTCGAGGTACCAGCTTGCACGCGCGTGAGGAGGTCCCAATGCCGGGGTCGGAGTGGCCGGTCTACGGCCGACGGCAGGTCTACGGCTCCCCGTGGGTCGAGGTGTGGCTGGACGACGTCGACATCCCCGGAGTCGGCCGGATCGAGCATCACGTGCTCCGCATGCCCCGGGCCTCCACCACCGCCGTCGTCACTAACGACCAAGGCGAGTTTCTCCTGATCTACCGACACCGGTTCATCACCAACCGCTGGGGCTGGGAGGTCCCGGCGGGCTGGGCCGAGCCGGGCGAGGATCCAGCAGCCGCAATCGCCCGCGAGGTCGAGGAGGAGACCGGGTGGCGGCCCGGACGGGTCGAACTGCTGACCGAGTACGACGCCATGGCCGGCATCTCGGACGCCCATTTCCGCTCGTACCACGTCACCGGCTGCACGCGGGTCAGCGAGCCGGAGGACATCTCCGAGGCAGCCCGGGTTGAGTGGGTCCCGGAGGCCGAGGTGATCAAGTTGCTGACCACCGGAGAGATCTCCGACGGACCGTCCCACGCCGCGCTCTCCTACTATCTCGGCCCGCATCGGCTCACCGATCGCCCCTGAACTGCGTTGTCCGAGGCCGGTCGTACGATGACGCGACAACGAGCAGGCCTAACCGATTTGGTCACAGGTCGGCCACACGGTGAAGACCGGCGCCCGGCTGCCCGGTAGGTTCGTGGCCCACCGGCCACAGGAGGACCCATGCCCAAAGTCGTAACCCGCCGCAAGATGGGGCCGTTCGCCCTCACCGGCCACATCTTCATGATGTTCCTGACCTGCGGCCTGTGGATCCCGGTCTTCCTCATGGCGCGCCGCGGACGCAAGACCGTCACCAAGTACCACGGGTTCGACGGCCAGTACCCGCCGCAGGGCTGACCCCGAACACGACGAACGCCCCCGCCCGGCCCTCCCGAGGGAGAGCTGAGCGGGGACGCGCTGTGTCAGTGCGGCTGCTGTAGTCCCTTGACTGCCTCCTCGATCCGGTTCACCGCGTCCCTCAGAGACAGGCCCGAGTTGGGGTGGAGCTCGTGCTCAATCCGGTCCAACCGCTCCATCACGCCCGGACGCCCCGGGACGCCCGGGCGGGACGGCGTCCCCTGCCAGTCCTCGGTGAACGTCTCCATGACGTGAGTCAGCCGCCGCACCGTCCGCCAGACCACCGCCAGAGCGCCGGCGAGAGCAGTGCCTACCGCCGACCAGGCGACCAAGGTGTCAACGCTCACTGACCGCCCCGGATCTGCGGCACATCGGCCGCTCGCGCCGCGTTCACGTCCGCCCGCGGAGTGTGCCGGGCCTGGTACGCGGCCACCCCGGTGACGGCAGTCGGCAGCAGCGCCAGCAGCCACGGCGCCAGCCACCCCGGCAGCATCCCCAGGAGGCTGGGTTGGTCCTGCACCGTGGTGAGTACCTCCAGCAGGGCCGTCGACCCCAGGTAGGTGGCGAGCGTGGCCGCCTTGACCTTCGTCTCGATCGGTCCAGTTGTCATGATCATTGTCCCTTCTAGTCGGTGGTGGTGAAGCCGTGGGCGGCGCCGAGGCGGGCGAGACTGTCGTGACCGGGGATGCCGTCGGCGGCGGAGCCGCTGTAGCCGCAACGGTGCTGCCAACCGGAGTAGGCGGTGACCGTCAGGCTGCCGAACGAGCCGTCGACCCAGCGCTGTTCGAGGAGGCCCTCGTCCGCCAGTGCCTGCTCGACGATCTGCACCTCGGGCCCGTAGGTGGTGTGCCCCTGCTCGGCCGGCGGGTCCTGCTGGGCGGCGGCGATCACGTGCGTGAGGGACACCGTCCGGCTGCCGGGCAGGTTGCCGAGCAGCTGCCGCAGGGAGTCCGGGCCCGGGACGCCGTCCGCCGCCTGGCCGGTGTAGCCGAGGCTCGCCTGGTAGTCCGCGTAGTTCTCGGTGTCCGCGTCCGTCCAGTCCGGACCCGGGCCCTGCTGGTAGTGGGAGCCGAAACCGGCCGCGACCAGCGCCCGCCCGACCTCGGTCACCTGGTCGCCCTGGGCGCCGTAGCCGTACGCCAGGCCGTTGATGCTGGTCTGGTACCGGGCCGGAGTCGGGTCCGGCGTGGGCGAGGAGGTGGACGGCGCCGGGGGCTGGGGGGTGTCGACCTGCGCGGTCGGTGTCCCGCCGAGCGCCGGGTCCGCGCTGATCGTGCCCTCGGGGTAGTCCGGTATGCCGTAGCCGTACGGGCTGCCCTGGCCACGGCGGGGACGCTGGCGGGCGTACACTCCATCGCCCTGAGGCGACCCCCCGGAGTTCGTGTTGCCCTCGATGGTGTAGATCCACTGGTTGTCGTAGCCGGTGACCACGCCTACGTGGTCCTGGCCGGAGGTGCCCAGGTAGAACGGGCCGCCCAGCACGGGGTAGTCGGTCCAGCGGTTGTGCTGCTGCCACCAGTCCACCGCGGTGGCGCACGAGGCGGTGATCGGCCAGCGGTCGGCCATCCCCGACTGCGTCGCGCCCCAGGCGGTGAACGTCGCACACCACGCCTGCCCCTGCGACCACTCCAGGCCTGGGACGGCTGGGGAGTACTTCTGAATGTTGTTCCACGTGCCGTCGCTGTCGCGACCCTCGTGGTAGCCCACCTGACTGGTGAGCAAGGCGACGAACTCATCGCGCACGGATTCCTCCTGGGCATGAGAAAGCCCCCGGGCCGGTGGCACGGTGGCGGTGTGGGAGTTGAGGTCAGGTGAGTGGGACGGCCTGGTCGGTGCAGGTGGCGCCGAATGTGGTGTAGTGCCGCATGACGATGTCGAGGCCGGCGGCCGCGAAGGCCTGGGCGACCTGGCGGGGGTCGCGGATCCCGCCGGTGTAGTAGGACAGCCGGTCCGGCCAGCCGGGAATGTCAGCGTCGGACGTGAGCCCGTAGACAACCCACTCGCCCGGATCGAGGCTGGGTCGGGCGACGGCGAGTAGCCACAGGTCTGCCTGCTGCTGCGGGGTGTTCGCCTGTAGCGGGGACAGCCGTCCGGCGCGGCCTGCGAGGAACTCGGCGACGGCGAGCGGCACGAGGCGGTCGATGAGCTGCTGTGGGGTGTCAGCCCTCAGGGTGGTGACGGTGTACACGGGTCTCCTAGTCGAGGGCACGGATCAGCTGAACCTGGGCGTAGACCGAGCCGCCGCCGGACGTGCGCTGGGCCTCGACCGCGACCCGGTATTCGTCGCCGATGCGGATCGTGGCGGGCAGCTGGACGGTGACATCCAGCGGCAGGCCGGCGGCAACCGGCGTGCCCAAGGGGGTGCCGTTGACGCTGATTCGGACGTTTCCGGCGGTGCCGACGGAGACGGATGTAGCGGCCGCGATCCGCAGTTTCCGTTTCCAGGCGATGTTGCGGCTGGCCGCGATGGCGGTGTACGTGGCGGCGGTGGTCTGCGGCCATCGGCTGGTGTCGACGTCCACCGGTGCGAGGAGAGCATCAGCCGCGGACATGTCCGGCTGCCGGGCCCGCAGTTGGGCGATTTCGGCGGCGAGCTCTCCCAGTCTGCGGGCGAACGACGCGGCGTCCCGGGGCAGCTGGTCCAACCGGACGGTCACTGGTCCTCCAGGAGAATCGGTCGGATCCGGTCAGCCGTTGGGTCGAGTTCCCAGGCGTAGGCGCGGGCGACGGTCTCGGCGCCCTGTGGGTGGCGGGGCGAGGAGGCGACGGCGATGCGGACGCTGTCGCCGAGGCCCCAGGTGCTGCCGAGCCGCGGTGCCCGGGAGGCGACGGCGGTGACGGACCAGGCGCGGCTGCCGGTGCCCATCAGGGCGAGCGCCACGGCGGCATGCCGCTCCAACTGGTCCACGGACGTGATGCCCTGAGCGGGGGTCCATCGGTGTTCCCACAGTGGCCAGCCGGCGGCCATCAGGGCGTCGGCGGTGTGGGTGGTACTGGTGGCGCGTACGCCATCGGATCGGTCGCCGCGGGCGGTGACGCTCGTGGCGCCGCGGCCGCGTTCGTACGACTCAATCAACCGGTACTCACTCATGCAGCCTGGCATGTCGAAGACCGCCTCGGGGGTTGGGTCCTGGACACCGATCGTCGGCCGGATCCGCAGCACGAACTGGAACCGCGTCTGCGCGGTGTCCGCCCAGACCGTGTCCACGGTCCACTCCGGGGCGCCCTGCATCGCGCTGATCTCCTGCAGGTAGGAGAGGATCGTTCGGTCGTCGGTGTCGATGGCGGTGTAGTCGATCAGGGTGCCGCTGGTAGCGGTGTCGAGGACGATCGGCATGCCGCCGGACAGCGCCGGAGCAGCGAGCGCGGCCATGACGCTGGTCTGGTCTAGGCCAAGTGCCGTGTAATCCCCGGGGTACCTGCGGTCGAGGTAACACTCGATCGAAGCGACGCCAAGGTGCGCGGTCGTCGCGGAACCGCCCTCGCGAGTCAGGTTTGCCCCTGCCCAAACCGGCCAGCCAGTGGCGGTGTCCACCGCGACCATCACCGTACGGCCCGGATCCAGAGCGGCCTCCCAGCCGAGCGGAGCGCCTGCCAGCGCGAGGGACAGGCTCGCGGATGTCTGTGCGCCGAGACGCCGCTGCAAAGACTGCTCGGTCCGGACGGCCCGCAGCTCCTCGGCGATCACGCCGGTGCGCAAGTCACACCCGTACCAGGTGAGTTCGACCGCGCTCATGCGATCTCGTACGCCATCGTGGCTGAGATCGAGTTGTTGGTCGCCCAGGTCGTCGGCTGTCCGGGCCCGATCAGCACGCCGGGAGCTGAGGACTGCAAGAGCAGCAGCTTGTTGGCGAAGCCGACGTTCGACTGGCACAACGCCAGGGCGGCGTACCCGACGCCGACGGAGAGGTAGGAGGATCCCGCGAATCCTTCTGAGGGGTCCGTTGCCGCGGCTTGGTTGAACGGCAGTGTCCATGACCAGGTGCCAGTGGTGCCGCCCTGGTTGGTGGTCGACCCGATCTTCATGAAGATTTGTACCGTGCAGAGCCGGCCGACCAGGCTGTACCTGCCTTTGAGGATGCCGTTTCCGATGGACGGGACGCTGCTGCTGCCCCAGGTCGGCGTATAGGTCACCCAGTCGCCCTGAGCCATCCAGATGCTGCCGTTCCAGGTCTCCAGCTGTCCGCGAACAGTGTTGTAGCGGGTCTGGCCGGCATAGGTGCCGTTGGCGGCGATGTCGGCTGCGAGGCTGACTGGCAGGATCCCACCGGGGGCGACGGTGATCTGGCGCACCGCGCTGGACACCGTGGCGGCGCCGGTGCCGCCACCGCCGGTGGACGGCACGGTGATGGTGGCCAGCGGGATGTAGATTTCGGTCGCGCCCGGTGCCGGTGCCACCGGCGTCGCCGAAGCCGTTCCGGGCAGCAAGATTATGTCGGCCTTGCGGAAGCCGGAGGCGTCCACGCTCGTGTCCCAGACCCGCAGGTACACGAGGTCGATGCGGGAGAACGAGGCGCTCGCGGCGGCGAGGGTGCCTGGGCTGCTGGCGGGCAGCTGGGCCCGGTACAGGCCCTGGCCTGAGCGCCAGAGGGTGGCGGTGCCAGCGGAGACGTTGACGGTGGTCCCGCTGAGGGTGACCGTCAGACCCGGGTCGCCCGGCCGGATCCCGGGGCGCGCGCCGAGTGATGTTCCGTCCGACATGGCGAGCGTCAGGTCCATCTTGCGGAGCTCGGTCTCGTCGTAGGGCAGCGTTGGGAGCCAGAGCGGATCGGTGGGCACGGGGCGGCTCCTTACATCCAGGCGGATCGGACGGTTGCGGTCAGTAGGGCGGCCGGGTCGGATCCGGCGGAGTTCCACAGCACGGTGACGCCCTGGCCTGCGGGTATCTCGGGCCACGGGCCGGACAGGTAACGGCGGCGGCCGACCGTGCCGTTGAGGACGGCGGTGTGGGCGTCGGTGTCGATGACGAGGGTGTCGCCGACACCGAGGGTGTCCGTGTAGGCGAGCTGACGGACGGTGCCGTCGGGGTACTGCACGAGGATGTTGAAGCCGGGTACCGGGCCGACGGCGGCGAACACCGGGCGGGCGCCGATCGTCCCCTCGTTGGACAGGGTGAGGGTGCCGGAGCTGCTGCCGGCTGTGATGGTCAGCGGCAGCGTGATTGGCAGGACGACGCCTCCGGTCGAGACGGGCAACCCGGTGGATGCGGACTGCAGGACGGTCGAGTAGCGGCGCGGGTCGGCGGAGGTCAGCAGCATCGACCACCGGGCGACCGTGTCCGTCTCGTACTCCAGCAGCACCTCGCCCGAGCGCCGGACCATGGCCTGCTTGGGGACGCTCTCTGTCACGACCAGGGGGGTGTCCGTGAGTGCGGCCGCCGCGTACAGCTGCTCGGCGGCCGCATCCAGAGTGGCCAGATCGGGGGCGGTGATGGTGCCGGCCAGGGTGATAGTCCGCATGCCCAGGCATGTCGGGCCGGCCCAGGACCCGTGGTCGGCCTCCCGGTCGCTGTACTGGGTGCGGACTGCGGGGCCGGACCATCCCTTCAGGCCGTCCTTCGCGACGGTCCAGGCGACTCCGGCCGCGTCGACCTGGCCGAGAACGAGCGCGCCGAGCGTGATCTGGCGGCCGCCGAGGAGCTGCCCGGGGACGTAGCCCACTGGCCACCCCCTTTCAGGCGATGAAGTTCAAGTGCCGTGTAAGGTCGGCGAGTTGCTCCTCGGGCGACTGGCGGGCGCCGTAGAGGTTGACGGTGGTGGTGCGGTGCGCGGCCTGAGGTGCGGCGGCCGCCGCACCGGCGACCTGCCGGGCCGGGATGAGCTCGCCGGCCGTCGGGCGCGCTGGGATGAGCTGCTGGCCGAACATGCCGGCGACCTGGCCGAGGATCCGCATGCTGCGGTCGCGCTTGGCCTGCGCGAGCGGGATGTACGCCTCGCCGCCGGTCTCCGGCTCCGCCCACAACCTCATCGCGCCGGCCGGGGCGATCTGAGCGACATGCCGCTCCGCCCCGTCTGCGAACGCGGTGACGCCGCCGTTCGCGTATCCGGTGATGCCGCCGTCAGCCCAGCCGACGGGGATGTGCCGGTCCGCGTAGTCGGCGTTGTAGCGGACGTTGACGTTGACGGTCCGGTCCTGGATGCCGTTGATGACCTGCTGGATTCGGGCGGATCCGTTCACCGCGTCGGATGATGGCACGGTGATCTTGACGTCTTTGCCGCCGGGTAGTTGCTCGACGGTGTAGCCGATGGACTGCAGGTCCCGGATGGCGTCCTGACTCGGCGCCCGGACCGTGATGCTCTTGCCAGGCGGGACGTCCTCGACCCTGGACTTGACCTCCTGCAGGTCCCGGATGGTTTGCAGTGCGCCCGGATCGGTGACCTTGGTCTCTTTCGCTGCGGGCAGCTGGGCATACGCGGAGGTCAGACTGTCGATCTGCTCCTTGGTGAAGCCGGCCTGCTTCATGACGCCCTTGAGGGCCTCAATATCCTGGCCGAGCACGATGATGGCCTGCTCGCTCGACCCCGTCTGCTTCATCACCGCCTCGGCGTGGGCCTGGGCGGCGCCTGCAGCGTCGAGGAACGCTGACTTGACGTTTCGGCCCTTCTCGGTGGTGATGTCGAGACTCTTGCCGTTCTCCTTGATCTTGTCTTTGAGGTCGGAGAGCGACGACTGCATGCTGATCGCCGCCTTCGCGGCGGAGATGTTCATGCCGTTGAGGTTGTTCAGCGAGTCGTTGAGTTTCTCGACCTCGGACCGGGTGTCGGATAGATCCTTGGCGGTCACCTTCGCGGAGTCGCCGAGCTTGCCGGTGCTGTCAGCCGCGCTGCCGGTCGCCTCCGCCTCCCGTTTGGCCGCCTCGACGCTCTGCGTGATCTGCGGGCTGAGCCCGTTGAGGGCCTGGTCGACCTTGACGAGGCTTTTCGACCAGTCGTCGTTGCCGCCGCCGGCCTCCGCCGCAGCCTGGGCCTGGGCCTGGGCTTCGTCTCGCATCGGTCCGAGCTGATCACGGACACGCTGGATTGCGGACGCGTTGCCGAGGATGGCCTCGGTCAGATCCGCGGTGCTGATGCCGAGCGACTGGGACGCCTTGAGGACGCCGTCGGTCTCCAGACGGTGTGCCAACCAGGCCTTGACGTTGGCCCCGACCGCGTTGCTGTCCGCCTTGACGGCTTCGGTCAGGGACTCCTGCTCCTGCTTGGCGCCGTGCGAGGCCAGCCCGAACACCGCCAGCGCCGCAGTGGCGACGCCGAGGATGGCACCGAACGGGCCGCCGAGAAACCCGACCGCGCCGGAGGCTGCTGATGCCAGCCTGGGCATCGTCTCCGCGAGTGTGGCGACGGATGCCCGGAATGCGACGATCTTCGGCAGGGCCAACATCAGGCCGCCGACCACGATCGTGAGCGCGCCGCCGATGCCGAGAATCGCGGCGGCGGACGTCTGCAACCACGGAGGCAGATCTGAGTAGGCGTTGACCAGCTTGGTGACCCACTGGACCATGTCACGGAGCACGGCGTTGGCCGCGGTCCCGCCGTTGATCAGAGCGACCTCCAAGGAGCCCTTGAGCTGCTCGACGTCGCCAGCCAGGTTGTCCATCTGGGTCGCGGCCATGCGGGACGCGGCGCCAGAGTCGTTGACGGCGGCCCGGTACTTGTCGACACCATCGGCGCCCAGCTCGTACAGGATCGTCGCCGCCCTGACGGAGTCCGATCCGAAGATCGTCGCCATCGCCGCGTTGCGGGCCTCGGGAGTGAGGTTCGAGAACGAGGACTTGAGATTCCCGGCGAGCTTGGTCAGGCCGACGAAGTTGCCGCCCGCGTCGTAGGCGCTGAACCCGAGCTTGTTCATGATGCCGAGGGCCTCGTCGCTCTGCGGGACGAGTCGCTGCAGCATGACCTTTAGGGAAGTGCCGGCGTCCGACCCGATGAGCGCGTGGTCGGCGAAGGCGGAGAGCGCGCCCACCGTGTCCTCCAGGCTGAGCCCGGTCTGGTGGGCCAGCAGGCCGCCCATGCGCAGGGACTCACCGAGCCCGTGGACGTCGGCGGCGCTCTTGTTGGCGCCGGCGGCGAGGACGTCGGCAATGTGCTCGACATCCCGGCCCTTGAGGCCGAATGTATTCATCGCCTGCGCCGAAATGGTGGCAGCTTCGGCGAGGTCGAGCTGGCCGGCCGCCGCGAGCGACAGGGACCCGTGCAGGGCGCCCCCGAGGATGTCGGCAACGCTGACACCAGCCCGGGCGAGTTCGCCTTCGGCGTCGGCGGCCTGGCTGGCACTGTACGCGGTGTCGCGGCCGGCCACGATCGCCGCTGTCCGCAGCTGGCTCAGCTGCAAGGTCGATGCGTCGGCGACCGCCGCCACACCGGACATCGACTTTTCGAAATGGGCGGCGGTCAGCGAGGCTGCGGCGAACGCACCGAGCATCAGCAGTCCGGTGGTGCGGACGGTGCTGAACGCGGTCTCGGCCCGCTCGCCAGCGGTCGCCACGCGGGACAGCGCCCCGGCCTGGGCAGTCGCGGAGGACGTGGTGGACGCGGCGAGCGCGCCCTGCTGGGCCATCACCGCCTCGCCTGCGGCCAGGCGCATCGCCAGGGACGACCGGATGCCGGCCGCAGAGGCGGCGGTGGCCTCCGACATGCGCGTCTCGGCCGACACCACCGACGTGGCGGCGCCCTGCGCGGCTGCGGCCATCTCGCCCATAGCGCGCGAGGAGATCGCCGCGGCCGAGGCGAACGTGGCGGGGACTTCCTCGGCCGCCACGGCGAGTCGGCCCATGCTCGCAGTGGTCGCGGTGACGGCCTCCTGCGTGGCCCGGCTGGACGCCCGCGCCACAGTGGTAGTGCGCTCGAACGAGGCCTGCTCGGTGGCGGCCGCCCGCTGCACGGCGTTCTGCTGCTCGGCAGCCGAGGCCACCGCGGCCTGGGCGAGCCGCCGGAAGTCCTGCTCCGACTGGACCGTGCTCCGGCGGGCACCGGCGTTGTCCAGGTTGAGGCGGACGTTGACGACGCGGTCAGCCATGGCGCGTCACCTCCGATGCCGTACGTGGATGTGGGCGCCGCCGAGGTCGCCGCCGTCCTTCTGGAACTGCGTGGAGCGTTGGTGTGCGGTGGTGCAGGCGTGGCAGCGGATGACCTCTGCCGTCCACGCGTTCTCGGCGTCCGCGTCGGTCGATTCGGTGAGTGGCTGGCCGCAGCCCCGGCATGTGTCCTCCTCGACGGTGAGGAGGGCGAGCGCCCACGCCCGGTCGGAGTCCGTCCACAGGGGCTCGCCCGCACCGACCACCCGGCCGAGGAACACTGACCGGGGCACGCCCCAGGCCCGGGCAGCCTCTACTTCTCGCCGGTTGGGGAGGCGGCGGTCGCGGAGGCGAGCAGCGAGAAAGGGACCTGCTGGGCCGCCTTCGTGTTGAGGTCCCAGACCGTGTTGAGCAGGGCTTCCTGCTGGCCGTGGTTGAGCCGTTTGGCCAGCCGCTGGTACTGGTCGACGGTCATGGCCGGTTCGACCGCGCACGCGGCGACGGCAGCCGGTCCGAAGGTCTTCGGGTCGAAGGCCTGGACGCCGGTGCCCGGGTGGGCGGCGATCAGGTCGGACCAGGCCTCGTCGCCGAGGGCGCGCAGGCGGAACTCGACCGTGTGCTCGGCCATCTCGGCGCGGAGTTCCTCCATGCGGGCGGCAATGTCGACTCGCGGGCCGCCGGCCAGGGACTGGCCGACCAGGGCAGCGGCGTCCGAGAGCTGGCGCTCCAGCGCCTCGTAGTCGCCGAGCAGGTCGCCGGCCAGACACAGCGGCACCCGGGCCTCGCGCAGCGTGGCGCCCGCGATGATGTCCTCGATGTCCTGGGGCATCAGGCGACCGTCGCGTTGGTGGCCGGCTCGGTGGGGACGAACATCGGAACGCTGTACTTCATGACCTCGTTCGGGGCGGTCGCCTTGTTCTGACGCTCACCACAGACGGTCGGGTACACCTCGACCTGCTGGCCGGATGCCCACGCGGTCGTGTAGTCGACGGCGCGGCGCACGACCATGAAGCCGCGCGCGCCCTTGACGAGAGTGCCGTAGGCGAGATCCTCCGGGGCGGTGTTGCCCCGCTTGAGCGTCAGCTCGTTGGTGAACTTGACGCGGCCGGCCTCCTCCGTGTCGAAGGTGGAGGCGAGGGAGCTGGTGTTGACCGCGGCGGTGGCCGGGTCGGTCTTCAGTCCGTCCGGGGTGATGCGAACGGTGATGTCCATGGCGGCAGTGAGTTCTGCCGCAGTCGGGGCGTTGATGTTGGCGATGGACGTAGCCCAGGCCACCCGGACCTTGCCATCACCGATGACGTCAGACATGAGCCCTCCTGGGCATACAGAAGCCCGGCCAAGTGGCGGGGCACGTTGGTGGAGCTGGTCAGATGCGGAGCGCGGCGGCCGTCACGGTGGCGGTCGCCGAGTAGCCGATGGCAGCGAGGCCGTCGGTGGCGCCGGCGAACAGGTCCGCGGTGAGCGGGCCGATCATGCGCTCGCCGGAGGCGGGGACGGAGACGGTCGGCGAGGTGACGGCCTGGCCGCGCACGCTGCCGGTGGCGGTCAGCGTCACGGTGATGCTGCTGGCGGAGGCGTTCTTCACGTGGATGAACGTGCGCTCGCCGCAACTGACCTTGTCGCCGGACGCTCCGGCTGCGGTGTAGGTGGGGGTGAGGCCGGCAATGGAGACGACCTGGGGTGTCAGGGTGGCCATGGGGCCCTCCTCTATGCGGGTATGGATCGGAGTCGGTACTGGACCGGCTGGTGGTAGAGGGGCGGGGTGACGTCGTTGTCGCGCTGGAGCGGCGGCCCGCCGAGTTCCTCGGGGCGCCAGGTGGCGCGGCCGTCCACGGCCAGTGAGGCGGAGAGCGCCGTGCGGGTCCGGTCGGCCGTGCCGAGGGCGCCGTCGGGGGTGGTGGCCACGCAGGTGACCTGCAAGAGCAGGTCGAGGACGGTGCGGTCGTCGGCAATCGACGCGGCGCCGGACGCCCCGGGCCCCGGGTAGAGCACGACGTAGGCCTTGGGCAGCGGCGCGGGCCCGGCCGGCGCGCCGCCGAGATACACCGTCAACCCAGCGGCCGCCAGCGCGGCCTGGACGGCGGTGATGTGTGGCAGGGTGGCGGGCGTGGTCACAGCAGGTCCCGGGCGAGCTGCTCAACTGCGGTCAGGAACCGGGGCTCCTCGGCCAGCAGCGCGCGCCCGCCATCGTTGTGGCCGCCCTGCCGCGAGGTGCCGTACTCCAGGATGTTGCCGAGTGGCCCCTGCGGGCCGGCCTTGTCCGGGCCGATGACCGCGCTCGCACCCAACGGTGTGACCTCAAGGTCGTAGCCGATGGAGGCGGGGTAGTGCGGCGCGTACCGGCCGCTGGAAGCTCGGGCGTTCTGTTGCCAGTCGCGTTTGATGTTGAGCGCGCCCCGGGAGACGACGGCCCTGGCCTGCCGGTCCAGCGTGGCGCCGGCGCGGGCGAGTTCGGCGGCGAATGCCTCCAGGCCGCTCACGTCCACGGTCATGAGCGGTCCTCCACTCCGAGGTGCCACGCGGTAGCAGTCGACGACTCTCCGACCGACGTCACCCACAACGTCATGCCAGCCAGCCGTGGGTCCGGTGAGGCATCCACGATCAGCTGGTCGCCGGCCACCACCCGGTCCACCGCCAGCGGCATGGCGGACCACGGCAGCGCGACTTGGTAGCGACGCAGGACGACCTCGCGCTGCCCGGCCTGAACGTCCCGCTCCTGCACGACGTTCGGCTTCACCCTGGCCGGACCCTGGTAGAGGACCCGGGCGTCCGGCTGGCCGGTGGCGCCGGTCGCCGGGTCGTAAACGTCCTTGCCGGGGCGCACCAGGCGAACCGTGTCCAGCATCAGGGCCTCGTGAGCCACCCGGCCAGCGGCCAGCGCCGGACCTGGGTCGATCACGACGTCACCACCGGCGGCATGACGGGCGTGATGCTGAACGCCGAGGTACGGATCGGCCGGAGGGTGTCCAGTTCGTGCTCGGTGATGTACAGCTCCCCGGCCGAGCGAGCGCTGTCGACGGTGTAGGAGTAGTCATCGATCTGCTCGCTCCGCTTCCCGTCCGGGTTGCGGAGTACCCGCAGCACCATCGCGCTGCACACTGCGGTTGAAGCGGCGGTCGGCGTGGTGGCGTACCGGGGGAAGCGGTCGAGGATGACCGCGGTCGCGTCGTGCAGGAGGGCGGTGGCCTGGCGGGACTCGGTCGGCGTGAGGTCCCGCCCGAGCCGGTCCGCCAGGTCCGTGAGCGTCGCCAGGTCTGTCACCGCTTACTTCGGAGGGGTCTCGGCCGGGGCGTCCTTTACCTCGGCGACCTCGTAGTCGTCGGGCAGGGTGCGTAGGCGCTTGATGGTGGACTGGTCGGCGGTCTCGCAGGCGCCGTCCGTGAACTGAGCCCAGATGCCCTTGTCGTCCTGCAGGCTGAGCCCGGGATAGCGTGTGGTGGTGAACCGTGCCATGGCGGCGGTCTCCTTAGGTCAGGTCCTTGATGAGGCCGTGGTAAGCCTCAGCGCCGTACTCCAAGCCGATCTCGCCGTACAGCTGCCACTTCTCGGAGGCGCCGACCTTGGCGAGCTGCTCGGCGAACAGCAGGCCCTTACCGGGGATCTCCAGCCACACCGGGGCGCACACCGACAGGTCTACGATGGCGATCTGGCCGGTGGGCATCCAGCGGTCGAGCATCACGCCGAAGGTGCCGAAGTCGGTGACGAGGGTGTCGACCGCGACGCCGCCGACGTTGCGGGTCATGGTCGGCTGGTTGAGGGAGCCGGTGCCGTACAGGTTTGACAGGGCGACCTTCTGGCCGGGGCCGAGGAGGAACACCGTGCTGTCTTGCGGCATGCGGGCGCCGTTGCCGAACATGGTCTGCAGGGTGGTGTCGACGATGGCCTTGGATAGGGCCCGGCCGGTGCCGCCGTTGGCGTTGACGTTGGTTGCGATGGCGGTCAGCAGGCCGCGGGTCTTGCGGGCCGTCGAGTTGTTGGCCGGCTTTTGGTAGGTACCGGTCAGGAACGACATCTCGACGTCAACAGCCATCGACTCCAGCTCGACGCGGATCTGGTGGTCGAGCTCGTCGCCGACCGGGTTGTCGTCCTGGCCGATGTTGATGCCGGAGTACATGCCGGTCGCGGCCTGCCGGGTGTACGAGACCTCGACGGCGGACTGGTGGATCTCCACCACGTTGGAGACGTTGGAGCGCGAGCGGGCGACTGCGGTCGGGGCGGGGGCGCCCTCCACGACGGTGTTGTTCGCGGTGGAGGCGCGGCGGTCCTCGGTCTGCCACTCGAACTCGACGCTCCGGGTGCGCTTGCCGCCGGTCAGGCCGCCAATCGCGGACAGGAACGGGGTCTCGGTCGGGGTGACCTTGTACAGCTCACCGTGGTAGTTCGGCAGGTTGTAGGTCGTCCCCTGCCCGGAAACAGCGCCCATGAAGGGCTCCTCTCAGATGGGGCAGGCGACGGCCTGCCGTGCTACTTGCGGTTGGTCTGGAGTTCCCGCAGCTGGCGGGACTTGAGGGCGATCGACGCCTGGACGTCGCCGCGGGACTCGGCGTCGGAGATCTGCTGGGCCAGCGTGGGTGTGCTGTTCGGCCGGGCGCCCTGAGCGGGGTCGGGGGCCGGGGTGCGCGGCCCGGTCGGCCCGGCTGCGGCCCAGTGGGGCTTGCGCTCCAGGAGGGCGGTCAGGGCCTGCTCGATGGCGGTGGCGTCGATCTGGCCAGCGTCGTCGAGGAAGCCGCCGCCGAGGGCGTCGACGGCGTCCTGCGGGTCGGCGAACCGGCCGGTGGCCATGGCCTCGACCCGGGCGGCCACGGCCAGCCGGGTGGCGGCGGTGGCGCGGTCCTCCGCTGCGGCGAGGCGCTCGGTGAGCTTCTCGGTCTCGCTCTTCTGGGCATCCTCGATCTCGGCGAGCCGCTTCGCTGCGTCCGCGTTGGTCTTGGCCCGTGTCTCGTTCTCGCGGGACAGGCGCTTCCACTTCTCCGATTCGGCCTGCCAGTCCTTCGGGGCCGGCTCCGGGGCGTCGGGCGGCGTCGGCGGGTCGGCGGCCGGCGGCTCCGGAGTGGGTGGCGGGGTCGGGTCTGTGGGTGTGGACATGGTGGGCTCCCGTTGCGGGTGAAGTGGTCCGGCCCCGTTGCGGGGTCAGATGAGGTAGCCATAGCGGCGGAGCATGCCGATCAGCTCGTCCCGGCTGCCCGCGCGCTTGTAGATCTCCTCCGGCAACAGCCGGTGGGCGGTCAACCGAAAGCCCCGGCCGGACGGCGGGATCAGGCCCCGGTCGATCGCCCGCTGGCGCTCGATTCGGAAGAATCTGCCGCGCTTGGTGGTCGCGTCGTACGTCGACTTCAGGCGCTGCCCGTAGGCGTCGGCGGTGTACATGCTCCGGCGGGCGTTGACGATCTGCCCGATGTCCGCGCCGTCCCGGATCGCCTGCGCACCAGCCTGCGTGAAGATGCGGTCCTGCTCGGCCCGCGTGAGGCTGCGGAAGTAATCCTTCGGGTCCGAGGCTGCGCGGCCCTTGCTGTAGCGGGTGACCGGAAGGTGGACGCAGTCGCACCTCGGATGGCGCTGGAACCCGGCGTTGTAGCGGTAGCGGATGCCGGCCAGGACCGCACATCTTGCGCAGGACGGGGGGTTGAGCACGCGCACATAGCCGCGGGTCGCCCGGTTGCTGGCCAGGCTCACCCCGGCTGCCCCACGGCCAGCATCGGGCACCTCGGTGCCGACCTGGCGGATCAGCGTGGCCAGGCCGCCGCGCATTGCCTCAGGCCTGGCCTGGCCGGCCGCAAGGCGCCACCGGGTCTCGATCCACGGCTCGTACAGCAGGCTCGACAGCGACCGGCCGTCCGCGGCCCGCCCGGCGAACGCCTCGACGGCCAGGCGTCCGCCCGGCTCCGTTGCGGCGCCGTCCGCGGAGACCACCGCGGTGACATAGCCGTCGGCCGGGGCCGCCGCACGGCGCTGGCCGTCCGCGACCGTCCGTACGAGCAACGGTCCGGACGCCCGCCACGACTCGTCGAGAGCGTCGACGTCGACCGTCCGCCAGATCGCCTGGGCAGCGGCCGCGGCCTGTCGGGTGGTGACCTGTTGGCGGCGGTAGTAGGCGGCCGCGATCTCCTCGGCGCTCTGCTCAGCCACCGGGCACCGGTTTGACCGCCGGGGGCGGCGGCTTGGGGCCAAGCAGGGCGGCGAGATCACCTTCCATGGCCCGGTCCAGAGCGGAGGCCTGCATCTGCTTCATCCGCTCCTGCTGCACCGCGGTGAAGCCGAGTACGTCCCAGGACATCTCGACCGGCAGGATCCCGGCGGCCACCAACTTCACGGTGGCGTCCGCCTTCTGCGCGAACGTCGGTACCGCCGGGTCTCGCCAGCGGGTCTCCAGTGATCGAGCCCGGGGGGCCCATACGCCGTCGCGGAACCGCAGCACCAGGCGCATCACCTGCTCGTACGAGCCGCCCCAGGCGCGCTGCCGGCGTTCAGCCCGCTTCACCAGGCGGATCTCCGAGGAGCGGATCGCGTCCGCCGACGGCGGGTTGTCGGTCGACAGGCCCATGAAGTGCGGCGGCAGCCCGGCGAGCGCGGCAACCGTCCGCGCCAGCTGGTTCAAGGTGGCGTGGAAGTTGTCCAGCGCAGCCTCGGGGAACTGGCCGACCTCGACCCCGTCGTCGCGCTTGTTCTTGGCAGTCGCCCAGATCCGGCCGGCGAGCTGGGTCCACGCCGAAACGGGCTTGCCGTCGGCGTCGACGAAGTCCTCCTGGTCGAAGCCGAGCGCGTACCTGCGCGGCATGGCGTGGTACTCCGCGGCGATCATCATGTCCGTCGCCACCTTGCACGCGGCATCCGACAGCGGGATCACGTCCGCGAGTTCGGACACGCCGCCCGGGTTGAGCAGACGCCCGCGGTTGACCAACGGCACCACCGGCACCACGCCCAGCTCGTGAACGTCCTCGCTCTGCTGAGTCCAGCCGTTCGGCACGGTCTTGGCGTAGTGCATGGTGCGGTCGGGCAGGTAGATCGTCGCCTTCTCGTCCCGGATCGCGCCGGTTACCGGGTCGACCTCGTACCAGCGCTTCATCGCCGCCCGCACCGCGCGGGTGGCCGGCTCGTAGTCGACCTCCATCTGCAGCGGCGACTCCACCGTGATCAGCGGCGTCGACGGGTCGGAGGGGTTCGAGCCGACGATCATGAACGAGCGGCGCATCACCAGCGCGTCGACGTGCGCCTGCTGGCTGCCCTCGTCGAGGTTGTTGGCCTGCCAGATCCGCCACAGATCGTCGGCCGTGGCCTCGTCCTGCTCGTCCTCCGCGGCCGTCGAGTCGGGCACCGCGAAGCGGAACCCCTCGACGTCCAGACGCTCCTCAAGGGAGTCGACGACCAGGCGCGGCCAGTTGATGACCACCTGCCGCAACTGGTCGCCGATCTCCGTCACCAGCTGGGGGTGCATGTACGAGAGCGGCTGCAGACCCTCGTAGTAGCGGTCCAGGGCCTGCAGGTCCGGCAGGAGCTGGGTGTGGCGGCGCGTCAGCAGCGTCAGCCACTCGTCCGGGCTCAGATCCATCAGCGCATCACCACCATCCGGCTCGACTTCTTCGGCTTGTTGAGGCCCGCGGTGATGGCGTCGCGCCTGGCCTCCCAGGACAGGCACCCGGCCATGGCGGCGTCGATCTTGCGTGGCGAGTCGTGGCGGTCCTTCTGGATCGCCCACATCGGCTTGCCGTCGTCGTCGCGCACCCGGGCGTCCCGCTTCACCGCGTTGGCGATGTGCCGGGCGTACAGCGTGTCGCCGTCGTGCGCGAGCGAGCCGTCGGTCTGGGCGGTGCGGAACGCGCGCAAGGCGAAGGCCATCTGCCGGGGCCGGTGCGTCCACCACTCGACGACGATCCGCTCGCCGTATTTCCCAGCCCACGCCGCCACGGTCTCCTCCCAGTACGGCGGGTCCGCGTAGACCCGCACCACGCGCCACTGGTCGAAGGCCGCTTCGAGGGCGGCGTTCACCTCGGCAGCCGGGACCTCCCACTGCTCGGCCTCGTCCGGTCGGACAGGAGACTCCCAGGCCCCGAGCACCCACTGGTGCCCGGTCTCCAGGTGCGTGCCGACCAGCGCGGTGGCGTCCCGCCAGCGGGCGCCGTCGAAGCCGACCACGATCAGCTCCTTCCTCGGCACCACGAAGTCCGGATTCGCCAACTCCGCCCAGCGGCCCGCATCGAAGGCCTTCGCCGACGCGGTGCCGGGCTGGTTGAGGAAGTAGCGTCGGGCATCCGCCGGATCGGTGTCCGGCTCGCGCATGTCCGCTGCGATGCGCTCCAGGTCCATCCACCCGGCCGCATCCCCGTAGACGTACTCCAGCGCGGGCAGCAACTGGGCGTCGTCCATGAGGTCTTCGACGTGCGGGGCTTGCCGGTGGTCGAAGAGGAGGCCGCCGTCGCGCACCTTGCCGGCCTTGACGGCCTCGTAGTACTGGTGGGTGGCCTCGGCCACCGAGCTCTCGCCGACCGCGTACATCGTCGAGGTCTCCAGCGACCACGGCTCGGCCTGGCGACGCTTCACCAAGTTGCGCCGCACCGTCTTGTGCATCGCCCGGGTCTCCGGCAGCACGTACAGGTGCGTCTCGTCGAAGACCCCGAACGTCTCCTTGCCGCCGTCCTTCGACGCCGAGGACGCCGTCGAGGGGACGATCTCGCCGCCGCCCTCGATGAAGATCCGGCTCGACGTCTGGGCGTTGCGGCCCAGGTCGATCCCGGGGAACTCGTCCCCGAAGTGCTCAACCAGGTGCTCCAGCATCGTGGCGACGTTGTCGTAGGTGTTGCCGGCCTGGCCCTCCTCGGTGGCCATGCACCGGATGAACGGGTACGTCTGCACGCGGCCCACCGGATCGCCGTTCGCGTCCCAGCCGTCGAACCGGCACGGGCCGAGCGCCTCGAAGCACACCAACGCACCGGCCAGCTCCGACTTGGCGCGGCCCTTCGGCCGGGACAGGAACGCCCGGTTGACCCTCCGGCGGCCTGTCGCCGGGTCCAGCTCGTACGCCTTGACGATGAACGCGGCCATCTCGTCATCGATGACGAGCGGCTGGCCCTGGACGTCGCCCGGGCCGTGGCAGAGGTAGTGCTCGATCCAGTCGATGGCGTCGAAGCCTAGGGAGACGAACCGAGTCGGGTCAGCTTTCCGCCTGGCCATCAACCACTCGCAGCACTCGGTCCCGTCGGGAGGCCGCAGCACGGCCTGCGGCGGCGCGCTTCCTCACCGGAACTTCCGGCTCGGCCACGCTCCAGCGCAACCGGGCCCGGTCGGCCGCTGTCGCGCCGAGGGCCGCCTCGTTCAGCCGGATCTCCGACAGGAGTTCCTTCTTCGGCTCGATCCAGTACTGCTCGACCAGCTGGGCCAGCATGTGCAGCCGCTGCCAGTCCGTGGCCAGGAACAGCGCGGCCTGCGGCGAGCTCCGCCACGTCTCGTACCAGGCGAGCGTGCGGCTGTCGTAGTCGTGGCCTCCGGGCAGAACCGGGGTCGGTCCGTCGGGGCCGGCAGCAGGCAGGACCGCTCCGGCGACCGGATCGGCGTTGCGCCGGCGTCGCTGCGAGGGGTCCTTGGGGGCGGGGCCGACACCGGCCATCGTGATCACCTCTCCGGGTGCCGTTGCGGCACGTCAGCACCGGCCGTTGCGGCCCGCGCAGGGGTCACACTGAGTTACGAAAGTGGGGCTGCGGAACCTTCCAGACCCGTACGCACCGCGAGCTCCCTCCCCCGCGGGTCCCTGGCAGATGGCCAGAGGGGGTCACCCCCCTGGGTCCTGTCACCCTGGGTGACTGACCTGGGGTGGCTGGCAGTTAGTGGTCACTGGGCGTTCCAGCCTCCTGGCTGGTGCCTGGCCGTCTCCCTGCTGTGGCAGCTGTGGCAGAGCCCTCGACCATGCTGCGGGTCATCTGGGTCGTGGCCAGCGTCGACCAGCTCGCGCCTGCTGAGCGGCCAGTGGTCGGCGTGCTGGCTGGCCTGCTGGTGGCAGAGCACGCAGACCGGGTCGCGGGCCAGGACTCCGGGTCGGAAGCGGCGCTGGTGTCCGGTGCCGTAGCCACGCTGGGTGCGGGTGCCGCGGGCCTGTTCGGCTGCGGCCTGGTGGGTGGGGCAGCGGCCGCCGGTGGTGAGCTCAGGGCAGCCGGCCACGGTGCAGACGGTGAGTGCGCGATGTCTGGTCATGGTCGATCACCTGCCCTACGCTGTGCGGCCTGTCTACGACGGGGGTTGGTTGTGTCTCAGGTGACACAGGGTGTGGCGCTGGCTGGTGTGGTGTTGGCGGCCGGGGGTGCGGTGCTGGGCCTGTACCCGGCAGGGGATGAGTGCGGGTCGCCGTGGTCGCCGAAGGAGTCGGTGTCGATCTCTCGGGATGTGCCGGTGTCGTGCTCGGCGAAGATCAGCGAGCGGCAGGGTGTGTCCTGGCTGCTGGTGGTTGGTGGTGCCGCCGCCCTGGTGGGCGGCCTGGTTGCTGGCCGTGACTCGCTGCCGGCTGCCTCAGCTGCGAGGCAGTCTGGTAGTGAGGGCCCGTTGGTTCCGTAGCTACGGCAGCCAGGGCCCGATGGCGGTGAGCCAGGTCTGGGCCATGGTGAGGTAGGCGGCATCGAGGGGGTGCATGCCGTCGGCGGTCCAGTGCTGGGTGATGACGCTCATGTCGGCGGCGGCGACGCGGCCGGTGCGCTGCCGGGACTGGACGACGGCGTCCACGGCGGCGTTGACACTGTCCACGGTGCTGGTGGCGATGCCCCGGTAGTAGGGGATGCGGGCGCAGGCGACGCGGACGGCGGGGCTGCTGGCGAGGATCTGGTCGACGAATTGGCCGTATCGGCTTTGCCAGTCCGTGAAGTCGCCGCCCATGTCGTTGGTGCCGAGGTCGATGAGGACGATGTCGGGCTGGGCGGTCGGCAGCGCGGCAAGCGTGGGCGGCGCCATGGTGCGGACGGTCTGACCGCCTTGGGCGAGGGTGGTGAGCTGGGCGGAGATGCGTCGGCGGGCGAGGAGGTCGGTGATCCAGGGGCGGTAGCCCTGCCCGATGCCGTTGCCGTAGCGGTCGATCTGGCCGCCGGGGCCGGTGCTGCCGGAGCCGACGGTGATGCTGTCGCCGACGCACATGATTCGGATGTTCCGGGTGGGCGGGGCAACGACGGCCCGTAGGGCGGCGAGGTTGTCCCGCAGGTCCGTGAGCAGGGTGGCGGTGCGTTGTTCGATCGACCGCTGGTTGTAGGAGACGACGGCGCCGTCCCATGGGACGCCGGTCTCGTCGACCCATCCGTCCGAGGTGGCGCCGATGGCCAGCGCTGTCGCGGTGGCGGGGCTGTACGGGGTGTCAGTCACTGGCTCTCCTCATGCGGCGAGGACTCGGCCGGCCCGCTTGCGGGTCCGCACTTCGGCTCGGGCGACGTCGAGTTGCCGGTAGAGGGGCCGACCGTGGTGGTCGAGGCCGGCGGGCTGCAGGTGGCCGCGGCGCTTCCACTGCCGAATCGCCTCTGGCGTGACGCGGCAGAGGTTTGCGGCTTCGGGTCCGGTGAGCAGGGTATCCATGGCCGCCTCCCGGGAATGCGGAAGGGCCCGACCGTGGCGGTCGGGCCCTTCGCTACGTGGGCGCACGTGTGGTGCTGTCAGCAGCGTGACACAGGTGCGGATCTTGTGCAAGCGGAGCGCTTAGCGGTCGACGGGGTGGCAGGTATGACCGGGCTCGACCCACCAGCGGCAACTGGGGCAGAGGTACGCGGCCAGGGCGATGATGCGGCTCACCGGCCGGTCTTCCTCGGGAGCGCGTGGCAGGCCTTGGCGTGTTTCTGCGCGGTGTCGAGGGTTTCCTGCCGCCCGCAGGCAGCCAGGGGCTGTTCGGCGCGGCAGCCGGGGCAGGACCAGATGTAGATCTCGTAGTCGCCGTCGAAGTCGGTGCGGGCGATGACGTCGATGACGGCGCCGCCAGCGGTGCGGTAGCTGGCCTCGATGGTCTCGGTGGTCTCGTTCATGATGCTTCCTTCCAGTGGACGATGGAGTGGGCGGGGTTGGCCGGGTCCGCCTTGATCAGGAACCCCTCTCGGGGCGCTTCTACGGGTTGTTGTTGCTGTTGTTGTTGCTGGTCAGGCTCGGCAACAACGCCTGAGAGGGTTTGGTGGTCAGGGTTGGGGAGTGGGGGTAGGTCGCGTCGGTAGATGCCCTTGGAGGGGCCTCGGCCGGGGACGCGGCAGTCGGTGATGGGGATGCCGGTGTCACTGAGGAGGGCCCGGATGGGGGAGGTGTCGGTGGGGTTGTCGGACCAGGCGTCAGCGATCTGGACGAGGTGGATCCGGTCGTCCCTGCCGGGCGTGGTGCCGGGCATCAGGTGGTACAGGAGAGCGAGGAACTCGTCCTGCTCGTTCGGCTCTTGGTCTTGGGTCGCTTGGGTCGCTGACGGCTCGGCCCCAGGTTTCTGTGCTGCCTCTTTCCCGGGTTCGGGAAGAGGGGCAGGGTGTCCTGCTCGCCATGCTGCCCAGGTCCAGGCTGCTGCGGTGCCGACGGGGATGAGGGGCTGGTGGTGGGCGGCGTCGAGGAGAACGGGGGCGCCTTTCCAGAGGAGGGCTCCCCCGCCGATCTTGACGCCGACGCTGGTGCCGGCCGCCCACCGGCCGAGGCGCCGGGCTACCTCGGCCGATCCGGCGTACAGCCTTTCGGCGGCCCGGCGCTGGATGGTGGTCACCGTCCGAGGCTGGTCTGGGTGATGGTGGTGCCGGTCTGGTCGGCGGTGTTGCGGACGGTGTCGAGGAGGCTGCCGACGATGCCGGATCCGCCGTAGAGGCAGGCGGTCATGATGACGGCGACGATGATGCTCTTCTTCTCGCTGTCGGACAGCTTGTCGTTGCGCCACTTGGTGATGAGGACAGTGGCGAGGATGAGTCCGATGATGAGGGCGCCGCCCATGGCGCCGTTGACCTCGACGGCGGGGGCCTTTTCGGGGGCGGCGAGCTGGTACTGGGCGGCGGTGTCAATGGCGGTGGCGAGGTGGTGGTCCATGGCGGGCCTCTCAGAGGACGTAGGGGAGGAGGAGCAGGACGGCGATGGCGAGGGCGGTCCAGCGGAGCCAGAGGAGGGCTGCCTGCTTGATCCGCTTCGGAGCGAGCGCCAAGAGGAGCAGGATGGCGAGGGGCCACATGGCCGGCCCCATTTGGTAGGGCGGCATGTCAGCTCCGGAGGAGGAGGGGGAGCGCGGCGATGATGAGGGCGGTCCAGGCGCTGGCGGCGTCGAGCAGCAGCACGGTGCGGTAGCCGCGCGGGGCGCGGATGGTGAGCACGGTGAGTGCGAGCGCGGCGGGGACCGCCCACCACAGGGCGGCGGGCATGGCGGTCTAGTCGAGCGCTGCGACGGTGGCGGGGTGAAAGAGCAGCCTGCCGTCACTGTCGCGCTGCACCGAGGGCAACTTGTTGCGGTGGTGCCACGACCGCACGGTGCCTTCCGCAACGCCCTTGGCGGCGGCAACTTCCGGGACGGTCATGAGCGTGACGGTCTCGGTGTCGTCTGCGACGGGCCGCATGGCTTCTTCGACGTCCTGCCACACCAGTGCATCGGCCATTGCGGGCGGTGCAACGGGCTGTTCGGGCTGGCTGTCGTCGTAGACCGACTCGTCGTCGCTGGGCGAGCTCTGTGGGGTGAGGTACTCGTGCACCTGTCGCATGAGTGCGCCGAAGGCGAGGAGGGCCGCGATGGGCGGCACCGCGGCGACGACGTAGGTGAGGCGCGGGGCTCCGGCCCCGACGCCGGCGACGTTGAGGGCGATGCTGGCACCGGACCCGGCGATCGTGAGGGCGATGGCCCATCCGTCGACGCGGGCGGCGAGGCTGGCGCGCAGGATGAGGAGTTCGCCGACGATGATGAACAGATCGACGGTGGCGGGCCAGGCCCAGCTACGGGCGACGGCGCCCTGGAGGCCGTTGGTGGCGGCGACGTCGTGGAGGTGCTCGTAGGAGAGCCAGAAGGCGGCTGCGGTGAGCACGGTGCTCGTGATGGCGGCGCCGATGGCGAGCCAGGTGCGGGCGTCGCGGGGCGGGGGGTTGATCGGCGCCGTTGCGGTGGCGCTATCGTTCTGGGTGGCCATGGGAGGTCGTGACTCCTGTGGTCGGGCGGTCCCGGTCGGGTGGTTGCAGCCACGCCGGCCGGGGCCGTTGTTGTTATGGGGTTGTGGTGTGGCCCGTTGCAGCGGGCCGGTTCTTGCGCATCGCCTTGCTGACTGCGGGACGGCTGATGCCGAGTTCCGCAGCGACTGCTTCGACGCTGCCGAGCTCGGCGACGCCCTGGTACAGGGCTTCTGCGCGGCGTTGTCCGGCGTGCGACATTTTGGTTCGGAGCTGTTGCAGCAGCTCGTCTTCCTGTTGCACCCGGTCTTGCCATCGGCTCGGGTTCATTGCTTCGACCGTAGCGTAACCCTGGGGTTACGGTCAATCAGTTCGTGTTGTGCGCCGCGCTGTTGCGCGCCACCTTGGCTGCGTTGCGGATAGTCGCAACGCAGCCGCTGGGCATCGATTCACGCCGCGTCGTGTAGCGCGAGGTACTGCTCGACACGCCACTCGTACTCGGCCTGGCTCATGAGGTCACGCGGGCAGGCGTCGTTGCCGCATCGGATGTCCTCGCCGTCGATTTGGGACAGGGAGAGCAGTCCGCACCGCGGGCAGGGTAGCTGCAGCGGGCGCCGGCGGGCGCGGGTGGCGGCGTAGGCGTCGAGGGTGCGCCAGGCGTCGTGGATTTCGGCGGCGTACTCGTCGGCCCACATGCGGGTGACGGCCCACGCGAGGACGTCTCGACGACCGAGGTAGGTGAGGAGGCCGCCGATGGTGGCGTCGGCGGGGGCGCCGAAGCGGCTGCACTCCTCCAGGTGGATGCGGGCCCAGGCGGTGAGGGTTCCGGCGAGGGGCACGATGCCGTCCTGGTCGCCGTAGGGGTCGCGGACGTCGCCGCTGGCGGGGCCGAGGTAGGACGCGATGTCGAGGCGGAGCGGGACACGGGCTCCTCGCGGGCTGGCGCCGGAGACACGGGCTCCTCGCGGGCTGGCGCCGGGTTGGATGGCGAGCTGGGCCTGGATGGCGAGCTGGGGCATTTCGGCGAGCTCGCGGGTGAGGCGGGCGCCGATGGCGAAGTCGAGCATTCCGGTCTCCGGTCTCCGTGCGGTTCAGTGGGCGGGCTGGCCGTTGTGTTGACAGGTCACAGCTGTGCGTGCTCGCGCCGGATGTGGGCGATGCACTCGGCGTACGCGGCCTGCAACTCGGCCTGTGGCTGGTCGGCCTGCTCGCAGGTCTCATCGGGGTGAGCGGGGTGGTAGCAGTCGGGGGTCGAGGCCGTCAAGCAGGGCCTCGTCCTTCCAGCCGTCTCACTCGTCGTCGGGGCAGCTCACGGCCGGGCCTCGGCGCCGTCGAGGGCGCGGATCGTTGGACACGGCCACGGCTCTGGGTAGTCGGGGTTGTAGCAGTCGCCGCCGGTGTCCGCGAGGTACTGGCACTGGGCGCGTGCCTCGTCGGCCTGCTGGCGCATGATGGGGCCACCGGTGCCGTCGGGGTGGCGCTGGTCTCCCCACCGGGCAATCTGGCGGGCGCGTTCGGCGTCGATTTCCTCGGCGACCCGGGCGAGGCCGGGGGTGGTGAAGAGGTTGGGGTACACGGCGTGCTCCTTGGGGTTGGGGCCGCCCGCGGGTTGCGGGCGGCGTCGGGCGTCAGGGGGTCAGTTGCCGTCGGGGTCGATGAGCTGCAGGCCGAGGGCCTCGCGGTGTTCGTCGCTGAGGATGAGGGCGACGGGCCGGCCGTCGTCGGTGAGGCAGCAGACGATGGTGTCGGCGCCGGGCGCGGTGGGGAGGATGGTGCGGTCCCAGCGGATGGTGATCGGGTCCATGGCGTGGCCTCAGTTGGTCGTGGTACGGGCGGTGTCGAGCGCGGTTGCGGTGTCGCAGGGCCAGGGGCGGGTGATGTGGCCGATGCGGCTGCATTCGGTGCAGATCTGCCAGCCGCCGTGGTCGCGCACTTGGTGGAGCTGCCGTACGGCGCCGATGGCGGCTTGGAGGCGTTCGCACTCCTCGACGGCCACGCGATGGGCGGCGGCGTTGGTCCGGGCGACTGCCGTCAGGGTGTCCAGCTCGGCGCGGAGCCGGTCTTCCTCTGCGAAGGCCTGCCAGGCAACGCGGGCGGGCACGTCGTTGGCGCTTTCCAGCGCTGCGGTCAGCCTCGAAACTCGCTCCTCCAAAAGCGGGATGCGGTCCAGCTCGGGCTGCACCACGGCCAGCACGGCGGCGGCGAGCCCCTCAGGGCTTCCCTCGATCCGGACGACGTAGCGCCACGGCTCGGGCCGACGGACCGGGTGGGCGGCCTCGCACTCCTGGTCGGTGGCGCGGCAGTCGGTGCCGTCGCAGGAGTAGGCGACGGTGCGCAGGGCGTCGGCGATGCGCTCGGTGAGGGTGGGCGGCGGGGTGTCGGTCACCGGGTACCGCTGACGGTCACGGCGCGAGCGGCCTGCTCAAGGACATCGTTGACGTGGTGGTCAACATCGTCGAGCGGCTCGCGGATCTTCAGGGCGCGGACGCGTTCGGCAGCTGCGGCGAGGATCTTGCGGGTCTCGGCGTCGGTGGGCTGGGACATGGCGGGTCTCCGTGGTGGGTGTGTGTGGCGAGGTTGTGGGGGCGCGTGGCGGGCTGGGCGCGCCCCCGTGGTGTCCGTGGTCCGGTGCGGTGCTGTTCGGCCGTCAGGCGGCCGTCTGCGGGCCGCTGGGGGCGGGCTCCGGGTCGGTGGCGTCCCGGCCGAAGACGTCGTGGCGGGCGACGAACACGCCGGTGTGCTCGCCGTCGTCAAGGAGTTCGAGGCCCCACGCGGTCTCGTGCCAGCCCGGGATGAAGCCCTTCGGGCGGTCGCTGCCGTCGTACTCGGACTCGGACCAGATCTGGATGGCGGCGGCCTTGGCATCGGCTTCGGTGGTGCAGAGCGTGTGGTCGCCCTCTTCGGCCCAGGCTTCCCAGACGTGGCGGCCGGAGTAGGAGCTGCGGTTGGCGCGGGCCAGCTCGGCCTCCAGTTCCCGGACCCGGGCGAGCAGGGCCTCGACGTCGGTACGGGCGGCTGCAACGAACGCGGCGTCGCCCTCGGTGCGGTTGCCGAGGTAGCCGAAGTTGATGCCGAGGGTGCCGTCGAGGGTGGCAACCCATCGGGTGTAGTCCCGCCGGTCCTCCTCGACGTGCCAGGGTCCGGGGGTGGCCGCCTCTGCGCGGGCCTGGATGGCGTCGAGGTCGAGGGGCGCGTCGGGCTGGGGCTGGGTCATGGCTCAGGCCTCCTGGGCGCCGTGGTGGTGGTAGGCGGCGATGTGGCTGGGGTGCAGGGGCCCGTCGAGGTACGGGCCGAGGTCGCCGGCGATGCCGGCCGGGTCCTGGCTGACGTCGACCGCGGCGAGGGTCTGCTCGATGAGCCAGAGGCGGACGCGGGCGCCCTCAGCCTGCTCGCGAAGCTGCTAATTCTCGGCGAGCAGGGCGTCGTTCTGTCGGCTCAGACCGTCGATGACGGTGATGGTGTCGGCGTCGCCGCGCTGGCCGGCGTGGTTGAGCACGGACTCGGTGGCTCGCCAGTCCAGGCCGTCGGGGGTGGGCACGTCGGTGGGCTGCCATTCGCCGTTGCGGTACGCCTCGGTGACGCCGATGGTGCGGCGGTAACGGATGGTGGTGTTGGCGGCGTCCCGGCCCTGGTGCCAGTTGTCGCGGTGCCCGCGGGACAGTTCGCACCTGAGGAGCAGGTGCCAGTGGGTGGACGGGCAGCGGGTCTGCTCGCTGGCGGCGGGCTGGGGCTGGTTCATCGGGTGGGCTCCTCGGTGATGGCGAGCAGGTCGGTCGCGGCGTCACGGATGCGGGCCGGAGCGACCCAGACGAGGGCGCCCGGGTCGATCAGGTCAGCCACGGTGCCGATCAGCGGGCGAACGGCGGCGAGGTGTTCGGGGAGGATGTCTGCGGCGGCCCGCTGCCGGGCGGCCTCCTTGGCAAGTACCTCCTTGCGGTAGGCGTCGAGGAGGCCCTCCGGAGTCCTGCCCCGGTTGGCGCACTCGGTGACGCTGATGACGTCGAGCAGGAGGTCACGGGCAGACTGCTGGGTACTCATCGGGTGGTCTCCTCGGCGGTGGCGCGCCAGCCGGCAAGGCGGGCAGCCTCGCGGATCGCGGCGATGAACTCGTCGATCGCGTCGAGGGGCACGTACACGCCGTTGTCGCTGGTCTCGATGTAGACGGCGGCACGGGTCCGGTCGTCGGCGACGATGCCGGCGGGGGTGATGGTTGCGGTGTCGCCGTCGCGGTCGACGAACTGGACGCGGCCGAGTCCGTTGAGCGGGAGGAATCTGCTGGTGTCGGGCGTGCTCATCGGGTGGTCTCCTCGGTGGTGGGCTCGACCATGGAAATGACGTCGACCTCGAAGCGGTGACCGTCCGGGCACTCGACGTACATGCGGGCCCCGGTCGTGCCGTACAGGGTGGTGACCTCGAAGGTGTCGCCGAGGTCGAGCGTGCAGTCGGGGCGGGGGCACGGGATCACGAGCGCACCTCGGTGGCGGCTTGGACGGTCCAGGTGCCGTCGGTGTGGCGGGTGATGGTGTCGCCGAACCGGGCAACGGTGCGCGGCATGCCGTTGTGGGCCCAGATGGTGAGGCCGTCGACCTCTGTCCGGCCGTTCATGGCGGCGTAGTGCGGCTTGGACGGCCCGATCAACTCCCACAGTTCGGCGAGATTGGCCGGGGTGAGGGTCCATTCGGTGCGGTCGACCTCGACGCACACGAGGCACGGGGTGTGGGTGCTGCTGTTGGCGGTGATCTGGAGGACGGTGCCGCCGGTGTTGAGGCGGGCGCTGTCGAGGGCCTGGCAGGCGGCGTCGGCGTGGTAGCGGCTGCTGCCGCGGACGACGAAGGCGGTGGTCACGGTGGTCTCCTCAGGCGGCGGGCTGGGTGGTGAACTTGGCCTCGGCGTGCGCGGTCAACACATCCACGTCGATCCCGATGGCGACCGCGTCGACGTACGCGGCCTCGTGCGCGTCGCCCATCTGCAGCTCTTCGCTGATGTCGTCGAGCAGGTCGGCGAGGGCCGTCGCAGGCATAGCGGTGGCGAGCGCACCGAGAAGGCGGTGGGCCCACCAGGCGTTGACGGATGCGTCGGAGTGGGCACCGGTCGTCCCGCGCGGGCCGCGGGCAACGCCGACGCCGTGCGCGATGGTCTGACGGAGGAAGATCTCGTGCCGGGCGCGGGTGATGTCGATGGGGTTCATCGGGGTCTCCTCAGGCGGCGGGACGGTCGGTGGTCTGGTGGGTGCACTCGCCGAGGACGCAGGCCCGAACGGAGCGCCAGGTGTCGGGGCTGACGAGGCGGTAGCGGACGCCGCGGCGGTACTCGCGGTCGCGGTCACGCCGACTGGCGGTGAAGTGGATGGCGGCATCCTCGGGGGTGGTGGCGCGGGTGCCGTGGATGGATCCGGTGGCACATCCGTTGGCGGTGTAGCGGACCCACCGGCAAGCGGCGAGGGGCCAGTTGGCGTTGTCGAGGGTGACGAACAGCAGCAGGGTGTCGGGCATGGCGGTGGCTCCGTTCAGGCGGCTGCGGGAATGCAACCGGGGTGGTGGTCCGGTCGACCGGGGCGGGGCAGCATGTGCCGGCCGCAGACGGTGCAGGAGATCCAGTCCGGTGGCGGTGTGGGGTACTCGGCTGATTGATCGTTTTCGCGTGGCTCGTGCGCGCGTACCTGTGGCTGAGGTGGGTGATCAGCCGTGTCGTGGTGGTGGAGTGGGTCCCTACCGGAGGTAGGGGTACTGGTAGGGGCCGCTACGGACGCTGTCCGGATGGCGTCCACGGACGCTGTCCGGGGGCGTCCACGGACGCTGTCCGAATCCTCGGATGGCGTCCACGGACGCTGTCCGGAAACCCCGCTGTGGACGCTGTCCGGAAGGCAGTCCACGGACGCTGTCCGGATGGCGTCCACGGACGCTGTCCGGGGGCTGAGCGCAGCTTCCATCTCGCGTGCCTTCTTCGCCGCGTACGCCCGCTTCTGCCGCGTCTCCGTGAACAGCGGCATCGCTGCCGCCCAGTCCAGGCGTTGGCCGGTCGGCATCAGTAGCCGATACACCTGCGAGGCGTTCGGCCGACGGCGTCGCTCCAGGATTCCCACCGCCACCAGCACCGCCACGGCCCGCGTCACGGCTTCCTTCGTGCAGCCGCACAGCACCGACAGAGTCTCCCGAGACGGCCACGCGTTGTCGCCGTCCGCGTCCGCGTAGGTGGCGATCCAGTGTCCGACCTGCGCTACCCGAGCCTGCTCCCGCTCTGCAACGCGCAGAGTCTCGGCACGGAGCGCGTTGATCCACGCGTTCCGCACGGACTGCGTGCGCTCGGCGGGTCGGTCAGTGGCCACGGGGCGGGCTCCCAGGTTCGGGGTGGTGAGGGTTGGTGGCCTGGGGCGGGGGACGGTGCCGCCCCGCCCCAGGCAGTCAGCGGGTTGCGGTGCAGGTGCAGCGGTTGGTGACACCGTTCGTGAAGCCGCACAGCTCGTTGTGGACGGCGAGCACCTCGGCCGCAGCCTCGGCGTCGAGGCGGTCGGCGACCTGGCGCAGGATGTACGCGGCCTGGGCCCTGGTCAGGCCGCTCCCGCCGTGCTCAAGGGTGACGTTGGAGCCGCTGGCACCCTGGGCGCCGGGGCGGACGATCAGGAAGAACAGGGCGTCGCGGCCGTCGATGGCGACCATCGAGGTGTTCTGTTCGGTGCTCATCTCAACTCCGTTGGTGTCGAGGGTGGGTCGTCGTGGCCGGCTGGTCGAGGTCGAGAGCGGCCAGCAGCAGCCGCTCGTCCGCCTCGTCGAGGGCTCGGCGGGCCACGTACCGGCGGGCGCTCTCCCGGTCCTCCTCGGGCACCGTGGCGGCCGTCATGGTGGCGCCGAATTCCTCTGCCCGGTCGGCCGGATCCCGGTAGCGCTGGACGGTCACGCTGCCACCCCGACCCTGCGCATCCGGTGCACCGTGCGCTCGTTGAGTCCGGTTCGGACCGCGATCTCCCGCGGCCCGAACCCAACCCGGGCTAGGTGCTCGACCGTGCGCCGTTGCTCGTCCTCGAACAGCTCCTCGACGTCGATGCCGCCGTAGCAGTCCTCGGCGATGTCGCGCAGGGTGCGGGTGGCACCGGTCGGCTTCACGCGGTGGCCGTGCTCGTCCCAGGTCAGGTAGCCGAGCACGTCGCGCAGTCGGGCGTTCGGGTCGACTAGGCCGGCCAGGACCACGATCAGCGCGTCCCGCTCGGCGTCGTCGAGTTGGACCAGGGCGTGCCGGATCTCGTCCGGGCCGCCGTCGCCGTGGACGACGCACGCGAGGCCGGCCGCGAGCGGCAGCAGTCGCTGGGCGAGGTCGCCGCGCTCCTCGGGGGTCACGCCGTTACCCCCTGCCGGGGGATGAGCGGCCAGTGGCCGTCCACGACTGCGGCGGGGTCGGTGCGGCGCTTGTGCGCCTGTCGGGCCGCCGCACGCTCCGCCGCCCACTTGACCTGGGCCTCGTGGACCTCGGCCAACGTCATGGCCTGCAGCTGCGGAAAGTGGCCGACGATCCGGTACGCCACCGCAGCCGCGGCCGCCGCGTCGGCGTCAGCCCGGTGCGGGCCGCCGTGCTCGACCTCGTAGTGTCGGCACAGGTCCTCCAGCCGCCGACGGCCCTCCCGGAACGGGTCGAGCCGCCAGTCGAGCAGCAGCGGGTCCAGAACCCGCATTACCTCCGGCGCCCTGTATGAGGTCCGGTGGAGCTCGCAGGCGAGCATCGTTAGGTCGAACGGCGCGTTCGCCACGACCACGGGCGCCCGGTCATCGGCAGCCACCGACATCAGGCCCGCGACAGCGTGCGCGACCAGCCCGGTCGGCCGCCCGTACCGGTGTGCGTGCCGCGTCGTGATCCCGTGGATCTTCGTGGCCTCGACCGGGATCTCCTGCCGGCCAGCGTCAGCCAGCCAGGTGCGGGTCTCGAACGGCACCCCACGCTCACACCACGCAGTCGCAGCCGAGACGATCCGGTCGGCCTTCGGATCCAGGCCAGTGGTCTCCAGGTCCACCGCCAGCCACTCATCCGTCCACCAGCTCACTCGGCACCCCCGAGCTGCAACTCGATGCCCAGGGCGTCCAGCATCAGGGTCAGATCGTCAGGGTCTTGGGCCCACGCCTCCAGGTACTGCCGGGCGGCCGCCAGCGTCTCGTCGGACAGCGGGAGCGCCGTTAGCACCGTCCTCATGCCGCCGCCTTGGCGGTGCCGGCGTTGATGGTGGCGATCGTCCGCTCGTCGTACAACGCGTTGTCGAGCTGGGCGAGTGCGCCGTCGCGGTCCTTGCGGAGCTGGTCGATCTCGCGCTGCTGCTGGCCGACGCGGCGGACCAGCTGGGCGTGGCCGTCGCGGAGCGCGAGGCGCATCTGGTCGAGGGCCTCTTCGGCCTGGTCGGCGCGGCGCGTCTCACCTCGCAGGCGCGCGGCCAGCTGCACGTTCTGCTGGTGGGATTCGGCGAGTTCGGCCTGCAGGTGGCGGACTCGGGGGTCGTCGGTGACGGTACGGCGGAACAGCATCAGGACTCCCGGTTGGTGCGCTGGCGGGGGAAGCGGGCGAGGTAACGGTGTTCGGCCTGCTCGGCGGTGGGCGGCTCGTAGACGTGCCAGCCGGGCCCGGGCATCCACCCGCGGACGTGGTCACGGCGCGGCAGGCCGCAGGTGGCGTAGTCGGTGTTGTCGGGGATGGTCACTCGGCACCGTCCGTGCCCTCGACGCGCAGCTGGGCGACCGCTGCCGCGTAGTCCAACGTCGCCTGCTCCGACCAGTCCGCGGGGACACCGTGGTCATCCATCCAGCGGGCCATCAGGTCGTCCTCGCCGGGCATCGGGTGGCGCACCGGCAGCTTCGGCACCGGGGTGCTCACCGGGCACCACCGATCCCGCGCGACTTCGCGTAGAGGACCCAGCCCCTGGCGTCGTGCTTCCGGTCGAACGTCCTCGAGTGCCGCTTGCCGTCCGTGTCGCACCAACGGGCCCGCCACTTACCGGACGGCAACTTCGACACCGAACCCGTCACCGCCTTGGGCTCGTACCGCGCACGCAGACGTTCGACCTCGTCCTCCGAATCCGACAAGGCGCCGTCCAACGCGTCGATCTCGTCCAGCAGCTTCACGACGACAGCGGCGTCCTCGTCCGTCCGGGCGCTGTACCGGTCACGGAGCTCGTCGAGGTACTCCTCGCTCTGGATCTCGTTCACCGGGCACCGCCCGTCCGCGCCTCGAACTCGGCGACCAGCAGCTCCGTCTGCGGCGACCACGCCGGCAGCTCCGGCAGCGGGCCGAACAGGTGGTCGAGGATCAGGTAGTTCAGCTCGTCGTAATCGCTGCCCAGGTCCGGGCAGCGCGGCAGCGACGGCGAGGCCAGCCGGGACAGTGCCGCGTCCAGCGGGGCGTTGACGATGCTCTCCCGGACCGCAGTGGCGGTCTCCGGGAACGTGTAGGGGATGATGGGGGACAAGACGTCCACCTCTCTGTGCAGTAGGGGTGGGGTCCAGGGCTCTCACTGGCGGCATCCGGGTGCGACCGGGTGTCTGCCGGGCGGGGGCCCGACCCATGTCAGGGGTGGCTCAGGCGGCGAGCGGCTGCGGCCGGCGCTTCGTGCGGCGCAACTCCGGGGCCTGGCGGGTGGGGTCCAGTTCAGGGTTCGACCTGGAGTCGAGGGCTTCGTGGGCGGCGAGCCACTCGTCGAGGGCGACGATGCGGTACATCCGTCGGCCGCCGAGACGGAAGGACGGCGGGCCCATCCGCCGGTCGTTCAGGCAGTACAGAGCCTTCGGAGTACGGCCGATGTAAGCAGCGGCCTGGTCGTGCTGGAGCAGGGGCGACGATGCCTCAATGGCACCCATCACTTACCTCCATTGCTCAGGTTGGTAGGTCGGCGATGTCCGAGACAGCCGCGTTGAGCTTGTCGGCTATGCGCCTCACCACCTCGGGCTGGGCGCCTCGCAGGTCTCGCTCAAGGCGGGACAAGTGCGAGGCAGAGATGTCGACTTGGGCTGCAAAGTTGCGTAGGCCATGGCCCGCTAGTTCGCGCCTTCGCCGGATTTCTGCGCCTCGCATTCTCACGACTGAAGACTATGCGCAGCGGTGAGCAATGGCAAGCCCGAATGGGCATTGATGAGCAATGTGTGCCGCGACCTGCGGAAATGGCGGGAACCTGACGCGCATCGGTGGGCAGCGATCTGCGATGCTGTTGCCTAACGTTGTCCATCAAGAGGAACCCGGGGGCCGTGATGAGTGCAGCCAAGCAGGCTGACCTCGACTGGGCCGCGATCGGCCACATGATCCGGCGCGAGCGGATCAAGAGCGGCATGAACCAGTCGGAGCTTGGCGCTGCGGCCGGCCTTGATCGGAAGTCGATCAGCAACTACGAGAACGGCCGGGCGCCCGCCAGGGCTGACCGGGTTCCCGACGGCTACTACAAGGTCGGGGCGATCCTCGGCTGGACCCCCGACAGGGTCGATAGCTATCTGCGGGGCGAGCGGCCAGTGTCACCCGAGCCGGCTGCCGAGGCCCCGGGGGTCAGTGGCCTGTCTCCCACGGAGCTGTTTCCGGCCGTTGGTCGGTTCGCCCGCGCTGCTGTCCAGGCTGGCGGCGACCCGAGACTTCGCGACCTGCTGGAAGATGCAGCGGACCGACTCTTGCAGTCAATCCCGCGAGGAGCCGCCACTCAGCAGACCTCCTACGGCCTCGCCGCATACCGGCCGCACGGCTGGGCGGAGGGCGACCCGGGCGTCCCAGGCGACGATGCAGCCCGGATCCGCCAGGCCCTCGATGAGTACGAGCGGGGCCGACAACAGCCGTAACTCCCCAGCGCGTCTGCGACACGCGTGACTTTACGTGGCTATTTCCTCACGTTTACTCGCGCGCATATGCCAGAATCGGCTCTCCGGCATGCCTCCCACACGTCAGGACTCAGGGGGAGAGGCATGCCCACAGCCGTCGGCACCGTCGCCGAGGTAGCGCAGCAGTACGACCCGCTTGCCACGTTGGAACAGATGGGCATACCCGTCATCCGCCAGTGGCTTCGGGACACCTGGGGCGCGTGGTCCCCGACCCACCGCGTCGTGATCCTCGCCCAGGGCCTCAGCCCCGTCCAAGAGCGCTGCGTGCTCGCGCACGAGATCGAGCACATCCTCGCCGGTGACATCGGCTGCGGCGGCGTAGCCGGCCTGCGGGCAGAGCGCCTCGCCGACCTCCACGCCAGCCGCAAGCTGATTGGACTGTCCGACTTCTGCGCGGCTGTGCAGTGGGCAACATCTGAGGCCGAGCTCGCCGCCGAGCTCGGCGTGACCGGCTGGATCCTCCGCACCCGTGCGGCCGACCTGGAAGGGGGTGCCCAGTGGCTGGGTACGTCGAAGATCGGTGGCTGAACAAGAGGCCCGACCCGGAGACAGGTAAGCGAAAGCGCACCGACCGCTGGGGCAAGGGAAAGCGGTACCGTGTCGGCGGGATCCCGGGAGTCAGGGATGCATCGTTCGACCGGCTGTCTGACGCGCAGGCCTGGAAGTCCACGGCGGAGACCGACTCCCGACGGCTTACATGGCTGGACCCGCGCGAAGGCGAGATGACGCTCAAGGAGTACGTCGAGGAACACTGGTGGCCCGGTCGGAACGACCCGGTCAACACCAGCATCCCCATGAAGTCGAAGATCTGGAACCACATCCTCGGGCCCATCGGCGCACTGCAACTACGACAGATCGATGAAGGCATACTCCGCATCTGGCTCAAGGAACTGAGGACGAAGGGAACTCTCAGCGAGAGCACCCTTGAGGTGATTTGGGTCCACCTCTCCTCCATCCTTGGCTCCACGGTGGGAAAGCGGTTGGCATCGAACCCCTGCCAACTCGCGCTCCACCTGCGGCCGTCGGGCGGTGGAGACACCAAGGCTCGAGCCTGGACTGTCGATGAGGTCTTCGGCATCAAGGACGGCATGCGACCGCGCTACCAGATCTCGCCGGACCTCGGCGTCCGGGCCGGCATGCGGCAGGCGGAGATGTTCGGATTCAGCCCCGACGACATCGACGAGCGGGCGATGATGATCCACCTTCGCCGCCAACTGCTGTGGGAGAACGGTACACGCCCCTACTTCAAGCTTCCCAAGGGGAAGAAGGAGCGAGACATTCCGTTGTCGCCCGGGCTTTTGCAGGCCATTCGTGAGCACGAGGAGCTGTTCCCGCCAGTGACCGTGACTCTGCCGTGGTATGGGCCCGGAAACGGCAAGCGGAAGGAAGCGACAGTTCGGCTCCTGGTGACGACCCAGTGGGGCAACCGCCTCCACTCGTCTATCTACAACCAGAAGATCCTTAAGCCAGCACTTGCGACCGCTGGGCTGATCCTCCCCAAGGGCGAGGACGGCTGGGAGCCGTCACGCGAGGAGATGTTCCATCGGTTCCGCCACACCTACGCCAGCGTTCAACTCCGACGGGAGGATTCGGTCGCCGTCTCGAAGTGGATGGGTCACGCATCGCCGGAGATCACGCTCAGGGTCTACGCTCACTTCATCCCCGAGGACGGTCAACGGGGCCGGAGCGCCGTCGATGACTGGCTCAGCACGGCCAGCCGCTGAAACTCCCCAGACTCTCCCCAGAAGGGACGGCGTGGATCTACTGGTAGCCGCCCCTTCGTCGCAAGAGATGCGCCGGTCGGCCGATCGCGAGATGGGCCGACCGGCAAACCAGCAGCTCAGGCGCTCGCGGTGTAGTCGTAGAAGCCGCGGCCGGACTTGCGGCCCAGCAGGCCCGCGTCGACCATCCGGGAGAGCAGCGGGGGAGCGGCGTACAGCGGCTCCTTGTACTCGTCGTACATCGACTCGGCGATCGAGACGATGGTGTCCAGGCCGATCAGGTCGCACAGCCGCAGCGGGCCCATCGGGTGGGCGCAGCCGGCCTCCATGCCCTTGTCGATGTCGGAGGCGGTGGCCACGCCCGACTCGAACATCCGCACCGCGGACAGCAGGTAGGGCACCAGCAGCGCGTTGACCACGAAGCCGGCCCGGTCCCGGGCGCGGATCGGCTCCTTGCCGAGCTCCTGCGAGGCGAAGGCCTCGACCCGCTCGGTGGTGACCGCCGAGGTGGTCAGGGTCGGGATGACCTCGACCAGCTTCTGCACCGGCGCGGGGTTGAAGAAGTGCAGGCCGATCACCTGCTCGGGGCGGGAGGTGGCGGCGGCCAGCTTCACGATCGGGATCGAGGAGGTGTTGGAGGCGAGGATCGCGTCGCGGCGCTCGACCACCTGGTCCAGGGTCTGGAAGATCTTGACCTTGACGTCCTCGCGCTCGGCGACCGCCTCGACCACCAGGTCGCGGTCGGCGAAGTCGGACAGCTCGACGGTGAAGGTCAGCCGGGCCATCGCCTCGTCCCGCTGCTCGGGGGTCAGCTTGCCGCGCTTGACCGCCGTGTCCAGGGAGTTGGTCAGCCGGGTGCGGCCGAACTCCAGCGCCTCACCGCTGGCCTCCGCCACCAGGACGTCCAGCCCCGCCCGGGCGAAGACCTCCGCGATGCCCGACCCCATCAGGCCGCAGCCGATCACTCCGACGCGCGCGATGTCACTCACTCAGTTGCCCTTCGGTGGTGCTGGGGGTCGCCCAGCGACTGGTGGCCCAGCGAGTTGCTGGTCAGCGGGCCGGAGCACCGGAATGGGTGCACCGGTCACCGCCCCGACGACGTTACTACTCCGTACCGGCCAGTAGGTCACCCCCTCCCCGGGCGGGTGCCACCGCTTCTGATCGCCCGATCGGGTGAGGCCGCGCCCGCCGCCCGTGCGCCCGGGGGCTCGCCCGCCCGGTGGCCGCGAGAATGCCGCAGACGGGGGCCGGGGACGGGAAGGGAGCACGCGGTGTCGACGGGATTGCTCACAGGGCAGGTCGCCCTGATCACCGGCGCAGGCCGGGGCATCGGCCGGGAGATCGCCATCGGCCTGGCCGCCGAGGGCATGGCCGTCGGTCTGGTCGGCCGCACCCACGAGACGCTGACCGACACCCTCAAGGAGTGCGTCCGGCACGGCTCCCGGGGCGTCGCCGTCACCGCCGACGTCACCCGCCCGGGCTCGGTCCGGGAGGCCGTCCGGCTCGTCGAACGCGACCTCGGCCCGGTCGACCTGCTGATCAACAACGCCGGCCTGGTCGACCGCGCCGAGGTGCCGCTCTGGGAGACCGACGCCAACCAGTGGTGGCAGGTGATCGAGACCAACCTGCGCGGCCCCTACAACCTGCTGCGCTGCGTCCTGCCCGGCATGGTGTCCCGGCGGCACGGCCGGGTGGTCAACCTCAACTCCGGCTTCGCGCTGCGCCCGGACGGGAACTACACCGCGTACGCCACCTCCAAGGGCGCGCTGCTGCAGCTCTCCGACAACATGGCGGACTCGCTCGCCCAGCACGGCGTCGTCATCCTCGACATCAGCCCGGGCGCGGTGGCCACCGACATGACCGCCGGGATGCCGATGTTCAAGGACAAGAAGACCTGGGGCTCCATCCCGTACATGGTCGCGGTCACCGCGGACGTGGCCCGCGGCCGCTTCGACGGCCTGCACGGACGGTTCATCCACGCCGAGCGGGACGACCTGGAGGAGCTGGTCAACCGGGCCGAGGAGATCCGTACGGCGGACGCCAGGACGCTGCGGCTCCGCCCGTACAAGGAGGACGACCCGATGGGCTGAACGGGCCCGGTCGGTCTAAGCACACAGCTGACTGGCGGTCACCGGCTTCAGGCCCGCCTTGGCGAGGCCGTCCAGGATGGCCGGCAGCGCGTCCACCGTGCACTGGTGGCCCATGTGCAGGGCGACCACCGAGCCGCCGCGCACCGAGCCCAGCACCCGGCGCTGCAGCTCGGCGGCCGTCGGGTCGGTGTAGTCGCGCGGGTCGACGTCGAAGGAGAGCACGTGCTCGTAGCCGACCGCCCTGGCCTGCTCGCGCACCATCCGGTTGGCGTACTGCGTGGCGGACGGGCGGAACCAGCGGCCGATCGAGCCGGTGAGCCGCTGCAGCCGGTCGGCGCACTGGGCGATCTCGGCGCGCGCCTGGTCGGGGCTCATCGCGGAGATGTTGAGGTGGTTCTGGGTGTGGTTGCCCAGCTCGTGGCCGGCGTCCAGGATCCGGCGGGCCATCTGCGGCTGCTGGTCGAGCCAGCTGCCGACCGCCATCACGGTCAGCTTGGCACCGCGCTGCTCGGCGGCCTCCAGCAGTGCGGTGGCCAGCTTCGGATCACCGCTGCCGTGAACGGTGAGTGCCACGTTCTTGCCGGTGCGCGGCCCGTTCACCACCTCGACCGGGGTGCCGGGGGCGAGCGGCGGCAGCGCGGGCGGCGTCGGCGGCTGGGTGGCGGCCGCGGTGGCCGTTTCGGTCGCGGTGGGCTGCGGCTGCGGATCCGGCGGGGCGCTCGGCGCGGCGGAGGCCGGGCCCTCGCCGCCGTTCCAGGCCGGGTCGGTGGTGTGCTGCGGGTCGACGGTGCCGGGGTGCACGGCGAGCGCTCCGGTGTCGGCCCGACGCGGGGTGCCGCTGGTGCACGACGTCAGGAGCCCGCCGGCGGCGGTCAGGGCGGCCAGCTGGGCGACGGTGCGCAGTACGCTGCGGCGGTCGGCAGTCATCGGCAGCCAGCATAGAGAGGGTGGACCTCCGGGGCGATCCGGGGAGCGTCCGGATACCGCCGTTGACGTGCACACACTCCACCGGCCGGGTATTGCGTAAACCTGAACTCCCGCTGTTTCCCCGGCGTGTCGTCGGATACGATCACGGCGCACCGTACGCCACACAACGGTGGCGGGGCCGGAGGATGGCCAACCGGCCGTACCGGACGGGCCCGCCGACCGCCGCGGCGGTGACCATTTCCGGCAGTGAGCATGGCATTGGGGGCGGAACAGGATGCACGAGGACACCGCGGCGGTCGGCGAGGCCACCGGCACCGACTGGGGCTGGGCCAGAGCGGACGACTGGCAGCCGCCGAGCGAGCTCGACACCGGCGTCCCGCACACCGCCCGGATGTACGACTACTACCTGGGTGGCAAGGACAACTTCGAGGCGGACCGCAAGGCCGCCCAGGCCGCGATAGCCGCCTACCCCGCGCTGCCGCTGCTGGCCCGCACCAACCGCCGGTTCCTCGGCGACGCGGTCGAGTTCGCCGCCGGTCGGGGCATCCGCCAGTTCGTCGACATCGGTACCGGCATCCCGGCCGTCGGCTCCACCAGCGAGGTCGCCCAGCGGGTCGCCCCGGACGCCCGGGTGGTGTACGTCGACAACGACCCGATCGTCGCCACCCACGCCCGCGCCCTGCTGGCCGGCCACCCCGCCGGGCACACCTCGGTCATCGAGGCCGACCTGCGCGACCCGGCCGAGATCCTCGACCACCCGGGCCTGCGCGCCGCCGTCGACCTGTCCGAGCCGGTCGCGCTGATGCTGGTCGCCGTGCTGCACTTCATCCGCGACGAGGACGGCGCCCAGCAGATCGTCCGCACCCTGCGCGACGCGCTCGCCCCCGGCAGCGCGCTGATCCTCTCCCACGGCAGCCCCGACTTCGCCTCCCGGGAGAGCGCCGCCGAAGGCACCCGCATCTACCGCAGCGCCAGCGCCCCCCTGGTGCTGCGCCCGCGCGCCGACGTCGAACCCTTCTTCGGCGACTTCGAGTTCGCCGGCCCCGGCCTGGTCCAGCTCCCGCTCTGGCGCCCCACCTCCGGCCACGTCCCGACCACCGAACTCCCCGAGGGCTGGCAGGACGTCTCCGCCTACGCGGGCGTCGCCTTCAAGAAGTAGCACCCGCGGACCGGTCCCGGCGCCTCCCTCCTGCGCCGGGACCGGGCCCGCACACCGAACTCTAGGGTCGGGCACTGACAGCCCGTCACCCGGCCCCGGGGACGTAGCGGGATAAATTGCTGCGACACCGTGTCCGGGCGGGTGTTAGCTTCCGCAGCATGGAACCCCTGAGCGAGAACGAGATCCGCGCGTCCTTCGTCAACTGCTCCAAGGGCGAGGCCCGTCGGCTCGGCCTTCCCCGGGGCCTGGCCGAACTTCCCTGGCAGAACCTGGACTTCCTCGGCTGGCGGGACCAGGGCGCGCCCGACCGGGCCTACCTGGTGGCGCCGTACGCGGGCGAGCCGGTCGGCGTGACGCTGCGGGTGCCGACGATCCGCCGCAGCCTCACCAAGACGAACGTCTGCTCACTGTGCATCACCGCGCACGCCGGCTCCGGCGTCGCGCTGCTCGCCGCCCGCCGGGCCGGGGCGGCCGGGCGCGAGGGCAACACCGTCGGCACGTACATCTGCGCCGACCTCGCCTGCTCGCTGTACGTGCGCGGGCTGAAGAAGTCCACCTTGATCACCAGGCCGGACGAGTCGGTGCCGCTGGAGCTGCAGATCGACCGGACGGTCGGCAACCTGGACGCGTTCCTCGCCAGGGTGCTCGGCGACACCGCGCTCTGACGGGTTCAGCGCCCGCGCAGGTGGTTGAGGTCGCGCCGTTCGCGCTTGGTCGGGCGCCCCGCGCCCCGGTCCCGCTCGCCGGCCGCCGCGACGACCTCGCGCGGCGGCCGCGGCGGGCTGTTGTCGATCAGGCACTCCGCCGCCACCGTGGCGCCGACCCGCTTGCGGATCAGCTTCCGCACCACGACGACCCGCTCGTAGCCCTCCTCGCGCACCCGCACCTCGTCCCCGGGGCGCAGCGCCTGGGCCGGCTTGACCCGCTCGCCGTTCACCCGCACGTGCCCGGCCCGGCAGGCGGCGGCCGCCAGCGCCCGCGTCTTGGCGAGCCGGACCGACCAGATCCAGCTGTCCACCCGCACGCTTCCCTCGTGTTCAGCCATCCCTGGAGCCTACCCAGCGCGGGCCGAGACCGGCCGGGCCGACCCGGGTGCCGGTCGGTCTAAGCCGCCTGCGGCGCCTCCTGGACCGCCCAGCCGTTGCCGTCCGGGTCGCTGAAGAACACGAAGGAGTTCCACGCCTCCCCGTGCCCGTTCACCCGCACCCCCGCCTCGAAGTGCTGGACCGGGCTGACCTCGACGCCCCGCGCCGCGAGTTCGTCGTGGGCCCGCTCGATGTCCGGCACGACCAGCTGCAGCCCCTTCACCGATCCGGGTGGCGACGCGATCACCCCGGTGCCGACCACGATGGAGCACGCCGAGCCCGGGGGAGTCAGCTGGACGACCCGGACCCCGTCCCGCAGCCGGGTGTCGTGGTCGACCGTGAAGCCGGCCCGCTCCTCGTAGAACAGCTTCGCGCGGTCCACGTCGGACACCGGGACCACCAAGACCTCGAGCTTCCAGTCCATCGCCCTCACCCCTCTCGGCCGGGCTCTTTCAGTATCCGTCGAAACGGTTCCCCGTCGGGGTGTCGGATAGCCTGAGAACACGATGAATCCCGAGATCACGCCCGCCGCGGCGACCCCGTTCAGCACGCCGTGGGGCGTCTTCGACCTCACCCGCTTCCCCGAGGACCCGCGCGAGCGGCTGCGGGCCTGGGACGCCGCCGACGAGTACCTGCTGCGCCACCTCGCGGGCGAGGCGGGCGGCGCCGACGGCGCCACGGACCTCGCCGGCCGCCGGATCGTCGTCCTGGGCGACCGCTGGGGCGCGTTGACCACCGCGCTCGCCGCCCACGAGCCGGTCCAGATCGCCGACTCCCACCTCGGCCGCCGGGCGACCCTGGCCAACCTGGCCCGGGCCGGCGCCACCTCCGACCCGGCCCGGCTGCTCACCACCCGGGACACCCCGCCGGAGCGGATCGACGTCCTGCTGGTGCGCGTCCCCAAGAGCCTGGCCCTGCTGGAGGACCAGCTGCACCGGCTCGCCCCCGCCGTCCACCCGGGCACCGTGGTGATCGGCACCGGCATGGTCACCGAGATCCACACCTCCACCCTCCAGCTCTTCGAGCGGATCCTCGGCCCGACCCGCACCTCGCTCGCCGCCCGCAAGGCCCGGCTGATCTTCTGCACCCCGGACCCGGCGCTGGACCCCGGCCCCAGCCCGTGGCCGCACCGCTACGCACTGCCGCCGGACGTCGGCCCGGTCTCCGGGCGCACGGTGGTCAACCACGCCGGCACCTTCTGCGCCGAGCGCCTCGACATCGGCACCCGCTTCTTCCTCGGTCACCTGCCGACCCCCGCCCCCGGGGCCCGGGTGGTCGACCTGGGTTGCGGCAACGGCGTGGTCGGTACGGCCGCCGCGCTGGCCGGGCCGGGTGCGGAGCTGGTGTTCGTCGACGAGTCCCACCAGGCGGTGGCCTCGGCGGAGGAGACCTTCCGCACCAACCTGGGCCCGGACGCCCGGGCCGAGTTCCTGACCGCCGACGCGCTCGCGGCGGAGGTGATCGCCCCGGGTTCGGTGGACCTCGTCCTGAACAATCCGCCGTTCCACTCGCATCAGGCCACCACGGACGCCACCGCCTGGCGGATGTTCACCGGCTCCCGGCGGGCGCTGAAGCCGGGTGGGGAGCTGTGGGTGGTCGGAAACCGCCATCTCGGTTACCACGTCAAGCTGCGCCGTCTCTTCGGCAACTGCCAGCTGGTGGCGGGGAACCCCAAGTTCGTGGTGCTGCGCGCCGTCAAGCGGTAGTCCGGCGCCCGCCCGGTCCGCCGGGCGGGCGAGGGGCGGTTTTCGGGCGTTCTCCGCGGTCCCGGCAGGAGCTTCTTGCATGGATGTTCCGTGCTGCGTATATTCATGCCACAACCAAGGAGGAACGCCATGGCATTGCGAGTCGCCGTCGCCGGCGCGAGCGGATACGCGGGCGGCGAGGTGCTGCGCCTGCTGCTCGGCCACCCGGAGGTGGAGATCGGGGCGCTGACCGGCGGCTCGAACGCGGGCACCCGGCTGGGCGCGCTCCAGCCGCACCTGATCCCGCTCGCCGACCGCATCCTCGAACCCACCACCCCCGAGGTGCTGGCCGACCACGACGTGGTGTTCCTGGCGCTGCCGCACGGCCAGTCCGCGGCCGTCGCCGAGGCGCTCGGCGGCAACGTCCTGGTGGTCGACTGCGGCGCCGACTTCCGGCTCCGGGCCGCCGCCGACTGGGAGCAGTTCTACGGCTCCGCGCACGCCGGCACCTGGCCCTACGGCCTGCCGGAACTCCCCGGCCACCGGGCCGCGTTGAAGGGCAGCAACCGGATCGCCGTACCCGGCTGCTACCCGACGGCCGTGTCCCTGGCGCTGTTCCCGGCGTACGCGGCCGGGCTCGCCGAGCCGGAGGCCGTCGTGGTCGCCGCCTCCGGCACCTCCGGCGCGGGCAAGGCCGCCAAGACCCACCTGCTGGGCAGCGAGGTCATGGGCAGCGTCAGCCCGTACGGCGTCGGCGGCGTGCACCGGCACACTCCGGAGATGGTGCAGAACCTCACCCCGGTCGCGGGCGAGCCGGTCACCGTCTCCTTCACGCCGACCCTCGTCCCGATGCCGCGCGGCATCCTCGCCACCTGCTCCGCCAAGGCGAAGCCCGGGGTGACGGCCGCGAGCCTGCGCGCCGCCTACCGCGACGCGTTCGCGGCCGAGCCGTTCGTCCACCTGCTGCCCGAGGGGCAGTGGCCGCAGACCAGCAGCGTCTACGGCGCCAACACCGCGCTCGTCCAGGTCGCGCTGGACGCCACCGCCGGGCGGATCATCGCGATCAGCGCGATCGACAACCTCGTGAAGGGCACCGCGGGCGGCGCGGTGCAGAGCATGAACATCGCCCTGGGCCTGCCCGAGGAGCTGGGCCTTCCCGTGAACGGAGTCGCACCGTGAGCAGCAGCACGAACGTGGGGGTGACGGCCGCCAAGGGCTTCCGCGCCGCCGGTGTCACCGCCGGCATCAAGGCCTCCGGCACCCCGGACCTCGCCCTGGTGGTCAACGACGGCCCCGCGCTCGCCGCCGCCGGCGTCTTCACCGCCAACCGGGTCAAGGCCGCGCCGGTCCTCTGGTCCGAGCAGGTCCTCAAGGGCGGCCAGGTCTCCGCCGTGATCCTCAACTCCGGTGGCGCCAACGCCTGCACCGGCCCGCTCGGCTTCCAGGACACCCACGCCACCGCGGAGAAGGTCGCCGAGGAGCTGAAGCTCAACGCCGGCGAGGTCGCCGTCGCCTCGACCGGTCTGATCGGCGAGCGCCTGCCGATGCACGTCCTGCTGCCCGGCGTCACGCTGGCCGCCCAGGAGCTGAGCGCGACCGGCGGCGAGACCGCCGCGATCGCCATCAAGACCACCGACACCGTGCACAAGACCGCCCAGGTCACCAGCCCGGCCGGCTGGACGGTCGGTGGCATGGCCAAGGGCGCGGGCATGCTCGCTCCGAGCCTGGCCACCATGCTGGTCGTGATCACCACCGACGCCGACCTGGACAGCGCCGCCCTGGACGCCGCGCTGCGCGGCGCCACCCGCACCACCTTCGACCGGATCGACTCCGACGGCTGCATGTCCACCAACGACACCGTGCTGCTGCTCGCCTCGGCCGCCTCCGGCGTCACCCCGGACCAGGCCGAGTTCGCCGAGGCCGTCCGCACCGTCAGCGCCGACCTGGCCCGCCAGCTGATCGCCGACGCCGAGGGCGCCAGCAAGGAGATCCGGATCGACGTCACCGGCGCCGCCACCGAGGGCGAGGCCGTCGACGTCGCCCGGACGATCAGCCGCAACAACCTGCTCAAGTGCGCCATCCACGGCGAGGACCCCAACTGGGGCCGGGTGCTGGCCGCCATCGGCACCACCGACGCCGCCTTCGACCCGGACCGGCTGGACGTGGCCATCAACGGCGTCTGGGTCTGCAGGAACGGCAGCGTGGGCGAGGACCGCGACCTGGTGGACATGAGCGGCCGCGAGGTCGTCATCACCGCGAACCTCAACGCCGGCACGGCGAGCGCCTCGCTGTGGACCAACGACCTCACCGCCGACTACGTCCACGAGAACAGCGCTTACTCCACCTGATCCGCGACACCTGACGCGCGACACCCGTTCGGACGAGGGACACCCGTGAAGATCGCACCCAAGGGCGAACAGGCCCGCAACAACACCGCGTTGCCCAAGGCGATGACGCTGATCGAGGCGCTGCCGTGGCTGGAGCGCTTCCACGGCAAGACCGTCGTGATCAAGTTCGGCGGCAACGCCATGGTGGACGAGGGCCTCAAGGCGGCCTTCGCCCAGGACGTCGTCTTCCTCCGCTACGCCGGCCTGCACCCCGTCGTGGTGCACGGCGGCGGCCCGCAGATCAGCGCCCAGCTGGACCGGCTCGGCCTGGAGTCCAACTTCACCAACGGGCTGCGGGTGACCACCCCCGAGACCATGGACGTGGTCCGGATGGTGCTGGCCGGCCAGGTGCAGCGCGAGCTGGTCGGCCTGCTCAACGGGCACGGCCCGTTCGCGGTCGGCATGACCGGCGAGGACGCGCACACCATGACGGCGGTCAAGCGGTACGCGGTGGTGGACGGCGAGCAGGTCGACATCGGCCTGGTCGGCGACATCGTCAACATCGAGGCCGGCGCGGTGAAGGCGCTGATCGCCGACGGCCGGATCCCGGTCATCTCCTCGATCGCGCGCGGCGCCGACGGCCACGTCTACAACATCAACGCCGACACCGCCGCCGCCGCCCTGGCGGTCTCGCTCGGCGCCGAGATGCTGGTGGTCCTGACCGACGTCGAGGGCCTCTACAAGGACTGGCCGAACTCCGACGACGTGATCAGCCAGCTCAGCGCGAGCGAGCTGGAAGAGCTGCTGCCGGGCCTGGCCAGCGGCATGCTCCCCAAGATGGAGGGCTGCCTGCGCGCCGTCCGCTCCGGGGTGGGCACCGCGCGCGTCCTGGACGGCCGGGTGCAGCACAGCCTGCTGCTGGAGATCTTCACCGACGAGGGCATCGGCACGATGGTCGTGCCGGACGACGAGACGATTGTGACCGGGGGACTGGCATGACCGCGAACGAGCAACTGACCGGCCGGTGGCAGCACACCTTCACCGACAACTACGGCACCCCGCGGATCCCGCTGGTGCGCGGCGCCGGCGCCAAGCTCTGGGACGCCGACGGCAAGGAGTACACCGACCTGCTCGGCGGCATCGCCGTCAACGCCCTCGGCACCGCCCACCCGGCGGTCGTCGAGGCGGTCAGCCGGCAGATCGCCACCCTCGGCCACGTCTCCAACCTCTTCATGGCCGAGCCGACCATCGCCCTCGCCGAGCGGCTGCTGGCGCTGGACGGCCGGGAGGGCGGCCGGGTGTTCTTCTGCAACTCCGGCGCCGAGGCCAACGAGGCCGCGTTCAAGATCAGCCGCCGGACCGGCCGCACCCATCTGGTCGCCCTCCAGGGCGCCTTCCACGGCCGGACGATGGGCGCTCTCGCGCTCACCGGCCAGCCCGCCAAGCAGGAGCCGTTCCGCCCGCTGCCCGGCGACGTCACGCACGTCCCGTTCGGCGACGTCGAGGCGCTGCGCGCGGCCGTCACCACCGAGACCGCGGCGGTCTTCCTGGAGCCGATCCAGGGCGAGAACGGCGCCATCCCGCTGCCCGAGGGCTACCTCCGGGCGGCCCGCGAGATCACCCGGGCGACGGGCACCCTGCTGGTCCTGGACGAGATCCAGACCGGCGTCGGCCGCACCGGGCACTGGTTCGCCCACCAGGCCGTCGAGGGCGTCGAGCCGGACGTCGTCACCCTCGCCAAGGCGCTCGGCGGCGGCCTGCCGATGGGCGCGGTGCTGGCCTTCGGCGAGGCTGCCGAACTGCTCACCCCGGGCCAGCACGGCACCACCTTCGGCGGCAACCCGGTGGCCGCGGCGGCCGGGCTCGCGGTGCTGGACACCATCGAGTCCGAGGGCCTGCTGGAGCACGTCCGCAAGCTGGGCGAGCGGCTGCGCCACGGCGTCGAGGCGATCGGCGACCCGCTGGTCTCGCACGTGCGCGGCGCCGGCCTGCTGCTCGGCATCGTGCTCACCGAGCCGGTGTCGGCGAAGGTGCAGGCCGCCGCGCAGGAGGCGGGCTTCCTGGTCAACGCGGCCGTCCCGGACGCCGTCCGACTGGCCCCGCCGCTGGTGCTGACCGAGCAGGAGGCGGATGCCTTCCTCGCCGCGCTGCCGGGCCTGCTGCAGGCGGTGCGCGAGAGCGCCCCGGCCGATGCGAGTTGACCGTCGTCCGGGAGAATAATCACATGACCGCTTCCCACTCCGGCCCGTCCGCCGCAAGCCCGTCGCCGCAGGTGCCGCAGACCCGCACCGCGCGGCACCGGCGGATCGTGGACCTGCTCACCCGCCAGCCCGTGCGCTCGCAGAGCCAGCTCGCCAAGCTGCTCGCCGACGACGGACTCGTGGTCACCCAGGCGACCCTCTCCCGGGACCTGGACGAGCTGGGCGCGGTCAAGATCCGCAACCGGGACGGCGCGCTGATCTACGCCGTCCCGGCGGAGGGCGGCGACCGTACGCCGCGCGCTCCGATGGGGGAGTCGGCCAGCGAGGGCCGGATGGCCCGGCTGGCCGGCGAGCTGATGGTCTCCGCGACGGCCTCCGGCAACCTGGTGGTGCTGCGCACCCCGCCGGGGGCCGCGCAGTTCCTCGCCTCGGCGATCGACCAGGCCGAGGTGTTCGAGATCATCGGCACCATCGCCGGCGACGACACCGTCCTGCTGATCAGCCGCGATCCGGCGGGCGGCCAGGCGCTCGCCGACCACCTCATGCAACTCGCCCAGGCCAAGGCGCAGTAGCGCGGCACCCCCGCAGACCCCGGCCGGTGGATTCCACCGGTCGGGGTTTTGTGTTTCATACGGAGTAGTGCATACTTATGCCCATCGCCGCAAACCTGTACGCCTTGTACGCAGCACAGTGAGGAGAAAGCCGTGGCCGAGCGCGTCGTACTCGCCTACTCGGGCGGTCTGGACACGTCCGTCTGCATCGGCTGGATCGCCGAGGAGACCGGTGCCGAGGTCATCGCCGTCGCCGTCGACGTCGGCCAGGGCGGCGAGGACCTGGACGTCATCCGTCAGCGCGCGCTGGACTGCGGCGCCGTCGAGGCCGAGGTCGCGGACGCCCGCGACGAGTTCGCCGACGAGTACTGCCTCCCGGCCGTCAAGGCCAACGCGCTCTACCAGGGCCAGTACCCGCTGGTCTCCGCGCTCTCCCGGCCGGTCATCGTCAAGCACCTGGCCGCCGCCGCCCGCAAGCACGGCGCCACCACCGTCGCGCACGGCTGCACCGGCAAGGGCAACGACCAGGTCCGCTTCGAGGTCGGCATCAACTCCCTGGCCCCCGGCCTGAAGTGCATCGCCCCGGTGCGCGACTACGCGATGACCCGGGACAAGGCGATCGCCTTCGCGGAGGCCAGGGGCCTGCCGATCGCCACCACCAAGAAGTCCCCGTACTCGATCGACCAGAACGTCTTCGGCCGGGCCGTCGAGACCGGCTTCCTGGAGGACATCTGGAACGCCCCGATCGAGGACGTCTACGAGTACACCCAGGACCCGGCCGCCCCGCGCGAGGCCGACGAGGTGGTCATCACCTTCGACGCCGGCGTCCCGGTCGCCGTCGACGGCCGCAAGGTCACCGTCCTGCAGGCGATCGAGGAGCTCAACCGGCGGGCCGGCGCCCAGGGCATCGGCCGGCTGGACATGGTCGAGGACCGGCTGGTCGGCATCAAGTCCCGGGAGATCTACGAGGCCCCCGGCGCGATCGCCCTGATCACCGCCCACCAGGCCCTGGAGAACGTCACCGTCGAGCGCGAACTCGCCCGCTACAAGCGGCAGGTGGAGCAGCGCTGGGCCGAACTCGTCTACGACGGCCTCTGGTTCTCCCCGCTCAAGCGCGCGCTGGACGGCTTCGTGAACGAGGCGAACCAGCACGTGTCCGGCGAGATCCGGATGGTCCTGCACGGCGGCCGGGCCGTGGTCAACGGCCGCAAGTCCGCCCAGTCGCTGTACGACTTCAACCTCGCCACCTACGACACCGGCGACACCTTCGACCAGTCGATGTCCAAGGGCTTCATCGAGATCTTCGGGATGTCCTCGAAGCTCGCCGCCCGCCGTGACCTGGCCTGATCCCGCTGACCCCCTCAACTCCCGCCCACTGCAAGGAGCCCACGCGATGACCGCCGATCAGAACGCCGACGTCCGCCTCTGGGGCGCGCGCTTCGCCGACGGCCCGTCCGAGGCGCTGGCCAAGCTCTCCGCCTCGGTCCACTTCGACTGGCGCCTCGCGCCGTACGACATCGCCGGCTCCAAGGCCCACGCCCGGGTCCTGCACAAGGCCGGCCTGCTGTCCGACGACGAGCTCGCCGCGATGCTGGCCGGCCTCGACGCCCTGCTCGCCGACGTCCAGGCGGGCACCTTCACCGGCACCGTCGCCGACGAGGACGTGCACACCGCGCTGGAACGCGGCCTGCTGGAGCGCCTCGGTGCCGAACTCGGCGGCAAGCTGCGGGCCGGACGCTCGCGCAACGACCAGATCGCCACCCTGTTCCGGATGTACCTGCGGGACCACGCGAGGACCATCGGCGCCCTGGTGCTCGACCTCCAGCACGCCCTGGTCGGCCTCGCCGAGGCGCACCCGGACACCGCGATGCCAGGCCGCACCCACCTCCAGCACGCCCAGCCCGTCCTCTTCGCCCACCACGTCCTCGCGCACGTGCAGGCCCTCGGCCGGGACGCCGAGCGGCTGCGCCAGTGGGACGCCCGCACCGCCGTCTCCCCGTACGGCTCCGGGGCGCTGGCCGGCTCCTCGCTCGGCCTCGACCCGCAGGCCGTCGCCGCCGACCTCGGCTTCGAGGGCGGCTCGGTCGGCAACTCCATCGACGGCACGGCCTCGCGCGACTTCGTCGCCGAGTTCGCGTTCGTGACCGCGATGATCGGCATCAACCTCTCCCGGATCGCGGAGGAGGTGATCATCTGGAACACCAAGGAGTTCGGCTTCATCACGCTGCACGACGCCTTCTCCACCGGTTCCTCGATCATGCCGCAGAAGAAGAACCCGGACATCGCCGAGCTCGCCCGTGGCAAGTCCGGCCGGCTGATCGGCAACCTGACCGGCCTGCTGGCCACCCTCAAGGCCCTGCCGCTCGCCTACAACCGGGACCTCCAGGAGGACAAGGAGCCGGTCTTCGACTCCTGCGACACGCTGGAGGTGCTGCTGCCCGCGTTCACCGGGATGATGGCCACCCTCACCGTGCACCGGGAGCGGCTGGAGGAGCTGGCCCCGGCGGGCTTCTCGCTCGCCACCGACATCGCCGAGTGGCTGGTCAAGCAGGGCGTGCCGTTCCGGGTCGCGCACGAGGTGGCCGGCGCCTGCGTCAAGGTCTGCGAGGCCGAGGGCATCGAGCTGTCCGACCTGACGGACGAGCAGTTCGCCGCGATCTCGGTGCACCTGACGCCCGACGTCCGGTCGGTGCTCAGCGTGCACGGCGCCATCGCCTCCCGCGACGGGCGCGGCGGCACCGCGCCGTCGGCGGTGGCGGTCCAGCTCGCCGAGGTGAAGGCGGACCTGGCGCGGCAGCGGGAGTGGGTCCAGGGCTGACCTCCGGTCGACCGGGGGAGGGGGCGCGACGGTCCGACCGTCGCGCCCCCTCCCGGGTCCGCGCCCCCGGCCGGGCGTAACCGGCCCCGCCCCGGCCCGTCATGCACGGTGTGTGCACAACCCTTCCGCCCGTTCCCTCCGCCGAGGACGTCTACCTCGCCGAACGCCGCCGCCGCGTGGTCCGCGAGACCGTGGCCGCCCTGCCGGGCCGCTGCCCCGAGCTGGTCGCCGCCCTCGCCGAGGACCCGCCGCCCACCTACCGGGAGCTCTCCGAACGCCTCGGGATGCCGCGCGGCTCGATCGGGCCCACCCGATCCCGCTGCTTCGCCTGCCTGCGCGTCCTCCTGCACGCCGAGCGGTTCCTGTGAGTCGAGGGGCGGGGGTGACGCTTCTCGTGCCGGTCACCCCGGAGGCCGGCTCCGGCCGGGTGACGCCCCTCGCGTCCGGCCGTCGCCGCTTTCCGACCCGTCCTCCGCGCGGCGCCCGCCACCCGCCCGGATCTCCGCGTGACCCTCGCCACGTCGAACGCCCTGGAGGTTGAGAGCAGCTGACGCGCGGGTAGAGCGCTGGCGAACGTAGCTCTTGACGGTGCCGCGATCACTCGGATACTGAGCGTGAGCGCGTCGCCGTCGACCCGGGTCACTTCCGGGCCGGCGGCTGGTACGTTCGTGCGCCACCCCCGGTCAGGGCAGATCCCCGGCCGGGACATCTCCGGCAGGGCATCCGGTGCGGCACCCTCACGTTCGCGCGCCGGGCACGACGATGGGGAGGCCCCAGCACATGGGCATGAGCGTGATCATCTCGGCGGCGGGCGTCGAGGACGCGGAGCAGATCCTCAAGCTCCAGTACCTCGGCTACCAGCCCGAGGCGGAGCTGTACGGCGACTGGGCGATCGAGCCCCTGACGCAGACCCTGGAGAGCCTGCGCGCCGAGCTGTCCGAGCAGCACGTCCTGGTCGCCCGGCTCGGCGACGAGGTGGTCGGCACCGTGCGCGGCCGGGTCGACGCCGACGGCGTCGGCCGGATAGGGCGCCTGGTCGTCCACCCGAGGATGCAGCGGCACGGCCTGGGCGGCCGGCTGCTGGACGCGCTGGAGCGTCGCCTCGCCGAGGGCGGCCGCCCGCTGACCTCCTACCGCCTGTCCACCGGCCACCGCAGCCTCGGCAACCTGCGCCTGTACGCCCGCCTGGGCTACCGGCAGGCCGCGGTCGAGCCGATCAGCGACCGGCTCAGCATGGTGCACCTGGAGAAGCCCGTCGTGGTGCCGCTCGCCGCGACCGCCTGAGTCCTCCGCCCGTTCCCGCCCGCCCGGCGCCGCCACCATCCGGACATCCCGGTGGCGGCGCCGAGTCGTATCGTCGCTGGTGGCGGAGCCGGCCATCCGCATTGCGGACATCACATCCAAGTAATTGGGCCCAAATCGGCCCATCTGATTTACTGGCTCACATGACTGCGACGACGAAATGGACCCCCACCGGCACCCTGCCGGCAGGTGAGCGCGCCATGTGCCGTCGAATGTGTCACCGCTGAGGGCCATCGCCCCCGGCACCCGACCGAGGGTGCCCCACCTCGCGCCCCGAAGCGAGACCCGGCGTCGTTCCCGTCCGTAGGAGCGCGCCCAGCCTGCCGCACCCCTCTCCTCCCCTGCCCCCCCCATGGGCGGGTAGTCGTCCACGGCTCCTCGTGCCCGATGACTCGTAAGGGCCACGCCGTCGCGCGGCCCGGCCGTCCAGCGGCCACGATCAAGAGGTGGCAGGTCCGGATCCCCCTGGCGAAGCGCCGTGCGCACCGCCGACCGCAACCCGGTCGGGTGGCCGCCCGCCGCCCGCCCCCGACCCACGGAAGCAGCTGTGATCACCACCACGGACCTCACGAAGGTCTACCGCTCGCGAGGCCGCGAGGTGACCGCCCTCGCCGGCGTCGACCTGCACGTCCGGCCGGGTGAGGTCTACGGAGTCGTCGGCACCAGCGGCGCCGGGAAGTCCACCCTCATCCGCTGCGTGAACATGCTGGAGCGTCCGTCGTCCGGCACCGTCACGGTCGACGGGCTCGAGCTCACCGCGCTGTCGGGCGGCGAGAACCGGGCCGGCCGGGAACTGCGCGAGGCGCGGCGCCGGATCGGCATGGTCTTCCAGCACTTCAACCTGCTCTCCTCGCGCACCGTCCAGCAGAACGTCGAGCTCCCGCTGGAGATCATCGGCCTGGACCGCACCCAGCGACGCCGCAAGGCCGCCGAACTGCTCGACCTGGTCGGCCTCGGCGACAAGGCCCGCAGCTTCCCCAACCAGCTCTCCGGCGGCCAGAAGCAGCGCGTCGGCATCGCCCGTGCCCTGGCCGGCGACCCCAAGGTGCTGCTCTCCGACGAGGCCACCTCGGCGCTCGACCCGGAGACCACCCGCTCGATCCTCAAGCTGCTGCGCGACCTCAACCAGCAGCTCGGCCTCACCGTCCTGCTGATCACCCACGAGATGGACGTCATCAAGTCCGTCTGCGACTCCGCGGCCCTGATGCGCGGCGGCCGGGTGGTCGAGTCCGGCGAGCTGACCGACCTGCTGGCCAAGCCCGGCTCCGAGCTGGCCCGCGAGCTGTTCCCGCTCAGCGAGTTCGGCACCGGCCACCCCGGCTCGACCGTGCTGGAGATCACCTTCCAGGGCGACACCTCGGCTCGGCCGTTCGTCTCCCAGCTGGCCCGCACCTACCAGATCGACATCAACATCCTCGGCGCCGCCGTGGAGACCATCGCCGGCCGGATGGTCGGCCGGATGCGGGTCGAGCTGTCCGGCGGCCACCAGGACAACGTGGTGCCGATCGGCTACCTGCGCGAGCAGGGCCTGCAGGTGGACGTACTCGGCGCGGCGGACGGAGCGGTGGCATGACCTGGGACCAGATGCAGGAACTGATGTGGCCCGCCACGCAGGAGACCCTCCAGATGGTCGGGGTGTCCACGGTCGTCACCGTGCTGATCGGCCTGCCGCTGGGCGTCCTGCTGGTGCTCACCGACAAGGGCGGCCTGCTGGCCAACCGGGCCGTCAACAAGGTCCTCGCCTTCGTGGTGAACATCGCCCGCTCGGTGCCGTTCATCATCCTGATGATCGCGCTGATCACCTTCACCCGCTGGCTGGTCGGCACCTCCATCGGCTGGCAGGCGGCGACCGTGCCGCTCACCATCGGCGCCATCCCGTTCTTCGCCCGCCTGGTCGAGACCTCCGTCCGCGAGGTGGACCGCGGCCTGGTCGAGGCCGTCCAGTCGATGGGCGGCAGCACCTGGACGATCGTCCGCAAGACGCTGCTCCCCGAGGCGCTGCCGGCGCTGGCGGCCTCGGTGACCACCACGATCATCACGCTGGTCAGCTACTCCGCGATGGCCGGCGTGGTCGGCGGCGGCGGCCTCGGCACCCTCGCCGTCAACTACGGCTACTACCGCTTCGAGACCGCCTTCATGTGGGTCATCGTCGCGGAGCTGGTGATCATCGTCCAGATCATCCAGATGCTCGGCGACTACGCCGTCCGCCGCCTCGGCAACCGCGGCCGGTCCGGCCTGTTCGGCTCCCGGGACCGCACCCCGGCCGCCCCCGACGAGGACCTCGTCGCCTCCTAGACCTCCCTCGTCCGACTCCGGACGCGGCTCCCCGTATCACGCAGAAAGGCACTTTTCGTGCGCAACGCCCTGAAGTTCACCAGCATCCTCGCCACCGCCGGCATCGCCCTCTCGCTGGCCGCGTGCGGCAGCTCCGGGTCGTCCTCCTCGGACCCGAACGCGCCGCTCAAGGTCGTCGCCAGCCCCACCCCGCACGGGCAGATCCTCAAGTTCGTCAAGGACAACCTCGCGGAGAAGGCGGGCCTCAAGCTCGACATCAAGGAGGTCACCGACTACGTGACCCCCAACACGGCGGTGCAGGACGGTTCGGCCGACGCCAACTACTTCCAGCACGTCCCGTACCTGGAGGACTTCAACAAGAAGCACGGCACCGAGATCGTCTCGGTCGAGCCCGTGCACCTGGAGCCGCTGGGCGTCTACTCCAAGAAGGTCAAGGCGATCGCCGACCTGCCGGACGGCGCCACCGTCGGCCTGCCCAACGACGCCACCAACGAGGGCCGCGCGCTCAAGCTGCTCGCCGACAACAAGCTCATCACCCTCAAGGACGGCGCCGGCACCGCCGCCACCCCGGCCGACGTGACGGGCAACCCGAAGAACCTCAAGTGGAAGGAGCTGGAGGCCGCCCAGCTGCCCCGCTCCATCGCCGACCTCGACGCCGCCGTCATCAACGGCAACTACGCGCTCGACTCCGGCCTGAAGCCGGCCACCGACGCGCTGGTGCTGGAGAAGGCCGAGGGCAACCCGTACGCCAACATCCTCGCCGTGAAGAAGGGCAAGGAGAACGACCCGCGCGTGAAGAAGCTCGCCGAGCTGCTGCACTCCGACGAGGTCAAGAAGTACATCGACGACACCTTCCAGGGCTCGGTCATCCCGGCCTTCTGAGCCGCCACCCGATCCACGCCCTGACCCCGACCGGGCCCCCGCCGCACCTCGGCGGGGGCCCGGTCGGGCAGGATGCACCAGGGACGCCCTGGCCGGTGGCGCTCTGACGCACCGTCGAGCGGCCGGCGCACCGCCTGGTACCCCGGGCGCGGCGGAGGCGTACGGTGTTGTGTTCACGACCCGGCGAGGAGAGACGGCATGGCAGCGAGCTTCCCCGAGACCGCCATCAGCACCGAACGGCTTCTGCTGCGGCCCCTTGCGGAGGACGACGCGCCCGGCCTGGCCGAGATGATGGCCGACGACCTCGTCCTGGCCTGGACGGACCTGCCGCACCCGTTCACCGAGGCGTACGCGGCCGAGCTCGCCCGCACCCTCGCCCCCGCCCACCGGGCCGCCGGCCGTGGCATCGTCTTCGCCGTCACCGAGCACCTCACCCAGCGCCTGGTCGGCCTGGTCGAACTGCGCAACACCGACTGGCGGCTGCGCACCACCGAGATCTCCTACGTCACCGCCCCCTGGGCCCGCGGCGAGGGCTACGCGCCGGAGGCCGTCCTCGGCGTCGCCCAGTGGCTGTTCGAGGACCGCGACTTCCTGCGCCTGGAGATGCGCACCGCCGCCGGGAACACCGCCGCCCAGCAGGTCGCCCAGAAGATCGGCGGCATCAGCGAGGGCGTGCTGCGCAGCGCCTGGATAGTCCGCGGCGAAACCGGCGAGGTCGTCGTGGAGAGCCGCAGCGACCTCATCCTGTGGAGCCTGCTCCCGGAGGACATGGAGGCGCCCGAGCCGCACCCGGGCGGCTGGCACGGCGACCACCGGTACGTGCTGCGGGACTGAGCCGCCCGGTCCGCGAAGGCCGCCCGAGCCGCCCGAGCCGCCGACCCGCCACCCGCCCGTCACGGACATGTGTACGAGATGTCGGCGTCGAGGGGATCACACCCGGTAACCTCTGGACCGGCGCCGCACACCGGCGCGGTTTGTCGGCGCACCGAGGCGCGTACCGGTTGGCACCACAGGGGCACACCGGACCGCCTGCCGGGTCGCGCACCGAGTCGAGGGAGAACGGCCGCAGATGGCTGACCGGATCACGGTCATCGGGTGGGACGGCACGCCGCTGACCGAGGCCGCCGGTGCGGCGCTCGCCGCCGCGACCCTGGTGGCCGGAGCCCCCTACCAGCTGAGCGCCCTTCCGGTGCCGGACGCCGCCGAGCGGATCACGCTCGGCAACGTCCAGCAGGCCGCCCGGCGGATCGCCGAGCACCGGGGCGCCGCCGTCGTGGTCGCCGAGGGCGATCCCGGCTTCTTCGGCGTCGTGCGCGCGCTGCGCCGCCCCGAGTACGGCCTCGAACTGGAGGTCCTGCCCGCCGTCTCCTCGGTCGCCGCCGCCTTCGCCCGGGCCGGCATGCCCTGGGAGGACGCCCAGGTGGTCAGCGCCCACGGCGGTCGGCTGCGCCGCGCGGCCAACATCTGCCGGGCCCACCCCAAGGTCGCGGTGCTGACCGCGCCGGGCGCCGGCCCGAGCGAACTGGCCCTCATGCTGCGCGGGGTGCACCGGACCTTCGTGGTCTGTGAGGCCCTCGGCACCCCGGACGAGGACGTCACCGTCCTCACCTCCGACCGGATCGCCGACCACGTGTGGCGCGACCCCAACGTGGTGCTGGTGATCGGCGGCAACAGCGGCGGCCCGCAGTCCGGCGGCGTCGGCGCGGCGGCCGGCTGGCTGGCGGGGCGCCCGGTCGGCTTCCCCGGCGCGGACCGCGGCTGGGCGCTCCCCGGCGACGCCTACGCGGGCGCCGGGCGCGCGGGGGACGAGCCGGGCGCGTCGGGGGCGCTCCCCGCGCACGTGCGCGCCCTGGTGCTGGCCCGTCTGGGTGCTCGTCCCGGGGACCTGGTCTGGTCGGTCGGCGCGGGCAGCGGCGCCCTCGCGGTGGAGGCGGCCCGCTTCGGCGCCGCCGTGGTCGCGGTCGAGGCGTCCCGTTCGGCCTGCGCCCGGCTCGCCGTGAACGCCCGCCGGTACGGCGTCGAGGTGGAGACCGTGCACGGGCAGGGCCCCGAGGTGCTGGGCGGCCTGCCGGAGCCGGACGCGGCGGTGGTGGAGTCCGGCGGCCTCGACGTGGTGCGTGCGGTGCTGGCCCGCCGGCCGGAACGGTTCGTCGCGCTGCCCCGGACCCTCGCCGAGGCGGAGAAGGTGCACCGGGCGATCGCCGAGGCCGGTTACCGGGCGGACGGCGCGCTCCTGCAGTCCACCCCGCTGCTGGCGGCCGACGGTGACGGTGGTGGGGGGTTGGCGCTGGGGGCGGGCGGAACCGGTGTGCTGCTGCTCTGGGGTGAGCAGATCGCGTGAAGGCCTCGGGCTCGTCCTGTGCTGCCGGGTGGCCGCAACGGGGCCCGGCGGTGATCCAGGTCGCATCCGGACACCGATTCGAGAGGTGACCGTGCGGGGCCGGTAGTGTGGCGTCCTGGGCCGCTGCGACGGTCGGTGACCCACCCGATTCGGTCGGTTTGTCGCCTTTTTGACGCGGTGCAACCAGGTTCCGCTCGAAGTGTGGGCAATTCGACGGGCCGCGTGCCGGACCTGGAGAATGCCGTAGGGTCCGGTGCGGTCGTGCCGGTTGCCCCGGGTTGTCGTTGTTTCAGATGGTGCGTCGCCCGTGCGGGCGGCGCGCGGGCCGGGGTGCCGCAGCGCGCCGGAAGGACTTGGGCCGCAGCGCCTCGGCGCGGCGGCCGCGTGTGGTTGAGGAGCGGGTCGGTGCAGGCCCGGCCCGTGCGGATGGGCGCTGCGGTCGGTGATCGTGTCGCCAAGGGCGCGGCAGCGGCCTGGAAGGAGCGTTTGACAATGACCGATGGCGGCCACGTCCCGGGCGAGGGACTGCCGGAGCACCTGCACGCCGGGCCGGACCCGCTCGGCGGACCGGAGGGCGTCGCGGGCGTTGCACCCCTGCAGGGCGTCGCGACGGACGGCGGCGTGATCCCGAACCCGACGGTGCCGGGCCACGGCCTGGCCGGAGCGGTGCCCCCCGGCGCGGGCCTCATCCCGCCGCAGGGCCAGCCGCTGGGCGCGTCCGGCTTCGGTGTTCCGGCCCCCGGCATGTCAGGGGCCGGCGTTCCGGCTCACGGCGTGCCCGGTGAGGGCTGGGGCGTCGACCAGGGCGCCCCGCGCCCGGCCTTCCACTTCCTCGACCAGCCCGACGGGCCGGACCTGCTGGACGACGAGGACGACGTGCTGCTGATGCCCGGTCCGCAGGGCTCCTGGGGCGAACCGCTGGCGTCCGTCCCGACCGAGCAGACGCCGCTCGCACCGCAGCAGGACGGCATGCCGGTCGAGCCTTCGTGGCCGCCGCTGGAGCCGCCGGCGCTCGGCGCCGAGCCGGCGCAGCAGCCCGCTCACGCCGCCCCGCCGCACCTCCAGACCCCGGAGGCGATGACGGCGGCTCAGCCGCCGCGCCGCCCGCTGCACGCCGGCCCGCCGATCCCGGACCCGTCGCTGATGACCGGCCAGGTCCCGGTCCGTTCGCTCGCCGACCGCGGCCCGTCGCAGGGCGGTACGCCCGCGCACGGCATCCCGGTGGTCGGTCGGCCGCCGATGGCCGAGGCCGTCGCCCCGGCGCAGGCCGCCGTGCCGCAGGCGGTTCCGGTGGCGCCGGTGCCGGTGGCGCCCGTGACTCCGGCGGCTCCGCCGGCGGAGGTTCAGGAGTTCCAGCAGGTGCCGCTGGCCTCACAGCCGGTCGAGGCCGTGCTGGCCGTCGAGACGGTCGGGGCGATCGAGGTGATCGAGGTCGTCGAGTCTCCGGAGACCGTCGCTGTCGCCGAGGCCGTGGCGGACGACTCCCGGGCCGTCGTCGCCGAGCCGGTTCCGGCGGAGGCCGGTCGGCCGGTCGCCGATCCGGCGGGCACGCCGATCGCCTCGTCCCTCGCCGGGGCCGTCGTGCCGGCCCCGGCCGAGGGTGCCGTCGAGCCCCTGGCCGAGGTGGCCGAGCAGGTGGCCGCGCCCGTGGAGCAGGCCGCCCCGGCCGGCCCGCCGCGGCGCATCTCCGCGTTCCTCGCCGCACCCACCCCGCACGGCCTGCCCCCGGTCTCGGCGGCTGGTCAGGCCCCGGTGGCCCCAGTGGCCGAGGAAGCCGCGCCGCAGCAGCCCGCTCCCATAGCGGCCGCCGAGCAGGCCCAGGCCGTCCCGCCCGCCGAGGCCGGTGAGACCGTGGAGTCCGCGCCGGAGCCCGTCGTCGAGGCGGTGGCCGAGACCGCCGCCGGTACCGGCGAGATGCCGTCCGGCCAGGCGGTCGGCGAGCCCGTCGTCGAGCCGGTCGTCGAGCCCGTCGTCGAGGGCGAGCAGCCGCAGCAGGAGGTCGTCGCGGTCGAGGTGCCGGCCGAGCCGGTGGTGGACCAGGCCGCCGAGGTCGCGGTCGAGCCCGCCGCCGAGCCCGTCGTGGCCGAGCCCGAGGCCGAGGTCGTCGCACCGGAGGCCGGGGCACAGCCGGCCGCTGGCGCGACCGAGGTCGCCGAGCCTGCAGCCGTACCCGCCGAGACCGCCGCCGATGCCCCGGCGACGTCGGAGGCTCGGACCCCGGCCCAGGCGGAGCCCGTCGCCGAGCCGGCCGCCGAGCCCGTCGTGCCCGCCGAGCAGGCCCCGGCCGCCGCGGAGTCTGCCGTCGCCGAGCCCGTCGCCGTGGAGGCCGCCCAGCCGGAGGCCCCGGCCGCCGACCAGGCCCCGGAGACCCCCGAGGCCCCGGAGGCCCCGGAGGCCCCCGAGACTCCTGAAGCCGCTGAGACCCCCGAGGCCGCCGCCGAGGAACAGCCGGCCCAGCAGCCCGCCGAGCAGTCGGCCGCCACCCAGGTCGACGAGCAGCCGGCCGAGGACCCGCAGGCCGAGGACCCGCAGTCCGAGGAGCCGGCCGAACCGCGCGGCCCGGCCGCCGCCGGCTTCGACGAGATCGGCCGCGAGGCCGTTCACCAGGTCATCCGCGAGCGCCGCGACATCCGCAACGGCTTCCGCCCGGACCCGATCCCGCACGAGGTGCTGATCCGCGTCCTGGAGGCCGCCCACACCGCGCCCAGCGTCGGCTACTCGCAGCCCTGGGACTTCGTGGTGATCCGTTCGGCCAAGACCCGCCGGCGGATGCACGCCCTGGCCGAGCGCCAGCGCGAGGCGTACGCGGACTCGCTGCCCAAGGGCCGGGCCAAGCAGTTCAAGGAAATCAAGATCGAGGCCATCCTCGAGACGCCGGTCAACATCGTGGTGACGGCCGACCGCACCCGCGGCGGCCGGCACACGCTGGGCCGGCACACCCAGCCCCAGATGGCCCCGTACTCGGCCGCCCTGGCCGTCGAGAACCTCTGGCTGGCCGCCCGCGCCGAGGGCCTGGGCGTCGGCTGGGTGAGTTTCTTCGACGACGAGGAGCTGGTCCGCGAGCTCGGCCTGCCCGAACACCTGGAGGTCGTCGCCTACCTCTGCGTCGGCTACGTCGATGCCTTCCCGGACGAGCCCGAGCTGCAGCAGCAGGGCTGGGCCAAGAAGCGCCCGCTGTCCTGGGTCGTCCACGAGGAGCAGTACGGCAACCGCGCGCTGCCCGGCGAGGAGCCGCAGAGCCTGCTCTCCGAGACCCTGCGCGGCATCCGCCCGCTGGACGCCAAGGCGCTCGGCGAGGCCTGGGACCGGCAGAAGCGGATGACCAAGCCGGCCGGCTCGCTCGGCATGCTGGAGATCATCTCGGCCCAGCTGTGCGGCCTGTCCCGCAAGTGCCCGCCGCCGATCCCGGAGCCCGCCTGCGTGGCGATCTTCGCCGGCGACCACGGCGTGCACGCGCAGGGCGTCAGCCCGTGGCCGCAGGAGGTGACCGCCCAGATGGTCGGCAACTTCCTGGCCGGGGGAGCGGTGATCAACTCCTTCGCCAAGCAGATCGGCACCGAGGTCTGCGTGGTCGACGTCGGCGTCGCCGCCGAGCTGCCGGACGCCATCCAGCAGGGTCGCACCACCGGCCTGCTGCCGCGCAAGGTCAAGCCCGGCACCGCCGACATGACCCAGGGCCCGGCGATGACCCGCGAGGAGGCGCTCAAGGCCATCGAGGTCGGCATCGAGACCGCCCGCGACCTGGTCGCGGCCGGCAACAAGGCACTGGTCACCGGTGACATGGGGATCGCCAACACCACCGCCTCGGCCGCCCTGATCTCGGTGTTCACCGGCCTCGACCCGGCGGAGGTCACCGGCCGCGGCACCGGCATCGACGACGAGACGCACGCCCGCAAGATCGAGGTCATCCGCGCCGCGCTGGCCCTGCACCGGCCCGACCCGGCCGACCCGATCGGCGTCCTGGCCGCCGTCGGCGGCCTGGAGCACGCGGCCCTCGCCGGCTTCCTGCTGGGTGCGGCCTCGCTGCGCACCCCGGTGGTCCTGGACGGTGTCATCGCGGGTTCGGCCGCGCTGGCGGCCAAGGCGATCGCCCCCGAGGTGCTCGCCGCCTGCATCGCCGGGCACCGATCCGCCGAGCCCGGCCACCAGGCCGCGCTGGCGAAGCTGGGCCTGCGCCCGCTGATCGACCTGGACCTGCGGCTCGGTGAGGGCACCGGTGCCCTGCTGGCCCTGCCGCTGGTGCAGAGCGCGGCCCGGGCGATGCACGATGTAGCCACCTTCGACTCCGCCGGGGTCACCGAGAAGGCCTGACGCTCGACGTCACCACTCCGCGGACCGGCCCGAGGGCGCGCCGGTCCGCGGAGCGGCATCACGCCGCACCCGCACCCACACCCTCATCCCCGATCAGGAGCACCGCCGATGACCGCGCCCACCCCGCACCCCAGCACCGAAGGCCGTACCCCGTACCCGGTCGGCCTGCTGCTCGCCGGCCGCCGCGTGGTCGTGGTCGGTGGCGGCCAGGTCGCGCAGCGCCGGCTCCCGGCGCTGATCGCCACCGGCGCGGAGCTGCACCTGATATCGCCGGACACGACCCCGGCCGTCCAGGCGATGGCCGACGCGGGCGAGCTCACCTGGCACGCCCGCCCGTACCAGGACGGCGACCTGGCCGGCGCCTGGTACGCCCTGGTCGCCACCGACGACCCGGCGGTCAACGGCGCGGTCAGCGCCGAGGCCGAGCGCGAGCGGGTGTTCTGTGCCCGCAGCGACGACGCCTCCGCCGCGACCGCCTGGACCCCGGCCAGCGGTCGTGACGCGGGCGCCACCGTCGCGGTCCTCACCGGCGACCCGCGCCACTCCGCCGCCCTGCGCGACGCCATCGTGGACGGCCTGCGGGACGGCTCGCTGGCCGTCCGCCAGTTCCGTGCGCACGGCGTCGGGGGCGCCTCCGGGCTGCCGGGCCAGGGGAGCGTCGCCCTGGTCGGCGGCGGCCCGGGCGACCCGGACCTCATCACCGTGCGCGGCCGCCGCCTGCTCGCCGACGCGGACGTGGTGGTCGCCGACCGCCTCGCCCCGCGTGAGCTGCTCGCCGAACTGCCCGAGCACGTCGAGGTGATCGACGCGTCCAAGATCCCGTACGGCCGGTTCATGGCCCAGGAGGCGATCAACCGGACGCTGATCGAGCACGCCAAGGCGGGCCGGTTCGTGGTCCGGCTCAAGGGCGGCGACCCGTACGTCTTCGGGCGCGGCGGCGAGGAGCTGCTGGCCTGCGCCGAGGCCGGGCTCCCGGTCACGGTCGTCCCGGGCATCTCCAGCTCGATCAGCGTCCCGGCGGCGGCCGGCGTCCCGGTCACCCACCGGGGCATGACGCACGAGTTCACCGTGATCTCCGGCCACGTCGGTCCGGACGACGAGCGCTCGCTCACCAACTGGGAGGCCGCCGCGAAGATGCGCGGCACCCTGGTGCTGCTGATGGCCGTGGACAAGATCGGCGCGATCGCCGCGAAGCTCGTCGAGCACGGCCGCCCGGCCGACACCCCGGTGGCGATCGTCCAGGAGGGCACCACCGCGGCCCAGCGCCGGGTGGACGCCACCCTGGCCACCGTCGCCGCGACCGTCGAGGCCGAGGGGATCAAGCCCCCGGCCGTGATCGTCGTCGGCGACGTGGTCAACGTCCTGGCGGCCGCCTTCCGGCACTGAGCGCCACGGAGTGGGAAGTCGGTCCCGCCGACTTCCCACTCAGGTCCGGCTACTCCAGCGGCTGCTCCGTCCAGATCACCTTCCCCGTCGCCGTGTAGCGAGTCCCCCAGCGGTCCGCGAACTGCGCGACCAGGAACAGCCCGCGCCCGCCCTCGTCCGTGGTCGCCGCGTACCGCAGGTGCGGCGAGGTGCTGCTGCCGTCCGACACCTCGCAGATCAGCGTCCGGTCCCGCAGCAGCCGCACTCGGATCGGCCCGGTGCTGTACCGGATCGCGTTGGTCACCAGCTCGCTCAGGATCAGCTCGGTGACGAACGCCACCTCGTCCAGCCCCCAGGCCGCCAGCCGCTCCGCCACCGCGGCCCGGACCTGGCCCACCGCCGCCGGCTCGGACGGCACGTCCCACTCCGCCACCTGGTCCGGCGCCAGCACCCTGGTCCGCGCGACCAGCAGCGCGATGTCGTCCAGCGGATGCTCCGGCAGCAACGCCCCGAGCACGTCCGAGCAGGTCTGCTCCGGCGTGCGCGGCGGCCCGGTCAGCGCCGCCCGCAGCAGGTCGATCCCCACGCCGATGTCCCGCTCGCGGTCCTCCACCAGCCCGTCCGTGTACAGCACCAGGCGGCTGCCCTCCGCGAGGTCCAGCTCGACCGTCTCGAACGGCAGCACCGACAGCCCCAGCGGCGGCCCGGTCGCCAGCTCCGGGAACACCACCCGCCCGTCCGGGTCCACCACGGCCGGCGGCGGATGCCCGGCACTGGCCAGCGTGCACCGCCGGGATACCGGGTCGTAGATCGCGTACAGGCAGGTCGCCCCGGCCAGGGCCGAGCCCTCGCCGCTCGCGGCCTCGTCCTGGTCGATCCGGTTCACCAGGTCGTCCAGGTGCCCCAGCAACTCGTCCGGCGGCAGGTCCAGCGTCGAGAAGTTGTGGATCGCCGTCCGCAGCCGCCCCATCGTCGCCGCCGCGTGCAGCCCGTGCCCCACCACGTCCCCCACCACCAGCGCCACCCGCGCGCCCGGCAGCGGGATCACGTCGAACCAGTCCCCACCCACCCCGGCCTGCGCCGGCAGGTAGCGGTGCGCGACCTCCAGCGCGTTCTGCGGCGGCAGGTTGCGCGGCAGCAGGCTGTGCTGCAGGGTCACCGCCATCGCGTGCTCGCGGGTGTAGCGGCGCGCGTTGTCGATGCACACCGCCGCGTGCGCCACCAGCTCCTCGGCCAGGGTCAGGTCTTCCGCCTCGAACGGCTCCGGCCGATCCACCCGCCAGAACCGGGCCACGCCCAGCAGCACCCCGCGCGCCCGCAGCGGCACCCGCACCAGCGAGTGCACCCCGTACGCCAGCACCTGCGCGGACCGCTCCGGATCCTGCTCCCGCCACCCCGCGGCCTCGGCCAGCCGAGGCTCCAGCCCCGGGGCCCCGCTGTGCAGCGCCCCGGCCAGCGGGGTGGCCGGCACCACGTCCAGCACGGTGTCCACCGGGTAGAACGGCGAGTCGTCGCGGATCCCGGCGACGGCCGCGCGCCGCATCCGCCGCAGCGAGGAGCCCGGCGGCGGCTCCTCGCCCGTCAGCACCTCGTCCGCCAGGTCCACCGTGACGAAGTCCGCGAACCGGGGCACCGCGACCTGCGTCAGCTCCTCCGCCGTCCGCGTCGCGTCCAGCGAACTGCCCACCGTCACCCCGGCGTCGTACAGCAGCCGCAGCCGTCGCTGCGCGCCCTCGGCCCGGCCGGACAGCGCCAGCAGCTCGGTGGAGTCGCGCAGCGTGGCGACGCAGCCCGGCGGGCCGCCCGCCTGGTCGGTGAGCCGGACGTTCACCGCCAGCAGCCGCTCCCCGGCCAGCACCACCTCGTCGGTCACCGGCCGGTCGCCGGTCAGCAGGGCCAGCGGCGCGGGCTCCAGCCCCAACCCGGCCACCGGCCGGCCCTCGGCGTCCGGCGGCAGGTCCAGCAGGCGCCGCGCCTCGTCGTTGCAGAGCAGCAGCCGACCGTCCACGCCGACGATCACGACGCCCTCGCGCACCGCGTGCAGCACGGCCGCGTGGTGCTCGTACATCCGGGTCATCTCGGACGGGCCCAGGCCGCGGGTCTGGCGCCGCAGCCGACGGTTGATCAGCGCCGTGCCGAGGACGGCCAGCCCGACCGCGCCCGCGGCGGTGCCCAGCACCACCGGCAGCTGCCGCCCGCTCGCGCTGCTGACGTTCTTCACCGTGATGCCCGCCGAGACCAGCCCGGCCACCGAGCCGTCCGGCGCGTACACCGGGACCACCGCCCGGACCTGCGGGCCGAGCGTGCTGGTGACCTGCTCGGTCATCACCTGCCCGTGCAGCGCGGGCAGGTAGGCGCCGACGAATTTCCGGCCGATCAGGTCCGGGTTGGGGTGGGTGTAGCGGATGCCGTCGTCGTTCAGCACGACGATGAAGTCGACGCCCGACCCGACCCGGGCGGCCTCCGCCTTCGGTTGCAGGATCGCGGTCGGATCGGGGGAACGGAGGGCCTCGACGATGCCCGGCGAGTTGGCGAAGGTCTGCGCGACCGCAACGGACCGGCTGCGCGCCTCGTGGTCGGCGTCGCCGTGCGACTGCACCACCAGCGCGACCGCGGCCGCCGCCACCAGCAGCAGCACGACGAGGATCTGTAGCGCGAACACCTGCCCGGCCACCGACCGGAGCCGCACGGGCCACGGCCGCTTCGGGCGTGGCAGCTGTTGCCGACCGTTTGGGCGCCCACCGGAGGAGCCGGCGGAACCAGTAGCACCAGAGGCCGACGGAGCCCAGGATCGGCCCGGAAACTGGGCCATACGATCATATTTGCACCATGGCTGGCGCAGGGCCAAGGCCAGCCCACCCTGCGGCTTGGGCCGTTTGGCCTTCCCCGTCCGGCCTTGGCAAGATCGCAGGGTGTCCGAACCCAGCACCGTCACCGACCCCGCCGACCCCCGCCTCGGCGACTACACCGGCCTCACCGACGTCGAACTGCGCCGCCGGCGCGAACCCGCCGAAGGCCTGTTCATCGCCGAGGGGGAGAAGGTCATCCGCCGCGCCCTCGCCGCCGGCTACCGGATGCGGTCGATGCTGCTGACCTCCAAGTGGCTGGACGTGATGGCCGACGTCATCGCCGAGGCCGACGCGCCCGTCCACGTCGTCGAACCCGCGCTCGCCGAAGCCGTCACCGGGTACCACGTCCACCGCGGCGCGCTCGCCTCGATGGAGCGCAGGCCGCTGCCGCAGGCCGCGGAGCTACTCGCCGGGGCCCGCCGGGTCGCCGTGTTCGAGGACATGGTCGATCACGCCAACATGGGGGCGGCCTTCCGGAACGCGGCCGCCCTGGGCGTTGACGTCATCCTCCTCACCCCGCGCTGTGCCGATCCCCTCTACCGCCGGTCCGTGAAGGTGTCGATGGGCGCCGTCTTCCAGGTGCCGTGGACTCGCCTGGAGGCCTGGCCGAAGGGCATCGAGATCCTGCGTTCCGCAGGCTTCACGGTCGCCGCACTGTGCCTGAGCGACCAGGCGATCACCCTCGATGAACTCGCTTCGCGCGACGACGAGAAGCTCGCCCTGGTCTTCGGCACGGAGGGCACCGGCCTCGCCGCCACGACACTCGCTTCGGTCGACGAGCATGTCCGCATCCCGATGGACGCCGGTGTCGACTCGCTCAACGTCGCAGCGGCCTCGGCGGTGGCCTTCTACGCGACCCGCCCGCGAGGTGAGCTGGTCCGGTAGATCACTCAGGGCGCCGCACCGTCGGGGCTGAGGGTGTGGAGTGCGGTGAGGCAGGCGGCGATCGCGGGTTCGTGTGCCGTGCCGTGGCGGACGGCGGTCTCGATCGTGCGGGTGAGCGTGCTGTCCGTCACCGGTCGTGCGGTCAGGGTGGGCGGGAGGTGAGCCGCGGCCATGCGGGGGATGAGGACCGTGTGACCGCCGCTCGCGGCGAGGGCGATCATGGCGGAGAAGTCGGTGCAGGTGTGCCGCACCTGCGGGGTGAAGCCGGCCGATCGGCAGGCCTGGAGGACGGCGTCCCCGCAGGCGGTCTGCGGCGGGGCGGTGATCCACGGGGTGCCTGCGAGCTCCCGCAGCCCGATCGGAGATCCCTCGGCGTGAGCTGCCGGGTGATCGCTGGGCAGGACCGCGACCAGCGGATCGGTCCGCAGGACGTGGGTCTCGACGCCCGGGTGCGGGGGTGTGGCGAGGTTCGTGTAGCGGTAGACCAGGGCGATGTCGACGCGGCGCTGGTGCAGCAGCCGTACGGCGGTTTCGGGTTCCGCCTCGGTGATGTGGAGTCGCAGCTCCGGGTGGGCGCCTTCCAGGGCATCGCCGAGCGGGGCGGCCAAGGGCACGAGGGCGCTGGGGAAGCAGGCGAGCTGGAGCGGGCCGGACGGTTTCCCGGTTCCGGTGTACAGGCGGCTCCGGGCCTGTTCGAGAGCCGCGAGGACGTGCTCGGTGTCCATGGCCAGTTGGTGCCCGGCGGCGGTGAGGTGGATGGAACGTCCGGTGCGTTCCAGCAGTCGGGTGCGGGTCTCGTCCTCCAGAAGCCGTAGCTGCTGCGAGACGGCGGAAGGGGTGACGCGGTGGAGCTCGGCCACGGCGGTCACCGTGCCGTGCACGTCCAGGTCGCGCAGGAGAACGAGCCGTCGAACATCGAGCATTAGTTCATCTTAAAGGTGTGCTGTAGAGGATGTAGCTGGACGCGGGAACGTGTGTGCGGCGAACCTGACTGCCTCAACCCAGGTCTTCGAACAGTGCGGGAGTGCTTTCGTGCGTGCCACCGTGATCCACGGCCCCAACGACATCCGGATCGAGGAGGTGCCCGACCCGGTGCTCCGGCGGCCGACCGACGCCGTGGTGCGGGTGGTCAACGCCTGCATCTGCGGCAGCGACCTGTGGGCGTACCGGGGAGTGGCGTCCCGGGTCGCCGGGCAGCGGATCGGCCACGAGTTCCTCGGCATCGTCGAGGAGGTCGGCTCCGAGGTGACCGGCTTCACACCGGGCGACTTCGTGGTCGCCCCGTTCGTCTGGTCCGACGGTACCTGCGACTTCTGCCGCGAGGGCCTGCACACCTCCTGCCCGAGGGCGGCTTCTGGGGCGAGGTCGGCTCCGACGGCGGTCAGGGCGAGGCCGTCCGGGTGCCGTTCGCCGACGGCACCCTGGTCAAGCTGCCCAGGGAGGCGGCCGGCGAGGAGAAGCTGCTGCCCGGCCTGCTCGCGCTGTCGGACGTGATGAGCACCGGCCACCACGCCGCGGTCGCCGCCGGGGTCCGGCCCGGCGCCACGGTGGCCGTGGTCGGAGACGGCGCGGTCGGTCTGTGCGGCGTGCTCGCCGCCCAGCGGCTCGGCGCCGGGCGGATCATCGCGCTGGGCCGGCACGAGCGGCGCACCGCGATCGCCCGCGGCTTCGGTGCCACCGACGTGGTCGCCGAGCGTGGCGAGGCCGCGATCGAGGCGGTCAAGGAGCTGACCGGTGGTCAGGGCGCGCACGCCGTGTTGGAGGCCGTCGGCACCGAGGAGTCCATGCGCACCGCCATTTCCATCGCCCGCGACGGCGGCGCGGTCGGCTACGTCGGCGTGCCGCACGGCGGTAGCGCCGGTGTCGACATCGGCCAGATGTTCAACCGGAACGTGACGCTGGCCGGCGGTGTCGCCCCCGCCCGCGCCTACATCCCCGAGCTGCTGCCGGACGTGCTTTCCGGCGCCATCGACCCCGGCCTGGTCTTCGACCGAACCGTGGACCTCGACGGCGTCCCGGACGGCTACCGCGCCATGGACGACCGCACGGCCCTGAAGGTCCGCATCGCCTTCTGACGCGTGGGGTCTGCCACGGTCGGATCGCCCGGCGTCCGGGCCGGACGCCCACCCACCTCGACGCCCTGGCCGAACCCGCCCGGAGCTGAACCACCCCCGGTCCGGCCGCCCGGCAGGTGCGGTGCCCGGTCCACACTCTCACCCCAACCGCGCCGAGTGTTGCCCCCCGGAGCGGAGTGCCGGATCTTGGAAGGACCCCGCTCAGGCGGCGCCTCCGCCATGTCCGCGGCCCGGCTGCCGTCTCGGCCGTCGTCGCCCGCCTCCCGGCGCCGCAGGCCGACAGCCGTCCAGCGGGGGAGGAGCGGTACCCGACGGGCGTCGGGGAGCGGCCGCGCGCGAGGGAGCGGGCTGCTTGCCCCAGCAGGAAGGCGGTGCCGGATGCGTGGCCTGGAAGTCACCGTGGTGGTCCTCGCGGCCGTGCTGACCATGACGTGGCTGGCTCGCCGCCTGCAGTGGAACGAGCCGGTCCTGCTGGTGGCGGGCGGCTGCCTGATCGGCCTGACCCCCGACTTCCACAGCCTGGCCCTGCCTCCCGAGGTGGTCCTGCTGCTGTTCTTGCCCCCACTGCTCTACTGGGAGTCGCTGACCACCTCGCTCCGTGAGATCCGGACGAACCTGCGCGCCATCGTGCTGCTCGGGACCGGCCTGGTGCTGGCCACCGCTGCCGCCGTGGCCGCGGTAGGGCACGCGCTGGGCCTCTCCTGGCCGCTCGCCTGGGTCCTGGGTGCTGTCGTCGCCCCCACCGACGCCATCGCCGTGGCGACGGTCGCCCGGGAGCTGCCCCGCAGGGTCCGGACCATCCTCCGGGCGGAGAGCCTGATCAACGACGGCACCGCGCTCGCCCTGTACACGGTGGTGGTCGGCGTCGCCGTTCAACAACTGGCCGTCAGCTGGTCGGGTACCGCCGTGCGATTCCTGATCGCCTACGTGGGCGGTGCCGCGATCGGCTCCGCATGCGCCGCCGTCGTGGTGGCCCTGCGCAGGCGGTTGCGTGACCGCACGGTGGAGAACGCCTTGGGCGTGCTCACCCCGTTCGCCACCTATCTGCCCGCGCAGGCCGTGGGCGTCTCCGGCGTCCTGGCGGTGGTCACCTGTGGTCTCGTCCTCAGCCAGGCGGGCCCCAAGGTGATCAGCGCGGGCGCGAGAGTGCAGATCACCTGCTTCTGGGAGGTGAGCACCGCCATCCTCAACAGCGCTCTCTTCGTCCTGGTCGGCATCCAGACGCCCGCCATCGTCAGCGCGATCGGCTCCGTCTCCCCGGGACACGCGGCCATCACCGCCTTGCTGGTCAGCGGCGTGGTGATCGCCACCCGCCTGCTGTGGCTGTACTCGGTGCCCTACCTCATCCGCGCCGTCGACCGCCGCCCCGTCCAGCGCACGCTGCGTGCCGGTGCCCGGCAGAGGTTCCCACTCGCCTGGAGCGGGGTGCGCGGGGCCGTGTCGCTGGCGGCCGTCCTCGCCGTCCCGGCCACCACCACCGCGGGCCGGCCGCTCGCGGGACACGGTCTGCTGGTCCTCACCGCCGTCACCGTCATCCTGGTCACCCTGGTCCTCCAGGGGACGACCATGCCTGCGGTGATCCGCTGGTCCGGACTGCACGGAGATCCCGACGAGACCACCGAGGAACGCCGCGCCCACCGCCACATCGCCGCCGCCGCGATGGAAGCTCTCCCCGAGCACGCCGAGCGCCTGCAAACGCCGCCGAAGACCGCCGAGGCCATCCTGAGCGAACTGCGCCAGTACGCCGCCGAGGACGCGGAACCACTGGACGATTTCGGCGCGCGTGCCGGGCTCGAACTGCGCCGCGCCCTGATCGGCGTCAAACGCGGCGCCCTGATCCGCCTGCGGGACCAGCGCAGCATCGACGACATCGTCCTGCGCCGACTGCAGCTGCTCCTGGACCTCGAGGAGATCAGGGTCGAGCTGGCCCTGCGTGACTTCACCGATCCGCCGCCGTGACCACCGGCCGGCGAAAGCGGGGCCCGCACGGGCGGCCGCCCGGGATCGGCGTCGGGGGTCAGCCCCGCGCGTCCCGGCGGGCGAGCAGGCGGTAGGCGTTGGACAGCCGCGCGCGTCCGGCGAAGCGGGCGACCAGGCGGTCGAGCACGGCTGCCGACAGCAGCACCGGGGCGCCGACCAGGAAGAGGGCGCCGCGCAGCAGCCGCCGCAGCCGCCCGGGCGGCGCCCCCGGCAGCCACGGCGCGTCCTCGCGCGGTGCGACGGCGTCCAGCAGCAGCCAGCAGGCGGCCAGCAGGTCCACCGGGTCGTGCGGCTCGCCGTGCTCTTCCAGCACCACGTCGAAGCCCAACTCGCCGAGGCGGCGGCGCAGGTTGGCCGCCGGCATCAGGTTCAGGTGCTGCGGCTGCAGCCAGGGCAGCCACCACCGGCCCAGCAACCGGGCGAAGCGGCACTGCGGGTCGGGGACCTCGATCAGCAGGAACCCGCCGGGGCGCAGCGCCTCCCGCGCGGCCGCAAGTTCCCGCGCCGGGTCCGTGCTGTGCTCCAGGTAGTGGAACATGCTCACCACCTCGTACTGCCCGGCCATGGTGGGCGCCAGCTCGGCGAAGGAGCCGCGGAAGCCGCGGGCCAACCGGCCCTCCCGCTCGGCCAGTTGAACGCCCTCGCTGAGGTCCAGGCCGTCGAACGGCGTGTCGGGGAAGACCTCGCGGGCACGCTCGCAGAAGTGCCCGTGTCCCGTCCCGACGTCCAGCCACCTGCTCGGCGCGGTGGTGAACGGGGCCACCGACCGGGCGCGGCTCCGGTAGACCCCGGCCCGGGTCGCGAACACCCCGCCGAGCCGCTGCTCGCCGAGGCCGTCGTAGAAGTCGCGGTAGTAGAACTCCAGTCCGGCACCGGTCAGCCGGGGATTCTGGAAGACGTGCCCGCAGTCCCGGCACGCGTCCAGCACGAACCGTCCCGGCTTGTGCTGCAGCAGGTCGCGGGTGCGCAGGCGGACCCGCAGCAGGGTGGAGCCGCACCACGGGCAGTCGGTGCGGCGCGGTTCGAAGAACCGGTCGGTGCCGTCGGCCAGGTCGGCCTGGTAGCCGGGACGGAGCGCGGCGACCCGCTCGGCGCGGGCAGCCGCTTTGCCCGTGGACGGGCGGGCTGCGGACGGTCCGGGTGCCGGCGGGCCTGCTTCGGTCGTGGTCATCGGGTCTCCCTGTCCGTCTGCCGCGGGCCTGCGGGCAGCAGCTGTTCGAGGTGGGTGGCGGCCGCGGCCGCGCCGCCCGCGGACCGGAAGGAGGCACCGATCCGGCGCGCCGCGACCCGGTGGGCGGGATCGTCGAGCACCGCGTCCAGCGCCTGGCCGAGCCGGGCCGCGTCGGCCCGGCCGAAGCGCACCCGGACGCCGGCTCCGGCCGCCGCCACCTGGCCGGCCACCACCGGCTGGTCGTCCCGGATCGGGGCGACCACCAGCGGTACGCCGTGCCACAGTGCCTCGCAGACGGTGTTGTGACCGGCGTGGCAGACCACGGCGGCGGTGCGGGCCAGCAACCGCAACTGCGGTACGGAGGGCAGTACCAGGACGTCGGGGTCGGGTGCGGGGCTCCCCAGGGCCCCGCCCGGGTCGACGATCACCGCCTGCAGCCGCTCGGCACGGGCCCGCAGTGCCTGCCGAGCGGCCGTCAGGAACGCGGCGCCCGTGTCGGTGTTGACCGTACCGAGGCTGACCAGCACCGTCGCGCGGTCCGGGTCCAGCCAGTCCCAGGGGAACGGCGGCGCCGTCGGGCGGCTCGTGATCGACGGGCCGACGAACCGGATCGGGCCCGCCGGTGACGCGACGGGCCCGGCGAGCTCCGCGGTGGTGAAGGCGAGGGTCAGCAGCGGGGAGAACCGCGGGTCGGCCGTCCCGTTCGGGTCACCGATGAGCTTGCGCAGGCCGGCGAGGAGGCCGGAGACCCAGGCGTCCACCAGGGGCATGCCGTCCAGCGCGCCGGCGAACTCGGCCGAGGTGGTCGCCGAGGTGGCCCACGGCAGTCCGAGTCGCTCGGCGACCAGCGCGCCGGCGACCGCCTGCTGGTCCACCACGACCACGTCGGGGCCGAAGCGCCGCACCGCTTCCGCCACGCCGGGTGCCATCGCCTCGGCGAGCGGGACCAGGAAGTCCTCCCAGAGGAACTTCAGCGCCGCCGGCCCGCGCAGCTCCGGTGGCCGCTGCGCCTCGTCCGCCGCGGGGACGGCGCAGGGGAAGACCTCGGCATCCGGGCCGGCGAGCGCGCCGACCACCTCGGGCAGCCCCGCCCAGGCCGTCGTGTGCCCGCGGGCGGCCAGTTCGGCCGCGACGCCCACGGCCGGGTTCACGTGCCCGACCAGCGGCGGGACGACGAAGAGGAAGCGGCTCACCGGACGGCTCCCCGGGCAGGCTCCCGGACTGCTTCGCGAACGGGCGGGTCGGCGGCCAGGCCGCGCAGCTCCGCGCCCTGCTCGCGCAGCCAGGACAACGTGAGTTCGCGGACCACGTCCGGGGTTTCGATCAGGACGGAGTGCTCCTGCCCGGGGACGAAGGCGCTGCGGCAGTCGGGCAGCAGCCCGTCCAGCCAGGCGGCCTGGGCGGCCAGATCGGACCGGGTGCCGTAGACGGCCAGCACCGGGCAGCGGATCGCCCGCAGCTGCGCCTCGTCGGGCAGCCGGCTGGCGGGGATCTCCCGCGCCAGCGAGGTCTCGGCCAGGATCGTGCCGGCCGAGCGGGCGAGCCGGGCGGTGTGCCGGCCGCGTTTGGCCGCCACCCAGGCCAGCGTGGACTTCTTGACCAGCTCGGTCTCGGCCCGCCGCAGGATGCCGTCCAGCTTGGCGGCCCAGGCCGCGGTGGCCGGCTCGGACTCGATGGCCAGGATGCCGACGACCTGCTCCGGCCGCCGGGCGGCGAGGCCGAACGCCACCGTGCCGCCGAAGGAGTTGCCCAGCAGGTGGACGGGCCCGGTCACCTCCAACCGGTCCAGCAGGGCTTCCAGGTCGTCGACGAACCGCTCCAGCCGGTAGCCGGTCGGCGGCCGCCCGGTGCGGCCGTGGCCGCGCTGGTCGTACATCAGCACCTCCACCCCGGCGGCGGCGAGCGCGGGGGCCAGGGTGAAGTAATAGCTGGCGAGGCTGTCGGTGAGCAGCCCGTGCAGCAGGACGACGGTCGCGGCGGGCGGGCCCGTGTCCTGCGGGCCGAGCCGCTGCACGTGGAAGCGGAGTCCGTCGAGGTCGATGAAGACCATGGTCAGCTCAGCTCCGCGGTCCGCAGCCGGTCCGCGACGTAGCCGACCAGCCGGCCCACCGTCAGGCCGATGATCTCTTCGAGCTCCATGCCCGCGATGAACTCGGCGAAGTTGATCCGGGCGCCCCAGCGTTCCTGGAGCTTCCCGGCCAGGGTCACCAGGTCGATGCTCTCCAGTTCGAGGTCCTCGGTGAATCGGGCCTCCATGGTGACCTCGGCCTCGTCGAGGCCGTACTCGCCGAGCACGGTGGCCAGCATGCCGGCGATCTCGCCGAGGATCTCCTGCTCGGTGGGCGGGTGCCGCTCCATGGTCTGCTCGCTGACGGTCACTTGGTCACTGCCCCTTCGTGCGTCTCGGCAAGGTGGTTCACCACGAGGTCGTTCTCGGTGGTGCGGTTCTCGGTGTGTCGGCTCTCGGCGTCGTCCGTGGTCCAGGCCACGACGTAGCGGCGGTCCGGGAGGCCGGGCGGGCTGCCGACCAGCGTGCAGCGCACCCGGTGGGCACGGGGGCCGCCGGGTCCGGCGACCATGACCAGCAGGGCGGTCGGATCGGCGCGGACCACCGTGACGTCGCGTGGCCGACCCCGCGATCCGGTGCCCTCGGCCTTGGCCACCGCCTCCTTCGCGGCCCTGAGGCGGGCGGACCAGAGCGCTTCGGTGCCGCCGTGGGCCGCGCGGCAGGCCGCCAGCAGAGCCGGCTCCGCCGGACCTGGCGCGACCGGCGGCGGCTGGACCGGACGGTCCGCCACCTCCTCCAGGCCGATGCCCGTGCCCGTCCCGCCGGCGGCCCCGGGCGGTCGGACGAGGGCCACCGCCACCCCGTCCCGATGCGCGAGGCAGACGTCGAGTTCGGGGACCTGTCGGCCGTGCAGCCCGACCACCAGGGGCCGGCCGCCCGGGTCGTCGCGCACCTCGATCTCGGCGGGGAACACCGGACCCTCGCCCTGCTCCCACAGCCACCGCCGCACCGCGTCCTTCACCGCGATCCGCCCCAGCAGCCACGCCCGGCGGCCGCGCGGCGGCTGTTGTTCGTACCGGGCCCGTTCGGCGGCACCCAGGTGGTTGCGCATGATCAGGTCGCGGGAGGCGAGGTCGGGCCAGCGCTCGTGCAGCAGCACCCAGCCGCCGCGCTGCGGCGTCGAGAGGGTGTTGCGCTCGACGAACCGCTCGACCGGGCGGGCCTCGGGGTGGCTGTCGAAGCGGCGGTCCTGCCAGCCGCGCACCTGGGCCCAGACCGTGCCGCCCGACCGCAGCTGCACGTCGGCTTCGAGGGTGGTGTCGGTGAGTTCGGTGATCCGGATGTGGCAGTGGAGCTCGGTGCCGGGCCGCGGCGGCCGTCCGTGGAAGCGGAGCTCTCGCAGGCCGACGGGGAAGACGACGGTGCGATCGGTGCGGGTGGCCATGATCCAGTAGCCGAGCAGCTGGCCGACGTTGTCCAGCAGCGCGCCGGGGGCGGGCGGCGCGGTGATCACGCCGCGTACGTGCCGCTCGCCGAGCGCGGTCAGCTCGGTCAGCCCCTGGAACGCCGGGCCGTGGAACATCCACCGCTCCTCGTACAGCCCGGCGGCCGTCAGCTCCGGGGTGCGCTCGCTGTCCGGGTCCACCGGCCAGGGGGCCGGCGGTGGATCATGGCGATCCGTCAGTTCGACCGTGCCGCGCGCGTATTCGCCGAACGACGCGGTGTACCGGCCCGGGCCGGCCTCCCGCAGGGTGAGTGGCACGTCCATCGGTGTCGCGGCCGGTACCCACTGCCCGAACCGCATCTCCCGCACGCCGCCGGCCACTCGGCCGGGCTCGGCCCGCTCGGCGGCGTCCACCAGGTGCTGCACGATCGTGGTGGCCGGGACGACGGGCCAGCGGTCCGCCAGGTCGGGCCAGTCGGGGCGCTGCCGGAAGAAGCAGTGGTCGCGCAGGTAGGGCATGGCGTCGCACGAGATGTGCACGCTGCTGGTGCGCACGGACGGCGTCCGGTCGGTCAGCGGCTGCGGCCGATCGCTCACCGGCTGCGGCGGTTCGCTCACCGGCCGCCCCGCGCCGAGCAGTTCGACTGCGGCCCGCTCGGTGTCGCGCAGCAGCGCGTCGAGTTCGGCCGCCACCGGGAAGCGGTCGGCCAGCGCGGCGAGGTCCGCACCGCCCGGGCCCGGCCGGTGCGGCGGCGCAGCGGGCGGGCCCGACTTCCGCGCGCCGGCGACCAGTTCGGCGCGGAGCCCGCCGAGCGCGGCCGCGTCCAGCGAGACGAGCGCGCCGCCGAGGTCCAGCCGTACCGCCGGGTGCGCCCGTTCCACCACCCCGGCGCCGGCCACCGCGGCGCGGGCATCCGCCGGCAGCAGCGCGTCCGTGTCCGGTTCGGCGCCGTCCGCCCAGAGCGCGGCGGCGACCCGGCGCAGCTGGGCCATCCCGTCGCGGTGCGGGGAGTTCGCCGCGACCGCCAGGTGCTCCCGGTCGCCCAGCGTGTCGCCCACCAGCGAGGCGAGCTGCCCGCCGCCCAGCTGGACGAACGTCCGGAAGCCGGCCGCGTACAGGGCTTCGACCAGCGGACGGAACCGCACCGGCTGCACCAGGTGACGGAGGAACAGGGCGCGCACCTCGGCCTCGGCGGCCGGGAAGGGCGCGGCCGTCGTGCCGGACCAGACGGGCACGGTCGGCCGGTGGAGTTCGAATCCCTCGGCCGCCCGCTGGATCGGCGCCAGGTACGGGGCCAGCATCGGCGTGTGGAAGCCGGACCGGAACGGCAGCACCTGGCCCAGCACGCCGTGCGTGCGGAACCAGCGCACCAGCTCGGCGACGGGCCGCTCCGGACCGCAGACGATCGACTGCTGCGGCGCGTTGTCGTGCGACAGCACGACCTGCGACATGCCGTCCACCGTCGCCAGCGCGTCGAGCACCCGGGCGACCGGGGCGCCGAGCGCGGCGAAGGCGAGCCCCGGGACGCGGAGCGTGTCGGGGTCGAACGCCTCCAGGAAGGCGTCCACCGAGGCGCCGGAGTAGAGGCCGCCGGCGGCCATCGCCGTCCACTCGCCGACGCTGTGCCCGGCCACGGCGTCCGGCCGCACGCCGATCCTGCGCAGGGCCGCGTCGAGCAGCCGGCCGACGGCGAAGACCCCGACGCCGTGCCGCCCGATGTCGCCCACGCCGCCCGTCAGGACGGGGCGGGGCAGGCCGAAGTGGTCGGCGACGTCGTCCACCCGCGGGGCGAACTCGGCCTCCAGGCCCGGGAAGAGGAACGCCACCCGGCCCGCCCGGCCGCCCCGGTCGGCGGCGAGCAGCGGCTCGGGCGCGAACCAGACGTCGCTGCGCCCGCGCCAGGGCCGCCCGTTGGCGACCGCGCGGCGAGCCAGCGCCAGCCGCTTTCCGGTCGGGTCGGCGATCGCCACCCGGCAGCGCGGCGCGGGGCCGCCCTGCTCGGGCAGTCCGGCGGCGAGCAGCGTGCGGTCGTCGGCCGCGAGCAGCTCCGCGAGCTGCTCGGGTCCGTCGGCGGCGAGCCGCAGCACCCGCTCGGGTTCGGCCACGACCGCGGTGGGCCGCGCGGCCGTCGCGCCTACCCGGGCCGGGCCCGGGGCCTGCTCCAGCACCACGTGGGCGTTGATCCCGCCGAAGCCGAAGGCGTTCACCCCGGCGCGCCGGGGCGTGCCGTCGGCACTCTCCCAGGGCTGCGCGGTGTCGACGGTCCGGAACCGGGTGCGGGCCAGCGCGGGGTGCGGTTCGTCGCAGTGCAGGGTGGGCAGCAGGACCGCGTGGTGCACGGCCAGCGCCGCCTTGACCAGTCCGGCGACGCCGGCGGCCGGCATGGTGTGGCCGATCATCGACTTCACGGAGCCGAGCACCGCCCGCTCCTCACCCGCCACCGCAGGGCCGAAAACCTCGGCCAGCGTGGCGAGTTCGGCCGCGTCCCCGGCCGGGGTCGCGGTGCCGTGGGCCTCCAGCAGGCCGAGCGCGCCGCCGGCCGCCGGGTCGAGTCCGGCCGCCCGCCAGGCCGCCCGCACCGCCCGGCTCTGGCCACCCGGGTCGGGGGTGGCCGGCCCTGCGGTCCGGCCGTCGCTCGCCACGCCGGTGCCGCGGATCACCGCGTACACCCGGTCGCCGTCGCGCTGCGCGTCGGCGAGCCGCTTGAGCACCACCACGCCGGTGCCCTCGCCGATCAGCAGCCCGTCGGCGCCCCGGTGGAACGGGCGGATCCGCTGGCTCCGGGAGAGCGCCCGCAGCTGCGCGAACACGCTCCACAGCGTGATGTCGTGGCAGTGGTGCACGCCGCCCGCCAGCACCAGGTCGCAGCGCCCGCCCGCCAGCTCGCCGACCGCCTGGTCCACCGCGACCAGCGACGACGCGCAGGCGGCGTCCACCGTGTACGCGGGGCCGCGCAGGTCGAGCCGGTTGGCCAGCCGGGAGGCCGCGAGGTTGGGCACCAGGCCGATCGCCGACTCCGGCCGGTCCGGGCCGAGCCGGTCGGTGAACGCGACCCGCACCCGGTCGAGTTGGTCGGCGGTCAGCTCGGGCAGCAGCTCGCCGAGGGTGCGCACCAGCTGGTGGGCACCGCGGACCCGCTGGTCGAGCCGGACCAGGCCCGGCGTCAGGTAGCCGCCCCGGCCCAGCACCACGCCGACCCGGTCGCGATCGGGCAGCCGCTCCGGGCCGCCCGCGTCGGCGATGGCGGCGGCGGCGACGTGCAGCGCGATCAACTGGTCGGGCTCGGTGCCGGGCACCGAGTTCGGCATGATGCCGAACCGGGTCGGGCGCACCTCGGCCAGTTGGTCCACGAAGCCGCCGCGCCGGCAGTACAGCCGGTCCGGCGCGGCCGGTCCGGCTGCCGCCGCCGGGTCGTAGTAGTCCGCGTCCCAGCGGCCCTCGGGGACGTCGGTGATCGCATCGACACCGCCCACCAGGTTCTGCCAGTACGTCGCGAGGTCCGGCGCGCCGGGCAGCAGCACCGCCATGCCCACCACGGCCACCGGCGGCAGTTGAGTGCCTGTCACCGCTCCCCTCACCAGCCCGAGGCGGTGTAGACCACGGACCGGACCGACTCCTCGCCCCAGGCCAGCTCGCGCAGCAGCGCCAGCGTGCCCGCACCCGGGTCGATCAGCCGCACGCCCCGGCGGGCGTAGTCCCGGGCCAGCTCCGGCGAGACCATGCCGCCGTGCGGGCCGGACGGTGCCCACGGGCCCCAGTGGACGGTCAGCGCCCGGCGTCCGGTGCGGTCCGACCAGCGGGTGCCCAGCTCCTCCAGCGCGTCGTTGGCCGCCGCGTAGTCGGCCTGCCCGCGGTTGCCCAGGGCGGCGGCGATGCTGCCGAAGAGCACCGTGAAGCGCGGCCCGGCCGGCAGCTCGGCCAGCGCGTCGAGCAGGGCCCGCGCGCCGTCCGCCTTGGTGGCGAAGACCCGCCGGAACGACTCCGGGGCCTTCTCGGCGAGCACCTTGTCCTCGATCACGCCCGCGGCGAAGACGACGCCGTCCAGCCGGCCGTGTTCCGCGTACACCTCCTTGACCGCCTGCCGCAGGGCCGCCGGATCGGCCGCGTCCACGACCTGGTAGCGAGCCGTCGAGCCCAGCGCGGACAGCTCGTCGAGCGTCGCCGCGACCTCGCGGCCGGCCAGCAGCCCGGCGGCGGTGCGGTCGACGTCGGCCAGCGGCACACCCTGCCGGGCGAGCACGGCCCGCAGCGCCGACCGGTCCCGGGCGGCGGCCACCGCCGGGGCCTCGACGCCCTCCGGCGGTGCGGTGCGGCCCAGCAGTTCCAGGCGGCAGCGCGAGGCCGCCGCGAGGGCCGCGGCGAACCGCGCGGTGATGCCGCGCGCCCCGCCGACCAGCAGCACCACCGCGTCGCGGTCCAGACCCAGCGCGGCGGCCTCCGCCACTCCGTCGCCGGCCGGCCCTGCCCCGGTACTGCCCAGCACTCCCAGGCCGCGCTCCACCAGCGCCAGGCCCTGGCGCCCGTCCGGCCCGTGCAGCACCACCGGCTCGCGGTCCTCGGCCAGCAGCTCGCCGACCAGCGCGTCCGCCACCTGCGCCGGACCGACCCCGATGCCGAACTCGACCAGCCGGGCGGTGGTCTGCGGGTACTCGCGACTCAAGGTGCGGAACAGCCCGCGCAGTCCGTCCGTCCGACCGCGGCCGGCCGGTGCCGCGGTGCGGGCGCCGAGCAGCCAGCGGGGAGCACCGGCCAAGGCGCTCTGGAGCGCGGGCACAAAGCCCGGCAGCACCGGCGCACCGTCCTCGCGGAGCGGGTCCAGCAGCAGCACACCGTCCACCGGGCCGTCCGCCGTGGACAGTTCGTGCCCGGCGTCCAGGGCCAGCAGCTGCGCGCCGGCCGCGGCGAGCCGCGCCGCCAGGGCCTCGGCGACCGCGCCGCCGTCCGAGCCCAGCACGGCGAAGCGCCGGCCGGCCAGCGACTGCGGTGCCAGGGCGGGCCCGGCCAGCGGCACGGCGGCGAACTCCAGGCGGGCGGGCTCGTCACCGACGACGTCCGACGGCTCGGGCAGCTCCGCCGCCGACCCTGCTGCCACCGTCGGCTCCGGGGCCGGCCTGCGCTCGGGAGCGGCCCCGTCCAGCCGGTCGGTCAGCCAGCGGGTGATGGCGGCGGCGGTGCGGGCGCCGGAGAGCTGCTCCAGCCCCTCGTCGCCGAGCGTGACGAGCTCGCCGCCCGGGCCCGCGGCCAGCCGGCGGGCGAGTTGGCCGATGATCTCGGTGCGCTTGATCGAGTCGATGCTGAGGTCGGCTTCGAGGTCCAGGTCGGGTTCGATCATGTCGGCCGGGTAGCCGGTGCGCTCGCTGATCACCTCGACCACCGTGCGCAGGACATCGGCCTCACCGAGGGCGGGCCGCGCCCCGTCCTGCGGCTGAGCCACCGGCACGGCAGCGGGTGCGGCCGCGGGCTCGGGCAGGGCCGCCGCCCTGACCGGCATCGGCAGGACCTGCGTCACCGGGTACGGCGTCGGCGGGACCGGCAGCGGGACGGCCGGCGCGACGCCCGACCCGCCGAGATGCGTGAGCAGCACGTCCCGCTGAGCCGCGATCATCTCCCGGCTGCTCCGCAGGAACTCCGACACCAGGGCGTCCCCAGCGGACTGCTGACCGTTCGCGTGCGGTTCCTGCGTCGTCATGAGGGCTCCAGGTACGGGTCGGGCCGGTGCCAGCGCACCGGGCAGAAGTTCTCCGGCGGCGGTGCGCACCAGCTGCCCGTCCACCGTCCAGCCTGGCCGGCGCGCGCTCCGCGTCCGGCCCGCGGCCACCGCGTCACGGCCGCGCAGCAACCGGCCGGTACGCACCGGCACTCCGGCGACGGCCAGCTCGGCCAGCGCGTCGAGGAAGCCGTGCAGGCCGCCGCGCCGCCCCTCCACCGAGACCGCCCGGTGCGGCCGGTCGCCCAGCACCGCCGAGACCAGCCGGGTCAGCACCGACCCGGGGCCGGCCTCGACGAACACCCGGGCGCCCGCCTCGTACATCGCCTCGATCTGCTCCGCGAAGCGCACCGGGGCGCCGAGCTGCGCGGCTAGCTCGCCACGCACCGCGGCGGGATCAACCGGATAGCGCGCGGCCGTGCGGTTCGACCAGACCGGGAACTCCGGGCTGCGCACCGTGCGGTCGGCCAGCGCCCGGGCGAACCGCTCGCCCGCGCCCGCGACCAGCGGGCTGTGGAAGGCGCAGGCGACCGGCAGCCGCTTCGCGCCGTACCCGGCCTCCGCCAGCAGTCGCACCGCGGCGGTCATCTCCGGCGTCCCACCGGAGACGACCGTCTGGCGCGGTGAGTTGCGGTTCGCCGCCACCACGCGACCCGCCAGCCCGGCGGCCACCAGCACCTGCTCGACCTGCTCGGCGCCGGCCGCCACCGCGGCCATCGACCCTGGGTCGCCGCCCTCGCCGACCGCGTCCAGGATCGCGCGCGCACGATCCGCGCTGATCGAGGGCAGGTCCTCGGCCGCCAGCGCGCCCGCCGCGCACAGCGCCACCAGTTCGCCGTAGCTGTGGCCGGCCGCCAGTTGCGGACGTACCCCCGCGAGCCCCAGCAGCTCGTACGCCGCCAGGCCGGTCATCCCGAGCGTGGGCTGGGCCACGGTGGTGTCGGTCAGCGCGGCACGCTGCCGTTCGCGTGCCTGCGGTGTGAAGGCCATCGGCGGGTACAGCGCGTCCGCGTACGCCTGCCCCAGCAGCAGATGCCGCCGCACTGCGGGGAACGTCGAGAACAGCTCCGCGAACATCCCCGGACGCTGGCTGCCCTGCCCGGGGAAGAGGAACGCCACCTCGCCCTGCGCCACCTCGCCCTGCGCCACCTCGCCCTGCGCCACCTCGCCCTGCGTCGCCTCGCCCTGCGCCACCTCGCCCTGCGTCGCCTCGCCCTGCGCCACCTCGCCCTGCGTCGCCTCGCCCTGTGCCGCGCAGTCCGGCTCGGCCAGGTGCAGCCCGGCCGCCGGGTCGCCCTGCCCCGCCATCGCCCGCCGCAGCAGCGCGGCCAGCTCCGCGACGTCCGAGGCCACCACCGCCACCTGGACCGGCCCGGCCGCCGACTCCGCCCGCTCGGCGGCGGCCAGTGCCAGGTCGCGCAGCCGCCACGGCGACCCGTCCGCCTCGACCTGCCGCAGCAGCTCCGCCACTGTGCGCAGCGCCCGTGCCCGATCGGTGCCCCGGAAGGTGAAGAGCTCGGCCGGCCACTCCTGCAGCCCGTGCACCGGCGGCGGTCCGTCGTAACCGCGCAGCACCGCGTGGAAGTTGGTGCCGCCGAAACCGAACGCGCTGACACCGGCCACCCGTTCGGCGGGCGGTGCGACCCACGGCCGGGCCTCGGCGTGGAACGCGAACGGGCTGACGTCCTCCTGCCACGCCGAGTTCGGCTGCGTCAGGTGCAGCGTCGGCGGCTTGATCCCGGTGTACAGCGCCAGCGAGGCCTTGATCAGCCCGGCCAGACCGGCCGCGCACTTGGTGTGTCCGATCTGCGACTTCACCGACCCCAGCGCGCAACTCTGCGGCGCCGCACCCGCCTCCGCGAAGACCGCGCTCAGCGTGGCCAGTTCGGTACGGTCGCCGACCACCGTCCCGGTGCCGTGCGCCTCCACCAGCCCCACCTCGGCCGGCCCGATCCCGGCACTGCGGTAGGCGCGCTCCAGCGCTGCCCGCTGCCCCTCGGGCCGGGGAGCCGTCAGGCCCAGCGACCGGCCGTCACTCGCGCTGCCGATACCCCGCACCACCGCGTACACCCGGTCGCCGTCGCGCTCCGCGTCCGCCAGCCGCTTCAGCACCAGGCAGCCCACCCCCTCGCCGAGTGCGATCCCGTCCGCCGACGCGTCGAACGGGCGGGAGCTGCCGGTCGGCGAGAGCGCGTGCACCGAGGCGAAGAGCAGGTAGTCGTTGATCCCGTTGTGCAGGTCCGCTCCGCCGCACAGCACCAGGTCGCTGGTGCCCGCGACGAGTTCCCGGCACGCCACGTCCAACGCCGCCAGCGAGGAGGCGCACGCCGCGTCGACCGTGAAGTTGGCGCCGCCCAGGTCCAGCCGGTTGGCGATCCGCCCGGAGATGACGTTGGCCAGCATGCCGGGGAACGAGTCCTCGGTGAGCTTCGGCAGCTGCTGCGCGATCTCCTCCGGGACCGTGTCCAGGTAGGCGGGCAGCACCGCCGACAGCACCCCGGCGTTCGAGAGGTCGCTGCCCGCCTCCGCGCCGAACACCACGCTGGTCCGCGAGCGCTCGAAGGCCCGGCCGCCGCCCTCTCCGCCGCCGTCGTACCCGGCGTCCAGCAGCGCCCGGCGCGCCGCCTCCAGCGCCAGCAGCTGCACCGGCTCGATGCTGCCCAGCGCGGTGGGCGGGATGCCGTAGCTCAGCGGGTCGAAGGGGATCCGCGGCAGGAAGCCGCCCCACTTGGACGGCGTGGTGCCGGGCCCGCCGTCCGCCGCGTGGTAGCGCGCCGGGTCCCAGCGCTCGGCCGGCACCTCGGTCACCGCGTCCACCCCGCCCACCACGTTCGCCCAGAACGCGGGCAGGTCGGGAGCCTGCGGGAACATGCCCGCCATGCCGATCACCGCGATGTCCAGCGGCGCGGGCGCCGGCTCCGGTTCGGCGAGGGGGAGCAGGCCCAGGCGCTCCGTCAGCTCCACGGCCCGGGCGGCCAGGAAGCCTGCCGCCCCGGTGCTCACCGTGGCGTGCAGCTCGGCCAGCGTCGTGGTGGCCGAGCGCAGCACCGCGACCTGTCCGGCCATGAACATGCCCTGGTCCAGCTGTCCCTGCTCGTCCACCTCGGTCAGCGCCCCCGCCACCCGGTCGACGCCCTTGGCGGCGATCCGCAGCCGGCCGACGTTCAGCCGTTCCAGCTGCTCCCAGGCCTCCCGGTCCGGCACCCCCTCCGCCCGCAACCGCTCGCGTGCCTGGCGGAACTCCACCGTGAAGGGGCTCGGCACACAGCGGGTGGCGTGCCCCGGCGCCGTCTGCAGCAGCTCCGTCCCGCGCGCCGCCAGCACCTGCCGCTGGAACTGCGGCCGCACCGCTCCGCAGGCCACCGCCTCCTCGGTGAACAGGTACGCCGTGCCCATCAGCACCCCCGCGGCGACCCCCCGGGCCGTCAGCGCTGCGGCCATCGCCGCCACCATCGCCGCGGAGCGCGCGTCGTGCACGCCGCCCGCGAAGAGCACCTCCACCTGCGGGTCGGCCTGCGCGGTGGCCAGGAAGTCCTCCAGGACCGCCAACTGCGCCTCCCAGAGCGGGAAGCTGTGCCGCGGCCCGACATGCCCGCCGCACTCCGAACCCTCGAAGACGAACTTGCGGGCCCCGTCCTCCAGGAACTGCCTCAGCAACCCCGGCGAGGGTACGTGCAGGAAGGTGCTGATGCCCGCCTCCTCCAGCACCCGTGCCTGCGACGGCCGCCCACCGGCGATCACCGCGTGGCTGGGTCTCGCGACCAGGACCTCCGCAAGCTGGGCGCTGCGCACCTCCTCCGGCGCGAATCCCAACACGCCGACACCCCAGGGGAGTCCGTCGACCGTCGCGGCGGTCCGGGCGAGCAGCTCGCGGGTCTGCTCCGCGCCGGCCAGCGCCAGCGCCACGCACGGCAACGCGCCGGCCGCGGCCACCGCTGCCGCGAATGCCGGCTGGTCACTGACCCGGGTCATCGGCCCCTGCACCACCGGCAGCCGAGTGCCCAGCGCCTCGCCCAGCCGCGCCCCGGGCCCGAGCAGGTCCGCCGCCGCACCCGGCTCCGCCGCCGCCCGCAGGCCGTCCAGGACGGCCTCCCGTACGGCCCGCACCGCGCGTGGGACCGTCTCCCAGCGCTCGGCGAACCGTTCGGCCAGGAAGCCGTCCTGACCGACCGTCAGCTCAGTCTGCGGGGCCGCGCCCGGCCGGCTGCGGCGCAGCACGCGTCGCCCGTCGACCACGACGGTCTCGGAACCGTCCATGCCGCGCACGGCCGCCGCGATCTCCTCCGGCACCGCCGACTCCGCCAGCAGTGCGAGCTGGCTGTCCAGCACCACCCCGGCCGCCCCGCCGGCCACGGCCGCCATCGCCGTGCGCGGCCCGATCCCGCCCCAGGCCCAGACCGGTGCCTCGATCCCGGGCGCGGCCAGCAGCTGCTGCAGCAGCACGAAGGTGCTCAACTCCCCGACCCGGCCGCCACTCTCGCAGCCGCGCGCGATCAGCCCGTGGACCCCGGCGCGGACGGCGGCCAGGGCCTGCGCCAGGTCCGTCACCTCCACCAGCAGGCGGTACTCGGCACGGAGCGCCGCGATGTCCCAGCCGGGCGTGTCCACCGCCAGCACGACCACCTGCGGGCCGGCGCCCCCTGCGGAGCGGAGCTCCTCGGGCACCATCCGGCAGCCGGGGCCCACCCGGACACCGAACCCGGCCGGGGCCCGCTCCCGCAGCCTGGCGAGCTCCTCGCGCGACCGCCGATCACCAACTCCCAGGTCCAGCACGCCCAGTGCGCCCGCACGGCAGACGGCTTCGGCGAGCCCGGCGTCCGGTAGGTGGAACGGGGTGATCCCGATGACGACGTCGGTCAGTGAGCAATGGGGTCTCATGGACTCTCCGGTATGCATCGTGGTGCAGGTCGGGGCATGAGCGAATTCGGAAGGGTGCCACGGGCAACCCCTCACCGCGGACGCGAGGGCACCATTGCGCCATCCCGTGATCCGGTCCAACATCGAGGCTACTGAGTGGTAAGGCCCGCCAGGTTAAACCCACGTGGCGAGTGCATGTCAACAGATCGGGAGAGGGGAGCCGCTCGAACCCGGATCCAGCCCGACCGCCGGCCCCACGGCGCCGCTCCGGCCCGCGAGCCCCACGCTGGGCCGATCGCCGCCTTCCACCGGCGTCCGTCGACGACCGACATCAGAAAGTCAGCCCACCCGACTTCCTGCGCTCCCCGGGGCCCACCACCCGGCGTGCGTCCCACGCACGGGAAGTCGGCCCACCTCTGCGTGCTGCGCACCCTCCGGGCCGGGCGCGCGGCCGCTGGGCGCCCTGCCCTGGGCCCGGTTCACGCGCGGGAAGTCGAATCAGCCGACTTCCCGCGCTCAGCCTGCCGGGGCGGTGGGCGGGGCCGGGGCGGCGGCCGGGGGCGGCGCGGCGGGGCCGGAGGTGGAGGCGCCGGGCCAGGACTCCTCCAGCGTGCCGTCGGCGCGGACGGTGTAGCGGGTGGAGGTGGCCGCGCCGGTCGCGGCGACCCGCTCCTCCCGCACGACCGTCCCGCCGTCGAGCCGCCAGGCGGCCGTCGCCTGCGGGTCGGCCGCCGAGGTGCGGGAGGTGGCGGCGACCGGGGTGTCCCCGGTGAAGGTGAAGAGTTGGACGAGGTCGACGGGCACCGAGCCTTCCGCCCGCCGCAGCACGACGACCGCTGCCGGGGCGCCCTTGTACCGGGCCGGCAGTACGGTGCTGAGGGCGACCTGCGGGCCGGCCCCGACCGATCGGCCGTCCCGCAGCGCGATGCCGGGCCCGCCGGCCCCGTCGGGGTAGCTGCGGTTGGGCCAGTCCACCACCGGCCCCGCTCCCTGAGGCGGCGCCAACGGGCTGTCGCCCGGGCCGCCGTGCGCGGCCGCCGCGAGCGGCGTGACCGACGACTGGGTGGCGGCGGGCGACGGGACGGCGGCGGGGGGCCGGGCGGCGGTGGAGGCCACGGCGACCCCGTCCACCGAAGTCCCGTCCACCGAGGTCCCGGTCAGCGCTCGCTCACCGGCCGTGGCCAGCGCACTGGCGGTCGATCCTCCCGAGGGCCGCAGACCCTGGTTGCTGCGGTTCTCGCACCCCTGCGCGGCCGCGATGGCCAGCGCGACACCGACCGTCACGGTGACGAAGACGATGAGGCGCTGCCGCAGCAGCCGCTGCCGCGCGCCGACGGGCCGCCCGCCCGGGGCGGGGGTGTGCTGGCGGTCCCGGGGCCGCCCCCGGTCATGGGCGCCGGGCCGGCCGGGGGGAGGGGTCTGCGGCCGGGCCCGCAGCGGGCGGGTCACCGGTGTCGCCTCGGGCCGGGGGAGCGGGGCGGTGGCCCCCTGCGGGTGCCGCGCCGCAGCTGCGGCCGCAGCCCGGGCCCGCGCGGGGGCGGCGGGTTCGGGGGAGCGTCCGGGTGCGGGCACGCCGTGCCGCGCGCCGTCGGGGGCGGACGGGGCCGTCGGGCCTGCCGAGGCCTGGGCTGCGGCCCGCCCGTGGCCGGGCCGTGCACTGCGCGAGCCGCTGCCGGCTCCCGTCGCCGCGCCGCGCGCCGCCAGTTCGCTGAGCCGCTCGTGCAGGGCGGCCGCGCCGGGCCGTTCGGCGGATTCCTTGGCGAGGCAGGCCCGGATGAGCGGTGCCAGCTGCGGCGGTACGGCCGACAGGTCGGGTTCCTCGTGGACGACCCGGTAGAGCATGACCTCGGAGGACGCGCCCGACCCGAACGGGGTGTCCCCGGTGAGCGCGTAGGCGAGGGTGGCCCCGAAGGCGAAGACGTCGGTTGCGGGCGTGACGGCGGCTCCGCGCACCTGCTCGGGCGCGAGGAAGCCGGGTGAGCCGACCGCGGTGCCGACGTGGGTGAGCGTGCTGGCGCCGCGCGACCAGGCGATGCCGAAGTCGATGATGCGCGGGCCCCGGGGCGACAGCAGGATGTTGGAGGGCTTGAGGTCGCGGTGGACGACCCCGGCCTCGTGCACCTTGACCAGCCCGTCGGCGAGTGCGGCGCCGATCCGGGCGGCCTCGGGCCAGCTCAGCGGCCCCTCGTCGCCGACCCGCTTGTAGAGCGAGGGCCCGGGCACGTACGCGGTGGCGAGCCAGGGGCGGTCGGCCTCGATGTCGGAGCCGACGACGCGGGCGGTGCAGCCGCCCCGGATGCGGGAGGCGGCGGCGATCTCCCGGGCGAAGCGGGTGCGGAACTCCTGGTCCTCGGCGAGTTCGGCGCGGATCAGCTTGAGGGCGACGCGCTGCCCGCGGCGGTCGGAGCCGAGGTAGACCACACCCATGCCGCCGGCGCCCAGTCGCCGGTGCAGGCGGTACGGCCCGACGATGCGGGGGTCCTCACGCCTCAGCCGCATCATCGCCATGTTCCGTTCCCCGTCAGCCTGTGGGTGGGGCCCCGTCGGGTGGGGCATCGTCAGTTCCTGTCTGGCACAGCTTACGGACTGCCCACTGCGGTGTGCTGATACGCAACGCCTCAACCGACCGTGCGATTGTCGGATCTTGCGTTGACCCGCAGGTCATAGGGGTGCCGAATCGTTTCTCGGGGTTGCCCCTCAGGGTTCCCCCGGGGGTGCGGGCGAGGCTCTCTCCCCCTGCGGTAGTACACCTTGGGTCTGAGCGTCATACTCCGGGATGCCCGAGGAACAGTACGACGGCATGACGCCTGGACGGCCCCCTGAGCAATAGCGTTGTGTTCAGCGGTGGACGGGGAGCTCGTCCCCCGAGGTAAGCCGTCCACCGCGCCAACTCGACCGGATCACAGGAGTAAGGGCATGGCACCGCAGCTCACGGGAACCTCCCGCCGCCGTCGGCCGGCCGTCACCCAGTCCCGGTCGACGGAGCAGCCCACCCGGCACCCGGCCGTGGCGTTGGCCATGGCCCTGCCGTGCGCGGTGCTGCTGGTGATGCTGTTCGGCGGCTGGGACCAGATGGCGAACCAGGCTCAGGCCGTCGCCGATCTGATCGGACGCTGAGATCACGCCGGCCCCGACGGGGTCGGCCACAGAACGGGCACTGGTCCCCTGGGGACGGGGAGCAGTGCCGCCGGGGAGGCCGCGGCCGCAGTGACACGCGGACGGGCGTGAGTGGTGCGCAGAGCGCCCCGGCAGGCGGAGACGCCGCGTACGGACGTCGGTGAGGGCGACCGTACGCGGCTCTTCTCTTTTCCCGATCTCCTCCCGACCGTCTGTCCTGACGGTCGGACAGCCCTGCGGCCCGAGGCTGCGGCAACGCCAAAACGGCCGGGGCCGCAACCCTTACGGATCGCGGCCCCGGCCGTTACTGTGCGCGATACA